>JANXUT010000044.1 GCA_025356075.1 Pseudomonadota bacterium | reverse complement strand
CGATCTGATCCAGGAAGGCAACATTGGCCTGATGAAGGCGGTCGACAAGTTCGAATACCGCCGCGGCTACAAGTTCTCGACTTACGCGACCTGGTGGATCCGCCAGGCGATCACCCGCTCGATCGCCGACCAGGCGCGCACGATCCGCATTCCCGTGCACATGATCGAGACGATCAACAAGCTGAACCGCATCTCGCGGCAGATGCTGCAGGAAATGGGCCGCGAGCCCACGCCCGAAGAGCTCGCCGTGCGGATGGAGATGCCGGAGGACAAGGTCCGCAAGGTGCTCAAGATCGCCAAAGAGCCGATCTCGATGGAGACGCCGATTGGCGATGACGAGGACTCGCACCTCGGGGACTTCATCGAGGACACCTCGGTGCAGTCGCCGCTCGACTCGGCGACGATGGAGAGCCTCAGGGAGACGACGCACTCCGTGCTCGCCCAGCTCACCCCGCGCGAGGCGAAGGTGCTGCGCATGCGCTTTGGCATCGACCTCAACACCGACCACACCCTCGAGGAAGTCGGCAAGCAGTTCGATGTGACCCGCGAGCGCATCCGCCAGATCGAGGCGAAGGCGCTGAGAAAGCTTCGGCACCCGAGCCGCTCGGAGCAGCTGCGCAGCTTCCTGATGGAAGACTGATCAGGCGTAGAGACGCATGAGCGTCAGCGCCGCCATGCCGGCGGCGATCGCGCCGATCATGCTCCTGGTGCGCCACATCACGAGGCTCGCCACGAGCGCCGCGACCAGCCGGTAGTTGCCGGGCCCAAGCTCCGCCCGGCCGTCGTGCAGCAGTAGCGCCGGCACGACGATCGCGCCGAGCACGGCGGCCGGCGCGAACCTGAGCGCTCGCTCGACCAGCGGCGGCAGCTTCAGGCGCGCCCCGAACACCACGAAGCTCGCGCGCGTCACGAAGCTGCCCACCGTGACCAAGGCGATCGCGAGCCAGGTGGCGAGGTCATCGCTCATCGGCGCACCCTCTGCCACTGCTCGACGAGAAGCCCCGCCACGATCCCGGCGAGCGTCGCGACGACGAGGCCGGTCCGCGCCGGGAGCGGATAGAGGACGATGCCGAGGACGCCCGCGACCACGGAACCTGCGAGCCCCGGCGGGCTCCCGAGCATCGGCACGAGCAGCGCGAGGAGCGCGAGCATCCCCGCGAAGTCGAGGCCCCACTCCGCCGGGATCGCGCCCGCCGCGAGCAGGCCGATGTAGGAGCCCACGTGCCACAGCAGGAAGTTTGCGAGCGCCATGCCGGCGAAGTAGGTCGGCCGCTCCGCCGGCGCGTGGTGCGAGCCCGTGCGCATGAAGATCGCGAACGTCATGTCGCCGATGAGGTAGGCGAGGGCTGAGCGGCGCGCGAGGGGGAGCCCGCCGAGCGTCGACTTGAGCGCGGCGCTGTAAATCACGAAGCGCAGGTTGACCATGAGCGCGGTGAGCGTGATCACCCACACCGGCGCGTGCCCGACCATCAGCGGCAGCACCGCGAGCTGCGCCGAGCCCGCGTACGCGACCGTCGAGAAGACATAGGCCTTGAAGAGCCCGATCCCCGACTGCGCCATCGCGACGCCGGTCACGAGTCCCCACGCGATCGTCGCCGGGAACGTCGGCACCATGTCCCAGAACCCGGCGCGCAGCGCCGCCGCGCGGCCGCCACTGGCGCTCAAACGTCCCGCCCGACGCTCGTCTTCAACGCACCGTCCTTGCATGACTCTGACGGCGCGAACGATACCCGCGTCCGGCCCACGCAGCGAGTCTTGACAGGGCGCCGTGGGGAACGCGGCGCCCGCCGCGCGGTCTCAACTGGCAGTGCGTCGCGACGCGGCGACGCTTCGATTCCCGTCCGAACGGTTCTTTGCACGCGCCTGACAGAGCCTTGCCCGCCGAGCGGTAGCGGCGGGCGCGGCCGGGCTTATGCTGGCGCAGGACGGCCCTTCCAGTCACGCGGGTACCGGTCATGCACACACGAGCCACCAGGCCGAACCCGGGACGCCGCGCGCTCGCGCGCGGCGCGCGGACGCTCCTCGTTGCGATCGGCGCGCCGCTCGCGCTCGCCTTGGCCGCGAGCGGCTGCTCGCTGAAGGCCGACGTCGCCGCGACCGGCACCACCGCCGGCAACGTGACCCATCTTTACGTCACCGTCCAGGAGGTATGGCTCGCGACCGGCGCCGACACGCCCGTGGAGGCGACGGCCGGCTGGGTGAAGTCGGTGCTCGCGACACCCGTCACGATCGACCTCGCGACGCTGACGCCGGGGGCGCTGACGGCGCTCGCGACCGCAATCGCCCTGCCCGCCGGCACCTACCGGCAGCTGCACCTCGTGACCGCGGACTCCGCTGACTCGCTCGTCGCCTCCGCCTCCGCGCTCGGGCTCACCGCCAACTCCGAGATCAGCATCACCGCCACCGACGGCACGAGCACGACGACGCCACTCGAGTCGCCGGTGCCGGGCGCGGGGCTCACGATCGCGACCGATCTCGTGCTCGCCGGCTCCCTCGACGTCGGCCAGACCTCGAGCGCCACGACGACCTCGACGAGCACGACGAGCTCGGGGAAGACCGCGACGCTCGCAGTCACGCTCGATGGCGCGCGCGCCGTGCTGCCCTACGGCTACGGCACGTCGACCGGCTACGTGCTGAGCCCGATCGCGAGCGTCATCGACGAGAAGAACGCCGGCGCCATCAGCGGCAGCATCGATCCGTCCGCGCTCGCGGCGGGCTACGGACCCGTCGTCGTGAGCGCCGAGGTGCCGGACGCCGCGGGCAGCCACCACGTCGTCGTGCAGCGGCGCGTTGTCGGCAGCTCCGGCGCCTTCACGCTCTACCCGCTGCCGGCGCCCTCCTCCGGCACCACGAGCTACGACCTCGTCATCAGTTCATCCGGCGCCCAGACGGTCATCATCAGGAGCGTACCCATCAGCTCGGGGGCCGTGACGAGCCCGGTGGTGGTGCAGGCGACGCCGATCCTGCTGACTCCCGCATCGCCTGGCTACGCGAACGTGTCGGCGCAGGCGGTCGCGCTGCCGGGCGGCGCGCGCGTCGACTTCTACCAGACCATCGCCGCGGGCGGCGAGATCCCTTACCTCATCGACAGCTCCGCGCTCGACCTGCTGACGCGGCGGCTGCCGGGGGACTCCTTTGCGCTCGGAAGCGGACCCGTCAACGTCGGCGACTACGCGAGCGGCAGCTCGATCTCGTTCTCGACCGCCGCGCCCGTCGAAGGCCAGGGCGGCTACGTGATCGGCACCGAAGGCGCCTTCCGGCGCGATGCGCTCGCGCTCGCGCCCAGCCTCATCAACGGGCTCGCCGGCGCGCCGACGCCGGTGCTGCCGCCGTTCCCGGCGGTCGCCGCCGGTGGCGCGGCGGGCACCCTCGCGCTCACGCTCACCTCGCCCGTGGGGGAATTTGATTCAGGCTTCGTCGTCGTCGCCGCGGGCAACCGCGTCGTCGAGAGCGTGAACGTCGGCACGCTGCTGGCGACGGGCGGCGGGACGATAAACATCGTGAACGTGCCGGCCGGCCGGGCGCTCGCCCCGACCGCCGGCGTCCCCTACCGGCTCAGCGTTCGCGCCTGGAACTCGACGTCGCCCTCGGCGAGCCTCGTGCGCGTCGCGACGACGATGAGCACCGTGCTCGGCGATGCGGCGCGCGCCAGCGCCGCGATCGACCTGCCGTAAACCCGCGCCCTTGCTACCACGCGATGGCCGGGGCGACCTCGCCGCCGAGCGTCGAACCCTCGAACGCGACGTAGACGGTCCGGCCGAAGAAGAACGGCAGCCCGAAGTCGAAGGTCGTCGCCAAGCCGCCGATCGTTCCGGCGAGTCCCGGGAACGCCGTCGCCGCACCGATCTCACTCAGGTTGTTGACCGGCAGCGTGACACTGGCGAGCGCGTTGTTCACGCCGGTGATCTCAGCGGTCACCGTCGTGTCGGGCGTCGGGCAATAGAACGAGGAGTTCACCCCCGCACAGGCGGTCAGGAGCGAGCTGACATTCGGGAAGTAGTACGCGTTCGAGCCTGAGTCGACGAAACTGTCGGGCATCGTCGTGCCGGCGTACTTTGCGCTGAACGATCCCGTGAAGGCGCTGACCGTGTACACGGTCGCGCTTGGGGCGAGCGCGTTGTTGGCCGCCGTGCCGATCCCGAAGACGAGGGTCCCGGTGATATCGGTTCCACCGGTCGTGGGCACGTCCGGCAACTGGATGATGACGCCGTTGTTGTCGGTCGCGAACTTGCCGACTGGGTTGGGCACCTGCTCGGTGGGGAACGCCGCGTAGCCCGTGCAGGTCGTCGCCGTGCAGTTGCTGTAGACGGTGCCGTCGCTCCGACACGACAGGCCACAGTCCTCGAGGAAGTAGCCGATGCCGATGATGCCGTTGGCGCCGAAGTTCGCGACGGTGTTCTCCTTGGTCGCACCGCCGGGACCCGTGGTGCATGCAGCGGGCGCCATCGAGTCCGGGTAGGCCGGGTCACCGATTACCTGGATCGGCAGGTTCGCGGCCACCTTGGCGCCGATGGTGGCATCCGCCGTCTTGATCGGGCCCCAGCTGTAGCCGTCGGCGAACTGCGTGCACTCGAGGAGCGCGTTGCCGGCCAGGGAGTTCCGCGTGGTGAGCGCGGCCGCGAGCGGGACGCTCAACACCTCCGACAGCACGCGCAGCCCGAAGGAGCCGGTATCGACCTGAATGTGATCGATCACCTGGCACGTCGTGGTACCGGGCGCGCAGATCTGCACCGACACATAGAGGAGGTTGAGCGCGGCGGTCGTCAATGCGGCAGGGCCCGCGTCGACGATGCCAGTGACGGTATTGCTGCCGGTCGCGACGGCGCCGGTACCTGAGAGCGTCACGTTGACGGGGCTGCCGGTCACGTTCGCCGCGATGCCGAGCGTTGCGCTCGCGGCACCGAGCGCGGTCGGCGCGTAGGTCACGCTGATCGTGCAGGAGCTTCCCGCCGCGACGCTGCCGCAGGTCGTCGTGTCCGCGAACATCGCGGCGTCGACGCCGCCGATCGTGACGCCGCTCACCGTGAGCGCCGCGGTACCGGTGTTGCTCACCGTGATCACGTCGGCTGCACTCGTGGTGCCATTCGCCTGCGCGGCGAAGGTCACGCTGGTCGCGCTCAAGGAGAGGATTGGCGCGGTCATTGGCGGCGAGCCGCCGCCCCCGCCGCCGCCGCAGCCGACGAGCGCGAGCACGGCCGCGAGGACGCCTGAGAGCGGCGCGCGTGGGGAGCCTGACGCGGATGAGGTCATGGTTCGTTCCTGCGTTGAATCGGGCGGGGCGCGCTAGCGAAGGTCCGCGCGGGCGACGCCCGCCGGGATCGCGGCGGGCAGCACGGCCTGTCCGTGCCAGCCGCGCGGCAGCTTCACGATGCTGACCGCGAAGCCGGGTTCATCGATGTTGACGACCTTGTGGCTGCTGAAGCGCCTGCGCACCGCCTCGTACTGGGCGGCGTGTTCGCCGAGGAGCGCGCGGACATTCGGCGAGCCGGGGCCGCGCCAGCTGAGCGCGAACACGCGGCCGCTCTTGTCGACGTACTCGCGCAGCACCGTGCCGTCGGGGCTCGTTGCCTCGTGCAGGTCGTAGGCTGCGAAGGGCGTGACGGCGTGGCTCGCGCGAAGCGCGGCGCCGTCCCTCAGCACGGAGGCCACATCGCCACCGAGCGCCGCGTGTGCGGGCAGCGCCGCGAGGGCCGCGAGCGCGGTCAGGGCGGTGAGAGAGGCGCGATTCGCGAAAGTGGTCATGGCTCATTGCCTCGCATGCGAGAGACCTAGGTGTCCAATCGGGTCAGCGTACCGTATACCCGCGGCCCTCGAGGCACGCGCTGTTCGCGCGCGCGTAGTCGCCGCGCTTTGGAGCCTCCGCGGCCGGCGCGACGCCGCCGCCCGCGCGCGTCGGGTCGAAACCCGTCTGGTCCGCGGCCCAGCGATGGCACTCGTAGCGGTCGGTCGCCTGCTGCTCGGGCGACTGGCCGTTCCGAGGATAGACGAAGAGATTGTCGGCGGCGGCAGACGCCGCGGCTGGCGGGGCTCCCGCCTCGATCCCGGCGGGCGGTTCGACCACCTGGAAGGCGCGCTCGCGCGGATTGAAGAGGTAGTAGGTGTCGTTCGCGTAGTAGTACTGCTCCGCGCCAAACCTCACTGTCGTGAAGTAGGGCGGCAACACCTCGACGACGACGCCGACGGGCGGTGCGACCACGAGGAAGCGCGGCCCCGTTGCCTCGTACCACACGCCGCCCGCGTACCAGTAGCGTGCGGCGCCGAAGCGCACACGGTTCGCGCCGCGCGGGAGCTCGGCGACCACGTCGCCGCGATCGAGGTAGCTGTGGTTGTGCAGGTGGCGGGCATCGACGTGCTCGTGCCGCTCGCCGGGCTCGGCGAGCGCGAGGCCGCCGACGAGGGAGGTCGCAAGCAGTGCCGTCATCGTGAAACGTGCTGTGAAGTTGCGCATCGTCGTCTACTCCGTGGCTCGAGGCGGACCCGACTGACTCTTAAGAGCGCCTGCCCCACCGGCCAGCCCGCACCGGGCCCTGCGTGCATTCAACCACCGGGCGGGGGCCTTAGGCCGGGGCACGCGTCCCATTCCGTGAGTTGACCTGGCAGGTCCCTCGGTTCGCTCCCGCTCGATTCCTCGCTAGCCGCGCGCCCTGCTCCTGTCGCGGACTGGCGACGCGAGAAGGTCAGCGCGGCCCGGGCAGCGGAGGCCCGTCCGGGGGAGCCGACGCGAGCTCGGCTGCCGTCGCGCGCCGGTACACCGAGCGCACCTTCACCGTCCGCATGCCGGGCGTGCTGAACTCAACCTCCGTGCCGAGCCGGTCGCTTGGCAGCTGTCTGAATTTCTCGAGCACACTCAAGCGCGTGGAGTTGGAACTCTTGATGTTGAACACCGCGCCCTCCCAGCCGGCGCGGACGGTGCGCGAGCCGTAGCGGTCGTTGACGCTCAAGGGTTCCTCGTCGCCCGGCTGGAAACTGCGGCGCCGCTCGCCCTGCAGGACGGTGATGAGCTCGGGCTGCGAGCTCACATCGATACGCTGCGCGGGATACACGAACGCGCGCACGAACTCCATCGGGCTGCCCCGGCCCCAGACCGGTGGCGCGCCGGCGTTCGGATTGGTGCTCTGGGCGCCTGAGTCGCCGGACGGGCCACCGCGGCGCTGGCCGCTCGGACGGCCACCCGATTGCCCGCCCGCCCGCCCCGTCGAGCCGTCCTCGGTGGGGAGTCCGTTCGCGTCGCGATCGAGGCGCGCGGGGCGGCGCGGCCTTGGCATCGCGGCGCGGATGATCGCGGCGGCATCCTCGCTCGACTCGGCGAGGTAGACCCAGTGACCTGAGAGGTCCGCGGCCGGGCGCGGCGCGCGCTCGAATGCGGGCCCGCCGCAGCCGCAGCATGCGAGCACGAGCGAGGCAAGCGCGCCGCCCTGCGCAAGCGCCCGGATCCCGCGCGCGCTGGGGGGCGGCATCACTTGACGCTATAACCGCGACCTTCGAGGCACGCGCCCATCGCGCGGAAGTAATCCTCGCGCTTGCCCTGTGCATCCGCCGCCGCTACGCCGCCCGAGGCACGCGTCGGGTCGAAGCCGGTCTGGTCCGCGCTCCAGCGGTGGCACTCGTAGCGATCCTTCGCCTGCGTGTCGGCGTCCTGGCCGTTCCTCGGATACATGTAGATATCGGCGGTCGCCGGCGCCTGCGGCGTCGCGCTCGGCCCGCCCGGCGGATCGACGACCTGGTAGCCCTGGTCGCCATCGCGCCACAGGTAATAGGTGTCGTTGGCGTAGTAGTACGGAAATCCGCCGAACCAGACCGTCGTGTAGAACGGCGGCAAGACCGGCACGAACACGCCGATCGGGGGACCTATGACGACCCAGCCGCGGCCGCGCGCGCCGTACCACACGCCGCCGCCGTACCAGTAGCGCTGGCCCATGTGCGTGACGGCGAGCGCGCCCGCGGGGCGCGCGCCGACCGCGTAGCCGCGCATCGGATAGGCGTGGTTGTGCTGGTAGCGCCCGTCGTAGTGGGACTGCGGCGAGGGCCCGGCGCCCCGCTCGTTGTGGGCGAAGGCGGCGGTGCCGGCGAGGCTCGCGCCGAGGAGCACGAGCGTGCCTAGGATGAGCGGACGGTTGGCCATGGCTGCGCCCCTTACGATCAGCGGATCGTGTAGCCGCGGCCGGCGAGGCACGCGCCGAGTGCGCGCCGGTAGCCGCCCGCCTGGGATTCCTGCTGCGAGGTCTGCGCATCGAGGCGCGCCTGCTCGCTGGCGACGCCCTGTTGCGTCGCCTGCGCACGCGAGGCGTCGCTCGCGGCGCCGACGGCGGTGCCGGCGACCGCGCCGATCAGCGCACCGATGCCGGCGTCGCGCGGGCGGGAGACGATTGCGCCGAGGATCGCGCCCGTGAAGGCGCTGCCCGGCACCGCCGAGGGGGCGGGCCCTGCGACGACACGCACGCGCTGGTGCGGCGGCACGCCTGCGACGCTCGGATCGAATCCCGTCTGCTTGACGGCCCAGACATGGCACTCGTAGCGGTCACGGTCGAGCTGCTGCTCGGACTGGCCCTGGGCGGGGTACGCGACGACCTCGGCGACCTGCTCGGGCGGCGGCGCCACGGGCGCGCTTTCAAGCGGCTCCTGCACACGCTCCGGCGGGGCGACGACGCAGCCGCCGAGTCCAACCGCCGCGGCCAGCAACACGACAGTGACGAGGGTACGCATTCAACGCTCTCCGCAATGACCGCTCGAAGACTACAACGCGCGCGCGCCGAAATCGCTGACCCGGCGCTCGGCGCGGGCGCCACGAGGAGGCCGGCGCTGCGCCATCCACCTCCATCAGATCCTTCTGGCCCCGGCGGGTTCCATTATCGGCCCGGCACCGCCACGACTGCATTCATGCCGCCGTAATGTCGCAACCACGCGCGGGGGCTCGTATCGAGGGCCTTCCGGGCGGGTGTGCGGGGTCGCGGCGCGGCGCGCCTTTGCACAACTTGACCCGGGTCCGAGGCCTCGGGGCTCCCGTCGCGCGCGCCGCCGGAGTGCGACGGGGTCCACGGATCCGCACTCGGGCGCCGCCCTGTCGCCGGCTGGCGACAGGGTCGGCGTTGCGGGGCCCGCGCCCGGCCCTACGCTGTCATCTGGCGCCGCCGAGGACTCCCGCATGCATCGAACGGTTTTTGCCGCGACGCTACTCCTCGGCTGCGTGCTCGCCACCGCACGCGCCGGCGCCGGCGAAGCGAATCCCCTCGGCGCCCGTGCGCCGCGCCCCGAGCCCGTTGCCCGCATCCTCTTCCGGCTGCGCGCGCCAGCCGCAGTCGAACCGAGCGCGCTCGCGCCGGGCGAATCCCTCCGGCCGGTGGCTGAGCGGCTGCGGGAGGTCGGCGGTCGCACGGGCGTGTCGCTGCGCCTCGCCTACAGCCTGACGGGCGATATCCACGTGGCGCGGCTCCTCGTGACCGAGCAGGGCGCGGAGCTCGCGGCGACGCTCGCGGCACTGCGCGCGGATCCGGCCATCGAGTACGCCGATCCTGATACCAGGCGCCACCCGCACAGCGGCCCGGTCACGCCGAACGATCCGCTCTTCGCACCGACCGCGGGTGGAGCGACCGGCCAGTGGTACCTGGGCGCCCCGACCACGACGCCCTCGGGCGTCTCGCTCGCGGCGGTGAACGCCGTTGGCGCCTGGTCGACCGCGACGGGCTCGAGCGGCATCGTCATCGCCGACCTCGATACGGGCGTTCGCTTCGAGCATCCGGATCTCGGCCGCGCGGAGGCCGGCGGCAAGCTCCTGCCGGGCTATGACTTCATCGGCGCCGACGGTGGCGCGGGCGGCACCACGTTCGTGACCGCCAATGACGGCGATGGCCGCGATGCGGATGCCTCGGACCCCGGCGACTGGGTCACGAGCGGCGACCTGACCAACTCGTTCCTGACCAACTGCAGCGCCGGCAACAGCTCCTGGCACGGCACCCGCACGGCCGGCATCCTGGGCGCCCGCACCAACAACGGCCTCGGCATCGCCGGGATCGCCTGGGACTCCTGGATCTTGCCCGCGCGCGTGCTCGGCAAGTGCGGCGGCTACGATTCGGACATCCTCGCGGCGATGCTGTGGTCGGCCGGCATCGCGGTCGGCGGCCTGCCCGCGAACCCCTACCCGGCGCGCGTACTCAACATGAGCTTCGGCAGCGCCGGCGCCTGCAGCGCCGGCAGCGGCGGATACCAGGACGTGATCCGCCAGCTCGCCGCGCGCGGTGCGGTCGTCATCGTCTCGGCCGGCAATGAGGGCGGGCCGGTCGATTCACCGGCCAACTGCCCGGGCGCCATCGCAGTGACGGGCGTGCGCCACATCGGCACGAAGGTCGGCTACGCGAACCTGGGGCCCGAGGTCGCGCTCGCCGCTCCCGCCGGCAACTGCGTCAATGCGGGCGGCGCGTGCCTGTTCTCGATCGACACGACGACGAACCTGGGCACCACCTCGCCGGGCACGAGCAGCTACACCGACCAGTTCAACATCAATATCGGCACGAGCTTCTCGGCGCCGATCGTCGCCGGCATCGCCGCGCTCATGCTGAGCACGAACGCGAACTTGAACGCCGCGCAGCTGAAGAGCCGCCTCGCCGCAAGCGCGCGCGCCTTCCCGGTGGTTGCGACGGACGATACCGGTGCGCCGCTCCCCATGTGCGTGGTGCCGACGGCGGGCGCGACGGAGGCCTTCGAGTGCAACTGCACGAGGGCCACCTGCGGCGCGGGGCTCGCGGATGCGCAGGCCGCCGTCGCCGAGGCGCAACGGCCGATCGCCGCGGTCGCGGTGCCGCTTGCAACCCAGCCCGGCCAGAGCCTCGCCCTCGATGCCGGCGGCAGCGCCGCCGCCTGCAGCCACACGATCGCAAGCTACGCTTGGGCGATCCTGCCCGGGAGCACGGCGCCAGGAACCCCCGCGCTCACCTCGCTCACGGGGCCCAGCACCAGCCTCGATGCACCGACGAGCGGCACGGTCGGCGTCCAGCTCACCGTCACCGACGAGGACGGCCGGATCGATGTCGCGACGGTCGAGGTGACTTCGACGCAGGCGAGCACGGCCGCGCCCGCCTCGGCCGGCACGCACGCCTGTCCCGTCGCGATCCCGCCGCCCGTCGCGACGACGCCGACGCCTGCACCGGCCGCCGGCGGCGGGGGCGGCGGCGGGTCCCTCGACCCGTCGCTGCTGGCAATGCTCGCGGTCCTGCTGAGCACGTTGAGGCGGCGCCGGCGCGAACGTCCCGCCGCGGCGTCCGCATCCGGCTAGACTTGGGCCCTCGCTCCGCGGGATACCCGATGCACGACTTTCCGACCGCCGTCGCGCGAGACACTCGCGCGCAGGCCCAAGCGCATGGCTGACGCCGCCGCCGACCGCCCGAAGGCCCGCTCGCTCAAGCCCCTTCGCACGCTTGCACCGTTCATCCGGCCGTACCGCGGCCGCATGACCATCGCGCTCATCGCGCTCGTGATCGCGGCGGCCTCGATGCTGGCGCTCCCCGTCGCGCTCCGGCAGATGATCGACCACGGCCTCGCGGGGCAAAGCGCGGTGACGATCAACCGCTACTTCGTCGGCTTCCTGGCCGCCGCGGCGATGTTCGGCGGGTTCGCGGCGCTGCGCTTCTACTACGTGACCTGGATCGGCGAGCGGGTCGTCGCCGACATCCGCGAGGCGGTCTACCGGCGCGTGATCCGCATGGACCCGACGTTCTTCGAGGTCACCCGCACGGGCGAGGTGCTCTCGCGCCTGACCACCGACACGACGCTGGTGCAGACGATCGCCGGCTCCTCGCTCTCGGTTGCACTTCGCTCGGCGCTCAGCATGAGCGGCGCGCTGGTGATGCTGACGCTCACGAGCGCCAAGCTGATGGGGGCGCTCGGCGTGCTCTTGCCGCTCATCGTCGTACCGCTCATCGTCGTCGGCCGCCGGGTCCGCTCGCTGTCGAGGAGCGCGCAGGATCGCATCGCGGATTCCGCCGGGCTGGCCGGCGAGACGCTGAACGCGATCCAGACCGTGCAGGCCTACACGCTCGAGGAGCTGCAGAGCCGGCGCTTTGGGCTTGCGGTCGAGGAGAGCTTCCATGCCGGCATCGCGCGCACTCGCGTCCGCGCGGTGCTGACGGCGCTCGGCACGATGCTCGTATTCGGGGCGATAACGCTGGTGCTGTGGCTCGGCGCGCACCAGGTGCTGACGGGGCGGATGACGGGCGGCGAACTCGCGCAGTTCCTGTTCTACGCCGTCTACGTCGGCGCCGCGGCGGCGGCGCTCAGCGAGACCTGGGGCGAGGTGCAGCGGGGCGCAGGCGCAATGGAGCGCCTCGCCGAACTACTCGCCTCGGAGCCCGCGATCCGCGCGCCCGCCATGCCCGCCCATCTGCCAGCACGGGCGAGCGGACGGATCCGCTTCGAGGCGGTCAGCTTCAGCTACCCGTCGCGACCCGGCGCGAGCGCGCTCATCGATTACTCGCTCGCGATAGAACCTGGCGAGACGATCGCATTCGTCGGGCCCTCGGGCGCGGGCAAGAGCACGGTGTTCCAGCTGCTGCTCAGGTTCTACGACCCGAAGTCCGGCCGGATCACGCTCGATGGCATCGACCTCGCGGCGCTCGCGCCGGAGGAACTGCGCGCGCAGATCGGGCTCGTGCCGCAGGACACCGTGCTCTTTGGCGCGAGCGCGCGCGAGAACATCGGCTACGGGCGCCCGGGCGCGACGGATCGGGAGATCGAGGCGGCGGCCGAGGCCGCCGCGGCGGACGGATTCCTGCGGGCGCTGCCGGAGGGCTACGGCACGTTCCTCGGCGAGCGCGGGACCAGGCTCTCGGGCGGCCAGCGCCAGCGGCTCGCGATCGCGCGCGCGATCCTGAAGGATCCGCCGGTGCTGCTGCTCGATGAGGCGACGAGCTCGCTCGACGCCGAGAGCGAGCGGCTCGTGCAGCAGGCGCTCGAGCGGCTCATGCAGGGACGGACGACCATCGTGATCGCGCACCGGCTCGCGACGGTGCTCAAGGCCGACCGCATCGTCGTGATGGACCACGGCCGGATCATCGGGATCGGCACGCACTCGGAGCTCATCGCGAGCAACGCACTCTACGCGCGCCTGGCGGCGCTGCAGTTCGCGGCGGCGGAAGTGGGCTGAGCGCGGCCGTCATCCGGTCGCGCCCGACGCGGCATCAACGCGGCGGTCGGCGTTGCCAGCCGTCGCGTCTCGGTTCCCAATCTGGCACGTCGGTTCGCCGCGGCGGTTCTTCCCGTCCAAGTTTTCGCGGGCGTATATTGGCGCTCCGACGGCAACCGCTGCCTGTGTCAGCGGGGCCGCATCGACGCCAGGCAATCATTGATTCAAGGGGAGTCAGCATGAGTCGTCGCCGCGCATTGACGCAATTGGCCGCAATCCCGCTCATGATGGCCGCGGGATCGACGGTTGCAGCGGCGCCGAAGTCGCCGCTCAAGGTCATGATGAAGAGTGCCTGGGGGTCCGATGACCCGACCAAGGCGGCATTCCCATTTCTGCACGGCCACGCACTCGCCGAGGCCGGCCATACCGTGCAGATCTTCCTGCTCGGCGAAGCGGTCTCCCTGATGCGCCTGTCGCTCGCCAAGGCCGTGGTTCCGGTTGGCTGGTCGCCACTTGAAGAGACCCTGCAGAAGGTCGTCGCGGCCAAGATCCAGATTTTCGCCTGCGGCGCGTGTTCCCGCGCGCGTGGCGTGACCGAGGCCGACCTCAGCCAGTGGGGCGCGAAATTTGGCAGTCCGTCGATCTTCGTCTCGCTCGTCGAATGGGCCGACCGCATCATTACCGAATAGCCGCAAGACGCGCGCAGCTCGACGCGGGCGCCGAGCGCAGCTGAGCGCCCCCGACCCGGCCGGCCTACGGACCGAAGGACTTGCCGAGCCCGACATAGAGCGAGCGGCGGATCCCCCACTGCGGCGCGCCGACGCCGACGCCGGTACCGTCGCGGATCTCGTAGACCTTGTCGAGGAGGTTCAGCACCGTCACGGTCGCGTTCAACTCACCCAAGCCATCGAGCGCAAAGTTCCGGTGCGCGCCCGCGTTCAGCTGCACGGACGAGGGCAGGTGGTCGCTGTTGATGAACCCGGCCCTAAGCCCGCTGCCAACGAGCGCATCGAGGCTGAACGTCGTGCCGGCCAGCGTCTCGGTGAGCCCGGCGGAGCCCGTCCAGCGCTGGTCGTGGTCGAGATGAATGTACCCGGCCGCGATCGCCGCGAGCTCCTCGGGCGCGAAGTTGTACTCGCCGCTCACGATGCGCCGGCCCGTCGCCGTGCCGTAGGCGGCATTGAGATACGCCGCCGTCCCCTCGTGGCGCCAGCTGCCGGTGAGCTCGAGGCCCCACACCCGGCCGGTCGCGTAGTTGAACGGCGCGAATACGAGCGCTGGGCCGAATTGGCCCTCGTCGATGAGGTTCTCGACGGCGCGGTAGTAGGCGTCGAGGCCGAGGCTGAGCGAGGCGCTGAGGCGCTCGAGGATCCCGGCATCGAAGTAGTGGCTGCGCTCGGACAGCACCGGGCTGTTGCCGGCCGAGGTCGGCGCGGCGGTCGTGTTCGCAAAGAGCGCAATCGACTCGAGGCGAATCTTCTCGGTTGGCGGCGGCGTGAAGTAGCGCGCGTAGCCCGCGTGCAGGGTCGTCGCGGCGCCGAGCTCGTAGACGAGCCCGATGCGCGGGCTCAACTGGTGCTCATCGAGCAAGGCCTGGTACCAGTCGTAGCGCGCGCCGTAGTTGATGGTGAGCGTCTCGAGCGGACGCCACTCGTCCTGCAGGTAGAGCCCGTAGAGCTTCGCGCCCTCGCTCGCGTTCTCCGCGATCGCGAGTGGCGTAAAGAGCGGCTCGCCGAGCCCATCGAGCGGATACACCGTGGTCAGAGTGCGCGAACCGGCCGTCTCGTCGTTGTAGGTGAGACCGGCTCTGAGGGTGTGCGCCTCGCTCACGCGCCAGCTCGCGTCCGCCTGCAGGCCATGGCGGTCGTTGCGACGGTAGACCTCGCCCGCCGCGCCCGTGTAGCTGAGATCGCCGCGCGCATCGGGCGTGTAGTGGACCTCGGAGATCCGGTCGTAGAGCGCGAGCTGGTAGTGGATGAGCTCGTGGATCGAGCCCTCGTAGGCGAGGATCGCGAAGCGGTTGCCCTCGTACTGGCGCTCGTTGAGCGCGGCGGAGGCGGGCACGAGGACGCCGGGCGGCTCGAATTCCGGCAGCTGGCCCGGTACGTTCGGAATCTCGAAGTCGTTGTTCGACAGGCCCAGCAGCAGCGACAGGCGCGAATCGTCATCGAGGAGGTAGGAGAGGTAGCTGAACGCGTTCGACTGGGCGGTGTGGTCATGCAGCGCATGCATCGTCGGCAGCGGGTTCTCGATGCCAAGATCGTTGGCCGTGTAGCCGCCGGTGATGTACGCGGACAGCGCGCCGTCGCTCACACTCCACTCGCCGCTCGCCTCGCGGTCGCCGTGGGAACCCGCGAGCACGTTGAGATCGCCGCCCGGCTGGAAGGTGCTCCCCTTCGTGTGGATGTCGACGACGCCCGCGGTGCGGTAGCCGTACTCGGCCGGCAGCGCGCCCGTCAGCAGGTTGATCTCGCTCGCGAAGCGCGGGTTGAGCGCCTGTCCAAAGAGCGAGATCGACTCCGGGATCACCACGTCGTTGATCCGGTACTGCAGGTTCGCGTGGTCCCCGCGCACGTGCAGCTGGCCGAAGGAATCCTGCGTGACGCCGGGAGCGCGCAGCAGCACCTCGTTGAGCGGCGTTGCATCGCCGAGCGGCAGGTTCTTGAGATCCTCGGCGTCGAAGCGAAAGGTGCTCGAGCCCGTCTCGGGCATGAGGCCGTTGCGGGCCTCATCGAGATGCCGGGCGGTGACCTGCACCTCGGTGAGGACGCCCGGGGTTGCGCTCGCGCTCGCGGCCTCCGCGGCGCCTTCCTCGGCGCGGGTGATGCGGCTATCGAACGATGCAACGAACAGGGCGAGGACGGCGGCGGCCGTCGGATGCGAAATCCTCATGATGAACTCCGAAAAGATGCAGGCGAGAAGGCGGCCGCGATCGCTCGCGGTCATCCCAGTGCGTGATCAGCTCGGGGTTACGGGCGGGGCCCTGGCGCGGTAGGCGGCCCGCGACGGGCGGCCGCGGGTGAGGGGCGCAGCCTCGGCAACGGGGCCGGCGGCGCTTGGAACGAAACTCGGGGCGATGGCGGCGAGGAGCGGCGCGGCGCCCGCTTCCGCCGAGGCGACGCAATCGGTGCAGACGAGCGTGTGCGGCGCTGTCCGGTCGCCCATCCCGGGCACGGCGCCGAGGTGGCTGATGCCGTGCTGGAGGCCGTGCAGCTGGGCGACCCCGAAGATCGCGAGCAACGCGACCAGCCAGGGGCGTGCGCGCCGGCGTCTCGCGAGCGGGCTCGGGAGTCTCTGCATCCGAACTACCTTAGCCGGGCGCCGGGCGCCTAACAAGCGCCCTCGCCACGCTGCGTCGACCGGCGGCGCCGAGTGCGAGTAGGATCGGGGCCGAGCGGCCCGGCGTCGCGGGCCCGCACGGCAGTACACCTGTGGGGGAATCCATGCTGACCCTGAACGTCAATAGCCAGTCGCTGACCACCGATGCGAGCCCGGACACCCCGCTCCTCTGGGTGCTGCGCGACCACCTGGGTCTCACCGGCACCAAGTTCGGCTGCGGCAAGTCGCTGTGCGGGGCGTGCACGGTGCACATCGATGGCGTCGCGACGCGCTCCTGCGTGACGAAGCTTGAGGACGTCGGGACCCGCAAGGTCACGACCATCGAGGGACTCTCGAGCGATCGCTCGCACGCGGTCCAGCGCGCGTGGATCGAGCTCGACGTGCCGCAATGCGGCTACTGCCAGTCGGGCCAGATCATGTCGGCGAGCGCGCTCCTCGCCAATAACCCCGCGCCCACGGATGCCGACATCGACCACGCGATGTCCGGCAACATCTGCCGCTGCGGCACGTACCCGAGGATCCGCAAGGCGATCCACCGCGCGGCCGAACTCGGCCGCGAAGGCGGTGCGAAGTGAACGCGCGCGTGCAGCCGGGTGCGGAACCCGCGGGCCTCGAGCGGCGCGATTTTCTGAAGGCTTCGCTCCTCGTCGGCGGCGGGCTGGTGCTCGGCGTCTCGCTCGGCGCGTGCGGGAAACCCGGCGCGAGTGCGGGGCCTGCCCTCGGTGGACAGCCGAACGCATGGCTCAGGATCGGCGGCGACAACACGATCACCGTACTCGTCGATCGCTCCGAGATGGGCCAGGGCGTCTACACGTCGCTGCCGACGCTGCTCGCCGAGGAACTGGGCGTCCCGCTCGCGAAGATCTCCGTCGAGGCGGCGCCCCCGGGCGATGCCTACATCAATGCGCTCATCGGTGCGCAGGTCACCGGTGGCAGCACGAGCGTGCGCGATGCCTACCAGAAGCTGAGGCTGGCCGGCGCCCAGGCGCGCACGATGCTGATCGGCGCCGCGGCCGAGCGCTGGAAGCTCGATCCCGCGACGCTCGTCGTCGCCGATGTCGCCGTGAAGGCGCCGAACGGCGACAGCCTCACGTTCGGCGAGCTCGCCGAGGCCGCGGCGAAGCGGCCGGTGCCGAAGGACGTCGTGCTCAAGGACGCGAAGGACTTCAGCCTCGTCGGCAAGCCGCAGCCGCGGCTCGACACGCCCTCGAAGGTCGATGGCTCGGCCGAGTACGGCCTCGACGTGAAGCGCCCGGGCATGAAATACGCCGCGCTTGCGCAGAGCCCGGTGCTCGGCGGGACAGTCAAGTCGGTCGATGCGGCCGTGGCCGAGAAGATGCCGGGCGTCATCAAGGTGGTTACGACCAAGAGCGGCGTCGCCGTCGTCGCCGAGCACTACTGGCAGGCGCACACGGCCCGCGATGCCCTCAAGATAGAGTGGGACGCAGGCGCGAACGGCAAGCTCGACAACGCGGTGATCCATGCGGGCCTCAAGGACGCCGCCAAGGGCACCGGCCAGTCGGCGCGCAAGGACGGAGACTCGGGGGCGGCGCTCAAGGCGGCCGCGAAGAAGGTGACGGCGACCTACGAGCTGCCGCTCCTTGCGCACGCGACGATGGAGCCGATGAACTGCACGGCGGACGTGCGCGCCGATGGCTGCGACGTCTACGTCGGCACGCAGGTCCAGGGGATCGCGCAGGGTGCCGCGGCGGCCGCGGCTGCCATGAAGCCCGAGCAGGTGCGCATCCACACGACGCTGCTCGGCGGCGGCTTCGGGCGCCGGCTCGAGGTCGACTTCATCCCGGCGGCGGTCGAGGTGTCGAAGGCGGTGGGCGCACCGGTCAAGCTCATCTGGTCACGCGAAGACGACATGACGCACGACGCCTACCGGCCGCCGGCGCTCGACTCGGCGACGGCGGGCTTCGATGCGCACGGCGCGTTGAATGCGGTCGCCATCACGCTCACGAGCCCGTCGATCACCGCGCGGATGTTCCCGCCGGTGGTCGAGAAGATGGTCGATCCGTTCGCAATCGAGGCGGCGGCGAACTTCCTCTACGACGTGCCGAACGTGTCGGTCGACTACATCCGCCACGAAATCGGCATCAATGTCGGCTACTGGCGCTCGGTCAGCCACGCGCTCAATTGCTTCGTCGTGGAGAGCTTCATGGACGAGCTCGCGCACGCCACGGCCAAGGATCCGTACCAGTTCCGGCGCGCACTCCTTGCGAAGCAGCCACGCGCACTGAAAGTGCTCGATGAGGCGGCCCGGCTCGCCGACTGGGGCAAGGCGCCCGCCGGCCGCCACCAGGGCATCGCGCTCATGGAGGGCTACGGCACCTACCTCGCCGCGGTCGCGGAAGTCTCGGTCCCGGGCGGCAAGCTCAAAGTCGAGCGGATCGTCTGCGTGGTCGACTGCGGCCAGACGGTCAACCCCGGCATCGTCGACCAGCAGATCACGAGCGGCATGGTGTTCGGCCTCTCGGCCGCGCTCTTTGGCGAGATCCACCTGGACGGCGGCAAGGTGCGCGAGACGAACTTCGACACGTTCCGCGTGCTCCGGCTGAACGAGGTGCCGTCCCTCGAGGCGCACGTGCTGCCCGGCACCGACGCGCCCGGTGGCATCGGCGAGCCGACGACGGCCATCGTGGCGCCCGCGGTCGCGAACGCACTCTTTGCCGCCACCGGCAACCGGGTCCGCGCGCTGCCGTTCGGCGCAAGGCTCGGCCTCGCGCAAGGCGCTTGAGCTCGCGCGATCCCGCCTGGGACCCGGCCGCCGATGCGCCGGGCGGACTCCCGCGGATCGTGTGGGGGCAGGGCTCGTACGTCTTCGATGCGACCGGCAAGCGCTACCTTGATGCGTCGGGGGGACCTGCGGTGTTCGCGCTCGGCCACGCGCACCCGGAAGTCACCGCGGCGATCGAGCAGCAGCTCAGGCGCGTCGCGCACGGCTACCGCTACACGTTCACTTCCGATGCGCTCGAGGAGCTGCAGTCGCTGATCACTGACTCGTGCGGAGCGGAACTCGGCTCGATGGTGTTCGTCTCTGGCGGCTCCGAGGCGGTGGAGTCCGCCCTCAAGATCGCGCTCCAGTACCACAGCGCGCGCGGCGAGGCGGGCCGGCGCCGGTTCATCTCGCGGCGCCGCTCCTGGCACGGCAACACGCTCGGCGCGCTGTCGGTGTCGGACTTCCGGGCGCGGCGCGCGCCGTTCGAGGGCGCGCTCATCGACGCCTCGTTCCTCTCGAGCGTGAACGCGTACCGGCCGCCGCCGGGCGCCGGGCCCGGGGATGTCGCGGCCCTCGGCGCCGCCGAGCTCGAGGCGGAGATCGAGCGCCGGGGCGAGGCGAGCATCGCGGCGTTCATCTTCGAGCCCGTGGTCGGTGCGGCGGGCGGCGTCGTGCCCGCGCCGCCCGGCTACGCGAGGCGCATCCGCGAGATCTGCGATCGCTACGGCGTGCTGATGATCGCCGATGAGGTCATGTGCGGCTCCGGGCGCACCGGCACCTGGCGCGCGCTCGAGCACGACGGGGTCGTCCCCGACGTGATGGCGATCGCGAAGAGCCTTGGCGGCGGCTACGTGCCGCTGGGCGCGACCGTCTATCACCGGCGCGTCGCCGAGGTATTGAACCGGCACGACGGCGGCCCGCTGACCGGACACACGTTCACGGGCCACACGACGGCCTGTGCCGCCGGCGTCGCGGTGCAGAAGATCATCCGCCGCGACGCACTGCTCGCGCGCGTCGCGAGCGGTGGCGCGCGCTTCATGGCGGCGCTCGCCGCCGAGCTCGCCCCCGTCGAGGCGGTCGGCGATGTGCGCGGACGGGGCTACTTCATTGGCATCGAGTTCGTCGCCGATCGCGCGAGGAAGACGCCGTTCGACCCGGCCCTCGGCCTCGCGGCGCGGATCGGCCGGCTCGCCGCGGCGGACGGGCTCCTCTGCTATCCGATCGGTGGCAACGTCGATGGCGTCGCCGGCGATGCGGTGATCCTCGCGCCGCCGTTCAACGCGAGCGACGCCGAGCTCGAGGAAATCCGCGCCCTGTTCGGCCGCGCGGTACGCGCGGCCGTTGCCAGCCTCCCCGCCGGCACGAGCCGCTCAAAGCCCGCCGCTTCCTAGGCACCCCGAGCGCCCGCGCGCCATTGGCAAGGGACGCACGATGAAACGACTCGCCACTCTCGTGACCACCGCGTTCCTCGCCAGCGGCTGCGGAATGCAGCAGATCGAGTAGATCGCGAAGACCGCGTGCCCAGGTCCAGGCCAGCAGGCGTTCATCGTCGACGCCAGGCACGAGGGCATCCCGCTCGTCGCCGATTCGGCGAGCGCGACGATCTTGGGCGTGGAGGCCGGTGACGTAACGCACCTTCCGGCGAGCTTTGGCGCGGGCGCCGTCACGGTGACCAACCTTGGCGGCGTCGGGATGTTCGCGGTGGTGCCGGGGTCGGCGGCCGAGAAGGCGGGGCTCAAACCGAGCGATGTCGTCTATGGTTCGCCGGTGCCCGGGTCGCGAAGGCCGCCGAGCTCGGCCTCGCAATCGGCCGCACGGCGCCCGGGGATCGGCCGGCCATCAAGCTCCCGCGCAAGCGCAAGGACCTCACGGTAACCGTGCAGTTCTGATGCCGCTGGCGGCGTCTTCGGAGCACCGGCGGGAACCATCCGGCGGGTCTGGCAGTCAGCAGTAGCCTGAGCTCCCCTCAGGCTGAAGGCCCGACCACCGGATGCCGCGGAATCGCGAACGCTGGCGCGCCCTCGCCCTCACGGCGGTGCTCCTCGGGCACGCGGCGGTGATCCTCGTCGTAGTGCGCGCCGATCGGGGTCGGCGCATCGCAACGCCGGCGGCCGAGCGCGCGGCGCTCAGGCTCGCCTGGCTGCAAGCCCCGAGGCAACCGCCGCTGCCGCCGACGCGCAGTCGCGCTCCTCGTGGCGCAAGCACACCGCTGCCGCTGCTGCCGCCCGTGGCGTTGCCGCCCTCCCCGACGGAGCTCGAGCCGCAACCCCGGATCGACTGGGCGCGCGCCGCCGAGCTCGCCGCGCGAAGCGGTAGCGCCGAACTCGAGCGGCAAGCAGGCTATCGCGACCTCGCGGCGCTCGCCTCCGCGCTCTCGCCCGTGCAGCGCGAATGGCTGCAGCAACAAAAGCTCGAGCCGGTCCCGCCCGGCATCCGCTGGGCGCCCTCCCGCGTCGAAGTGACGCCGGAGGGGCTGCCGATCATCCACGTCAACGAGCATTGCATCGTCATCCCGATGCTCGCGTTCCTGATGTTCTGCCGCGTCGGGCACATCGAGGCCAACGGGCACCTCTTCGATCACATGCGCGATCCGCGCGAGCCGGGGACTTCGCCGCGCACCGACGGCTCAGGGGTTCTGCAGCCGCAGTCGGGATGCGTCGGTCGCTGTCGCCGCCCGCAGGCGGCGCCGTCCCGGCAGCAGCATCGGCACGCTGCGGCGGTACTCCTCGTACGCCGCGCCGTGCTCGGCCACGAGGTCGCGTTCCTCGAACTGGATTGCGAGCACGATGTAGGCGGTCGTCGCGAGCGCGAATACGAGGTGTGCGAGCGTCATGTTCGGCGCCATCCAGAATGCGAGCAGGAAGCCGAAGTAAAGCGGGTGGCGTATGAGCCGGTACGGCAGCGGCGTGCGGAACGTCACCGGCGTGTAGGGCTTGCCGACGAGCGGCAGCCACACCTGGCGAAGTCCGAAGAGGTCGAAGTGGTTGATGAGGCAGGTCGCGGCGAGCACGGTCAGCCAGCCGGCGCCGAACAGCGTCCAGAGCGCGATGCGCGCGGCCTCGTTCTCGACCGACCAGATCTGGATGCCGATGGGACGCCACTGCCAGACGAGGAGCAGGAGTGCGAGGCTCGCGCACAGCACGTAGGTCGAGCGCTCGATCGTCCACGGCACGATCTGCGTCCAGCGCTCCTTGAACCACGGCCGCGCCATCACACTGTGCTGCACGGCGAAGAGCGTCAGGAGCGCGCAATCTATCCCGAGCGCAATCGGTATTGATGTGCCGAGCGGCCCATCGAGGCGGCTCGGCACGAGGAAGCCGCCGACGAAGGCAACCGCATAGAGGAACGTGTGGATGAAAATCGCGTAGGCGGTGATGCCATAGGCGAAGAACACGAGTCGTTTGGCCATCGCAGCGTCTCCTTGAGGAGCGGCGAGGATGCGCGAGTCGCGCGGCGAGCGGTATGGGCGCATTGTCCCGGTAGGGCTAAGATCACGCTCCCGGACGCGTGACAAATGTCCCAATCAGGCGAAAGAGCGACCCGATGACGCTTCAGCAGCGCGTTCGCTACCTCAAAGCCTCCGACGGGACGCGTCTCGCGTGGGCCGAAGCGGGCTCGGGACCACTCGTCTTGAAAGCCGCCAACTGGCTCAGCCATCTCGAGTACGAGCGGGAAAGCCCGGTGTGGAAACACTGGCTGCAGTTCTTCTCGTCGCGGTCCCGCTTCGTGCGCTACGACGAGCGCGGCTGCGGCATGAGCGACTGGCAGGTCGGCACGTTATCGATGGATCAGTGGACGGACGACCTTGAATCGGTCATCGCCGCCGCGCGGCCCACGGAACCCGTGACGCTGCTCGGCATGTCGCAAGGCGCGGCCGTGTGCGTCAACTACGCCGTCCGCCATCCCGGGCAGGTCGGCCGCATGATCCTGTACGGCGGCTATGCGCATGGCGTCTTTCGGCGCAAGCCCGCGCCATCGGAATCCACCCACCGCGCGATGATCGAGCTTGCGCGCGCCGCATGCGGGCAGGATAACCCCACCTTCCGGCAAGTCTTCACGTCCCGGTTCATTCCTGGCGGCAGCCACGAGCAGCTGCAGTGGTACAACGAGCTCTGCCTGCGCTCGACGAGCGGGGAATCCGCCGCGAAGCTCTTCGAGGTGCGCGCTGCGGTCGACGTCGAGCACCTGCTGGGCCAGGTCCGGACGCCAACCCTCGTGCTGCACGCGCGCGATGACGAGGTCGTGCCGATCGCGGAGGGGCACCTGCTCGCGAGCACGATCCCGGGCGCTGAATTCGTCGAGCTCGACTCGCGCAATCACGTGCTGCTCGAGCAGGAGCCCGCGTGGACACGGTTCCGCGAAGCGGTCAGCGCGTTCCTGAATCCCGGGGAGAGCGCACTCCGGGGTGCGTTCGCGGCGCTCTCGCCGCGCGAGCGCGAGGTGCTCGGCCTGATCGCGGACGGGCTCAGCAACATCGAGATCGCCAAGCGCATGCAGATCAGCGAGAAGACGGCGCGCAACCACGCGTCAAACCTGTTCGACAAGCTTGGAGTCAGCTCGCGCGCGCAGGCGATCGTGTTCGCGCGCGATCATGGCTTCAGCGCATGAGTGGATCGATCGGCTAGGCGCCCGTTGCAGGTCGATGAGTCTCGGCGGGGCGTTGGACGGGGCGTGGACGCTCCAGGGAGTCCCGATGGACCGTCGCCGGAGATTGACGAGCGCCCGATATCTCGAGGACGCAGTCCGCGACCTCGAGGCGAGCGTGATCTTCTTCGGCGCCGGCGGCTCGCAGCAGCATGCGGCCGAGCGTTGGGTCGTGAAGCACTTCCTCGCCGCGCTCGGCGTCGAGTTCGCGGATGAGGAGCTCCACCACCCGCCGCGCGATCCGCCGGACGTAGCGTTTCGCGACGCCGCGTTCGAGGTCAAGGAGATCGGCGAGGTTGGCCGCCGGCGACACGATGAGTACCGCGAGGCGCTCGCGCGCGCCAAGGCGGCGACGACGCCGGCGGAACTCCTCGAGCAGTTCACGCGTGAGGATCTGCCCATCGAGATCGTGTACGAGCGCATCTTCGCGGCGACCGCGGCGCTCGCGACACGCAAGTACACTGACGAGCGAACCCGGCGCGGGCTCGATCTGCTCTTCTACGTGAACCTGAATCCCAGAAAGCTGTGGACGTTCATCGACGGGGAACCCCCCAGCGTCGCGGTGCTGGCGCGCGAGGGGTGGCGGTCAGTGTCGTTCCTGCACGGCGACAAGACCGGTCGGGTCATCTATTCGAGTGTCACCGCCCCGGCATTTCTCAGCGCCGCCGGGCGCTAGGGCGGCTCGCCGGCGCACGCTCTTGAGATTTATGGGCCCGCTGGGATTCGAACCCAGAACCAAGGGATTCACTTGAGTCCCGCCGTTTCCGACGGGAGTGGACTATCTCTTCACCCTCGCACGCTTAACACGCGCGGTGGGGTGCGGGACGCTCTAGCCTGTCATGAAGGGCACTTCGGGTCTCGCGACCCAGCCCCCAGGTAGTCTCTGCACCTTCCGGCGGTGCACCGCCGGCTTGGCTCAGGGTTGCCATCCTGCTCCGCGCAGGGTCAGGGTTCCCTGAATTCATCCCGTCCACTTCGCGCCTTACGACGCGAAGGCACCTTCCCGATTCCCGAGTCGATGAGTCCCCTGCTCTAACCGTTGAGCTACAGGCCCGGGGGCGAGTCTAGCAAGCCGGCCGCGGACGCGGGGCGTCCGCGCCGTTCGGGATCGCAGGCTCAGCCCGCGAGCGCGCTGTGCAGCGACTTGATCTGCTGGGCGGTCGCCGTGAGGAGGCGCTTGCAGTCGGCCGCGTCGAGCCCTAAGCGCTCGAACGGGCCGAGCGCGGTGACGGTCTCATCGAGGAGCGCCCGGTAGAAGACGCACGGCACCAGCGCTATCGCCGCCACGAGCACGTCATTCAACCGGTCGGCACCGGCCTTCTGGGGTTCGGTCGAGTTCTGGTTGCCGACCGCGGCCACGATCGAGGGCGCGAACTTCCAGTGCCCGAGGATTGCCGCGGCGATCCGCGCGTGTCCCTTGTTGAGGAGCTGCGTCGCCGCGGCATCGGTCGCAAGTTCACCCCCCGCCTGGTGGGCGCGCACGGTGATGTAGAGGCTGCCGATGTTGTGCATCAGCCCGGCCACGAGCGCCTCGTCGGGGTTGGCCGCCTTGGTCTCGCGGCCGAGCACGTAGGCGATCGAGGCGACGAGCGTGCCCTTGCGCCAGAGTTCATGCAGCTGCGGGCGCAGCACCGCCTCGCCCTCGCCGACCTTCATCTGCTGCAATGCGAAAGACACCGCCGTGCAGCGCACCAGCTGGTGGCCGAGGCGGTTGACCGCCTGCTGGAGCTCGGTGATGGGCTTGCCCGACGGGTTCAGGAAGGCGGAATTGGAGAGCCTGAGGATGCGGGCGGCGAGCGCGGCGTCGATGCCGATGACCTGGGCGACCTGCGCCGGGGTTGCACGCGGGTCCTCGAGCACGCGCTGCACGCGCTGCGCGACGTCCGGGAATGACGGCAGGCGGATATCGCCGGTGGCGAGTTCCGCGGCCAGTTCCCTGAGGAATTCGGCGGGAGCGAGGGCGCGGACGGCCGTGGAGCGTGCTTTCGGTGCCGGATTCGCCATGGTGCAGACCTTAACGTAGCGGTGCGTACCGGACAGTTATCGGCGCCCTGGGGCCGGCCTTGAATGCCCGGGAATCGCGCGCCCGCGGGCCCCTCCGATTACACTCCGGGAATGAATTTCGTGATCCAGGTCCTGATCCTGCTCGCCGTCGCGGGACTTGCCGCCGGGGTCGGGTACCTCCTTGGCGCGAGCCGTCGCGCGGCGCAACTCGAGGCGCGCCTCCTCAGCGAGGCGGGCCTCAGGGCCACGGCCGAGGCGACCGCCGGGCAGATCGAGGGGCTCAGAGCGGAGCTTGCCGCGCGCGCCCGGGAGTTGGGCGAGCAGCGCGCGGAAATCCGCGCGCTCGGCGAGAGTCGCGAGCACGTGCAGACCGAGCTCGCCGCACGCGAGCGGGCGCTCACCGAGCAGCGCCTGCTCCTCGACTCCGCCCAAGTCCAGCTCGCGGACGTGTTCCGGGCGCTCGCGGCGGAGACGCTCAGGGCCAACAACCAGCAGTTCATGGACCTCGCCAAGTCGCAGTTCGAGACGCTGCGCGAGGCGGCGCGGGGCGATCTCGACAAGCGCCAGCTCGGCTTCCAGCAGCTCGTCGAGCCTGTGCGCGAGTCGCTCGAGAAGGTGCAGGCGCGGATCGGCGAGATCGAGAAGGAGCGCGTCGGCGCCTACAGCCAGCTCATGCAGCAGGTCGAGACGCTCGCGCTCGGCCAGGCGGACTTGAAGCGCGAGACCGGCAACCTCGTCGGCGCGCTCAGGCGCCCGAGCGTGCGCGGCCGTTGGGGCGAGTTGCAGCTGAAGCGGGTGGTCGAGCTCGCCGGCATGGTCGATCACGTCGACTTCATCGAGCAGCCGCAGGTCGCGACCGACGGCGGTGACTTGCGGCCCGACCTCCTCGTCAAGCTGCCCGGCGGCAAGAGCCTCATCGTCGATGCCAAGGCGCCGCTCGAGGCCTACCTCGAGTCGCTCGAGCTCACCGACGAGACGGCGAGGAGCGCGAAGCTCGCCCACCACGCCCGGCAGATACGCGATCACATCGCGAAGCTCTCGCTGAAGCAGTACTGGGACCAGTTCGAGAACACGCCGGACTTCGTGGTGCTGTTCATCCCGGGCGAGATGTTCTACAGCGCCGCGCTCGAGCAGGACCCGGAGCTCATCGAAGTCGGCATGAACCGCAAGGTGCTGCTCGCGACGCCGACGACGCTGATCGCGCTACTGCGGACCGTCGCCTACGGTTGGCGGCAGGAGTCGCTCGCCGAGAACGCACGCGGCATTGCGCTCCTCGGCAAGGAGCTCTACGAGCGCATCCAGGTCATGGCCAGCCACTGGGGCAGCATGGGCCAGGGATTGAAGCGTGCGATCAGCGCCTACAACGATGCGGTCGGCTCGCTCGAGTCGCGGGTGCTGCCCACGGCGCGGCGCTTTCGCGACCTCGAGGTCGGCACGGAAGCCAAGGACATCGAGGCGCCGGCAGCGCTGGATCAGTTGCCGCGCGAGATCCAGGCCGAGGAGATGCGCCCGCAAGCGCTGCCGCACCCAGCGACCGACAAGGAGCGCGAGCGCCACTGAGCGCGGCGAGCGCGCCTCGCTGCGCCGTTACCTCGACAGGCGCCGGCGCGCTATGCGCACGGCGAGCGCGAGCCCAAGCAGTCCATAGAGAAGCAGTACCGCCGCGCTCGTGAGGGGCCAGGGCATCGCATCGCCGAGCGTGATGCCGCGCGCGAGCGAAGCGGCGTGCGCGAGCGGCAGGCACCAGGCGATCCGCTGCGCGAGCGCGGGCAGCTGGTGGAGCGGGTAGAAGACGCCCGACACGAACGCCATCGGCGTTACCAGCAGCGTGAAGTAGTACGTGAAGAGGTCGTACGAGCGCGCGAGCGAAGTGACGACGAGCGCGAGCCCCGAGAAGCTGAGCCCGACCAGCAGCAGAACCGGCACGACGCCGAGCGCGGCAAGGCCGTGCACGATTCCAAGCCCGTACATGACGATCAGGATCGCGGTCCCGGACAGCGTCGCCTTGAACCCGGCCCACAACCATTCGCCGATGACGACATCCGCAATCGTCATCGGTGCGTGCAGGATGCCCTCCCAGGTGCGCTGCACCTTGAGGCGTGAGAACGCCGAGTAGAGCGCCTCGGCCGAGGCGCTGTTCAGCGTCGAGTAGCAGAGCATGCCGCCAGCGAGGAACGTCACGTACGGCCGGCCGTCGACGGCGCCCACCAGCGCGCCGAGCCCGAAGCCGAGCCCGACCAGATAGATGAGGGGATCGGCGAGGTTGCCGATCAACGACGGCAGCATCAGCTTCCTCCAGACGAGGAAGTTCCGTTGCACCAGGTAGAGGCAGCGCAGGTTCATGCTCAGTCCCGGATGTCGCGGCCGGTCAGCTTGATGAACACGTCCTCGAGGTTGGCCGCGCGCCTCAGCACCTTGAGTGACGGACTCGCGCGCGCAAGCGCAAGCAAGGGATCCGCATCGTGCATGTAGCAGAACGCGGTCTCGCCGGTGACCTCGAGGCGGCTTACGAGCGGGCCGGCGCGTGTCCGCGCCCACTCGGCGACTCCTTCGCCATAGACCTCGATGACGACGGGCTCGATGAGCGTGTCGATGAGGTTCCGGGGCGTGTCGAGCGCGATGATCGCGCCACGGTCCATCACGCAGAGCCGGTTGCAGAGCCGCTCGGCCTCGTCCATGAAGTGCGTCGTCAGGATCACGGTCTTGCCCTCGCCGACGAGGCGCTTGAGCCCGTCCCAGATGAGGTGGCGCGCCTGCGGATCGAGGCCCGTGGTCGGCTCATCGAGGAAGAGCACGTCCGGGTCATTGACGAGCGCGCGCGCGAGGGTGAGCCTGCGCTTCATGCCGCCCGAGAGCGTCTCGAGCCGGGCGGTCGCGCGATCGCCGAGCCCGGCGAACTCGAGGAGTCGCGGCACGCGCGAGCGCGCCTCGCGCGCCGGGATGTCGAAGTAGCGCGCGAACATCACCAGGTTCTCGGTGACGGTGAAGTCGGGATCGAGGTTGTCGAACTGCGGCACCACGCCGACCCGGTAGCGCGCGCGCCTGGCATCCACCGGGATCGGATGGCCGCCAAGCGCGAGTTCCCCGCCATCCGGGCGCGTGAGCCCGAGGCAACAGCGCAGCGTCGTCGTCTTGCCGGCGCCGTTCGGACCCAGGATCCCGAAGCACTCGCCGCGCGCGACGCTGAAGTCGACGTCGTTGACGACCGCGCGCCCGTCGTAGACCTTCCGGAGCTGCCGCACGCTCAGCATCGTCTCGCGACTCATCGCGGCACCAGTAGCGGCTATGCCCGGGTGGCCGCTCAGCCGGCGTCGGCGGCAGCGATGCCGGCGGGTGCGGCCGCATGGACGCCGGCGGGCGCCGCCGAGTCGCGCTTCACGAAGCGGTCGAGCCACAGGTAGACGGCCGGCGTCAGGAAGAGCGTCAGAAACTGCGACAGCAGGAGCCCGCCGACGACCGCAAGTCCGAGGCCCTGGCGGGGACCGGCGCTCGAGCCTAGCTTGAGTGCGATCGGGAGCGTACCGAGGAGCGCCGCGAACGTCGTCATCATGATCGGGCGAAAGCGCACGAGGCACGCCTCACGGATCGCCTCGTGCGGGGTGCGGCCGTGCTTGCGCTCGGCCTCGAGCGCGAAGTCGATCATCATGATCGCGTTCTTCTTGACGATGCCGATCAGCATGATGACGCCGACGAACGCGTAGAGGTCGAGCTCGCGACCGAACACGAAGAGCGTGAGGAGCGCGCCAAGGCCCGCGGCCGGCAGGCCCGACAGGATCGTCAGCGGGTGGATGTAGCTCTCGTAGAGGATGCCGAGCACGACGTAGATGATGAACACCGCGAAGCAGAGCAGGAGCCCAAGCCCCGCAACCGAGTCCTGGAACGCCTGCGCGGTACCCTGGAACGAGCCCGTCATGCTGAGCGGCAGGCCGAGCCGCTGCTTCTCCGACTCGATCTTGCTGATCGCCTGCGAGAGCGCGACGCCGGGAGCCAGGTTGAAGGAAATCGTCACCGCCGGCACCTGGCCGGTGTGGCTCACGAATAGCGGCGCGACGCCGCGCGAGTCGATCGTGACCTCGCTGAGCGGCACGAGGTTGCCGCTCGATGAGCGCACGTAGAGGCCGCCGAGCGCCGCCGGCCCCTCGCGGAACTCCGGCGCGACTTCCATGACGATCCAGTACTGGTTGGTCGGCGTGTAGAACGTGCCGACCTGGCGCTGGCCGTAGGCGCTGTAGAGGGCATTCTCGATCTGGCTCGCGCTGACGCCGAGCGCCGCGGCGCGCGCGCGGTCGATGCTGAGCGCGATGCGCTGCGAGTTGAGCTGCAGGTCCGAGGTCACGTCCTGCAGCTGCGGGATCGCGCGCAACGCCGCCTCGAGCTTCGGCGCCCAGCCGTAGAGGAGCGCCGTGTCGGCGTCCTGCAGCGTGTAGACGTACAGGCTCTTCGAGATGTAGGTGCCGAGGCGAACCGTCGGCGGGGACTGCAGGTAGAGGCGGATGCCCGGCACCTTGAGGAGCTCGGGCCTGAGCTCCGCCAGCACGTGGTCGGCATCCGGGCGCGTGCCGGCGGGCGTCAGCCGGGCGACGATGCGGCCCTGGTTGAGCACCTGGCTGGAACCGCCGAGCCCCATCGCGGAGATCACCGCCTCGACGTGCGGGTTCTGGCGGATCACCGCGACGAGCTGCGCCTGCTTGTCTTTCATGGCCGCGAAGGACGTGTCCTGCGCCGCCTCCGTCAGGCCAAAGAGCTGCCCGGAATCATCGGTCGGGATGAAGCCCTTCGGGATCAGGGCGCCGAGGAGAACCGTCGCGACGATCGACCCGGCAAAGATCCCGAGAACGAGCCGCTGGTGCGCGAGCGCGTAGTCGAGCCCGCGCTCGTACAACGCGCGGCCGCGCGTGAATAACCGATCGAACCAGGCGGTGCCGAGCGCCGGGGGCGTCTCGTGCTCGCCCTTGAGAAGGCGCGCGCACAGGAGCGGCGTCAAGGTCAATGAGACGACGCCGCTGACGAGGACCGCGGAGACGATCGTGACCGCGAACTCGTGCAGCAGCCGCCCGACGACGCCGTTCATGAACATGACCGGGATGAACACCGCAACCAGCGACAGCGTCATCGACACGATCGTGAAGCCGATCTCGCGCGATCCTGCCAGCGCCGCGGCGAGCGGCTTCTCGCCCGCCTCGATGTGGCGCGCGATGTTCTCCATCATCACGATCGCATCGTCCACGACGAAGCCGACACAGAGCGTCAGCGCCATCAAGCTGAGGTTGTCGAGCGAGTAGTTGCAGAGGTACATGACCGGCATCGTGCCGAGCAGGCTCAAGGGCAGCGCGATGCCGGGGATCAGCGTCGCCGACCAGCGCCGCAGGAACAGGAAGATCACCAGCACCACGAGCGCCATCGCGAGCAGCAGCGTGAACTTCACGTCGCGGACGGACTTCCTGATGGGCTCGGAGCGGTCGAGAAACGTCGTCAGCGTCATGCCCTTCGGCACCGAGGCCTGGAAGGTCGGCATCAGCGCCTTGATGGAGTCGACGACCTGGACGGTGTTCGCGCCGGGCTGGCGCATGATCGCGAGGAAGATCGCGCGATGGTCGTTGAGGTACGCCGTGACGTGGTCGTCCTGGACGCTGTCGAGCACGCGGCCGACGTCCCCTAATCGCACCGGCGCGCCGTTGCGGTAGGCGATGATCATGCCGCGGTACTCCGCGGCATTGAAGAGCTGGCCCTTGGAGTCGATCGTGTAGATGCGCGTGCGACTCTCGAGCTGGCCGGAGGGCAGGTTGACGTTCTGCGCCTGCACCGCGCCTTGCACCTCGTCGATGCCGATGCCGCGCACCGCGAGCTGGGCCGGGTCGAGCTGGATCCTGACCGCGTATTTCTGCGTGCCGTAGACGGCGACCTGCGCGACGCCCGGCACCATGGAGATCCGCTGCGCGAGGCGCGTCTCGCCGAACTCATCGACGTCGGACATCGGCACGGTGTCAGAGCCCAGGGCCAGCTGGTAGACCGGCTGGTCGCCCGGGTTCACCTTGAAGAACGACGGCGGGGTCGTCATCTCGACCGGCAGCTGGCGCGAGGCGGCGGTGAGCGCCGACTGCACGTCCTGCGCCGCTCCATCGATGTTCCGGTCGAGCGCGAACTGAAGCGTAATCCGCGTCACGCCCTGCGAGCTCGTGGAGCTCATCGACTCGATCGAGGCGATGGTCGCGAGCTGCTTCTCGAGCGGCGTCGCGACCGCGCTCGCCATCGTCTCCGCGCTCGCGCCCGGGAACGAGGCCTGCACGCTGATCGTCGGAAAATCGACCGCCGGCAGGTCCGAGACCGCGAGCAGCCGGTAGGAGGCGATGCCGAACACGACCACGCACAGCATCGCAAGCCCGGTCATGACCGGCCGCTCGATGAAGGGCTTGCTGACGTGCACTCCGGCTCGCTCAGTGCGCGGCTTTGCCGCCCGCCATGCCGCCGCTCGGCGCGCCGCTGCCGGCCTGCGCCACGAGACTCACCGCCCCGCCCGGGATCACGCGCGACTGGCCGTCGATGACGACGCGCTCGCCGACCCCGATGTGCCCCGACAGTACCGCCCGGTCGCCTTCGGTGCGCTCGACCTTCACCTGGCGAAGCTCCGCGTGCATTCCCTCGCCCACGACGAACACGTACGGGCCCTCGGAACTCTGGCCGATCGCGCTCGCCGGCACCCAGAGCGCGGGACCTGCGGTCGGCAGGTTGATGCGCACGCGCACGAATTGGCCCGGCCACACCGCGCGGTCGGCGTTGGCGAGCGTCGCTCTCAGGCGAATGGTCCCGGTCGGCTGGTCGACCTGGTTGTCGACGAAGGTGAGGGGCCCTGAGCGCTCGACCGGCGCGCCGCCAGCGCCATCGACGCTCAGCGACACCTGCACGGTGCCGCTCTGCGCGGCGGGCCGAAGGTCATTGAGGTAGCGCTCCGGCACCGAGAAATCGACGTAGATGGGATCCAGCTGGTTGACCGTGAGGAGCGCCGCCGCGTCGTTCGCCTTCACGAGGTTGCCCTGCTGGAGCGCCACGCGCCCGACGCGGCCGTCGATCGGCGAGCGCAATTCGGTGAACTCGAGGTTGAGGCGCGCATTCGCGACGGCCGCCGTGTCGGCGGCGACGGCCGCACCGGCGGCGCGGGCATCACCCTGCGCATCGGAATACTGGTTGGCCGAGATATAGCCCTTGGCGATGAGGTCGTCGGAGCGCTTCAAGAGATCCTCGGCCTTCTCAAGGAGCGCCTGGTCGCGGGCCAGGTTCGCGGTCGCGATGTCGAGCGCGACCGCGAACGGCCGCGGGTCGATGCGAAAGAGCAGGTCGCCCTTCTTCACGTCGCTGCCCTCGCGGACGGGAACCAGCACGATCTGGCCATCGACTCGCGACTTGACCGCGACGCTCGTGATCGGTGTCACGTTGCCGATCCCTGAGACCTCGGCCGGGATCGTGCCCTTCTCGACCCTCGCGAGCCGGACGGGAGCGGCGATGTCGGGGGCGGCGCCCCGGCCGTTGCAGGCGGCGAGGACGAGAAGCGCGAACGCGAGCGCGATCCCCCGAACGCACGCCGGCGAGCACGGAGACGCAGAGCATCGACGTCGGCACGGCATCGTTAAATATCCTCGGGAAACCGGCTACTTGGGGCGGCCGCCGGTTGGCCTGATAATAGCGTGCCGCGACGGGGCCGGCCATGGAGGCCGGCCGCCATCGGGGGGCCTGCCGCGCACGGGCGCGGGGTTCCCCCTAGCCGGCCGCGACCCCAACCACCCCGGCGCGGTATCCTCCGCGCCCCATGACCACCTTCAAACTGCGCCTGCCGGCACTCCTGATCGCCTGCGCCTTCGCGCTGGTGACGGTCGGCACGTGGGCGTGGCTCAACCGGCCGGAGTCGGAGCCCGAGTGGCCGCACAAGGTCTGGGGCTTCGCGCTGTCCCCGTACCAGGCGGGCCAGAATGCGATTAAGGAGGAGTACCCGACCCGCGAGGAGATCGCGTCCGACCTCGACGTGCTGAAGGGCAAGACGCGGGCGATCCGCACCTACACGGTCGCGGGGACCATTGGCCTCGTGCCCGAGCTCGCCGCCGAGCGCGGCCTCAACGTCGCGCTCGGCGTCTGGATCGACTCGCGGCGCGAGCGCAACGAGGCTGAGCTCGCCAAGGCCATCGAGCTCTGCAAGACCCACCGCAACATCGTGCGCGTGATCATCGGCAACGAATCGGTGCTGCGCGGCGACCTGCCGCTCGAGGACTTCCTCAATCTTCTCGACCGCGCGCGGGCGCAGATCGAGCAGCCGATCAGCACCGCCGAGCCCTGGCACGTCTGGCTCAAGAACCCGGAGCTCGTCGATCACGTCGACTATCTCGCGGTGCACCTCCTCCCCTACTGGGAAGGCATCGCGGTCGATCAGTCGGTGCAGTACTCGATCGACAAGTTCCACGAGCTGCAGGCGAAGTTCCCCGAGAAGCCCGTCGTCATCGGCGAGGTCGGCTGGCCCTCGAACGGCCGCACGCGCGAGAAGGCGGTGGCCTCCGATGCGAACGAGGCGCTCTTCCTCAGGCGCTTCCTCGCCTGGGCCGAGAAGGAACAGGTCCCCTACTACATCGAGGAGGCGTTCGACCAGCCGTGGAAGCGCGAGAGCGAGGGCGGTGTCGGCGCGTACTGGGGCGTCTACGACGCCGACCGCCACCCGAAGTTCGAGTTCACGAAGCCCATCGTGCGCGTGCCGCAATGGCAGGCGCTGGCCGCGGTCTCGGTGGTGCTCGCGGCGTTCATGCTGTTCTGGTTCTACATGAACAGCGGCACGCTCAAGAACCGCGGCCGCAGCTTCCTTGCGGTGATCATCTACGCGACGAGCGCCTTCACTACCTGGATCATCTACAGCTACTCGCAGCAGTACCTTACCGTCACGAGCGTCACCGTCGGCGTCCTCCTCTTCATCGGCATGCTCGGCGTCATCGCGGTGCTGCTCGCCGAGGCGCACGAGTGGGCGGAGGCGCACTGGGTGCGCCTCAGGCGCCGGCTGCTGGTGGGTCCCGCGGCGGAGGGTACCGACGGCGGCTACCGGCCGAAGGCCTCGATCCACGTGCCGGCCTACAACGAGCCGCCCGACATGCTTATCGAGACGCTCGATGCGCTGTCACGCCTCGACTACCCGGACTTTGAGGTCCTGGTCATCGACAACAACACCAAGGACGAGGCGGTGTGGCGCCCGGTCGAGGCGCACTGCGCGAAGCTCGGACCCCGCTTCCGGTTCTTCCACGTAAGCCCGCTCGCCGGCTTCAAGGCGGGCGCGCTCAACTTCGCGCTTCGCAACACCGTCGCCGATGCCGAGATCGTCGCGGTCATCGACAGCGACTACATGGTCGAGCCCAACTGGCTGAAGGACCTCGCGCCCACGTTCAGCGCCGAGAAGATCGCGATCGTGCAGGCGCCGCAGGATTACCGCGACGACCAGCAAAGCGCCTTCAAGGCCATGTGCCACGCCGAATACCGCGGCTTCTTCCACATCGGCATGATCACGCGCAATGAGCGGAACGCGATCATCCAGCACGGCACGATGACGATGGTGCGCCGTGAACTCCTCGAGCGACTCGGCGGCTGGGCCGAGTGGAGCATCACGGAGGATGCCGAGCTTGGCCTCAGGATCTTCGAGGAAGGCTACGAGGCGACCTACATTCCGCACAGCTACGGCAAGGGCGTGATGCCAGACACCTTCATCGACTTCAAGAAGCAGCGCTTCCGCTGGGCGTACGGCGCGATGCAGATCCTCAGGGTCCACGCCGCCGAGCTCTTCGGCCGGAAGTCGAAGAAGCTCACCGCCGGCCAGCGCTATCACTTCCTCGCCGGCTGGCTGCCGTGGTTCGCCGATGGCCTCAACGTCATCTTCAACCTCTGCGCGCTCGGCTGGTCGCTCGCGATGATCTACTTCCCGGACAAGGTCGACGCGCCGCTGCTCATGTTCTCGGTGCTGCCGCTGTCGCTGTTTGTGTTCAAGCTCGCCAAGCTCATGCACCTCTACCGCGTGCGCGTCGGCGCCGGTGTCCGCCAGACGATCGGGGCCTCCATCGCGGGGCTCGGGCTCGCGCACACGATCGGCTTCGCGGTGCTGAAGGGGCTGTTCACCAACAACGAGCCCTTCTTTCGCACGCCCAAGAACGCCCACACCCAGACGATCCTGGGCGCGCTGCAGGCGTGTCGCGAGGAGGGCCTGATGGCATTTGCGCTCCTGCTCTCGGCGTGGGGCGTGACCTACAGCCTCGGCGACAGCAGCCTCGACCGCATGCGCATGGGCAGCGGCAGCCCCGATGTGCGCGCCTGGGTGCTCGTCATGGTCGTGCAGTCGATCCCGTACCTGTCGGCGGTGGTCGCCTCGCTGGTCAGCGCGCTGCCGATCCCCGCGCGTGTCATCGGCCATGGCTACCGGCACATCGAGACGGATGAAGATTACGCAACGATCATCGACGCGCCGCCGCCGGTGGCGGCGCCTGACGTGCCCGAGAAGCGCTGAGCGGAGCGCAGCCGCGTCCAATCGCGAATCATTCTCAATTGTGGCCCGCACGCGCAGCAGACAGCCCGCGGTCGCCGCCTTAGAATCGCTGCTCGCCGGCGCCGTGCCGACCGATCCGATTCGCGAACCCCGATATCCCGAGGAGTGACACGATGATTGACCAGAAGCTTCCGCGCCGGGCCATCTTGAAGGGCGCGCTCGCCGCGCTCGCATCGATTCCGGTGGTCGCCGCCGTCGCGCGCGTCGAAGCCGCGCCCGCCGCCAAGCTCGACGCCAACGATCCGCAGGCGAAGGCGCTGCATTACGCCCCCGACACCAGCAAGGTCGACGCGAAGACCAACCCGAACCACAAGCCCGAGCAGAAGTGCGCGAACTGCCTGCAGTACCAGGGCAAGGCGACCGACGCCGTTGCCGGTTGCAACATCTTCTCCGGCAAGCAGGTCGATGGCATCGGCTGGTGCACGGTCTGGGCGAAGAAGGCCTGAGCTTAGGTCCGCGTTGAGATTTCGCGCGCCGCCCGGGCGCGCGCGCGGGCGCTCACTCGTAGCGCCCGCACCGTTCCGCCGCGGCGCGCACCCGCGCGCCCGCGTCCATCGCCGAGGGAACCGCCCATGGGCACGTTGCGTCCCGCCGTCCTCCTGACTTCGACCCTCCTCGGCGCATCCGCCGTGCTCGCCGCCTCATCGCCCGCGCCGCACGCGCAGATCGGCGCGTTCGGCCTCGACCTCGCGGGCGAGGACCCGGGCCAGAAGCCGGGCGATGACTTCTTCCGCTTCGCCGCCGGCACATGGCTCAAGACCGAGCAGATCCCGGCGGACCGCACGCACTGGGGCTCCTTCGACGTGCTGCGCGAAAAATCCGAGGCGAGCGTCCACGCGATCCTCGAGTCGGCGGCCACGGGGAGAGCGGCGGCCGGTAGCGTCGAGCGGAAGATCGGCGACTACTACGCCGCCTTCCTCGATGCGCCGGCGATCGAGAGCGCCGGGCTCGCGCCCGCTGCGAGCGGCTTGCAGGCGATCGCCGCGGCGAGCTCGTACGAGGACGTAGCGAAGCTCATGGCGCGCGCGGATCTTGCGCTGCCGGGGCCGCTCGAGTTCGGCGTTACGCTCGATCGCAAGCACCCGGACCAGTACATCGTGCAGGTCCAGCACGGCGGCCTCGGGCTTCCGGACCGCGACTACTACCTGCGCGATGACGGCGAGTTCCCGGCACTACGGACCCAGTACCGCGAGCACATCGCCCGCCTGCTCGCGCTCGGCGGCGATGCCGAGGCCGCGACGGGCGCGGCCGCGATCCTTGCGCTCGAGACCGAGATCGCGAAGCTCCAGTGGCCGCGCGCGGAGCGGCGCGACCGCGACAAGACCTACAACGCACGCAGCCGCGCCGAATTGAACGCGCTCGCGCCCGATTACCCGTGGGACGTCGCCTTTGGCTCCTCCGGCCTCGGCGCGATCGACGGGGTCGTCCTCGCCGAACTCAGCGCGATCGCACCGCTCGGGAAGCTCTTTCGCGCAACGCCGCTCGCGACCTGGCAGAGCTACCTGCGCTATCACTACCTCAAGGGCAATGCCGCGCACCTGCCGGCGGCGCTCGACGGCGAGGTATTCGCGTTCTACGGCCACACGCTGAACGGCCAGCCCGAGCAGCGCGCGCGCTGGAAGCGTGCGGTGGATGCGACCAACGGCGCGCTCGGCGAGGCGATCGGCCAGATCTACGTGCGCGAGCATTTTCCGCCCGAAGCGAAGGCGCAGATGCTTGCCCTCGTCGAGAACATGCGCCGCGCCTATGGCCGGCGCATCGCAGCGCTCGAGTGGATGAGCCCGGCGACGAAGCTGGTCGCTGCCGAGAAGCTCGCGACGTTCCGGCCGAAGATCGGCTACCCCGACCACTGGCGCGACTACTCCCTGCTCGAGGTCCGCACGGGCGATGCCTTCGGCAACGCCGTGCGGGCGTCCGAGTTCGAGTGGCAGCACGACCTTGCGAGGCTCGGCAAGCCGACCGACCGCGACGAGTGGTTCATGACGCCGCAGACGGTCAATGCCTACTACAACGCCACCTTCAACGAGATCGTATTCCCGGCGGCGATCCTGCAGCCGCCGTTCTTCGACCCCAAGGCGGATCCGGCGGTCAACTACGGCGCGATCGGCGGCGTGATCGGCCACGAGATGGGCCATGGCTTCGACGACCAAGGCGCGAAGAGCGATGCGAAGGGCGTGCTTCGCACCTGGTGGGCGATGAGCGACGTGACGGCGTTCCACGGCCTCGTCGATCGCCTCGCCGCGCAGTACGACCGCTACGAGCCGCGGCCGGGGATCCAGGTGAACGGCCGCCTGACGCTCGGCGAGAACATCGGCGACCTGGGCGGCCTCACCGTCGCGCTCGATGCGTACCACGCCTCGCTCGGCGGCAAGCGCCCGCCCGAGCTCAGCGGCCTGAGTGGCGAGCAGCGCTTCTTCCTCGGCTGGGCGCAGATCTACCGGAACCTCTATCGCGACGAGAGCCTGCGGAACCAGGTCTTGTCGGACCCGCACAGCCCGTCGATGTACCGGGTCAACGGCGTGGTCAGGAACATCGATGCCTGGTACGCGGCGTTTGGCGTGACGCCGGATGCCGCGCTTTACCTGCCGCCCGCCGAGCGTGTGCGGATCTGGTAGGCCGGAATGAAAAAAGCCCCGGGCAGCATCGCTACCCGGGGCTTTTGGTCCCGAGGACCTTACTCGACTCGATTACTTCGGCGCGTCAGCCGACTTCTCGGCCGACTTCTTGGCGTGATGCTTGTGATGCTTCTTGGCGGGCTTCGCATCCGACGATGCGGCGGGAGCCGCAGCGGCCGGGGCGGCAGCGGTGTCCGCGGCGAAGGCCGGGAACGTGAGCGTCAAAGCAGCGGCGAGCAGGGCGAGCTTCTTAAACATGAATCATGACCTCCAGAGTTCAACAGTCGGGCTTTGCGCCCTCGCGGGCGTCACCTGCCAATGTTGCGGCGGCGGCGGCCCAACGATACGAGTATGAAGCACACTTAATTCGGGGCGCCGTGCGTGGCGCGGGCCGGGGGGGCCCCACCGGCCTCCCGGCACCCTCGCAAAGCGGCCGGGCAAGGGGGCGCCCCGCCGTCCCCTCAGGGGTACTTGGTCTCGACGACGCCGCGCACGGGGTGCGTGTCGTAGACAAGGACGATCGAGGCGATGTGGCCGGATTCGGGGTCGAAGTTGAAGACATCCGCGCAGTCGAAGGACACCCGCGAGCCGTCCTTGAGCGACCAGTCGTACTCGTAGTAGGCGACCGCGCGCAGGTTGCCCTCCGCGCTCACCAGCACGTCGTGCACCGTCAGGTGCGCGCCGCTCGAGGAATCGGCGACCTTGCGGACGAAGGATCGCACCGGCAGGCGGCCGAGGAACGGCGACTGCACCCAGCCATCCGGCGTGAAGAGCGCCCCCGCCTTGTCCGAATCGCCCGCTTCCAGAGCCTTCAAGTAGCTACGTACGGCGTGCTGCATGTGCGTCTCCGATGTGTCCGGCCCCGCCCCATCTGGTATCGCCCCGACCCCGGACCCGGCGTCCGCCGCGGGTACCTTCGCATGATAGGGCGGGCCGGGGCCGGTTGGCCAACCTCCGCCGGCACCCGCCGGGACCGCCGGGAAGTAAAATCCCGCCTCCCGCCGCGCACGGAGACGGCCGCTGACACTCCTCCTCCGGAACTTCGAAGCCGCCGATGCGGCGCCTGCGCGGCAGGTCGTCCTCGAGGCGTGGGCGGAGTTCGCCGACGTGTTCGAGGGCTGGCAGGCGCTCGCCGGACGCCTCGCCGGCATCGCGAGCCTGGCGAGCGAGCTTGAACTCATCGTCGCGCTCGAGGCGGGCGAGCTCGTCGGGCTCGTCGGCTACGCCCCGCCCGGCGCCAAGCGCGAGCCCCTGTTCCCGCCCGAGTGGGGGCTCGTGCGCCTCCTCTCCGTCCGGCCCGCGGCCCGTGGCCGTGGCGTCGGGCGGGGCCTCACGCTCGAGTGTATCGCCCGCGCCCGCCGCGATGGCGCGAGCGTGCTCGGGCTGCACACGAGCCCCGCGATGAAGGTGGCGCTGCCGCTCTACCAGCGGCTCGGATTCGTGCTGGAGCGATCGATCCCGGACCGGTTCGGCGTGCCCTACGCGATCTACTCGCTCGCCCTCTCACCGTCGCCGAGCGCGCGCAAGGCGTCGCGGACGAGCGCGGGTCCGCGGTAGACGAGCCCCGTGTAGAGCGCCACGAGATCCGCGCCGGCGCGCCTCAAGTCGAGGGCCGCGGCACCGGAATCGACGCCGCCGACCCCGATGATCGTGAAGTCGGGCCCGAGCAGCGACCGGAGTGCGGACACAACGCCCCGCGCGAGCGCCTTGAGCGGACGGCCGCTCAAGCCCCCGGCCGGGACCGCGACGTCGAGCCCGGCGCGCCCGAGCGTCGTGTTTGTCGCGATGACGCCCTCAAGCGGCAGCGTGCGCACGAGCGCTGCGATCTCGGCGAGTTCGGGGGCGGTGAGGTCGGGCGAGATCTTGAGGAGGAGCGGCAGGTGTCGTCTGCCCAGGCGCAGCCGCTCGGCGAGGAGCGCGCTCAGGAGGGGTTCGAGGTGCGCCCGTGCCTGCAGCTCCCGAAGCGCCGGCGTGTTGGGTGATGAGACGTTGATCGCGACGTAGTCGGCGACGCCGCCGAGCAGCCGAAGCGCCAGCACGTAATCATCGACCGCCCGCTCAAGTGGGGTCGCCGCGTTCTTGCCGATGTTGATGCCGACGATGCCGCGGTAGCGACGGTGCCGAAGGCGCGCGGCGACGGCCTCGGCGCCATCGTTCGGAAAGCCGAGGCGGTTGACGAGCGCGCCCGTCGCCGGTAGCCGGAACAGGCGCGGCCGCGGCTGTCCCGCCTGCGGCCGCGGCGTGACCGTGCCGACCTCGATGAAGCCAAAGCCGAGCCGGCCGAGCCCATCGACGGCGGTCGCGTTCTTGTCAAAGCCCGCCGCGAGGCCGAGCCGGTTCGGAAAGTGCAATCCCATGCACTCGACGGGCGCCGTCGCCGCGCCAGTCCGGTAGCCTCGGCCGGCGAGGCGAAACGCCTCGAGCGCGATGCGGTGGGCGCGCTCCGGATCGAGCGCGAAGAGGGCCGGCCGAAGGAGCGGATACCACACGGTCGGCAAGTGTCGCACGCGCCCCTCGGCCGGCCGAGACTTGCCTTTGGCGGCAGCGCCCGCCACGCTTCACGCCTCGTTTTTCGGCGGTCTCCATGAGCATCCAGCCGTCCCGCGGGCGCGCCGTTGGCGCAGCTTGCCTCCTCGGCTGCCTCGCGCTCCTCGCTGGCTGCGAGCCCAAGGCGCCCGCCCCCCCGGCACCCGCCGCCGCCGCGCCCGCCTGGCCGGCGCTCGTCGATGAGTACATCGAATCGTTCTTCAAGGCTCATCCGCAGGTCGCCGCCGCCGTCGGCCGGCACGAATTCGACGGTGGGTTGCCCGACTGGTCGGCGGCCGGCATCCATGCCGAAGTGGCGCGGCTGCAGGCATTCCGCGAGCGCGTGACGGCGTTCCCCGACGCGAGCCTCGACGACGCGCAGCGCTTCGAGCGCGAGTACCTCCTGACCCGCATCGACCGCGAGATCTTCTGGCGCGATGCAGCCGATGCGCCCTTTCGCAACCCCGCCTTCTACCTCGGCATGGGCGACGGCGGGGATTCGCTCGACCCCTCGACCTACGTCGTGCGCCCCTACGCGACGCCCGAGGTGCGGGCCCGCGCTTTCATCAAGTACGCCGCATCCGTCGTCCGCGTCGCGCCCGACATCCGCAAGAACCTAAGAACGCCGATGCCCGCCACCTACATCAAGCTCGGCGTCGCGGGCTTCGGCGGCCTCGCCGACTTCTATCGCACGAGCGTCCCGGAGGCGTTCAAGAGCATCACCGACCCGAAGCTGAAGGCGGACCTCAACGCCGCGATCGAGCCCGCCGCCAGGGCGCTCGATGGACTCGCGGAGTGGCTGAAAGGCGAGCAGCCGAACGCGACGGGCCCGGATCCGCTGGGACCTGAGCGCTACGCGGCGATGCTGCACATGACCGAGCGCGTCGACGTGCCGCTCGCGGACCTCGAGGCCGCCGGCCGCGCCGACCTTGCCCGCAATCTCGCGGCGCTCAAGGAAGCATGCGCCGGGTACGCCCCTGGCACGACGCTCAAGCGCTGCACCGAACGCGTCGCCGCCCACAAGCCGGCGGGCGGCGCGGTCGCAGGCGCCCGCGCGCAGCTCGCGGGCCTCCGGCAATTCATCATCGACAAGGACATTGTCACGATCCCGGGCCCTGAGCAGGCCGAGGTCGAGGAGGCGCCGCCCTTCAACCGCCAGAACGGCGCCTACATCGACACGCCCGGTCCCTACGAGAAGAACCTGCCGTCGGTCTACTACATCGCGCCGCCAGACCCCTCGTGGTCAGCGGCCGAGCAGGCTGCCTACGTCCCGGGCGAGGCGCATCTGCGGTTCACGACCGCGCACGAGGTGTGGCCGGGGCATTTCCTGCAGTTCATGTGGGCGAACCGGGTTCCCTCGAAGCTGGCGAGCCTGTTCGTCGGCTACGCCTACGCCGAAGGCTGGGCGCATTACGGCGAGGAGCTGATGTGGGAGAAGGGCCTGAAGGCCGATCCCGAGACGCACATCGGGCAGCTGTCGAATGCGCTGCTGCGCGATGCCAGGTTCCTCTCCTCGATCGGCATGCACACGAAGGGCATGACCGTCGCCGAGTCGGAGGCGCTCTTTCGCGACCAGGCGTTCCAGGACTCCGGCACCGCGCGCCAGCAGGCGGCACGCGGCACCTACGATCCCGGCTACCTCAACTACACGCTCGGCAAACTGATGATCCGCAGGCTTCGCACCGACTACTGCGAGGCGCGCGGCGGCGAGAGCTGCTGGAAGGCGTTCCACGACAAGTTCCTGTCCTACGGCGGGCCGCCGATCCCGCTGGTGCGCAAGTCCATGCTGCCGGGCGACACGCACCCGGTGCTCTGAGGTGGCGCCGCGCGCCTAGCCGCGCACGAGATCGCGGGTAGGGCGCGCCGACTCCGTCCCCGGGAACACCTCTGCGAGCGCACGCTCGGGGAGAGCGAGCTGCGCGAGCAGCAATCCCTTCGCGATCGAGCGCAGGTCGGTGGTGGGCTTCAAGTCCCGGCCCTCGTAGCGATGGCGGGTGGCGAGGCCCGGCCAGTCGGCGATCACGCGGCCGCGCACGGCGCCGCCGACCACGAACGCCGCCGCACCAGTGCCATGGTCGGTGCCGCGCGTACCGTTGACCTCGACCGTGCGGCCAAACTCCGTGCAGACGAGCACGGCCGTGCGCGACCACTCGCTCCCAAGTCCGGTGCGAAGCGCATCGAGCACCTTGTCGAGCCCGCCGAGCCGGCCGGCGAGCTGGCCCTCGGCACCGCCCTCGCCGGCGTGCGTGTCCCAGCCGCCGGCATCGAACACGGCGACCCTCGGCCCGTCGGGCGAGGCAAGCATGCGCCCCGCGGTCTCGGCGATGGCCTTGAGGCGCTCGATGCCGCGGCCCTTGGCGCGGCGCATCGTATCGCCATCGCCGGCCATCTCCCCCTCGGCGAGCGCATCGATGCGCGTGCCCTCATCGAGCCGCGCCGCGAGCGGGGCGTCGTTTGAATAAAGATCCCTCAGGCGCTCGAGGAGCTCGGGCTCGACGTCCGGCAGGCTCGAGGGCGCCCACGAGCCGACGGGCACCGGGCCACGCAGCACGAGTGGCACGTTCTGGCCGAGCGCGAGCCCCGTGACGGCGCCGTTCGTCGCACCGAGCGCGCGGTTGAGCCAGCCGCTCGCCGTGCCGGAGGGCTTGTCGCCGCCGTTCTCGAGCACGTTCTGGCCGTCGAAGTGCGAGCGCTCGCGATAGCCCGAGGCCGTCGCATGCACGACGATGAGCTCGCCCGCGCGATGGCGCGCGTGCAGCAGCGGCAGCGCCGGATGCAGGCCGAAGAAGCCGTCGAGGTCGAGCGCGCCCTTGGCGCCCCCCGGACGCGCGATCGCGATCGCGCCGCGTGCGTTGCCGTAGTCGGGATCACCGTACGGCGGCGCGACGCCAAGCCCGTCGAGCGCGCCGCGCAGGATCACGACGATGAGTGGCCGGGCACCCGGCGCGGCGGCGAAACTGACGCCGGGGAGCGCCGCGGCGAGCGTCGCGCCGACACCGAGTCTCAGACCCGCATTCAGGAACGCGCGACGAGTGGCCATGGTCATCTCCGCTGGAACTCGGGGCTCATCAGGAGAAGCGTGAGCGCCTGCGAGCCCGAGGAGGCGCGCGCAAGCGCCGTGCGCGTGTGCTCGCCGGCGAGGGGCCCGAGCGCCACGTCCGCCGTCGCGATGGCCGAGTGCGCGTTGCCGACACGCTCGGCGAGCGCGACGCTCCACTCCACCCGCTTCATGAGCGCATCGGCGCCGTCCCAGTCGGCCTGGCGGTCGGGCCAGCCGGCGGGGGAACCCGGGCTCCAGTTGCGCTGGCCGAGGAGCTCGACGCCAGAGAGGAGCTTCTTCGTGTCCTTCGGCTCCACCTCGAGCGCGCGAAACGCCGACTGGACGAAATCCGCGGGCGTCTTGAACTTGCGCGACTCGACACCCCACGCCTCATCCGCCGAGACGAGCGCCTTGTAGAGGGCGTTCAGGTTGCCCTCGCTCGCGCTGTAGGCCTTGGCCAGTCGATCGACGAGCGCGGGCGAGGGCTCGTCGCTGACGAAGTGGCGCGCGAGCTTGGTTGCGAGGTGCCGGGCCGTCGACGGATGGCGGGCGAGGTCGTTGAGCACGCGCTCGCCCTGCTCGAATCCGCCGTCGGCGTAGCGCCGGCCGAGCACCGTCTTCGAGCCGGGCTCGTGCACCTGGCGTCGGAACACGAACGTACCCGGCTCGCCCTCGGCGAGCCGGCCCTTGCCGCCGCCGACCGACCAGCCGGTGATGACCTGGGCGAAGCTCGTGACGTCGCCTTGCGTGTAGCCGCCGTCGACGCCGAGCGTGTGCAGCTCGAGGATCTCGCGCGCCAGGTTCTCGTTGAGGCCGATGCGGTTCTTAGGTTGCGCGCTCTGGAAGTGCCCGCGGCGGTGCGCGCGCGTGGCGAACTCGGAGTTGGGGCCCACCGACTGCTGGTTGTCGAGGTAGGTGACCATCGCCGGGTGCGTCTCGACGGCGAGCAGGAGGTCGATGAAGCGCCCCGCGATGTGCGGGCGGATCGCCTCGTTCTCGAGGGCGCCGGCGGTGCCCAAGCAAATCGGCTTGTCGATCGAGACCGCGAAGTGGTTGCTCCAGAAGTGCACGAGGCGCTCGCGGAACGACTCCGGGCTCGCGAGCGCGAGGCGGGTGCGCGCGGCGGCCTGCGCCAGGTAGTGCGGCAGGAGCTGCTCGCGCACGCCATCGACGAGCTCCTTGACGGGGTCGCCGCCCTTCGCGGCCTTGCGCGCGGCTTCCCGCGCCTCGCGCGCGGCGAAGTAGGTGGCGAGCACCTCGCGGCCGGAGGCGAGTCCCGCGAGCTGCTCCGGCACCCGGTACGGCCCCGCGAGCTGCCCGATCAGCCAGCCGCGCGGATCGCCCGCGAGCGCGACGAGCTCGCCAGGCTTCGCACCGAGCCCAAATCGGTTGGCGGCGATCGCGGCATTGGTCGCGGCATCGGCGGTCACGGTCGCCCCCCTGGGTGTCCTTCGCTCAAACGCCGGGCGCGGGGTTCAGTTGACAGCCGCCGCCTCAAGCGTGCGCGGCGTCACGGTGTGGCGATGCGCCCCGCGCCCGCGAAGCCGAGGATGAAGAACGGCGAGTCGAGACGGGCCCGCTCGACGAGGCGCCCCGATGCCGGCGCGTGCACGAACTCGCTGCCGCCCAGGTAGATGCCGACGTGATCCTCGGGCGTATAGAAGAACACGAGATCGCCCGGCAGGAGCGCATCCGCCGGGATTCGACTGACGCTCGCGCGCTGCTCGGCGGCCGTGCGCGGCACCGCGACGCCGAGGCTCCGGTAGACGTAGTAGACGAGGCCGCTGCAGTCGAAGCCCGCCGGTGTGTCGCCGCCGTAGCGATAGGGCCTGCCGATGAAGCCGCGCGCGAGCGATGCGACCCTGGCGCCGAGCACCGCGCCCTCGGTCGGCGCCGGTGCCGGTGCCGGTGCCGGCACTGCTTCCCGTTCGGCCGGCACCGGGCGCGGCGGTGGTCCCGCGCACGCGGCGATGAGGGTCAGTCCGATGAGCACGAGGCCAGCGGCGCGCATGGGCTTCAGTCTATCCGAGCCCAGGCGCCGCGAACGTCCTGGTTCCCTCAGGTCGTCGCGGCCGCCTCCCGCTGAGGCTCCGCCGCGAGCGGCGCCTCGGGAGTTACCGCGAGCGCGAGGCGGATCACTTCATCGACGCGCTCGGCGAAATGGAACTCGACGAGCGAGCGCACGCTCGCCGGGATGTCCTCGAGGTCCTTCCGGTTGCGCGCCGGCAGGATGACCGTGCGGATGCCGGCCCGCGCCGCCGCGATGGTCTTCTCCTTGACGCCGCCGATCGGGAGCACGAGGCCGCGCAGCGAGATCTCGCCGGTCATCGCGATGTCGGCCCGCACCACGCGTTTCGTCAAGAGCGACACGAGCGCGGTGTACATCGAGACCCCCGCGCTCGGCCCGTCCTTCGGGATTGCGCCCGCCGGCACGTGGATGTGGATGTCGCTCTTCTCGAACAGCGCCGGGTCGAAGCCAAGCCCCTCTGCGTTCGCCTTCACGAGCGACAGCGCCGCCTGCGCGCTTTCCTTCATCACATCGCCGAGCTGGCCGGTGAGGATGAGCCGGCCGGAGCCTGGCGTGCGCGTCGCCTCGATGAAGAGAATGTCGCCACCGACCGGCGTCCACGCGAGCCCGGTCGCGACGCCGGGCACGCTGACCCGCATCGCGACCTCGTTCTCGAAGCGCGGGCTGCCGAGGATCTTCTCGACCTCCGCCGCATCGATGTGCACGTTCGCGACCGCGCCCGAGGCGATCTTGACGGCGGCGTTCCTGAACAGCGCCCCGATCTCGCGCTCGAGGTGGCGGCAGCCCGCCTCGCGCGTGTAGTCGCGCGCCGCGTGCCGCAGCGCGTCCTCGGTGATCTCGATCTGCTCGGGCTTGAGGCCATTCGCCTCGAGCTGGCGCTTCACGAGGTAGCGCGTGGCGATCTCGACCTTCTCATCCTCGGTGTAGCCGGTGAGCTCGATGATCTCCATGCGATCGCGCAGCGGCCCCGGAATCGTGTCGAGCTGGTTCGCCGTCGCGATGAAGAGCACCTTCGAGAGGTCGAAGGGCGCCGCGAGGTAGTTGTCGCGAAAGGTCGAGTTCTGCTCGGGGTCGAGCACCTCGAGGAGCGCGGCCGCCGGGTCGCCCTGGAAGCTGCGGCCGAGCTTGTCGATCTCATCGAGCATGAGGACCGCGTTCCTGGCGCCGGCCTTGCGGATCGCCTGCAGGATGACGCCGGGCAGCGCGCCCACGTAGGTGCGCCGGTGACCGCGGATCTCGGCCTCGTCGTGCGTGCCGCCGAGCGAGACGCGCTGGAACTTGAGCCCGACCGCGCGCGCGATCGACTGGCCGAGCGAGGTCTTGCCGACGCCGGGGGGACCGACGAAGCACAGGATCGGACTGCGGCCGTTCGGATTGAGCTTCCTGACGGCGAGGTACTCGAGGATCCGCTTCTTGATCTTGTCGAGGCCGTAGTGGTCATTCTCGAGGACGGCGCGCGCCTGGCCGATGTCGATGCGCTCCTCCTCGAGCTTCGCCCACGGCAGTGCCGCGACGAGCTCGAGGTAGGCGTGCAGCATCGAGTATTCGGCGCCCTGCTCCGGCATCCGCTCGAGACGCTTCAGTTCCTTGCGGACCTGCTCGAGCGTCTCCGTCGGAAGCCCGGCGGCCTCGATCGCGGCCTTGAGTTCGGCGAGCGACTCGGCACCCCCGCCGTCCTCGCCGAGCTCGTGCTGGATCTGCTTGAGCTGCTCCCGGAGCAGCATCTCGCGCTGCTTGCCGTCGATCGACTCGCGCGTCTTGTCCTCCATCTGCTTGGAGAGCTTCAAGACCTCGAGGCGCTGCGCGACGAGCGTCGCAACGCGCTCAAGGCGCGTGCGCAGGTCGGTCGTCTCGAGCAGCACCTGCTTGTCGGCGGGCTTGATGTCGAGAAAGCTCGCGATGAGATCCGCGAGGAGCTCGGGCGACTCGGCGGAGTTGAGCGCGCTCGCGAGCTCCGCCGGCACCGCCGGCAGGAGCTCGAGCGCCGAGCGCGCGAGGCGCTTCAAGGTGAGCGCCCGCGCCTCGATGTCGGCGCCGGTTGCGTTGCTGGGCGGCAGGTACTCGACCCGCGCGAGGTGGAAGGGCAGGCCCGGCTGGAAATCGAGTACACGGAAGCGCCGCTCGCCCTCGACGACGAGCTGGTGCACGCCTTGGGCGTTGGTCACGTAACGCAGGATCCCCGCCACCGTTCCGATCGGGTGCAGGTCCGCAGGCGTCGGATCCTCGATGTCGGGCTGGCGCTGCAGGAGGAGCCCGATCTTGCGCTCGGTCCGCGCCGCTTCCTGCGCGCCGGCGATGGTCTTCTCGCGGAAGATGCTGAGCGGCGCGACGACGCCCGGAAAGAGCACCATGTTGCGCACGGGCAGGATGATCAGCACGTCCTCCTTGGGCGCCGCCGTCGCGGCGGCGGCTTCGAGGACGGGGATCGGCTCAACGCTCGGATCGGTCATGGAGATTCCTGGTGGCGGCGCTAAGGTGCCGCGCTTCGAACCTGCATGGGGGCCGGCGACGGGCGTTTCAACGCCCGTCCGTCCGCCCGGCCCTGCGGCCGGGTCAGCCGCTCCGACCGGCGCGGCGGCACGCCCGGCCAGCCCCTTGGCAAGCGGCGCCGGGATGCGGCAGGATCCCCGGGTGGCACGGCCCGCCACCCGGAGAACCCCATGTCGAACCCCCTGCGCCTCGGCGCCGCCGCGTGCCTCCTGCCCCTGCTCGCGCTCGCCGCCGACCACCCGGCCGTGAAGCTTGGCCTGTGGGAGATCTCCCACGAGTCCCAGCCGGGCGCCCAGCCGGTGCTGCCGCCGGAGGTGCTCGCGAAGCTGCCGCCGGAGGCGCGCGCGCGCCTCGAGGGCTCGCAGCATTCGCGCGAGACGGGCGGTCACACGACAAAGCAGTGCGTCACCCAGGCCTCGCTCGACCACCTCTTCCAGGACGATGAGCACACCAAGGCCTGCACGCACACGATCGTCGCGCAGACCGCGACCTCGATGGAGATGCAAATGGAGTGCAAGAACATGGGTCCCACCGCGGCGAGCTCGACCGGCACGTTCAAGTGGACGCTCGCGACCCCCGAGACGATGCAGGGGTCGCTCGAGCTTACGACCGTGGCGGGCTCCCACACGATGAGCCACCACCTCGACATCAAGGGCAAGTGGCTCGGCGCCGACTGCGGCGACGTGAAGCCGCAGACGCCTCGCGGGTGAGCTGAGGTGCAGCGCATCCGCGTCGTTGATTCGCACACCGGCGGCGAGCCGACTCGCCTCGTCGTTGAAGGCGGGCCCGAGCTCACAGGCTCGCTCGCCGCGCGCGTCGAAGTCCTCAAGCGCGACCACGAGGGCTTTCGCGCCGCGGTCTGCAACGAGCCGCGCGGCGCCGACGTGCTGGTCGGCGCGCTGCTGACCCCGCCGCTCGATCCCGGCTCGAGCGCCGGCGTCATCTTCTTCAACAACGTCGGCTACCTCGGCATGTGCGGCCACGGGACGATCGGCCTCGTGACGACGCTCGCCTGGCTCGGGCGCCTGAAGCCCGGCTGCCACCGCATCGAGACGCCGGTCGGTACCGTGACGACGGAGCTGCACGCCTCCGGCCGCGTGTCGGTCAGGAACGTGCCCTCGTACCGCTACGCGACCAAGGTAGCCGTCGAGGTGCCCGGCCACGGCCGCGTCAGCGGCGACATCGCCTGGGGCGGCAACTGGTTCTACCTGTGCGCCGACCACGGCCAGGAACTGGAGCTCAGGAACGTCGAGGCGCTCACCGACTTCAGCTGGCGCATCCGCCTCGCGCTCGAGGCCGCCGGCATCACCGGCGCCGACCAGGGTCACATCGACCACATCGAGCTCTTTGGTCCGGGCGTCGGTCCCGACACCGACGCGCGCAACTTCGTGCTCTGCCCGGGCAAGGCCTACGACCGCAGCCCGTGCGGCACCGGCACGAGCGCCAAGCTCGCGTGCCTGGTGGCCGACGGGAAACTCAGGCCCGGCGGCCGCTGGCGCCAGGAAAGCATCATCGGCAGCGTCTTCGAGGGCAGCGTCGAGATCGAGGGCGACACGATCGTCCCGACGATCAGCGGCGAGGCGTTCGTGACCGCCGAGGCGACCCTCCTCCTCGATCCGTCCGATCCGTACCGCTACGGCATCCAGGCGAACTAGATGAAAGACCTGACTCAGGGCTCGATCACCAAGCACCTCATCGTGATGGCGCTACCGATGGCCATCGGCATGCTGGTGCAGACGGCCTACATCTTCGTCGACCTCTACTTCGTCGCGAGGCTCGGCAACGACGCGATCGCCGGCGTCGGCGCCGCCAGCAACTTCATGATGGCGATCATGGCGCTCGCGCAGATGCTGAGCGTGGGCTCGGTGGCGCTGATTTCCCACGCGGTGGGCGCGAAGGACCAGCCGGCCGCGAACCTCATCTTCAACCAATCGCTCGTGCTCGCGGCGGCGTGCTCACTGATCGCGCTCGTCGGCGGCTTCGCGCTCGCCGGGCCCTACATGCATGCGCTCGCGGCCGACCCGGCGGTGATCGCGGCGGGCACGACGTACCTGATGTGGTTCGTGCCGGGGCTTGCGCTCCAGTTCGCGATCGTCTCGATGAGCTCGGCGCTGCGCGGCACAGGGATAGTGGCGCCGACGTTCGTCGTGCAGATCCTCACGGTCGTGCTCAACATCATCCTCGCGCCGGTGCTCATCGCCGGCATCGGCACCGGCCACCCGCTCGGCGTCGCAGGCGCCGGGCTCGCGAGCTCGCTCGCGGTCGCGGCGGGCGTTGTGCTCCTCAGCGTCTACTTCTTCCGGCTCGAGAAATACGTCGCCTTCCACCGCGACCTGTGGCGGCCGAGGCTCGCGACCTGGAAGCAGATCCTCAACATCGGCTTCCCGGCGGGCGGTGAGTTCGGGCTCATGTTCGTGTACACGAGCGTGATCTACGGCGTGATCCAGCAGTTCGGCGCGGATGCGCAGGCGGGCTTCGGGGTCGGCGTCAGGGTCATGCAGGCGGTGTTCCTGCCGGCGATGGCGATCTCCTTCGCCGTCGCACCGGTAGCCGGCCAGAACTACGGCGCCAGGAACGCCGCGCGCGTCAGGCGCACGTTCTGGGACGCGGCGCTCTTAGGCGCCGTGACGATGGCGGCGCTCGCGGTGTTCTGCTGGTGGAGCGCCCCGCGGCTGGTCGCGATCTTCGCCGCCGGGCCTCGCGCGATCGAGGTCGGCGTCGGGTTCCTCAGGATGGTGAGCTGGAACTTCGTGATGTCGGGACTCGTCTTCACCTGCTCCGGCATGTTCCAGGCGCTCGGCAACACCTGGCCTTCCATCTACTCGAGCGGCACACGCCTCGCCACCTTCGCGCTGCCGGTGCTGTGGATGTCGGCGCAGCCGTGGTTCCGGATCGAACACGTCTGGTACCTGTCGGTTGCGACGGTTGGAATCCAGCTCGCGGCGTCGCTGTGGCTCCTGCGCGGCCAGCTGCACCGACGGCTCCAGTTCGCAACCTGACGCCCCGGGCAGCGTGAGCGCGGCGAGGCTGCCGGCCCTGCCGATAGGCGCGGTGCTCGATGAGCTCCTCGGCGCGCTCGCGTCGCACCGGGGCGCGGTGCTCGAGGCCCCGCCCGGCGCCGGCAAGAGCACCGTTGTCCCGCTGGCGCTCCTCGATGCCGACTGGCTCTTCGGGCGGCGCATCGTCATGCTCGAGCCCCGCCGCCTGGCCGCGCGCGCGGTCGCGCGGCGCATGGCCGAGACGCTCGGCGAGCCCGTCGGCGAGCGGGTCGGCTACCGCATGCGACTCGACACGCGCGTCAGTGCCAGGACGCGCATCGAGGTCGTCACCGAAGGCGTGCTCGGGCGGATGCTGCAGGAGGATCCGGCGCTCGAGGGCACGGGGCTCGTGATCTTCGATGAGTTCCACGAGCGCAGCCTCAACGCCGACCTCGGTCTCGCGCTCTGCCTCGACGCGCAGCGAAACTTAAGGAGTGACCTGAAGCTCCTCGCCATGTCGGCGACGCTCGATGGCGCGGCGGTCGCCGCGCTCCTCGGCGGCGTGCCGCGCGTGACAAGCCTTGGGAAGCTGTTCGAGGTCGAGGTGCGCCACGCCCGCCGCGCGCCCGATCACCTCGAGCGCGAGCTCGCCGCGACCGTGCGGCGCGCGCTCGAGGAGCAGCCAGGCGATGCACTCGTGTTCCTGCCGGGCGCCGCCGAGATCCGCCGCCTCGAGCGCGCGCTCAACGAGGGAGAGTTGCCGGCCGGTACGCGCGTGGCGCCGCTCTTTGGCGAGCTCGCTCCCGACGCTCAGGACCGGGCGCTCGCGCCCGCAGGTCCCGGCCAGCGCAAGGTCGTGCTCGCGACCAGCATCGCCGAGACCTCGCTGACGATCGAGGGCGTCACGATCGTCGTCGACTCCGGGCTTTCGCGCCGGGCGCGATTCGATCCTGCGACCGGCATGAGTCGCTTGGCGACGCTGCCCGTATCGCTCGCCGAGGCCGAGCAGCGCCGCGGCCGCGCGGGACGGCTCAGGCCCGGCGTCTGCTACCGGCTCTACACCGAGGCCGCCGAGCGCCAGCTCCTCGCCACTGCAACGCCCGAGATCCTCGAGACCGACCTCGCTTCGCTGGCACTCGACCTCGCCTGCTGGGGCACGAGCGCCTCCGCGCTCGCCTGGCTCGACCCGCCGCCGGCCGCGCACCTCGCGCAGGCCGAGGAGCTGCTCGTTGAGCTCGGCGCGCTCGAGCGAGGCGGCCGGCCGACGCCGGCGGGCCGGCGCATGGCCGCGATGGGACTGCACCCCAGGCTCGCGCGGATGCTGCTCGGCGCCGCTGGCGCGGCGCGAGTGATGGCGGCGGAACTCGCGGCACTCCTCAGCGAACGCGACATTGCCCGCACGCGGCCCGGTGAGCGCGATGCTGACATCGGCAAGCGCCTCGAGCTCGTGGGCGGCCGGGCCGTCGCCGGGCTCGAGGCCGATCGCGGCGCGCTCGAGCGCTGCCGGCGCCTGGCCGCCGGCTGGCGAGGCGAGCTCGAGGCAGGCCAGCGCCTCGCGCCGGTCGAGCCTGCGGTCGGGGACGCCGACGCAGGCGCCCTCCTCGCGCTCGCCTACCCCGACCGGATTGCCCGGCAGCGCGGCGAGACGGGCCGCTACCTGCTCGCCAACGGGCGCGGCGCCGCCTTCCCCGGTCCCGACGCGCTCTCGCGCCACGAATTCCTGGTCGCGGCGACGCTCGATGGCGGCGAGCGCGAGGCGCGCATTCAGCTCGCCGCGCCCATCACCCGCGCCGGAATCCTCGCGACTCAGGGCGGGCGCATCACGCGCGCCGATCGCGTCGAGTGGCACAAGCGCGACTCGGCCATCGTTGCGCGGCGCGAGGAGCGCCTGGGCGCCCTCGTCCTCGCCGAGGCGGCGCTTCCCAATGCCGAGCCCGAGCTCCTGACGGCCGCCATGCTCGAGGGCGTCCGGGAACTTGGCCTCGCGGCGCTACCCTGGACGCGCGCGGCGCAATCGCTCCGCTCGCGCGTCGCGTTCCTGCGCGGCCCCGACGCGGCAGCGACGAGCGAGTGGCCGGATCTCTCCGACACCGCGCTGCTCGCGACGCTGCCGGAGTGGCTCGAACCCTACCTCGGGGGCATCACGCGCCGCGATCACCTCGCGCGGCTCGACCTCCTGGACGCGCTGAAGGCGCGCCTCGACCGGTCGCTCCTGCAAAAGCTCGAGCGGCTCGCGCCGACCCACCTCACGGTGCCGAGCGGCTCCTCGATCGCGATCGACTACTCGGGCGCGGCGCCGACCGTCGCGGTGCGGCTGCAGGAGATGTTCGGGCTCAAGGAGACGCCGACAGTCGCCGGCTCCGTGCCGCTCACGATCGAGCTGCTCTCGCCGGCCGGGCGGCCGGTGCAGGTCACGCGCGACCTCAAGAGCTTCTGGGCGCGCGGCTATGCGGAGGTGCGCAAGGAATTGAAGGGACGCTACCCGAAGCACTACTGGCCCGAGGACCCCAACGACGCGGAGCCCACCGCGCGCGCGCGGCCGCGCCGCTGAGCGAGGTCAACGTGTGCGGCTTCGCATGTAGCGGTAGACGAACACCCAATAGAGCGCGCCCAGCACCGCGATCGCGCCGATGAGCCACAGCGTGATCCGGTGGAGGTCGCCCGCGAGAAGCGCCGGGTCCTGGCCCGCCTTCACGCCGACGTAGCAAAGGACCGCGGTCCAGATCGCGGAGCCTGCGAGCGTCGCGAGGCTGTACCAGCCGAAGCCTATCCTGATGATGCCGGCGGGGATGCCGATGAGGTGGCGGATCACGGGAAGGAACCGCGCCACGAACGCACCGAACACGCCGAACTCGGCCGACCAGTCCTCGGCGGCGGCAATGGTGGCAGGCGTGATGCGCACGTACCGTCCGTACCGCACGAGGAGCGGCCGGCCGAGCAGACGCGCGACCCAGTACATCGCGCTCGCGCCGACCCAGGAGCCGAGGGCGCCGGCGATGACGATGCCGGTGAGGCTCATGCGCCCGGTCGTGACGGCGAGGTGCGCGGCGGGCGGTATGACGACCTCGGACGGCAGCGGCACGATCGAGCTCTCGAGCGCCATCAGCAGCGCCACCAGCCAGTAGCCGCCTGCTTCCAGGGCGCCGAGGTACCATTGAACGATTGCGGTGAGCACGCCTGCGTCCTCGTGGGGTCGCCGGCACCTTAGCGGATATTGACGCGTCGGTCAGGCAGATCGCGGTGGCCCCCGCCGCGGTGCGCAAGGAGACTCGATTCCATGAGTGATCGACCGCCCCACTCCCGCCTGCCGCGCGCGTTCGCGACGCTCGCCCTGGCTCTCCTCGCCGGCGGCCGCGCAAGCGCGCAGACCAACGAGGAGTTCATCCGCGAGCTCGAGACGCAGGCGGTCGTCGGCTGGCATGCCCCGGCGCTTGCGACCGACCCCGTGTTCATCCGCGTCCTCGGCATCAACGACTTCCACGGCGAACTCCTGACGCGGCCGAGCGAGCTCGGCGGCAAGACACGGCAGCTCGGCGGTGCCGCCGTACTCGCCGCCTACATCGCCGCCGCGAGTGCCGACTCCAAGCACACGCTGCTCCTGTTCGCCGGTGACTCGATCGGCGCGAGCCCGCCGGTGTCCGGGCTCCTGCGCGATGAGCCGACGATGGCGTTCCTGAACGAGCTCACCAAGGACCAGGGCGACTGCCCGCGCCTGACGGCGCGCTGGGCGGCGACGCCGGGTCCGGCGAGGACGCGCTGCCACGTGCTCGCAACCCTCGGCAACCACGAGTTCGACCGGGGCACGCCTGAGCTCGAGCGACTCCTCTACGGCGGCAGCGATCCGGGCGGCCCGGTGCTCGGCCAGGACTGGCGGGGCACGAAGCTCCCCTACCTCGCCGCGAACGTCGCACGGCGCGAGGGCCACGTGCCGCTCCTGCCGGGCTCGGCGATCGTGGACCTCGACGGTGCCAAGATCGGCATCATCGGCATCGTGACGGCCGAGACGCCCGGGCTCGTCGTCGCCGGGCGGGTGGCCGAGCTCGAGTTCCTGCCGGAGGCCCCGGCGATCAACGCCGAGGTCGTGAAGCTTAAAAGCGCGGGCGCCAAGACCATCCTGCTCCTCATCCACGAGGGCCTGCAGGCGCCGGTCACGCCCCAATGGGTCGCGCCGCTCGTGCTCGATGAGGTCCAGGGCCGGCTTGTCGACATCCTGCGCGGGCTCGATGGCGGCATCGACGTCATCATCGCCGGCCACACCCACAAGCTCAACAACGTGCTCGTGCCGCTCAAGGACGGCAAGCTCACCCTCGTGACGCAAGCGCTCTCCGGCGGCAGCGGCATGAGCCTCATCGACCTCACGATTGATCGCGCGACCGGCACGGTCATCGCGAAGTCCGCGCGCATCGCGCTCGTCTTCGGCGACAGCGGCGTGGGCGCCGAGCCCGTGAAGCGCATCTCGAAGCTGGTCGCCGCGGCCAGCAAGGCGATCGCACCGGTTGCCGCGCGCCCCGTCGGCGTCGCCGCGGCAACGCTCGCCCGCGCCGAGACCCCTTCCGGCGAATCGCCGCTCGGGGATCTCGTCGCCGAGGCCGACCGTGCCGCGGCGGGCAGCGACTTCGCGTTCGTGAACGCGGGCGGCGTCAGGAGCGACATCGAGGCGGGGCCGATCACCTTCGGCACGCTCTACTCGGTGCGGCCGTTCGGCAACAAGATCGTGCGCGTCACGCTGACGGGCGCCCAGGTGCTCGCGCTCCTCGAGGAGCAGTGGTCGGGGCACCACGAGGCGGTCCCCCGCTACCTGCGCCCGGCGGGCCTTCGCTACGTGTTCGACCTGAGGCGCGCGCCCGGCCGGCGCGTCATCGCGGCCTGGGATGCCAGGAACCAGCCACTCGACCCGGCGCACCGCTACACGGTCGCCGTCAACGACTTCCTGCTCGGCGGCGGCGATTTCTACCCGGTGCTCGGGGAAGCCACCGATCCGAGCGAGGTGATGTCCGACATCGCCGCGCTCGAGGCCTACATCCACGCAGCGCCGGGACCGGTCAGCGCGAGCGCCGACGGGCGCATGGAGCGGGTCGACCTGCCGACATCCTGACGACTCGTTGGCCGGTCGGGGCCGCGGGGGCGTGCGAGAATCCCCGCGATGAGCGACTGGTCAACGACACGCACGGCCCGCTGGCTGCTCGGGTTCATCCTGTGCCTGATGCTCTATGGCTCGCTGCAGCCATTTCACTTGAGGCACGTCGGGTTCGATTCACCGCTTGAGCTCCTCACGCGGCTGCGCTGGGGCATCTCCCCGCCCGGCGATCTCATCGTCAACGTGCTGCTCTACGCGCCCTTCGGCGCGGCGCTCGCGCTGACGCTTCCGGAACACTGGGCGGGCGCGCGCAAAGTCGCGGTCGCGATGCTCGCGGGGTTCGCGATCTCGCTCAGCGTCGAGGTCGCCCAGTGGTTCATCGTGACCCGCGTCGCCTCGCTCGCGGACGTGGCGATGAACACCTCGGGCGCCCTGTTCGGCTCGGCAGCGGGGCTCGCACTTCACGCGCGCGAGGTGCGCGAGCCGCGCTCCGACCTCACGCGGCTCACGACCGATCCCGTCGGCGCCGCTCTCCTGCTCGCCTGGCTCGGCTCGTTCCTGCCCGTGTGGTTGCCGCACCTCGTGCCGCGCCGCTGGGCGGAGGAATGGACGAGCCACCTGGCCGCCGGCTGGCCCGGCTGGCAGCCGGTGGCGATGCAGGCGCTCGGCTGGCTGATCGCAGGGGCGCTCCTTCGGGCACTCACGCGGGCGCGCCTCGTGTGGCCGGCGATGATCACCCTCGCACTCGTCACGCTGATCGTGCGGTTCACGTGGTTCGCGCACTCGGCCGGCAATGCCGAGCTCGTGGGCGGGGCGCTCGCGCTCGTGCTGTGGCCGCTCGTCGCGCGCCTGCCCGAGGTCATGCTGCTTAGGCTCCTCGCGCTCGCGCTCCTCGCCGGCCTCATCGTCCGCGGCCTCGCGCCGTTCACGTTCGGTTCGCTGCGCTATGAGCTGCACGTGATGCCCTTCACCGACCTCGTCAGCCACGGCACGACGACCGGGTTCAACCTGCCACTGCTGGCGGGCAAGGCATTTTCCTACGGCGCGCTCGTGTGGCTGCTGGTCGCAGCGGGCGGACGGGCGCTCCTGACCGGTATCCTGGTCGCGGCGGTGCTGCTGGCGATCGAGGTGGCCCAGCTCGCAAGCCCGCCCGGCGAGCACGTGGCGACCCTGACCGACCCCGTCATCGCACTCTGCGCCGGGTTCGTGCTGATGGTGCTCGGCAAGCGCTCGACCGTGGTCGGCCGGCCGCGGCCCTAGATCCGCCCTCCCGGCGAATCCACCCACGGGCCGGCCGCGAATCACTCCAGCATGGCGGGGTTCGGACCTGCCCGTGACCGGAGATCGCCGATGTCGACGCAGCCAGGCTTGAAGCTCCTCTTTGGCGCGATCCTCGCCCTCATGCTCGCCGTGACCGGCTGGGCGGCGGCGCACCAGAGCGTGTGGGAATGGGGCGGGCTCGTCACGAGCCCCGACCGCGGCTGGACGATCGCGACCTTGTGCGATGCCTACGCCGGGTTCATCACGTTCTACGCCTGGGTCTGCTACAAGGAGCGCCCGCTCGGGCGCGTCCTCTGGTTCATCGCGATCATGCTCCTCGGCAACATCGCAATGTCGGCGTTCATGCTGCGGGAACTTGCGCGCCTTGGGCCCGGCGAACCGATCGAGCGGTTGCTCACGCGGCGCGCGGAGTCAGGCCGATGAGCGCGCGCCCGGAGAGTTCGGTCGCGCCCGCGCAGGGGGGGACTGGAATGAGCTTCGCGCTTCGCCTCCTCGAGGCAGGGCTCATCCCCGATGCGCTCATCCGCGCCGGCATCCGCCGCGAGCTCAACGCAAGGCTCTGCGAGGAGCGGGTCGGGGGCCCGGAAGCGCAATCGGCGCATCACGCTGCGCTCGTCGCCCGGCTCGCCTCTAGCGCCATCGCCATCGACACGGCAAAGGCCAACGAGCAACACTACGAGCTGCCGAGCGAGTTCTTCGACCTGGTGCTTGGCCCCAACCGCAAGTACTCGTGCGCGTACTACGCGCTGCCCGAACCCGGCGCCGCCAGCGCGATCGCAGGCGGCGGGACGCTCGCCGCGGCCGAGGAAGCCATGCTCGAGCTCACCTGCCAGCGCGCCAGGCTTAGCGACGGCGAGCGGATCCTCGAGCTTGGCTGCGGCTGGGGGTCGCTGTCGCTCTACACGGCCGAGCGCTACCCGAACGCCCGCATCGTGGCGGTGTCGAACTCAAGCAGCCAGCGCCGCACCATCGAGGCGCGCGCCCGCGCGCGCGGCCTCAAGAACCTCCAGGTGCTGACCTGCGATGCGAACGTGCTCGAGTTTCCCTCGGGCACCGTCTTCGACCGTGTCGTCTCGGTCGAGATGTTCGAGCACATGCGCAACTACCAGCGACTCCTCGCCCGGATCGGCGGGTGGCTGGCGCCGGCGGGTACCCTCTTCGTGCACATCTTCGCGCACCGCGAGTTCGCCTACCCGTTCGAGGTGCGCTCGGAGTCGGACTGGATGGCGCGCTGGTTCTTCACCGGCGGCCTCATGCCGAGCGTCGGGCTCCTCGGGCATTTCCAGGACGACCTGCGCCTCAAGCACGAGTGGCACGTGGATGGCCGGCACTACGAGCGGACCGCGAATGACTGGCTCGCCAACATGGACGCGAATGCCGCGCTGATCCGTCCGATCCTCGCGCAAACCTACGGCGCCGACGGGGCGCGCCGCTGGTTCGTCCGCTGGCGGGTGTTCTTCATGGCCTGCGCCGAGCTTTTCGGCTACGCGGGCGGTACGGAGTGGCTCATCGCGCACTACCTCTTCGAGAAGCCGGCCGCGCGCTAGATTCGCGGGCCCGAAATCCGCCTCGCGGGGGTTGAGCCGTAAACAGATTGTGTCAGACTGCGGCGCCGTTTCAGTACCGAGCCACCTCGATTAGTACGCGCCGCCACCATGCCGAATACCACTGCCTGGAGTACCGCGAACCGCGGCGCGCCGACGCGCTTTGATCTAATCGCGTTGCTGCTGGTCGTGGGGCTGCTCGTGTTCCTCGCGGCCGCGAGCCGCGGGGTGCTGGCGCCGCTCGCGACGATCGAGGCGAGCCCGGTGTCGCTCGACCCGAGCCACCTGCCGGAGTACGCCGCGCGCTCCACGCTCAGGATGCTGGCGGCGATGCTCTTGTCGCTCCTCTTCACGTTCACCTATGCCACCTGGGCCGCCAAGAGCCCGCGCGCCGGCCGGATTCTCGTGCCGCTCCTCGACGTGCTCCAGTCGGTGCCGATCCTCGGGTTCATCTCGGTCACGTTCGTCTTCTTCATGTCGCTCGCCCCGGGGCGAGTGCTGGGCGCCGAGTTTGCGGCGATCTTCGGGATCTTCACGAGCCAGGCCTGGAACATGGCCTTCAGCTTCTACCAGAGCCTGCGGACCGTGCCGGTCGAGCTCGAGGAGGCGGCGCGCAGCTTCCGGCTCTCGGCCTGGGCCCGCTTCTGGCGCCTGGAAGTGCCGTTCGGGATGCCGCCGCTCGTCTGGAACATGATGATGTCGATGTCGGGCGGCTGGTTCTTCGTGGTCGCCTCGGAGGCGTTCACGGTGGGCGCGAAGACCGTGACGCTCCCCGGCATGGGCGCCTACATCGCGCTCGCGAGCGCCGAGAGCAACTTCAAGGCGGTCGGCTACGCGATCGCGACGATGCTCATCGTCATCCTCCTCTACGACCAACTGCTCTTCCGGCCGCTGGTCGCGTGGGCCGACCGGTTCCGCTTCGAGCAGGAACCCGGCGCGCTGCCGCCGCGCTCGTGGGTGCTCGATGCGCTCGGCAAGTCGATCCTGGTGGCGCGCTTCCTCAGGTTCCTGCGCCGCACCTGGCGCAAGCTCGGGGCGGCGTTCCGCGCCGCTCCCGGGCTGCCGCGCCTCGAGAGCCCGCAGCACGCCAAGCGCCTCGACCTCGTGGCGACGTGCGTGGTCGGCCTCCTCCTCCTGCTTGCGCTGTGGGAGATCCGCGACGTACTCGTCACGCAGCTGAGCTGGGGCGAGATCGGGGTTGCGGTGGGCTTGGGCGCAATCACGATGCTCAGGGTCTTCGTGCTGATCGCGCTCGCGAGCATCGTGTGGGTGCCGATTGGTGTGTGGATCGGACTGAAGCCGCGGGTCGCACGCGTTGCCCAGCCGGTCGCGCAGTTCCTGGCGGCGTTCCCGACGAACCTGCTCTTCTCGGTGGTCGTGCCGGTCATCGTCGCGTGGAACTTAAGCCCGAACATCTGGCTCTCCCCGCTGATGATCCTCGGCACCCAGTGGTACATCCTCTTCAACGTGATCGCCGGCGCCTCCTCGATCCCGGGCGAGATGCGAAGCGTCGCCACCAACCTCGGTCTTACCGGCTGGCTCTGGTGGCGGAAAGTAGCGCTCCCCGCGGTGTTCCCGTTCTACGTGACCGGGGCGCTCACCGCCTCCGGCGGCTCCTGGAACGCCGCGATCGTCGCCGAGGTCGCAAGCTGGGGCCAGCAGCACGTCGAGGCCGCGGGCCTTGGCGCCTACATCGCCGATGCGACCGTCGCGGGCGACTTCCACCGCATCGCGCTTGGCGTCGTGACGATGAGCGTGTTCGTGCTCATCATCAATCGCATCCTGTGGCGGCCGCTCTACTACTATGCGGAACGCAAGTTCCGACTGAGCTGAACCGATGAACGCGAACCTAAAGCCGGTTCCGAACGCCCCCGCGCTCCTCGACGTCGAGCACGCGCGCAAGACCTTCCCGCGCGGCGATGGCGGCGAGCTGCTGGTGCTCGATGACGTGAGCTTGAGCGTCGCGCCCGGCGAGATCGTCGGACTCCTCGGCCGTTCGGGGTCGGGCAAGTCGACGCTGCTGAGGCTGATCGCCGGCCTCGCCGAGCCCTCGGGCGGCGAGGTGCGCTATTTAGGCAAGCCCGTCGCAGGTCCCGCTGCCGGCATCGCGATGGTGTTCCAGAGCTTCGCGCTCTTTCCCTGGCTCACGGTGTACGAGAACGTCGCGCTCGGGCTCGAGGCGCTGCACGTGCCGCGCGATGAGATCAGGAGCCGCTCGCTCGCGGCGATCGACCTCATTGGCCTCGACGGCTTCGAGTCCGCCTACCCGCGCGAGCTCTCCGGCGGCATGCGCCAGCGCGTCGGCTTCGCCCGCGCGCTCGTGGTGCACCCGAACATCCTCTTGATGGACGAGCCGTTCTCGGCGCTCGACGTGCTGACGGCGGAGAACCTGCGCACCGACTTCCTCGACCTCTGGTCCGACGGCAAGATGCCGATCAAGGGCGTCATCCTCGTGACCCACAACATCGAGGAGGCGGTGCAGATGAGCGACCGCATCCTCGTGTTCGCGACGAACCCGGGCCGCATCGTGACCAGCATCGACGTCAAGATCCCCCGTCCCCGCGACCGGCTCGACCCCGCCTTCGCGGCGCTCGTCGAGCGGATCTACGTCGAGATGACCGCCAAGCCCGGCCGCGGCACGACGGCCCGTCCCGAGCGGGCGCCCGGGGTTGGCATCGACACGGTGCTGCCGAGGGTCTCATCGAACCTCCTCTCCGGCCTCATCGAGACGGTCGCGGCGCAGCCCTTCGCGGGCAAGGCGGACCTGCCGGAAATCGCCTCCGAGCTTCAGCTTGAGATCGACGACCTCTTTCCGGTCGCGGAGTCGCTGCAGATGCTGCGCTTCGCCGAGGTCGAGGGCGGCGACCTGCGCCTGACGCCCGACGGCCTCGCCTTCGCCGACGCCGCGAGCGATGAGCGCAAGCGCGTGTTCGCGCGTCACCTGCTCGGCCAGGTGCCGCTCGCCGCCCACATCCGCCGCGTACTCGATGAGCGCGCGAGCCACGCGGCGCCGAAGAGCCGCTTCCTCGACGAGCTCGAGGACCACATGTCGCCCGAATCCGCCGAGCAGACGCTGCGCGCACTCGTCAGCTGGGCGCGCTATGCCGAGGTCTTCGCCTACGACGACGAGACCGGCATGTTCAGCCTCGAGAACCCGACCTAAAGGCCGAGCTCGCGCTACCAGAGCGCGAGCTGGCCACCCGGCGGCGGCGGGCGGAACTGCGTGAGGTCGAGCGGCGCCGCCCGGCCCTCCTCGAAGCCGAGGCGCCGCGCCGCCGTCTTGAATCGCTGGCCGATGAGCTCGGCGTACGCGCCCTCGCCCCGCATGCGGTGACCGAAGCGCGGATCGTTCTCGGCCCCGCCGCGGGCGCCCTTGAGGAGACTCATCACGTGCGCCGCCGCGAGCGGCCGGTGCGCGAGGAGCCATTCCTTGAAAAGGTCCTTCACCTCGAGCGGGAGCCTGAGGAGCGTCCAGCCCGCGCGGCTCGCCCCGGCATCGCGCGCCGCCTCGAGGATCGCCTCGATCTCGCCGTCTGTCACGAGCGGTATCACGGGCGCGACCATGACGCCGGTCGGAACGCCGGCGTCGACGAGCGCGCGCACGGCGCGCAGGCGCGCCGCGGCCGAGGCCGCGCGCGGCTCGAGCGTGCGCTTCAGGTCCTTGTCGAGCGTCGTGATGCTGACGAACGCGCGCGTGAGGCCGCGGCTGGCGAGCTTGCTAAGGATGTCGAGGTCGCGCTCGACGAGCGCGCTCTTCGTCAGCACCGTGATCGGGTGCCCGAACTCGAGCGCCTTCTGGAGGATCGAGCGGGTAATCCCAAGCTCGCGCTCGATCGGCTGGTAAGGATCGGTGTTGGCGCCGAGGTGGATGACCTCGGGGCGATAGGCCGGGCGCCTGAGCTCCGCCTCGAGCAGCTTCGCGGCATCGGGCTTGGCATACAGGATCGTCTCGAAGTCGAGGCCGGGCGAGTGGTCGAGGTAGGCGTGCGTCGGGCGGGCGAAGCAGTAGATGCAGCCGTGCTCGCACCCGCGGTACGGGTTGATCGACTGGTCGAACGGAACGTCCGGGGACTTGTTCCTTGAAATGATCGTCCGGGTCGGGTCGATCCGGACCTCGGTCGCGGGATGTCGCGGCGGCAGGACCTCATCGTCGGGCCCCGTCCGGACGACCTCCGGGTCCGCCTCCGGCACCGTCGCCTGAAAGCGCGACGGGCGGTTCGAGAGAGCGCCGCGACCGGTAATCGGGGGGTTCATGCTGTATAAATATACAGTAACTCCGCGGGACAGTACCGGCCCGCCTTCCGGGGAGGGCCGGCGAGCACTCCCTAGCGTCGATCGGCCAGGCGCGGCGGCAGCGACAGGAAATAGACCTCGAGCTCGTGTTGTTCCGCGGCGGTCACGGTGGTGCCCCGCGGCATCCGCGCCGCACCGGACTCCGGGCCGAGGCGGTAGAGGATTTCATCGAGCAGCCGCCCGTGGGGGTACTCGCCCTCGAGGAGCCGCTCGGCGAGCAGGTCGGGCACCGAGAAGGGAATCGCCGGGGCGACCTCGCCCGTGTGGCACGCGGCGCAGCTTCCAAGGAGCGCGGGCGCCGGAGCGCCTGCCGTGGCCGTCGCGAGGGGTGCCGCGCTCGCGAGGGCCGCGCGGGGCGGATGGCCCTCGTCCCAGGCGGCGAGCGCGCGGCGGCTCGCGCGCTTCAAGTAGCTGCAGTAGCCGTCGGTCGCGGTGTAGCCGCGGTACGTGACGAGGTTCCGAAGCCCCGGATCCTCCGCCGCGGCGAGCTCGAGGAGGCCGCGCTCGAGGGTCGTCGCGCCTTCGGGCGCCGCGCGCGCCGCCGCGCCGTGCTCGAGCGCGAGCGACCAGTGCGCCGTCGAAAGCCCGAGGCCCTCCTCCGTCACGAAGCGAAGCGCCTCGAGTCCCGCGGTTGCTCCGGCGCCCGAGGCGGCGCGCTTCACGCCCGTGCGGCGCTCGGTCTTCGCGTTCGCCTCGCGCGCCCGGGCGAGCCGCGTGCGCTCGCGGAATGCGCCGAACTCGCGGCGGATGTCGCCCTGGCGGGATTGCGGGTAATAGGCTTCGGGTGGTCCGCAGGCGGCGCTCGTCGCGGCGAGGAGCGCATAGCGGTGCGCCGCGAAACCCGGCGCTGCGACGAGCTCCGCGAGGATCGAGCGCGCGTTGAGCGCCGCGAGCAGCGTCGAGAGGCGTGCATTGGGCGGCTCGAGGCTCGCGCCGCTGTACACCGCGCGGCCGTCCGGCACGTAGTTGGAGCGCGCCGCGAAACGCGTTGCGTCCTCGAGGTAGCGGTAGCGGGGGTGCGTCGGTTGGCGCGCGAGGAAGGCCTCAATGCCGGCCTTCTCCGCGCTCGAAAGACCCGCCCCGTAGCGTTCGCCGTAGATGCCGGGCCACGCCGGTGGCAGATCCCAGATCGGGCGGGCCGGCGTGCCGTGGCAGGCGAGGCAGCGGGCGGGGTTCGGCTCCGAGATCGAGCGGCCGGCCGGATCGCCATCCGCGGCGAAGCCGATCTCACGCAGCACGAACCGGTTCGCGCTCGCATCGAACTCCATCGTCTCGACGGTCGCGTGGCCGCGCTCGGGGGCCTCGCCGTTGAACGTGACGATGAAGGTCGCGTCGGTGCCGTAGAGGATCGCGCGGGGGCTCGCGAAGGAGGCCCCCTGGAGGCTCCGGCTCGCGAACGCGAGCGCGTAAGCGTCGCGCAAGCTTCCCGGGAGGGCCGCGACCAGGGCTTCCACGGTGCCGACGTGGCCGGCCTCGAGCCCGTCGCGCAGCGCATCGAACTGCGGCGTCCCCGCGAGCGCGCTCGCGGCGCTCAGGAGGAGCCCCACCCCGACCGTCCAGCGCGCCTTCATGTGCCTGCGACCCCGCGTTGCGCCCCGGAAGGTTATCGGCGGGAGCCGGCCAGGATTGACCGGGCGGCTCGGGTGGCTTGGTCGTTCAAGTCCTTCCCGCCGACGCCGATAACCGACCCAACGGACCGCGTGCGGTGCCCGCCGAAGCGCGGGGCGCTCTCGCACGGGCCCCAGGTAGCCAGGCGGCGGTCGAGGAGAGCGCGCCTGGCCGGGAGTCGCGACCGATGGTGCCCACCGAAATTTACTCGAAGGCCGGCCGGGCCCTGCTCGGCGTGGCCCTCCTCCTCGCGGTGCTTGGCCTCGCGAGCGGCCCGCGGTTGGGCGAGCTGCCGCAGTCCTGGCACGACGAGAAGGGCCTCCCGGTCGCGCTCAGCGCCCACCTCGGCCGGCCGGTGGTGCTGACGATGGCCTACGCGAGCTGCCACCGGATCTGCCCGGCGACGATCGGGGCGCTCAAGCGGCTGCAGGCGGACTTCGATGCCCGCGGCCGCAGCGCCGACTTCGTCATCGTCGGCTACGACCCCGCGCACGACGATGCCGCGACCTGGCGAGAGTACCGCGCGCTCCACCACCTGGATCGCGCCAACTGGTCCTTCCTCGGGGGCTCGCGCGCGGACACTGAGCGGCTTGCCCGCGCGCTCGGCTTCGAGTTCTGGAACTACGACGAGCACGTGATGCACGACTCGCGCGTGGTCGTGTTCGATGCGGCCGGCCGGCTGGTTGCCGCCGCCGATCCCGCCCAGCCCGGTTGGGCAGCGGCGTTTTAGGCATAGCGGAGTGTTCATGCGAGGCATTAGTTCAGCTCGGGTCGATACCGCCCTCAGGAGCCTCGTGCTCGCGGCCGCCGTTGCGCTCGCGCCCGTGGGTGCGCACGCGGCCGACTCGGACGCCGAGAAGCTTCAGGCGATGCAGGAGAAGCTCGACAAGAGCCTGCAGATGATCGACGCACTCGCCGCGCGGGTGCGCGAGCTTGAGACCAGGCAGGCCAAGGCGACGCCGGGCGCCACCGTCGCGCCCGCCGCCGCGCCAGCGCCGGCCGAGGCTGCGCGGATCGAGGCCGTCGAGCAGAAGGTCCAGCAGATCGAGACGGCGAACGCCACCCGGCGCTCCGACGACACGGGCCTGCCCGTGCACGGCTTCGCGGACGTCGGTGCCGGCAACCACAACCCGTACACGCCGGTCCTGAAGGGGTTCGACGTCGGCAACCTCGACTTCTACCTGACGCCAAGGCTCGGCGAGCGGGCGCTCGCGCTGTTCGAACTCAACTTCGAGGTGGCTACCGCCGGCGCGGTCAGCGTCGATCTTGAGCGCGCGCAGATCGGCTACCAGTTCAGCGACGAGGCCACCGTCTGGCTCGGGCGCTTTCACACGCCCTACGGCTACGTGAACACCGCGCTCCATCACGGCGCGTGGATCTCAAACTCGCTCAGGCGCCCGAAGTTCCTCGCCTTCGAGGACCAGGGCGGGAGCCTGCCGGCGCACACCGTCGGCGCCTGGCTTGCGGGCTCCGAGCGCGTGGGAACGGGCAAAGTGCTCTACGACTTCTACGCCGGCAACGGCCAGGCGATCCTCGATGGCGTCCTCGACATGAGGAATGCCGGCAACGAGCACGGCAACCCCATCGTCGGCGGGCGAATCGGCTACCAGTTCAGCTCCGAGCTCGCCGAAGGTCTCGCGCTCGGCGTGCACGGCCTGAGCGCGCGCATCGAGGACAACGAGCTCATCCCCAACATGACGCGGCTCAACATGGCCGGCGCCTACGGCGTCTACGACACCGACGACTGGGAGGCGATGGCCGAGCTTTACCTGTTCAACAACGAGGATCTGTCCGGCGGCACCGGCCACCACCGCAGCGAAGCCGGCTTCGGCCAGCTCGGCTACCGGGCCGCGTGGGGCGTACCCTACCTGCGCTACGAGCGCGGCGCGTTCAAGCAGAGCGATCACTACTTCCTCGAGCAGAACCGGGGGAATTCCTACTACCGCAGCGCGCTTGGCGTCCGCTTCGATATCGACATCAAGTCGGCGCTAAAATTCGAGTTTGCGAGCACGCACGACACGGACCGGGTGGTCGGCCAGTATTCGGAAGCGCTGGTGCAATATGCGATCCGCTTCTAGCACCGCAGGGCCCCCGCGGCCGCTGCGCCCCGGCGCGCTGGCGTTCGTGCTCGGCGTTTTCCTCTGCAGCTGGGCAAGCGCGACCGCGGCGGGCGATGTGTACATCGTCTGTAACGTCGGCATCACGCTGCAGGCGGCGGACGTGCACGACGTGTTTGTCGGCAACAAGGGCTTCGCCGGCGCGATCAAGCTCTCGCCGGCCGACAACAGCGCCGCACAGAGCGCCTTCCTCGAGAAGGTCCTCAAGATCGGCGCGGTGAAGTACGCCGGCATCTGGACGCGCAAGTCCTTCCGCGACGGCGTCAACCCGCCGCCCGTGACGGCGAGCGACGCGGAGGCCTTCGCGTACGTGAAGCAGACCCCGGGTGGCTGCAGCTACGTGACGACGGCGCCCCTCGCCGGCGTCAGCGTCATCGCCAAGTTCTAACGCCCAACCGGCCGCCCGCCCCGGCCCCGCCCTCGCGACCGTGAGCCACGTCACGGACCCGCATCCGGTCCCGCCCGGCCGCCTTCAGGGACACGCTGAACCGCTCGATAACCCGTGAGACGAACTGGAGTCCTCGGTTGATCGCCCGCATCGCACAAATTGTCAAACTGAAGGGCCTGTCCATCGGTGGGCGGCTGCTGCTCATCAACGCCCTGCTGCAGGTGGCGCTCGTCATCGTGAGCGTCATCGCCTGGACCGCGCTCAACGCGCAGAGCCAGTCGATGAACGACCTCGCGCTCATCAGCAAGGCCGCGCGCTACCACCAGGACGCCGACATGCTGCACGCATCCTTGCGTGCCGACGTCAACCGCGCGCTCGCCGGCGCACAGCTCACCGCCGAGGAGCAGAGCGACCTCGAGAAATCCTTCAACGATACGGTGCTCGACTTTCGCAAGGACCTGCAGACGCTCGACCGCATCAACCTGACCCCGGAACTGATCGAGAGCGAGCAGAAGGTCAGGCGCCTCGCCGAGGCGTTCCTGTCGAGGGCGCTCGATACGGGGCGCCTGGCGCTCCGGGACCCGAAGGCCGCGCAACGGCTGCTGCCGGCGTTCGATGAGTCGATCGATGCGCTGCGGCTGTCGATGGACGCGCAGACGGTGCTCTTCTCGCAGCGCATCGTCGCCGCGAACTCCGGCGCCGCCGAGGCCGCGGCCACCGCCAAGAACTGGATCCTGTCGGCGTTCATCGTGACGACGCTCGTGGTCGGCCTGCTGGTCGCGCTCGTGTCGACCTCGATCCGCAGCTCGGTGCGGCGCGTTCGCGACGTCGCGCACGCGATGGCCGGCGGCGACCTCAAGGTCCGCAGCGCCTCGACCGGGAGCGATGAGATCGGCCAGCTCGCGCGCGCGCTCAACTCGATGGCCGAGCACTTGAGCGGCATGATCACGCAGCTGCGCGCCGACGCCGATCGCGATGCGTTCGGCACGCAGCTGGTCGAGGCGCTCGAGATGTCCGACACCGAGGACGAGGTGCACGCGTCGATCTCGCGGGCGATGGTGGTGATCGCGCCGGACATGCCGATGGAACTCCTGGTCGCCGACTCGAGCCGCGCGCACCTTGAGTGCGCAACCTCGCATCCGCTCGCGGGGACGCCGGGCTGCGGCGTCGAATCGCCCTTCAGCTGCGTTGCCGTGCGCCGCGGCAACCCGGTCGCCTTCCCCGACAGCGAGGCGCTCAACGCCTGCGCGCGGCTGCGCGGCCGGCCGTGCGGCCCGGTGTCTGCCGTGTGCGTGCCGGTCAGCTTCATGGGCCGCTCGCTCGGCGTGCTGCACGCGACCGGCGCCGCCGGCGTCGTCGCGACGAAGCTGCAGCTGTCGCACCTGACGACGCTCGGCATCCAGGCGGGCGCGCGCATCGGCACGGTGCGGGCGTTCCAGAAGACGCAGCGCCAGGCATCGACCGACAGCCTCACCGGCCTCGTCAACCGCCGCTCGCTCGAGGAGTCGGTCCGAAACCTCGGCGGCATCTCCTACGCCGTCGCGCTCGCCGACCTCGACCACTTCAAGCGGCTGAACGACACCCGCGGCCACGAGGCGGGCGACAACGCGCTCCGGCAGTTCGCGGACGTGCTCAGGAAGACGCTGCGCGAGGGCGACATCGCGGCGCGCTGGGGTGGCGAGGAGTTCGTGCTGCTGATGCCGCGCGCGACCAGCCAGCAGGCGATCGAGGTCATCGCGCGCATTCGCGCCAACCTCGCCGAGGCGCAGCTCATCGGCAACTCGCCGCTGTTCACCGCGAGCTTCGGCGTCGCGGACTCCGCGATGAACTCGCGCTTCGACCAGCTGATCCGGATCGCCGACGATGCGCTCTACCGCGCCAAGGACGGCGGCCGCGACCGTGCCGAGATCGGCGAGTCGGACAAGATCACGGGCGCCGTGCCGCGTCGCCAGATGGAGCATCCGGCGTCGGTCGACATCGCCAAGCTCGCCTCGGGTTCGGGCTGAGCCTTCCGCCCGAGGCCCGCCCGGGGCCTCAGTCCGTCTTGAACCGGTCCATGCGCCGAAGCGCCGGGAACCAGCGCGCCCACAGCGCCGAGACGCCAAGCGTCGCGAGCCCGCCGACGACGACCGCGGGCTTCAAGCCCCACCACGCCGCCGTGACGCCCGACTCGAACTCGCCGAGCTCGTTGGAGGCGCCGATGAACATCGAGTTGACCGCGCCGACCCGCCCGCGCATCGCATCCGGCGTCTCGAGCTGCACGAGCACGTGGCGGACGAAGACGCTGACCATGTCGGCGGCGCCGAGCAGGACGAGCGCGACGAGCGACAGCCAGAAGCTCCTCGAGACCCCGAACACGATGGTCGCGAGCCCAAACACCGTGACACCGATGAACATCGCCCGCCCGGCATGGCGGTCGATCGGCCGGAAGGTCAGCCACGCGGCGGTCACGGCCGCTCCCGCGCCGGGCGCGGCCCTGAGCCAGCCGATCCCGGCGACGCCGACGTGCAGGACCTCGGCCGCGATCGCCGGCAGTAGCGCGGTGGCCCCGCCAAAGAGCACCGCGAAGAGATCCATCGAGATCGCGCCCAGGATCACTTCGCGCCGCCAGACGAATTTGAGTCCCTCCACGACGCTCTGCCAGGTCGCCGCCTCCGGCGCCACTTCCGCCTTCGGCGTCCTCAAGCCCAGCATGAACGCGACCGAGAGCCCAAGCAGCGCCGCGACGATGCCGTAGACGACCTTCGGGCTCGTCGCCGCGTAGATGAGGCCACCGAGCGCGGGGCCCGCGACGGTGGCGATCTGCCAGGCGGATGAGTTGAGCGCGACCGCGCTGCCAAAGAGCGGCTTCGGCACCAGGTTCGGCATGAGCGCCGTGCTCGCGGGCGCCATGAACGCGCGCGCGATGCCAAAGACGACCATGACGGCGAGCACCGGGCCCGGAGTCCGGATGCCGATCGCGGCGAACACCGCCAGCGCCCCGGCGCAGAGCACCAGGACCGCGAGGCAGCCGAGCACGATGGCTTTACGGTCGAAGCGGTCGGCGACATGGCCGGCGATGAGGACGCAGGCGACGAACGGCACGAACTGCGAGAGCCCGATGAGCCCCAGATCGAACGGGTCGTGCGTCAGCGAGTACACCTGCACGCCGACGGCGACGGTCTGGATCTGCACGGCGACGCCAGCCGCGAACCGGGTCAGCAGATAGCGGACGAACGCGCCCTCGCCGAGCACGCTCGCGAGGCTGCCGGCGAGGGGCCCTTGCGGGACCGTGCTCAAGGATCGGTGGGTGGGGTCATGGGGGCGCGCGGAGTATACCGGTCGGGCTCAGCCCCCCGGCCGCGAACGGTCGCGCTCAAGTTCCGGCGCGGGCCGCCGACAAGGGAATCGTCCGGCTCGCATCTCTTCCCCTTAACGCGACTCCGGACTCCTCAAGGGGCGGTTCGTCCACAGCGAATCGCCCGTTTTTTTCATCCCTACCGCAGCATCAGCACCGCGATGCGCCAACCCTCCGGGGTCAGCACCGTCGTGTAGGCGACCTCGACCTCCTCCGGCCGAGCGCCCGGCGTGCCGGCCCGTTCGATGAGCGCGCGCACGGTGGCGATCGTGGGCCCGACCGGCTCGACCCGGAGCATCAGGATCTTGCCACCGCCGAGGCCGCGGGCCGGGGGCGCCCGGCCCCGGGCGAGGCAGGCCTGGGCGAGCGCCGGCGCATCGGCGAAGGCCTCCCAGCGTCCGCCCTGCCAGCGGCACGCGGGGTAGACGAAGTGCCGCGTCGGGCGGCCGGGCTCCCCCGACTCGAGGTCCTCGAGGTACCGCCGGATCAGCTCCATCGGACCCTTGAGGTCGAGGGCGGGCGGCGAGTCCTCGGGCTCATCGGCGGCCGACGCCACCGGCTCATCGCCATCGCTCCCATCGTGGGGTTCGCGCGCCTGGGCCCGCGGGTCCCGCCGGCCGCGGACGGCACCTGGCGGGGCGACGGGCAGGTCCGGGCGGAACGTTGGCACGGGGCTCTCGGCGCGAGGCGCGCGGCCGATCGCGGCGATGAGCACCTCGCGCGCCTGGTCGAGTTCATCGAGCGCGGCGGGCAGGGCGGCATCCTCGATGAGCATCGCGCGGCTGCGCTCGAGCGCGCGGTCGAGGGCGCCGCGCAGGCGCCCGAGCGGCAGGTTCGTCGCGGTCGCGGCGGCCCGCAGCCACCGCAGCAGGCCGGAGGCGACATTGCCCGGATCCTCGCCGGCCGTGGGGCGCGGCGCGGGCGGCAAGCGCCCGAGTTCCTCCGTGACCGCGCGTTCGAGCTCGGCGACCAGCAGCTTCAGCGGCATCAAGCCCGCCGCGTGCGTGCGAAGCGACGGCGGTGCGGCGAGGAGCTCGGCGAGGAGGACGTTCCGCGCGAGGCGCACGCTCGCCTCAGGCCCGCCCGGGCTCCCGGGCAGCCGCGCGAGGATCTCGAGGACGCGGCCGTAGGCGCGCTCGATCAGCGTCGCGAGCCGCTCGGGCTTTAGCCCTCCCGACTCGGTCGCCGCGCTGAGCCAGGCGATGAGCGCGCGCGCGACACCGCCGGGATCGCGGAGGAAGATCGCGGCACCGGGCGGCGCGGGACGCGTCCCAAGGTCCGCCGTGACGATGGCGATGAGTTCGTTGACGAGGAGCTTGAGCGCGGCGCCCTCCTCGAGGGCGGGGGCGCGGGTCCCGGGGGGGCGGGCAGCGGCGGGTGGCGGCGCGTCCGGACGGACGAGGGCATCACCGGTCGGGGGTTTCGTCGTCAGGCTCATCGCGGCGGTTCACCTGGGCTTTCGCGGCACGACTCGACTAAGGCCATGGTGCGCCGCGCGGGCGGGTGCCGTCAGGGCGCGATCGACAGTGCCGGCGGATCGTCAAGCCACGGCTCGATCAGCGCCGCGAGCGCCTCCGGGACCTCGTGGTGCAGCATGTGGCCCGCGCCCGGCAGCGTCGCGAGCGTGAGGTGCGGGAAGATCGAGCGGAAATAGTCATCCGCGCCATCGGCGCCGAGCCCGGCGCGGAACTGCGACTCGGCGCCGAACACCATGAGTACGGGCGCGAGGCAGGCGCGCCAGCACGCCTCCGCCTCCTCGCGCCGGTAAAGGACCGGGTTCACGAGCTTGTGCGCGGGGTCGGCGCTGACGAGCACGCGCCCGTCCCCGTCCTCGCGCGCCCAGCTCGCGGCGATGAACGCCGCGCGCTCAGGCGTCAGGCGCGGGTTCTTGCGCGCGAGCATCGCTGCGAACTCCTCGAGCGAGGCGAAGCGCCCGAACTCGGGCGGCGCCTTGAGCTCATCGAGCCAGCGCAGGTAACGGCCCGGCGCGTCGCTGGCTCGGGTACGCCTGAGCCCGAGGCCCTCGAGATTGACGATGGCACGCACGCGCGAGGGCCTGATGCCGCCGTAGAGGCCGGCGATGTTGCCGCCCATGCTGTGGCCGACGAGCGTCGCCCGCGCGCCCGGCACGAGCGCATCGAGAAGCGCATCGAGGTCGGCGAGATAGTCGGGGAACCAGTAGGAGGATTCCTGCCACTCGCTCGCGCCGAACCCCCGCCAGTCGAGCGCGACGATAGCGTGCTCCCCGGCAAAGGCGTCGATGAGGAACTGGAAGGTCGCGGCCGTATCGGCCCAGCCGTGCAGGAACACCGCCGGCGGCGCATCGGCGGGGCCGAAGCGAAGGACGTGGTGGCGGTGGCCGCGCAGCGTCAGGAACTCCTCGCGCGGCAGGCGCCTTGCCCGGTAGGTCACCGACCGGGGCGCCGCGCGAGGAGCGCCGACGACGGACACCCCGCCGGATGGCGGGGTGTCCTTTCCGACCCAGGTCTCGCGGTCAGTGCGAGCCGCTCGGATCCTTCGGGCCCGAGGACCCGGGCATCGGCGCAGGTGCCGGTGCCGCCGGTGCGATCGGCTTCGGCGCCGGCGGGGGTGGCGGCGGCGGCGGGGCCATCATCGGCTTCGGCGCCGGCGGCGGCGGCGGTGCCATGACCGGACGTGGCGGCGGTGGAGCCGGCGGTGGCATCACCGGCCGCGGCGCGGGCGGTGGCGCCAGCATCGGCTTCGGCGCCGGTGCGGGTGGCGGGCTCATCGGCCGGGGCGCGGGCGGCGGCGCCATGACGGGCTTCGGCGCCGCGGCGACGGCGGGCTTGGGCGCCCGGGCCTTGGCCTTCTTTGGCGCGGCGCTCTTGCGCTTCGGTTTCGCTGCGGCCTTCTTCTTGGGCGCGGCCTTGCGCTTGGCGGGCTTCTTCGCTGCGACTTTCTTCTTGGCGACCTTGCGCTTGCCGGCTTTGCGCGCGGCGGGCGCCGCTTTTTTCGCCTTCTTCGGCTTCGCCTTCCCCTTCGCCTTGGTCTTCTTCCGCTTCGCCATGGCTGCTCCTAAAAAGAACGGCTTTCCAGTAATTAGTCGTTGAAGTCCCGCGCGGGACACCCGCGGCCGGGATGCCCTACGTTCTCGCGAATACGCGGTCGGACGCAAGTACCGCGAGCCACTCGGACGCGGAAAACTCAGCCGCCGAGAAAAATCCGGTAGGCGGGGTTGCCCGTTTCCTCGACGTAGGCATAGCCGAGCTCGGCGAGGTGGCCGAGGAAGTCCGCCGAGCTTGGCGGCGGCACCTGGATGCCGGCCAGCACCCGGCCGTAGTCCGAACCGTGGTTCCGGTAGTGGAAGAGGCTGATGTTCCAGTTGGTCCCGACCGCCTTCAGGAACCTGAGGAGCGCGCCCGGCCGCTCCGGAAACTCGAACCGAAACAGGCGCTCATGCGCGATTCCCTGGGCGGCGCCGCCCACCATGTAGCGCACGTGGAGCTTCGCCATCTCGTTGCTGCTCATGTCGAGGACCGGGAAGCCGGCGGCGGCGATCGATGCCTCGAGCTCGTGCTGCTCTGCAATGCCACCGCTGAGCGCAAGGCCCACGAAGATCTCGGCCCGGTCGGCGCGGCTGTAGCGGTAGTTGAACTCGGTGACGTTGCGGGCGGCAAAGCGCTCGCAGAACCTCAGGAAACTACCCGGCTCCTCCGGGATCTCGACCGCGAACAGCGCCTCGCGGTGCTGGCCGAGGTCTGCGCGCTCGGCCACGTGCCTCAAGCGATCGAAGTTCATGTTCGCGCCGCCGTTGACCGTCACATAGCGCCCGCCGCCCGTGCCCTCGCGGGCGAGCCACTTCTTGAGGCCGGCGACACCGAGGGCCCCGGCGGGCTCGGCGATCGAGCGGGTGTCCTCGAAGATGTCCTGGATCGCCGCGCAGATCTCGTCGGTGTCGACCAGCACGACCTCATCGACGTACGCCTGGGCGAGCCGGAAGGTCTCCGCGCCCACGCGCCTGACGGCGACGCCGTCCGCAAAGAGGCCCACCCGGTCGAGCGTGACGCGCTCGCCGCGCAGCAGCGAGGCGTGCATGCCGGCGGCGTCCTCGGGCTCGACGCCGACGATGCGGACCCCGGGGTGGAGCGCCTTCACGTAGGCCCCGATCCCGCCGATGAGGCCCCCGCCTCCGATCGCAACGAAGATCGCATCGGGCGGCTCGGCGAGCTGGGCGAGGATCTCGCGGGCGATCGTGCCCTGCCCCGCGATGACGTCCGGGTCGTCGAAAGGGTGGATGAACGTGAGCCCGCGTTCGGCGCCGAGCGCCATCGCCCGCTCGAACGCCGCATCGTAGTCATCGCCCGAGAGTTCGATCTCGGCGCCGAGGTCGCGCACGGCTTCGACCTTGATGCCGGGCGTCGTGCGCGGCATCACGACCATGGCCTTGATGCCGCGGTGGCGCGCGGCGAGCGCGACGCCCTGGGCGTGGTTGCCGGCCGAGGCGCAGATGACCCCGCGCGCGCGTTCCGCGTCCGAGAGGTTCGCGATCTTGTTGTAGGCGCCGCGCAGCTTGAACGAAAAGACGGGCTGGAGGTCCTCGCGCTTGAAGTAGACCTCGGCCGAGAGGCGCCGCGAGAGCCTCGGCGCCCGCTCGAGCGGCGACTCGATCGCGACGTCATAGACGCGGGCTTGGCGGATGCGCTCGAGGTAGTCGGAAGTCACCCGCCGATCTTGCGGGCAAGTTGTGCGTTGCCGCAACCACCGGGCCCGGCGGAATGCCCTCAGCGATCGAGGAAGCGGCGCACCCGCACGGCGACATCCTCGGCCGAGGCCTCGAGGACGCAGTTCCCCGCCTCGGGAAGGTCCTGCCAGTCGGCCTGGCGCAGGAGTCGCTGGCCGCGAAGCGTCGCGTCCCAGAGCGCGTCCTTCGGCCGGAGCACGAGGCAGGGCTGAGTCACGAGCGGCAGGCGCTCGTGCGCGGGCCACTGGAACGCGGCCGCCGGTCCCCACCAGCCGTTCGGCCCGCTCCTCAGGCTCTCGGCGACGCTGAGCCCAAGCTCACCGACCCTCGCACCCGGCCCCCCGCGCGCGAGGGCCCGCGCCCATTCGCTGCGCAGGTGCGCCCCGTCCGCGACCGGTGGCTTCGGGTAGGGATCGGCAGTGAATCCGTCGCGCTCCTGGGTCGTGTGCACCGGCAGCCCCACGAACACGACGCGGCGCACGGCGGTCGGGCGCGCAATCGCAAGCTCCGCCGCGATCGCCGCCCCGCCGTGGTGGCCGAGCACGTCGAGGCGCCTCAGGCGCAGGTTGTCGAGGAAATCGCCAATCGCCGCCGCGTAGTCGGCGATCGTCGGGCGCTTCGGAGGCGCGTCCGACTCCCCGAACCCGGGCGTGTCGGCGGCGTACGCCGAGCGGTCGGCGCCAATCGCCGAGAGGAGCGGCACGAGGAGTCGGCTCGAGTACGGCGCATCGTGCAGGAGGACGAGCGGCACGTTCTCGTCGAACCCGCCGGTCGATGGGAACGCGGTCCTGACGTGCAGCTGCCCGTAGCGACTTTCGAAGTAGGCGCGCCTGAGGTTGACGACGGTGCGGCCGGGCTCTCGTTGCTTCATGGCGCTAAGGGTACGGCCGCCCGACCGGCCACGCAAAACTTCGGCGGCGAGCGGCGGCTGCGACGAAGCGCCCGCGCGCCGCGCCGAGCCGACGCAACCTCGACGCCCGCTCGCGCATCTTAATCAGGGAACGCGGCGCATATCGCACGCGCGCTGTCCCGAGGAGGACGCCTGATGAAACTGAACACACTGGCATTCGCAGGAGCCCTCGCCGCGAGCGTCACACTCGCCGGCTCCGCCCTCGCCAACCCCGTCGCCGCGCCGACCGTGCGCGTCTCCTACGCCGACTTGAACCTCGCGACGCCCGCGGGCGCGGCGAAGCTCCACTCGCGCCTGCGCGCCGCCTCCGCGAGCCTCTGCGGCCAGGCGGACTTCCGCGACCTCACCCGCGTGACGCTCGAGAACGCCTGCGTGGCGCGCACGCTCGCCGGGGCGCTTGAGCAGGTCGAGGGCGCAACCGCGGTGCGCATCGCGAGGCGGTGACCGAACCCCTGAGTCCACCGGGACTCATCCTGGCGCGCGGCGCGGGCCGCGCGCCTTTTTTTTGCGTGGGGTGGAACGGTGCGGCGGCGGCGCCGCGCCCGGCGGCTCAGGCGGCGGGCTCGAACTTGAGCACGACGCCATTGATGCAGTAGCGCAGACCGGTCGGCTTCGGCCCGTCCGGGAACACGTGGCCCAGGTGCCCCGAGCACGTCGCACAATGGACTTCCGTGCGCGTCATTCCATGGGTCGAATCGACCGTCGTGCCGAGCGCGCCCGGCAGCGGCGAGAAGAAGCTTGGCCAGCCGGTGCCGCTGTTGAACTTGCTCGTCGACTCGAACAGCTTCGTGCCGCAACCGATGCACGCGTAGGTGCCCACGCGATACTCCTTGTCGAGCGGGCTCGAGCGCGGCGGCTCGGTACCGTGCTCACGGAGCACGCGTTGCTGCTCGGGACTCAAGCTGCCGCAGAACTGGCCGGCGGTGAGGTCGGGAACCTGGCTACGGTTGTTCATGTCTGCCTCGTCAATGGCTCGATGGATCATCGCACCGACTAAGATGGGGTCACTACCCTCCGGCTTTCAACGGTGACGGGGATGCCGACCCACGTGTTGATCGAACTCTCCCCGCCCCGTCTGAGACCGCCCCACGGCCGCCGGTATTACGGCCTGGCGGCCACGCTCCTCGCCGCCGTCCTGGGCGCTCGGGGCGCGGTCGCGGCGCAGCTCCCCGCGGCCCGGCCGGTGCCGGGCGGCATCGCGATCCTGGACGTGGGTCCCGCGACGGCGCCGGCGCCCTCGGTGGTCCTCGACACCCACCGCGTGCTGGTGCGCGCCGACCACGGCCGCTGGTTCGCGGTCGTCGGGCTCGGGCTCGCCGCGAGCCCCGGCCACGCCGAGCTCAGCGTCGCGACGGGCGCGGGCGAGCCGCGGCGCGTGGGCTTTGACATCGAACCGAAGGAGTACGTGACGCAGGCGCTCACGGTCGAACCGAAGCACGTCGATCTTTCGAAGCAGGACCTCGCGCGCTACGAGCGCGAGAAGGTCGTGCTCGAGAAGGCGTTCGCGACCTGGAGCGAGAAGGCGCCGCCCGTGCTCCTGCTCGCAGCGCCGGTGCCGGGCGTGCGTTCGAGCTCCTTCGGCTCACGGCGCGTCTTCAACGGCCAGGCCAGGAGCCCGCACACCGGGATGGACATCGCCGCCGCCGCCGGCACCCAGGTCGCGGCGCCCGCGGCGGGCACGGTCGTCAACACCGGGAATTATTTCTTCAACGGCAACACCGTGATCCTCGACCACGGCCAGGGGTATCTGTCGCTCTACTGCCACTTGAGCCGCGTCGACGTGAAGGTCGGCGAGCGGCTGGGCCCGGGGCAGGTGCTCGGGCTCGTCGGTGCGACCGGGCGTGCGACCGGGCCGCACCTGCACTTCGCGGTGATGCTGAACCGGGCCTGGATCGACCCCGAACTCGTGCTACTCGCCGGGGCACCCGCGAGCCCCTGACGGGCTCGCGGGCGCCGCGGCGGCGCGAACTCAGTCCTTTTCGATCGCGAAGCGGTGGACGATGCCGGCGACGACCGCGCCTGCGATCGGCGCCAGCCAGAATAGCCAGAGCTGCGACAGCGCCCAGCCGCCGACGAAGAGCGCGGGACCGGTGCTTCGCGCCGGGTTCACCGAGGTGTTCGTGACCGGGATGCTGACCAGGTGGATGAGGGTGAGTGCGAGTCCAATCGCGATCGGCGCGAAGCCCGCCGGCGCGCGCTTGCCGGTCGCGCCCAGGATCACGAACAGGAAGAAGAACGTCATCACGAACTCGGAGAGGAGCGCGGCGCCCATCGCGTAGCCGCCGGGCGAGTGCTCGCCGTAGCCATTTGCGGCGAAGCCGCTCGCGAGGAGGTCCCAGCCGGGCTTGCCTTCGGCGATGCACTTCAGCACGAACGCCGCGGCGATCGCGCCTGCGACCTGCACGAGCACGTAGCCGACCGCATCCATCGCCTTGAAGCGACCCGCCGAGACGAGGCCGATCGTGACGGCCGGGTTGAAGTGGCCGCCGGAGACATGGCCGACCGCGTAGGCCATCGTCAGCACCGTGAGTCCGAAGGCGAGCGAGACGCCGAGGAGCCCGATGCCGACACCCGGGAAGGTCGCCGCGAGCACCGCGCTGCCGCAGCCGCCGAAGACGAGCCAGAACGTGCCGAAGAACTCAGCCGTGAGCTTATTCATGTTCGATTCCCCCGGTTTTCGTTGTTGTTCCCGCCAGGCGGGCGGGCCAAGGATAGCGCGTCCTACCAGGGAAGTTCCTTGCCGTCGTACTGCCAGAAGCGCCCCGACTTCTCCTTCGTCAGGGTCGCGATGACCTGGCGCATGCCGGCGACGCTGTGCTGGGGCCGAAGCGGCGCGTTCGGCCCGCCCATCTCGGTCGCCGCCCAGCCGGGGTGGATCGGCACCGCGATGATGCCGCGGCGCGCGAGGTCGAGCGACATCGAGCGCATGATCGCGTTCACCGCGGCCTTGGTGCTGCGGTACGCGTAGAGGCCACCGAGGTTATTGCTGCCGATCGAGGCGATCACGCTCGAGAGCGTCACGATCTTCTTCTGCGCGCTCTGCGCAACGTGATCGACGAACGCCTCGGCCATCTTCTGCGGCGCGAGCGTGTTGACGTGGAAGGTGCGGGCCCAGTCCTCGTAGTCCGACTGGCCGAAGCGCTGCGCCTGCATGCCCTGGCCGGCGAAGCTCTGTGCGCCCATGGTGCCGGCGTTATTGATGAGCACGTCGATGGGCGTCCCCGCGAGGCGCTCCGCCAGCGCATCGATCGAGGCGTGATCGCTGACGTCGAGCGCAAACGCGCGGATGCGCCCGCCGGCCGCGCGCGTCAGCGCCTCGAACTCGGGGTACTTCGCCGGGTCGCGGCAGCCGGCGAGCACCGTCCAGCCGTCCGCCGCGTACTGGCGGGTGAACTCGAGGCCGAGGCCCCGGCCGGCCCCGGTGATGAGGACTGTCGCCATCGATTCCCTTCGCGCGCGCAACGACGAGGCCCGGGCGGGACTCTCCTGCCGGCAAATGGTAACAGGCCGGCGCGCGCCGGGCGGAGCGGGTCAGCCCTCTACAGCGTTGCCTTTAGTTCCGCCGCGAGCCTGAACCCCGCGTGCGCGAGCTGCGCGCGGACGATGCGCGCGGCACCGTTGGCATACTCATCGTCGAGGCGTACGAACCTTGGATCGTCCCTGCCGCAGGCGAAGCCGGGCAGCGCGCCGAAGGCGTAGTCGTGCGCGAGGTGCCAGGACTCCTCCATCCAGTCGGCGATGGTGCCCCGGCTGATCTGCTTGCGCGCCGGCGCGTACTCGCCGATGAGCTCGGCCACGAACTCACCCTGGCGCCTGCCATTCATCGCGCGCCTGACGAAGTCGTTGTCCCAGGCGCCGTGCAGCGGCTTCGGGCGCCGGCCGCGACCGAGCAGAACCTCGATGCCATTGCCGCCGCGATCGGCGTTGTCGGCGACGTGCAGCGGCTGATGGACGTCGGCGAGTACGTGCACGATGACCTTGAGCGCGAAGTAGCGCTCGGCGCGGGGCTGCCGCCGGTCGGCGAGGGTCGCCCGGTACCTGGCGTAGGCCGCCGAGGCGCAGGCGCCATCGGGGCAGTAGCGCCCGGGTGCGATGCGCGGCCCGCAGTCGGGCCGGTTGTCGTAGTGCCAGCGCGAGGAGCCCGGCAGGCGCTCCTCGAGCTCGCGCTTGTCGTGATCGAGCGCGAGCCCGATCTCCTCGAGCGTGCGATCGCCCGCGATCTCCCGAAGCGCCGCGCTCGTCGGCCCGTCGAGGAGCTCATCCGCCACCGCCCCGACGATGCGATGGCCTTGCGTCCCCCAGCCCCACGCGGGCGCGGCGCTGAGCAGTCCGAGAAGGACGACCGCGAGCGCGCGGCGGAGCGCGGCCTTCACCGCCCCTACCACTGCCCCGTGTTCGGCATCGATTTCCAGGGCTCCGCCTGGGGCCGCGCGCCGCCCTTCTGCAGCAGCTCGATCGAGACGTTGTCGGGCGAGCGCACGAAGGCCATGCGGCCGTCGCGCGGCGGGCGGTTGATGGTGACGCCTGCGTCCTTGAGCCTGGCGCAGGTCGCGTAGATGTCATCGACCTCGTAGGCCAGGTGGCCAAAGGCGCGGCCGATCCCGTAGTTCTCCTTGTCCCAGTTGTAGGTGAGCTCCACCTGGGCGGTCGGATCGCCGGGCGCCGACAGGAACACGAGCGTGTAGCGGCCCGCCTCGTAGTCCTTGCGGCCAGCGACCTCAAGACCCAGCTTGTTCATGTAGAAATCGAGCGAAGCGTCCAGGTCCGTGACGCGAACCATCGTGTGTAGGTATTTCATCGGGGTGTCTCCTCGTGCCCCCCATGATGCCAAGCACCCTCGACCGGGTCACGCCGGGCGCGCAAGGCGCTGTGCTAGGCTCCCGGCGCCGCGAAACCCCCTCCTGCCCGCCGAGGTAGCCTCGTGTCCGCCACCGCATTCCGCCCCGCGATTTCCATCGGCCAGCGCGCCCTCATCGCCCTGGCACTCCTCCTTGCGCTCGCCGGCTGCAGCGTCCAGGCCGGTGGCGGCATCACGCGCGAGCAGGGCGATCAGATCATCGCCGAGCTCAAGGAAATCCACCGCACGCTCAACGACCAGCAGAAAGGCAAGGTCGCCAAGTCCGGGAGCGAGGAAGGCACGGCAATCGTCGAGGTCTCCGACAGCGACCGGCAGAACCTCGGGCAGGCAGCGGCGCCCATCACGCTCGTCGAGTTCACCGACTACCAGTGCCCGTTCTGCAAGCGCTTCCACGACCGCACCTGGCCCGAGCTCAAGGCCAAGTACATCGACACCGGCAAGGTGCGCTACGTGGTGCGGGACCTGCCGCTCGACATCCACGCCGCGGCGATGCCGGCGGCGATCGCGGCGCGCTGCGCGGGCGAGCAGGACAAGTTCTGGCCGGTGCACGAGGCGCTGTTCAATGCGCAGGAAGCGCTCTCGCCCGAGATGATCCGCAAGACCGTCGCGCGCCTCGGCGTCGCACTCCCCGCCTACGAGAAATGCAGCGCCGACCCGCGCACCCGCGCCTCGATCGACGCCGACATCGCCGAGGCGGAGAGCATCGGCGTCAACGGGACCCCGGGGTTCGTGCTCGGCTCGAGGAAGAGCGGCAAGGTTGCCGGCACCCTCATCCTCGGCAGCCAGCCGACGGACGTGTTCAGCTCGCGGATCGAGGCGCTGCTGAAGGCCGCGCCGCACTCGCCCTGAGCCGCCCTAGAACATCTCGTTCGCGCCCGGCGGGCGCGTCGGTCCCTTGTCGCGCGAGGGGATGAACTCGCCCGTGATCATCTCCTCGTACGGCTGCCCCGGGCCCACCATCGGGTAGACGCCGGCGTCGCGGTCGATGACGACCTCGAGGAACGCCGGCCCCTTGTGGCCGATGAACTCCGCGATCACCCGCGGCACGTCTTCCTTGCGCTCGAGCCGCGCGGCCCACTTGAACCCGTCGGCCTGCGCGGTCTTCACGAAGTCCTTCTTGTGCAGCGACTTGTCGCTCGCCGAGAGCCGGCCCTTGAAGAAGAGCTTCTGCCACTGCTTGACCATGCCGTCGCCGAAGTTGTTGAGGACGACGATCTTGACGGGGAGGTCGTAGGTCGTGACGGTCTCGAGTTCGCCGAGGTTCATGCGGATGCTGGCATCGCCGTCGACGTCGATGACGATGCGGTCGGGACGCGCGAACTGCGCGCCGATCGCCGCCGGCAGGCCAAAGCCCATCGTGCCCATGCTGCCGGAGGTGAGCCACAGCCGCGGGCTCTTGAAGTCGAAGTACTGCGCCGACCACATCTGGTGCTGGCCGACGCCGGTCGTGATGACGGCCTCGCCGTTGGTGAGGCGGTTGATCTCCTCGATCACGTAGTAGGGCTGGATCAGCGAGCTCGCGCGGTCGTAGTTCATCGCGTGCACGCGCGCGAGCTCCGCGCAGTGCGCGTGCCAGTCCGACCAGTCGCGCGCGAAGGCCTCCGCGCGGCCGTGGGCGGTGAGCGCGACGAGCGCGTCCTTCAAGCCACCGACGAAGTTGAAGTGGCTGCGCTTGACCTTGTTGATCTCGGAGGCATCGACGTCGAAGTGCGCGATGTGCTTGGCGTTCCTGGCGAACTTGGCGGGGACGCCGGCGACACGGTCATCGAAGCGCGCGCCGAGCGCTATGAGGAAGTCGCAGTCATCGACCGCGTAGTTGGCGAAGGCGGCGCCGTGCATGCCGAGCATCCTGAGCGAGCGCTCGTGCATCGTGTCGATCGCGCCGATGCCCATCAGCGTCGTGACGACCGGGATCTTGAAGGTGATCGCGAAGTCCCTGAGCGCATCCGCGGCGTCGGCGTTGATGACGCCGCCGCCCGCGTAGATGAGCGGGCGCTTCGATTCGCCGAGCATCGAGTAGAAGGTCGCCAGGTCGCGCTCGCCAAGCTTCTGCGCCTGCATCTGCCTGAGGCGGCTGCGGTAGCCCGGGATCGGCAGGCGCCCCTCACCCGCGAAGGGGCCGGACCAGGTCTGCACGTCCTTCGGGATGTCGACGACGACGGGACCTGGGCGCCCGGTGCGGGCGATCTCGAACGCGGTGCGGATCGTGGCCTCGAGGCGCTTGGGGTCCGTGACCAGGAAGACGTGCTTCGCGACCGAGCCCATGACGGCGGACACGGGCGCCTCCTGGAAGGCGTCCGAGCCTATCGCCGCGCACGGCACCTGGCCGCAGATGACCACCATCGGCACCGAGTCCGCCATCGAGTCCCGCACCGGCGTCACGGTGTTGGTGGCGCCGGGACCGGAGGTCACGACGCACACCCCGACCCGGCCGCTCGCCCTGGCGTAGCCCGCCGCCATGAACCCGGCGCCCTGCTCGTTCGCGGGCACGATCAGCGGCATCGGCCGGCGGGTCGAATCCTGGTTGTGGACGAAGATCGCGTCGTAGGTCGGCAGGATCGCCCCGCCCGAGTAGCCGAAGATGACGTCGACGCCCTCATCGCTCAGCACCTGGACGATGATCTCGGCACCCGACAGCGTCCGGCCGGCGAGCGGGTGGCGGCTGGCGGGCTTGTTTTCGAGGGGTTGTCTCACGGCGGTTGCGTCTTTCTCGGTCATTCCACCCGAGAGTAGCAACCGGCGAATGCTCCGTCTATGCACTGCAAAATGATCCGCGCTATGCTCCGAAACCCCTTATGGTTCGGCCGGTTACCTCCATGCGCCACGTCATCGCGATCCTTTTACAGAATGAGGCCGGGGCGTTGAGTCGCGTCGCCGGGCTCTTCTCGACGCGCGGCTACAACATCGAATCGCTGTCGGTGGCCCCGACCGACGACCCGACCGTCTCGCGCCTGACGCTCGTAACGACCGGCACCGATGCGGTGATGACGCAGATCATCAGCCACCTTAGAAAGCTCATCGACGTCGTGCAGGTCGAGGACCTGACCCGCGGCGAGCACTTCGAGCGGGAGCTCCTGCTGCTGAAGGTGAAGGCCACCACCTCGCAGCTCGCGGCGCTCACCTCGCTCGTGACGGAGTCCGCCGGACGGATCCTGTCGGGGTCGCTCGAGAACTTCGTCATCGAGCTCACCTCGAGCGAGGCGCAGGTCACGCGCTTCATCGCGCAGGCCTCCCAGCACGGCGAGCTGCTCGAGGTCGTGAGGAGCGGCGCGCTCGGCATCACGCACGGCACGCGCACCGTCAGCCAGTTCACGACGGCCTGACCCGTGTACACGCTCTACGACTACCTGCCCTCCGGCAACGGCTACAAGGTCCGCCTGGTCCTCAAGAACCTGATGCTCCCCTACGTGCTGCACGAGCTCGACATCACCGAGGGCGCGAGCCGGACGCTCGAGTTCCTCGCCAAGAACCCGAACGGCCGCATCCCGCTCCTCGAGGTGCCGGGGCACGGCTTCCTCGCCGAGAGCCACGCGATCATCAGCTTCCTCGCCTCGGGTTCAGCGCTCGTCCCGGACGCCCCGTTCGAGCGGGCCAGGATGTGGCAGTGGATGTGCTTTGAGCAGTACAACCTGGAGCCGAACATCGGCACGGCGCGGTTCTGGCTCCACTCGCTGCACCGGACGCCCGAAGCCCTCGGGACCGCGCTCACCGAGAAGCACGCGAAGGGCCACGATGCGCTGAAAGTTCTCGAGCAGGGCCTCGCGGGCCGGCGCTTCCTGGTTGGCGAGCGCTACTCGCTCGCCGACATCGCGCTCTATGCCTACACGCACGTCGCGCCGCAGGCTGCGATGCCACTCGATGCCTATCCCGCGATCCGAGCGTGGATCGGGCGGATCGAGGCGGAGCCCCGCTGGGAGCCGATTACCGCGCGCTGAGACGGCCAAGCGCCGCGCGGATCACCGCCGGCACCGGCACGACCGCGCGGGTCGCGGCATCGACGTACACGTGCACGAAGCGGCCAACCGCCGCAGCCGCCTCGCTCCCCGCGCTGAAGAGCCCAATCCGGTAGACGACGCTCGAGTTCCCGAGCTTCTCGAGCGCGAGCCCCGCCTCCACCGGCGCCGGGAATGACAGCGGCTTCAGGAACCGGCAGCTCGACTCCGCGACGATGCCGATCGCCGGGAGCGTGCGGATGTCGGTGCCGCTCGCCTCGATCAGGAACGCATTCACGGCCGTGTCGAAGTACGAGTAGTAGACGACGTTGTTGACGTGGCCGTACACGTCGTTGTCCATCCAGCGCGTCGTGATCGTGCGGAAGGCGGTGAACGCGGCGCGGCCGGTCGGCAGGTCCTGCAAGGGAAGCGCTCAGGGCGAGGGAAACGAGGCGCTAGACTAGCAGACCGAACCCAAGCGCCCGACCCACCACGCCCATGCAGATCCGTGCCGCCATGCTCGCGCGCTCAGGCCTTCCGGCGCCGTACGCGGCGAGCCGCCCGCTCGACATCGTCGTGCTTGAGCTCGGCGCCCCGGGCCCCGGCGAAGTACGGATCAAAATCCGCGCGGCGGGGCTGTGCCACTCCGACCTCTCGGTCATCGACGGCAATCGGCCGCGGCCGCTGCCCATGGTGCTCGGCCACGAGGCAGCCGGCGTCGTCGAGGCGCTCGGCGAGGGTGTCACGGACCTTGCGATCGGCGCGCACGTCGTCGCCGCGTTCGTGCCGAGCTGCGGCAGTTGCGCGCCGTGCCGCTCAAGTCGCCCTGCGCTGTGCGAGCCCGGCTTCGCGGCCAATAGCGCGGGCACGCTCCTCGGCGGCGCGCGGCGGCTCGACCTGGGCGCGACGCCGGTCAACCACCACCTCGGCGTCTCGGCATTCGCGACCCACGCGGTGCTCGCGCGGCAGAGCCTCGTCGAGGTCGATGCGGAGGTTCCCTTCGCGGAGGCCGCGCTCTTCGGCTGCGCCATCATCACGGGCGTCGGCGCGGTGGCGAACACCGCGCGGCTCCCCGCCGGCGCGAGCGTTGCGATCGTGGGATTGGGCGGCGTCGGCCTTGCCGCGCTGCTGGGTGCCCGGGCGCTCGGCGCGGGCACCCTGATAGCCCTCGACCTCGATCAGAAGAAGCGCGAGCTCGCCCTCGAACTCGGCGCGGCCCACGCCATCGATGCGCGCGCGAGCGATGCGGTAGCGCAGGCGCGCGCCGTCTGCGGCGGCGGCGTCGACTTCGCCTTCGAGATGGCGGGCAGCGCCAGAGCGCTCGAGACCGCCTACGCGATCACGCGCCGCGGCGGCACGACGATCGCGGCGGGACTCGCGCCGCCGGAGGCGAGGTTCGCGCTGCCGCAGACGCAGCTCGTCGCCGAGGAGCGCACGCTGAAAGGGAGTTACCTCGGAAGCTCGGTGCCCGCGCGCGACATCCCGCTCTACCTGTCCTGGTACCGCGCCGGGCGCCTCCCGGTCGATAGGCTCATCGAGGGGACGCTCAGCCTCGATGAGATCAACTCGGGCTTCGATCGGCTCGCGGGCGGCGGCGCACGCCGCCAGATCCTGATCCCGGGGCCGTAGGGCCGCTAGGGCTTCGCGCGCGCGAGCGGGTTGGGCAGTGGCTCCGCCGTCTTCGAGAGCGTGTTCCGGTCGGTGTGGTGGAACGGCTCTTTCAGCCCGCGCACCTGCATGATGGTGTCCTCGTCGTACGACCAGGTGCCGGCGGCGCCGATCGTCACGCGGATCCGGTACTCGAGCGTCGTGAATGCCTCCTCGAGGAAGGGACCGGAGCAGATGCCGTTGCCGGTCTCGCCGCGCTTCGCGACGAGCTCGAAGCTCGTCGCATCCTGGCTCGCGCGCCCGATCGCGAGCGCCGTCTGGCCGCGCGGGATGGTGAGCGTCTGGATGATCGTGCCGGTCTTCGGTTCCCACAGCCAGTAGCCGACCTGGTCGTGGTAGGTCTCGACTTCGCCGGGCTTCACGACGTGCGCGTGGTACCTGAGCCCGTAGTAGAGCTGCGGCCCGTTGGCCTGCGGGTCGATCGGCTCAAGCTCGATCGTCTCGATGAACGCCTGCTTCCTCGGCCCCTCGGGCTTCGGGTTCACATCGAGCCCGCGGGTGCCCTGGAAGCTCCCGGCGAGCGCGGTGAGGGGACCGAGGTTCGCGAGCGTGTCGAGGTCAAGGTCCGCGGGCTCGGTGTAGATGTCCTCGCCGTAGATGGCCATGCTCAGAACTTCTGCGTGGTTTGGACGGTGACCTGCACGGTCTTGACGCCGGGCGGCGCATCGAGCGCGTAGGAGAAATCGATGTGCAGGACGTTGCCGAGCCCGGAGCGGTTGTTGCCGAAGCGTAAGCCGAGACCCACGTCCTTGAGAAGACCGAGCGGCACGGCCCCGGTGAGGTCCCGTCCCCAGGTGCGCCCCGCATCGAAGAACACCGCGCCGCCGACCCGGAAGAGCCGGAACGGATACCAGTTCGTGTAGAGGCGGTGCTCGATAGTGAGGAGCGCGCTCGCATTGCCGCCCTGGAAGCGAAGCGGATAGCCCCGAAGCCCGTTGTCGCCGCCGAGCAGCACCTGCTGGTCCTCATCGAGCCTGTGCGTGCTCGTCACGGAGAGCGACGTGTAAAAGAGCTGCCGGTTCGAGATCCGGTCGAAATAGCGGGCACCCGCGGTCACGTTGAAGTTCCTGAGCGAGCCGGAGTCGATGCGGCCGTTCAGCGTCCCGGTCAGGAAGAGGTAGCGGCGGTCCTCCGACTGCCAGCCGGCGAGCGCGTTCAGCTGCGCGAGCCACGACTGACCGAGGGCGCCTAACGCGGGCGTCGCGTAGCCGACCTCGGCGTAGAGCGAGCGGCCGACGTAGGCGTCCTCGGTGCGGCCGATGAGGTCGAGGTTGCCGGTCTTCGCGTAGCGGTCCTCGATGATCTGCCAGCCGACCCAGGGGTAGGCGAACTTCCTGTCCTCGGGCAGCGTCGCGGGCTGGAGCGTCGGCGCCGCCAGGCGCTCGAAGTTGGTCTCGTCGTACCTCGCGCCCACGAACCAGCGCTGCGACCAGCCATCGACGAGCCCGGGGGAGAACCCGACGTAGGCCTCGGTCTTGTTGTGAAGCGCGGTGAACTGATCGACGATCGTGCCGAGCGCGTAGCGCGAGACGACGCTCGAGCCCTCGCTCGCCAGCACGCCACCGGCGAGGCGCGTGTCGAGCGAGTAGAACGGGCGCACGAGCGAGGCGGCCTTGACCGCGCCGTCGCTGTTGTCGGCGTAGTCGAGCCGAAGCTGCAGCCAGCTGCCGCCCAGGTTCACGTCGGTGTAGTCGAAGCTGTTCGAGGTCCGGTCGACGTCGCGCGAGTGGGTCAGCTGCACGTTGGTGCCGAGGCCGAAGAGGTTCTCCTCCTCGATCTGGAACTTCGACTGGTTCTTGCCGCCGCTGCGGCCGAGCGAGATGCCCGGGTTCAGCGTCCACACGTCGCGGACCGTGACAGCGAGATCGACGACGTTCGTCGTTTCATCGTAAGCGATCGGCACCACCCACGCGTCGTTGAGGTAGACGCGCCCCCGCAGGATGCGCTCGGTCTCCTCGAGCCGGTGCGCGAGCAGCGGCTCGCCGGTCGCGAACAAGAGCGAGTTCCTGACCGTCCGCTCGCGCGTGCGGTAGTGGAGGCGGTTGGCGAGGCGGTAGATGCCGTGGTTCTCGCGCGGATCCGACGGATCGAACAGGTTCTGCACGTAGACGTCGATGCGCCCGATCTTCGCTCCGCGGCGCTCGAGCTCGGCGAACGCCGGCATGCCGGCCGGGGCAACCGCCGAGCCCGGCCGTTCCTCCGCCCCTTGGGTCGCCGCCGCCATCGCCAGCGCGCCGGCGGCGAGGGCGAGGGCGAGCAGGCGGCGAGGACCGTTCAGGGGATCAGCACCGTGGAGCCCGTCGTCCGACGCGCCTCGAGGTCGAGGTGCGCACGCTTCGCCTCGGCGAGCGGGTAGGTCTGGCCGATGCGGATCTTGATGGCGCCGCTTGCGATGAGCGAGAAGAGCTCGGCGGCCGCCTTGTTGAGTTCGGCGAGCGTCGCGGTGTAGTGAAAGAGCGTCGGCCGCGTGAGGTAGAGCGAGCCGCGGCGACTCAGTTCCAGCGCCGAGAATGGCGGCACGGCGCCCGATGAGTTCCCGAACGTCACCATGAGCCCGCGCGGCCTCAGGCAATCGAGCGAGGCCTGGAACGTGTCCTTGCCGACCGAGTCGTAGACGACCGGCACGCCCTTGCCCTTGGTGATCTCGCGGACGCGCTTGGCGATGTCCTCGCGCGGCGTCACGATGACGTGATCCGCGCCGTGCGCGCGCACGAGCTCGGCCTTCGCATCGCTCCCGACCACCGCGATGACCAGGGCGCCGAGGTGGCGCGCCCACTGCACGGCGATGAGGCCAACGCCGCCCGCCGCCGCGTGGATGACGATCGGGTCCTTGCGGCGGACCTTGTAGGTGCCCCGCAGCAGGTACTGGGCCGTCAGGCCCTTCAGCATGACCGCGGCCGCATCCCGGTCGGAGATCGAGTCGGGAAGCTTGACCAGCCGGTCGGCCGGCGCGTTCGCGGCCAGGGCGTAGGCGCCGGTACCGGCGCCGGTGTAGGCGATCCGATCGCCGACTTTGAGGTGCCGGACGCCCGTGCCGAGCTCCTCCACGACGCCCGCCGCCTCCTGGCCGAGCACCAGCGGCAGCGGCGCCGGGTAGAGCCCGGTGCGGAAATAGATGTCGATGAAGTTGACGCCGATGGCGGTGTGACGGATCCGAGCTTCGTTGGCTTTCAGCGCGGGGAGCTCGACGTCGGTCCACTCGAGGGCCTCAGGGCCGCCGGTCGCTCGAATCAGGATGCCGCGGGTCATTGGACGTGCCTCCACTCAACGTGGCGGTGAGTCTAGCAGCCCCCCCGGCGGGCTCAAGTTGGGCCGAGCGGCCCGGTTGCAATGACGAGATCCTCGACGATGCGACCATTTACCAGATGTTCGGTGATGATTCGCTCAAGATTTTCGGGGGTGCAGTCGCGGTACCACGTGCCGCCCGGGTAGACGAGCGCCACGGGGCCGACCCGGCAGACCCTGAGACACCCCGCCCGGGTCCTGAGCACCCCGCCATCGCTATCGACGAGCCCAAGCTCGCGGAGCCGCTTCTTGAGGAAGGCCCAGGAGGCTTCGCTAGTTTCGAGGCTCGCGCACTTGCCACCGCCGACGCAGAGGAAGATGTGGCGCCGGGCGGAGTCGAGATGGAGAGCGGCGAGGACCGCCCCGAGGTCGTCCCCGGTCGCGCTCACAGCGCCTGCTCGTCACCCTCGCCGGTCCGGATGCGGACGACGCGCTCGATGTCGGAGACGAAGATCTTGCCGTCGCCGACCTTGCCGGTGCGCGCTGCCGCGACGATCGCCTCGACCACCTGGTCGAGCAGGTCGTCCTTCACCGCGACCTCGACCCGTGTCTTCGGCACGAAGTCGACGACGTACTCGGCGCCGCGGTAGAGCTCGGTATGGCCGCGCTGGCGGCCAAAGCCTTTGACCTCCGTGACGGTCATTCCGGATATGCCGATCTCGGACAGCGCCGCGCGCACGTCATCGAGTTTGAAGGGCTTGATGATCGCGGTGATCAGTTTCATTGCAGAGAGGCTCCTGTCGCCCGTCTACTCTAGCGAAAAACGGCGCTTGCCGTCGCGGTTGCAGCTTCCGTGCCGGCGCGCGCTCCCGCAAAAATCAGGCACTTGGCACCGCCGCCGCGACCTTTCGCGCACCAGCGTGGCGCGATCGCGCCGAGGCGTGCGCGGCTTTGGTGCACGGGCGCCCGCGACCCTCCCGTTACATCGTCGCGAGGGCCCGCTAGAGTGGCGGCCCGGACCGTGGAAGGGCGCAAATGGCGGAGACCTTTGTCATTGTGGGCGCAGGCCAGGCCGCGGCGCAGGCGACCGAAGCCTTGAGGCGCGGCGGCTTCGCCGGCCGCCTCGTGCTCGTCGGCGATGAGCGCGAGCTCCCCTACCAGCGCCCGCCGCTCTCGAAGAAGTTCCTCGCCGGGGAACTGCCGCTCGAGCGGCTCTCGATCAAGCCGCCGACCTTCTACGAGCAGGCCCGCGTCGAGCTTCGACTGGGCGTCGCCGCCGAAGCGCTCGACCTTGCGAAGCGCGAGCTCGTCCTCGCCGACGGCGAGCGGCTCGGCTACGACCGGCTGCTGCTCGCCACGGGCACGGGCCCGAGGCGACTCACCGTCCCGGGCGCCGACCTCGCCGGCATTCACTACCTTCGCACCGTCGCCGATGTGGATCGCATCCGCGCCGAGGTCGGCGCCGCGCGGCGCGCGGTCATCGTCGGGGGCGGCTACATCGGCCTCGAGGTCGCCGCGACCTGCCGCGGCCTTGGGCTCGAGGTCGACGTGCTCGAGATGGCCGAGCGCGTGATGAACCGGGTCGTCGCAGCGGAGCTCTCGGCGTTCTTCGCCCTCGAGCACGCCCGTGCCGGGGTAAGGATCCACACGCAGACGCTCGTCAGCGGGTTCCGGGCGCGGAGCGATTCGCCCCGCCAGGTCGCCTCCGTCGAGACGCTCGGCGGCGTCGAGTTCCCGGCCGACCTCGTCATCGTCGGCGTCGGCGTGGTGCCGCTGACCGGGTTGGCCGCGGGCGCGGGGCTTGCCTGCGAGAACGGCATCGCGGTCGATGAGTACGCGCGCACGAGCGATCCGCACGTCTATGCGGCCGGCGACTGCACCAGCCAGCCGAGCCTCAGGTACGGCCGGCGGATCCGCCTCGAGTCGGTCGACAACGCGTTCGAGCAGGCCAAGACCGCCGCCGCGAACCTCCAGGGCGGCAGCGTCGTCCACGACCGCGTGCCGTGGTTCTGGTCGGACCAGTACGACCTGAAGCTGCTGATCGCCGGGCTCAACGTCGACTACGACCGGGTCATCGTCCGCGGCGATCCGGCGACCCGAAGCTTCGCCTGCTGCTACCTGAGGGGCCAGGAGCTCCTCGCGATCGACTGCGTGAACGACCCGAAGGATTACATGGCGGCCAAGAAGCTCATCGCCGAGCGCGCCCGGGTCGACCCGGGGCGCCTCGCGGACGTCGCGATCGCCCTCAAGGACAGCGTCCTCTAGGGGTCCGGGCCGTCCAGCCGCCCTTTTTGCTGCAGTGCAAGATCCGCGCTACACTGGGCAATTCGAGTCGCGGGAGTCACCGATGGCAGAGCCCAATCCCTCCCCGTCGGTGCCCGGCACCGAGCGCTCCCTCGCCTCGCTCCCGGGCGCGACCGCCCTGCCGCGGGCCCCGACCGCGGAGGCCATCGACCAGGCCTTTCGCGCGGCGCTCGGCAAGATGACCGGCGGGCTCTCGCCGACCGCCTTCGGCGCGGCCTGGGCGGACTGGGCGATGAAGCTCGCGGCGAACCCGGCGCGGGTGAAGGAGCTCCAGAACGACGCGTTCGCGCGCGCCGCCGACAACCTCGAGTTCGCGAGCCGCGCCGCCGCCGGCAAGCCCCTCTCGCCCACCGACGGTCGCGAGGGCGGCGATGCGCGCTTCGCGGGGGACGCGTGGCAGCAGTTCCCGTTCAACGTGCTGGCGCGGGGCTTCGAGAACGGCGCGGCGTGGATGCGCGAGCTGCCGCAGGGCGTGCCGGGCCTCGATCCGTACCACGCCGACCTCGTCGAGTTCACCGTGCGCCAGTGGCTCGATGCGCTCTCGCCGACCAACTTCCTGACGACGAACCCCGAGCTCCTCGAGCTCACGCGCGCCGAGGGCGGCCAGAACCTCCTCCGGGGCGCGCAGAACCTCATCGAGGACATGGCGCGGCTCGTGCAGAAGCAGGGGCCGAAGGGCACGGAGCCCTTCGAGCCCGGCAAGGGCACGGCGCTCTCCAAGGGCAAGGTCGTGCTCAAGAACGCGCTCATCGAGCTCATCCAGTATTCACCGACCACGGCCACCGTCCACGCCGAGCCGATCCTGGTCGTGCCGGCGTGGATCATGAAGTACTACGTCCTCGATCTGTCGCCCAAGAACTCGCTGGTCAAGTACCTCACCGACCAGGGCCACACGGTCTTCATGATCTCGTGGAAGAACCCGGAGCCGAGCGACCGCGACTTCGCGATGGACGACTACCTGAACCTCGGGTTTCGCGCCGCGCTCGATGCGGTGAGTGCGATCGTGCCCGAGCAGAAGATCCACGCGACCGGCTACTGCATCGGCGGCACGCTGACCGCCATCGGCGCCGCTGCGCTCGCCCGCGAGGGCGATACCCGCCTCGCGAGCATGACGCTGCTCGCGGCGCAGACGGATTTCTCCGAGCCGGGCGAGCTTGCGCTGTTCATCAACCCAAGCCAGCTCGCGCTCCTCGAGGCGCAGATGTACCAGGAAGGCGTGCTCGACAGCCGCCAGATGGGCGGCGCGTTCCAGATGCTTCGGCCCCGCGACCTCATCTGGCAGCCGATGCTGCAGAGCTACGTGAAGGGCAACCGCGAGCCCATGATCGACCTGATGGCGTGGAACGCCGACGGCACGCGCATGCCGTACAAGATGCACACCGAGTACCTCTACCGGCTCTACATGGACAACGAGCTCGCGACGGGGCGCTTCCCCGTCGGTGGCGAGCCCGTGAACCTGAAGGACGTGACGGCACCGGCGTTCATCGTCGGCACCGAGACCGACCACGTGGCGCCGTGGAAGAGCGTCTACAAGATCGATGCGCTTGTCGGCTCGGAGGACTTCACGTTCCTCTTGACGAGCGGCGGCCACAACGCCGGCATCATCAGCGGCGCCGTGCATCCCAAGCGCAAGCACCGCGTGCGCACGCGCGTGAAGTCCGAGCGCCACCTGTCGGCCGAGGAGTGGTGCGCGACGACGGTGCCAACGCCTGGCTCCTGGTGGCCGACGTGGGCGAAGTGGCTCGCCGCGCATTCAGGGCCCCACGTTGCGCCCCCTGCGCTCGGCGCGCCGGATGCCGGCTTCCCGCCCGGGGCCGATGCGCCGGGCGAGTACGTGCTCGCCCGCTAGCGCTTCCTAGCGCGCGCTCGAGAGCGCGCGCATGAGCCGGTAGCTGAACTCGAGCGCCTCGTAGAACGCGCTCACCGCCACGCGCTCGTCCTTGCCGTGGGCACGCAGGTCCGCCTCGTCGACGAACGTGCCGCTCACGCCGAAGGTCTCAAGCCCGCCGCCGCGCCAGTAGACGTTGTCGGAGGCGCCCGAGGACATGAACGGCACGACCTTGAGGCCCGGCCACATGTCGTTCGTCACGTGCTCGACCTTCGCCATCACCGCCTTGTCGATCGAGGCGGTCGCTGTCGGCACGGGTGCCCACTCGACGCCGATCTCAACCGCCGCATCGTCGATGACGCGCTTCAGCGTCGCGAGCACGTCCGCCGCCTTTTCATCGGGCAGCAGCCGGCACTGGATCGTCGCCTTCGCGCCGATCGGCAGTGCACTCTCGCTCTGCCCGCCCGTGAGGAGGGTGACCGGGCAGGTGCTGTGGAGCTGCGCGTTGACGACGGGAGCATCGCGCAGCGCATCGAGCGCCGCCGCGTCGGTGCTGTCGGCAAGTACTTTCCGGATCGCTGCCGCGCGCTCCCCGCCGATGCGCCCCGCGACCGCCTCGAGGTAGCCGCGCGTCGTCTCGGAGAGCCTCACCGGGAACTGGTAGGCGTCGAGGTGCACGATGGCCTTCGCGAGCGTTGCGATCGCGTTGTCGCGCGGCGGCAGCGAGCTGTGGCCGCCACTGCCGTGCGTCGTGAGCGAGTAGGTCGCGTAGACCTTCTCGGCCGTCTGGATCGTGTTCCAGAGCCGCTCGCCATGGAGCGCCTGGCCGTGGCCCGCGTCGTGGTTGATGACGAGCCCCGCCTCGATGAGCGGACGGTGTTCCTTCAGCAACCACTCGACGCCGTTCATGTCGCCGCCCGCCTCCTCGTCGACGTTGAAGGCGAGGATGACGTCGCGGTCGGGGACCACGTTTTCTTTGCGGAGCCGGATGAGGTTCGCGCTCAGGATCGCGACCTCGTTCTTCACGTCGATCGTGCCGCGGCCGTAGAAGTAGCCGTCCTTCTCGGTGAGCACGAACGGATCGACGCTCCAGGTCTCGCGCACCGCCTCGACGACGTCGAGGTGCGCGTTGAAGAGCACAGGGCTCCCCTTGCCCTTTCCCCGCAGGCGCACGACGACGTTCATCTTGTCCGCGCGCGGGCCCCCGACGTAGAGGTCCTGGTCGGCGAAGCCCGCCGCCCTGAACCGCCGGATGAGCGCCTCGGCGGCCTTGGCCGAGCCCATCGCGTGCGTCGTGTCGGTCGCGACGAGTTCGGCGAAGATCTCGTGCGCGAGCCGGTCGTACTCGGCCGGGGAGCGCGGCGTGGGTTCCGGGGATGAAGCGGCCGCCACGCGCGCAAGCGGCGCGAGCACGCAGAACGAGACGGCGAGCAAGGCGCCAAGGGCAAGACGTGGTCGGGTCATCGGAGGCTCCGCGCGGGGCGGCCGTCGGCCGCAGGCGGCAACAATGCCCGCATGGCCTCCCCAAGACAACGGGGCGGCGTGCCTTCAGCGGAAACTGAGCAGGAGGTCCTTCGCCTCGACCGCCTGGCCCGGCCGCACGATGAGCTCGGCGATCTCCCCGTCGCGCTCGGCGCGCACCGCCGCCTCCATCTTCATCGCCTCGAGCGTCAGGAGCGCATCGCCGCGCCGGACCTTCTGGCCGGCCTTGACCGCGATGCCGACCACGGTCCCCGGCATCGGTGCGCCGACGTGGCTTGCGTTGCCGGGCTCCGCCTTCTGCATGGGCGGGCGCTTGACGACGGCGCCGCGGTCGGCGACGCGGATCGAGCGCGGCTGGCCGTTCAACTCGAAGAACACGGTCCGCGTGCCGTCCTCGTGCACCTCGCTCCTCGCCACGAGCCGCACGATCAGCGTCTTGCCACGCTCGAGGTCGACCGAGAGCTCATCGCCCACCTGCATGCCATAGAAGAACGCGGGCGTCGGCAGCACCGACACATCGCCATAGCGCTTCGCCTCGCGCGCGTACTCGATGAAGACGGCGGGGTACATGAGGTAGGAGGCGAACTCCCGCTCGCTGAGCGCCCGGCCCACCTTCGCTTCGGCGCCCGCGCGCTCGAGGACAAGATCGGCGGCGCCGAGCGCCTCGCCCGGTCGCACCTTGAGCGGTGCGCGGCCCTTCAACACCTTCTTCTGCAGCCCCTCCGGGAAGCCGCGGTACGGCTGGCCGATGTCGCCGTGCAGGAGCTGCACGACCGACTCCGGAAAGGCGACCTCGAAGTTAGGGTCGGCGACCTGTTCCTTCGTGAGCCCGCTCGTCACCATCATCAACGCCATGTCGCCGACGACCTTCGAGCTCGGCGTCACCTTGACGATGTCGCCTAAGAGCGCGTTGAAGTCGGCATAGGCGCGCGCGACCTCCGGCCAGCGCGTCTCGTCGAGGCCGAGCGAGCGCGCCTGCTCGCGCAGGTTCGTGTACTGCCCGCCCGGCATGCCGTGCAGGTAGACCTCCGAGGCGCCGGCGCGGATGTCGCTCTCGAAGGCCGAGTAGCAGCGCCGGACCTGCTCCCAGTAGCCGGAGATGAGCTGCAGGTGCTTCGGGTTGAGGCCGGGGTCCCGCGGCGAGTGCCTGAGCGAGGCGGCGATCGAGCCTAAGTTCGGCTGCGAGGTGAGGCCGCTCATCGAATCGATGGCGGCATCGACCGCATCGCAGCCCGCCTCGATCGCGGCGAGCACGCTCGCGCTCGCGATGCCGCTCGTGTCGTGCGTGTGGAAGTGGATCGGGATCGAGATCTCGTCTTTCAGCGCCCGCACCAGCAGCGTCGCCGCGCGCGGCTGGCAGAGCCCCGCCATGTCCTTGATGCCGAGTACGTGGGCGCCGGCCCGCTCGAGCTCCCTGGCCATGCGGACGTAGTACTTCAAGTCGTACTTCTGCTCGGCCGGATCGGCGAGGTTGCCGGTGTAGCAGATCGCCGCCTCCACGACCTTGCCGGTCGCCCCGACCGCGTCGATCGCGACGCGCATGTTCTCGACCCAGTTGAGCGAGTCGAAGATCCGGAACACGTCGACGCCGGCGGCCGCGGCCTGCTCGACGAAGTAGCGCACCACGTTGTCCGGGTAGTTCGTGTAGCCGACCGCGTTCGCGCTCCTGAGGAGCATCTGCAGCAACAGGTTCGGCATGAGGCTGCGGAACGAGGCGAGCCGCTCCCACGGATCCTCGCGCAGGAACCGCATCGCCACATCGAACGTCGCCCCGCCCCAGCACTCGACCGAGAAGAGCTCGGGCAGGAGGCTCGCGTAGTAAGGCGCGATCTGGCGCATGTCCTGGGTGCGCACCCGCGTCGCGAGGAGCGACTGGTGGGCGTCTCTCAGCGTCGTGTCGGTGATGAGCACGCGCTCGCTCGCGAGCATCCAGTCGGCGAGGCCCTTCGGTCCCCCGGCATCGAGGCGTTGCTTCGTGCCCGCGGCCGGCGGCGGCAGGTCGAGCGGCGGCGGGCGGGGCGCCACGAGCCGCGCGGGGCGCGGGCGGTGGCTCACCTCGGGGTTGCCGTTGACGATGAGGTCGGCGAGGAAGCCGAGGAGCCGGGTCGCGCGGTCGCGCCGCTTCGGCAGGTTGAACAGCTCCGGGGTCGTGTCGATGAAGCGCGTCGTGTAGTCGGCGTTGACGAAGCGCGGATGGTTGATGAGCTGGTCGAGGAAGGGCAGGTTCGTGACGACGCCGCGGATCCGGAACTCCCCGAGCGCGCGGTGCATGCGCCTAATCGTCTCGGCGGGCGTCGGCGCCCACGCCGTCACCTTCACGAGCAGCGAATCGTACGAACGGCCGATGAACGCGCCCGAGTAGGCGGTGCCGGCATCGAGGCGGATGCCGAACCCGGCGGGACTCCGGTAGGCGGTGATGGTGCCGTAGTCGGGGATGAAGCTGTTCTCGGGATCCTCCGTCGTGATCCGGCACTGCATCGCATGGCCGTTGACCCTGATCTCGGCCTGCGGCGGCACGCCCGAGGCAAGCGGCCCTTCGAGGACGCCGACGAGGGCACCCTCGGCGATGCGGATCTGCGCCTTCACGATGTCGATGCCGGTGACGACCTCGGTGACCGTGTGCTCGACCTGGATGCGCGGGTTCACCTCGATGAAGTAGACGCGGCCACTGTCGACGTCCTGCAGGAACTCGACCGTGCCCGCGCCCCGGTAGTCGACCGCCCGGCCGATCGTGAGCGCGAGCGCGCAGAGCTCCTCGCGCTCGGCCACGCTCATGAACGCGGCCGGCGCACGCTCGATGACCTTCTGGTTGCGCCGCTGCACGCTGCAGTCGCGCTCCCACAGGTGCACAAGGTTGCCGTGCGAGTCGCCGAGGAGCTGCACCTCGATGTGGCGGGCGCGGCGGATCAGCTTCTCGAGGTAGACCTCGTCGTTGCCGAAGGCCGCCTTGGCCTCGCGCCTCGCCGCCACGACGAGCTCGGCAAGCTCCGCGGGCGCCTCGACGACGCGCATGCCGCGTCCGCCGCCGCCCCAGCTCGCCTTCAGCATGACGGGATAGCCGACCGCTTCCGCGAGCGCGGCGGCGGCGACGGGGTCCGCCGGCAACGGCGGCGTCGCCGGCATCACCGGCACGCCCGCGGCGGTCGCGACGCCGCGGGCGGCGACTTTGTTGCCGAGCGTGTGCATGGTGGCGGCGGCGGGGCCGACGAAGATGAGGTTGCCGGCCGCGCAGGCATCGGCGAAGTCAGGGTTCTCGGCAAGGAAGCCGTAGCCGGGATGCACCGCATCGCAATGCGACTCGTGCGCGATCCTGACGATGTCGGCCATGTCGAGGTAGGCCTCGATCGCGCCCTTGCCCTCGCCGACCAGGTAGCTCTCGTCGGCCTTCGTGCGGTGCAGCGAGAAGCGGTCCTCGCGCGAGTAGATCGCGACCGTGCGGATGCCGAGCTCGTTCGCCGCGCGCATCACGCGAATCGCGATCTCGCCGCGATTGGCGATGAGGAGTCGCTCGATGCGCTTGGGCGTGGCCTGCTCGATAGGCATGTCGGATTCCGTAGCCGCTGCGCGGCCCCGCCGCCGTCGATGCGCGGGAACGCTGCGATGCATCATAGCCTCGCCGGGGGACGCCTCGTGATCCCATCTGCGACGGTGCGAGGCTTGATTGCGGCGAGCGCCGCGCGGATGGATTGAATCGCGGCCGGGGTCGGTTAGGCTCGGGTGTTCGTCCCCTGCCGCTCGCGGAGCCAGCATGAACGCGCGCGTCGATCGCCGCCGCTTCCTCGTCATGAGCGCGACCGCCGCTGGCGGCGTGCTCGCGCTTGGCCTCGCCCCATCGTGGGGCACGGCGGCGACGGCGGCGGTGCGCCGCCGCCCGGCGCCGTGGCTGACGCTCGGGGCGGATTCGCACGCGCGCCTGACGGTGCCCTTCACCGAGCTCGGCCAGGGCGCGCTCCTTGGCATCACGCAGCTCGTCGCCGAGGAGCTCGACCTGCCCCTCGCCGCGATCACGACGACGACCGCGCCGATGGAGGCGCGCTTCCTCATCAAGGACGACTTCTACACGGGCGGCAGCGGCAGCATCCAGCCGCTCTTCGAGGACTGGCGATTGCTCGGCGCGACGGCGCGGGCGCTCCTGATCGAGGCCGCGGCGCGGCGCTTCGGCTGCCAGGCAGCTGGCTGTCGCACCGAGGCGGGCTTCGTCCTCCACCCGAACGCAAAGGACCGCCTCGCCTACGGCGCGCTCGCGGCCGAGGCCCGCGCCGAGGCTCCGGCAACGGTCGCGCTCAAGGCCCGCGCCGACTGGCGCCTCATCGGTACGTCCCCCGCGCGGGCGCACCTGCCGACGCTGGTCGACGGCTCGGCCACCTACGGCATCGACACGCGCGTGCCCGGGCAGTGGGTCGCAACGCTCGCGCACGCGCCTCAATTTGGTGCGCGGCTCGCGAGCGTCGATCCCGCTCCCGCGCTCGAGGTCCCGGGCGTGCACGCGGTCGTGCCGCTCGAGGCGGCGGTTGCCGTCGCCGCCGACACGTTCTGGCAGGCGAGTCGCGGACTTGCCGCGCTCAAGCCCGTCTGGGACGCCGCGCCCGGCGCGCCGACGGAGTCGGCCGGGCTCCGCAAGCGCATGGAGGACGCGCTCGATGCTCCCGGCGCCCGCCTCGCGCCGGCCGACCGCAAGGCGCCGGCACCCGCCTACCGCGAGCGGGTGCTCGCCGCGCTCAAGAGCGCGCCCAGGCGTTACTCCGCAAGCTACTCAGGTCCCCTCCTCTCGCACGCGACGCTGGAACCCCAGAACACGCTCGCGATCGTTGCGGACGGTCGCTGCGAGCTCCACTCGCCGACGCAGAACCAGACCGCCGTGCAACGGGAAGTCGCCCAGGCGCTCAAGCTCGCGCCCGAGAAGGTGAGCGTGCACACGACGCTGATCGGCGGCGGCTACGGCCGGCGCCTCAAGGCCGACTACGCGGTGAAGGCCGCGCTCGTCGCGAAGGCGGTGGGCAAGCCCGTGCAACTCCTCTGGTCGCGCGGCGAGGACCTGCAGCACGACTACTACCGCCCCGCCGCCGTCGCGAGGCTCACCGCCGGCATCGACGCTCGCGGCTATCCGATCGCCGTGCGCGCACAGACCGCGGCGAGCGATGACACGATCGCCGGCAGCATGCACGGCGGCTGGTACGGACTCGGTCCCGTGATCCTCGAGGCGAGCGAGGTGAAGGCGGGGCTCCCGATCGGTGCGTGGCGCTCGGTCGATGCGAGCCTCGCGTGCTTCTTCGTCGAATCCTTCATCGACGAGCTCGCCCACGAGGCCGGCGTCGATCCGCTCGACTACCGGCTCGCGCTTGCCAGCGCGCAACCGCGCACGCGTCGCGTGCTCGAGGCCGTGGCCCTGCACTCTGGCTGGGCGAATCGCGGCGAGCGCGCGCTCGGGCTCGCCGCGTTCGCGGGCTGGGGCACGTATGTCGCGCAGGTGGCCGAGGTCGAGCGGGGCCCCGGCGGCCGGCCGCGCGTGAGGCGCATCACCTGTGCATTCGACTGCGGCACCACCGTCAACCCGCGCCTCGTGCGTGCGCAGGTCGAGGGCGGCATCACGATGGGATTGAGCGCGGCACTCAAGGAGCGGATCACGATCGCGGGCGGGCGCGTCGCCGAATCAAACTTCGACGGCTACGCGCTCCTCAGGATGGACGAATGCCCGGCGATCGAGGTGATCCTGCTCGAGAGCGAGGCTGATCCGCCGGGCGGCGCCGGCGAGCCACCGGTGCCGGCGGTCGCTCCGGCCGTTGCGAACGCGCTCTACAGGCTGACCGGGAGACGCGAGCGGCACCTGCCGCTCCTGCCGGCGGCCTAGCCCGCGGCCTTGCGGTTGGCGCGAAAGGATCCCGTCTCGAGGGATTCGTAGGCGGCCTCGGAAACGACCGAGCGGTTACGGCCATCGGCCTTGGCCTGGTAGAGCGCCTCGTCCGCGAGCTGCACGAAGCCCTGGGTGCTGCGCTCGAGCGTCGGGGCGACGTAGGCGATGCCGGCGCTCACCGTCACGGACGGGGCGACCGAGGAGTCGCCGTGCGGGATGCCGAGCGCGGCGATGTTCGTGTGGATCCGCGCCGCGATCTCCTGCAGGTACTGGCGCGACGGATCGTAGAGGATGACCGCGAACTCCTCGCCGCCGTAGCGCGCGACGAAGTCGAGCGGCCGGCGCGCGGCGCGCGCGAGCGCGGCGGCGATGGCCTTCAGGCACTCGTCCCCGGCCTGGTGGCCGTGGCGGTCGTTGAAGCGCTTGAAGAAGTCGATGTCGACGAGCAGCAGCGCGAGGATGACCCCGTCGCGCTGCGCGTGCTGCCAGACCGTCTCCATGTGCTCATCGAAGCGGCGGCGGTTGTAGATGCCGGTGAGGCCGTCGCGCGCGGCGGTTTCCTGCAGCATGCGCTGCTCGAGGAAGTGGGTGCGGATCTCCATCTCGAGGCTGTAGGCGACGGTCGCTCCCACGATGTTGCCGAGCAGGAGCACCAGCGAGTTGTAGATCATGTGCGATTCGGGGAGGCCCCCGACGATGCCAAAGCCCACGTACGCGCACAGGATCACCGCGTTCGCCCTGAGCGACTCGTAGAAGAGGAGCCCAATCAGGAAGTAGAGGTAGACGGACGTCAGCAGCACCGAGGCGAACACGATCTGCACGCCCGTCTGCGCGGCTTTGAGCTCAACGGCGATGACCAGGAGGCCCATGACCGGCGCGAGCACGGGAGCCACGCGCGGGTAGAGCTTGCGGGCGTTCGGGTGGTGCGCGACGAAGATCGCGCCGGCGATGATCGGGAACAGCAATCCGAACTGGACGACGTAGAGCGAGGTGTGCGCGCCGGGACCGAGCACGAGGCCGTTCAGCGCCCCGAACACGACGACCAGCAGCGCCGCGAGGTAGAGGTGCCGTCGGATCTGCGGCAACTGGTTGCGCGTGTACTCGCGCCTGAACTCGCGCTCGAGGTCGTGCTCGAACCGAAGCCACTTGAACCCGGCGCGCAGCTGCTGCGCTGCGGCCGATTCATCGGAGATGAGCTTCTGGGTATCGAGCGGATTCAATGGCTTCGTGGCGCTTGCGCGACCCACCCCGGGGCTATTTAACAGTTCCAGTACACACCGAGAGGGGGTCCGGAACTGCGCACCGGCGCACGGATTAAAGGGTCGGGGACCTCAGCCGAGACGCCGCGGCGCGACATCCCGACGTGCGTCACGGACGCGTGTGCGCCAGACCTCAAACGCGTCCCAGCCGCGCGTCGCGGGCGGCGGCTCGACCCGAGGATCCGCCGGGTCCTTCGCGGGACCGAAGTCCTCGTTGGCGGCGACGGGCGTGAGGGCGGCGCCGCTGGGCGCCTGGCGGGGATCGAAGAAATTCATGGGCGGGAGGATGAACGGCTTCCGTGACGATCATGCGAGCCGAGATTCATTCGGCTCAGGCCATTGGGCCATAGCCGCGCGTCAATCGCGCGAAAATTTCGTTGCGTTTATGTTAAGTGCGTCGCAGAAACGGCACGCGGCGCCGGCGGCAGCCACATGCTCACCGACATGCCGCCACCCTGACGCGGTGCGAGCAGCAGCCGTCCGCCGTGCGCCTCGACGATCTCGCGGCTGAGCGTGAGCCCGAGCCCCGTGCCGTTCGCCTTGGTCGAGTAGAAGGGCAGGAGCGCCTGCTCGAGCACCTCGCCCGACATGCCGCTGCCCTGGTCGAGCACGCGGATCTCGGTGCCGCCCTGGTCGCTGGCGACGTCAAGCTCGATCGCAGAGGCGGGCGACCCCGACTCGTGCGCGTTCTTGAGGAGGTTGATGAGCGCCTGCTCGAGCTGGCCCAAGTCGAACCAGCCCGGCGTCGCGGGCGCGCTGCCCAGCAACCTGAACCCGCTCGTCGCCCCGAGCCGCTCGATGAACGCCGGCCACTCGACGTGCCCGGGGCGGGGCTTCGGGAGCTTCGCGAAGCGCGCGTAGCCGTCGATGAACACCTTCAGGTGCGCCGCGCGCTCCTCGGTCGTCGCGAACACCCGCTCGAGCACGGCGGCATCCGGACTTGCGAGCAGCTGCCGGCCGGAATGCGCGAGCGAGGAGATCGGCGCGAGCGAGTTGTTGAGCTCGTGCGCGATGACGCGGATCACACGCTTCCAGATCAGCACTTCCTGGGCGTTCAGCTCGCGCGTCAGCTGCTTGAGGAGGTACAGGTGGTGCGTGCGGGCATTGAGCGCGAAGCGCCGGAGGCTGAGGTGGAAGATCTCCGGCTCATCGCCCACCCGCATCGTGAAGAGCGTGTCCTCCCCGCCCGCGCGGACCTCGTAGTGGACGCTGCCGGCGGCAGGCGCCACCAGCGTCGGCGACAGCGCCGCGATGACCACGCCCTGCGCGGTCACATCGCTCACGAAGCGCCCGCGCTCGACGCCAGCGACGCGCACCTGCGCGAGCGGCACGCTGCGCTCGCCGCTCGAGAGCGCCCTGAGCGCCGGGATCGCGAGCCCGAGGAGCGCCACGAGCCCGATCGTGGCGCCGACGAGGAGCCGGCGGTGCCGCTGCCACCACGGCGTCGGCTCGAGCGCCCGGTCCTGCGAGGTCGTGCCGCGGATCGCGGTCACGCCCCGCGCCTCGTTCTTGAGCGGTGTCACGCCGCGAGTTCCTCGCAGGCGGCGGCGACGTGCGGGGTGCGCAGCGTTCCGATGAGGCCCGTGACCCGCGCCCTGGCCTCGCCACCCAGCCTCACGTCGATAACGATCTCGAGCCCGTCCGCCTTCGGCACGATGCGCGCCTCGGGCATCAGGTCCGCGACCGCGGCGGTGGCGACGAGCACGGCGGCCACGATCGAGAGGCGATCGAGGAGCGAGTTCATGGCAGGTATCCGGGGCCGGGCATGCCTAGCAGGCTGTTGAAATTCGATTTTCCATGTCGACAATTGATCAATCTTTGAACAGTCACGAACCACAAATCAATTAGTTACGGCGTGTGAAATGAAATATCGACGTACTCGAAACCCTTTTTCAACACCCTGCTAGGGGAGAGCAAGCCCCGTGCCAGCCCTCGGCCGGTCATAACCTGCTGTTTTTAATGGAATCGGAACCGGGGGCAGGCACCTCTTACGGTGTCCGCGGACGTGCCGCGGACACTCGCGGACACTTTTCCCGGACCCGCAGCCTTCAGTCGGCGAGATAGGCCGCGAGGTACTCGCGAAAGGGCGGCTGCCGGGCGGCTTCGATCTCTTCCTGCGCCTCGAGCGAGGCGGTGGCCGCGGCGGTGAACTCGGCAACCCGCGTCTCATCCGGCGGATGCAACTCGGTGAAGTAGGACTTGTAGGTCCGGGACATCCGCAGCGCGAGCTCGAAGAACGACTCGCCCGTCGTCTGGAGCTCTGCGAGGAGGCGCGCCGAGGGAGTCGCGGCGGGGTTCGCGAGCTTCTGCGCTTGCGCTGCAAGCGCGCTCGAGTACGGGCGCTTCGGGTCACCGTGGTCGAGGAGTTCGCAGGTGCCCTGCATCGCCTCCAGGATCTCGTGCGCCCACTCGCGCATGTCGGCGCCGCGGCCGTCGAACCTGAGCATGAGCCCGGGCTCGCGCCCTTGCCGCGCGACGGTGACGTGGTTCTGGTCGAGCTCGCCCTGCTCCCCGAGGTCGATCGGTGCGCTCGGCGCGAGCGTGCAGAACGCGGCGAACGCCTCGAGGAAGCGCATCTTGTTTTGGTTGACGCCGACGGGGTCGAGCGCGCTCACATCGAGCGAGCGCATCTCGACGTACTCGACGCCGGCACGCCTGAGCGCCTTCGTCGGGCGTTCCCCCGAGCGCGCGACGCGCTTCGGGCGGATGAACGCGTAGTACTCGTTCTCGATCTGCAGGCGGTTGGCATTCAACTGCCGCCACTCGCCGTCGACCTCGACGCCGAGGCGCTCGTACTCCGGGCTCGGCGTCGAGATCGCGCGCGACAGGTCGCGGACATAGTCCTCGAGCGAGTTGACCGAGATCGCGACGTCCGCCTGGCTCTTGTTGCGATAGCCCAAGTCACTCATCCGAAGCGAGGTTGCGTACGGCGCGTAGAGGGTGCCGCGGCCGAGCTCGAAGAGGCCGTGGTCGTCACGTCCCGCGACGAACGAGCGGCAGACGGCGGGCGAGACGCCGAAGAGGTAGTGGACGATCCAGCCGTGGCGCCGGTAGTTCCTGAGGAGCGCGAAGTACATCGCCGAGATGAACTCCTGGTTCGCGGGGCCCTTCTCGAGCACGTCCGCGAGCACGCCCCAGAACTGCACGGGGAAGGAGTAGTTGAAGTGGACGCCCGAGATCGCCTGCATCGCGCGGCCGTAGCGAAGCCCGAGTCCGACCCGGTAGATCGTCTTCATCCGGCCGACGTTGGAGCTGCCGAACTGCGCGATCGGGATGCTGTCGTCGCCTTTCAGCGCGCACGGCATGCTCGTGTTCCAGAGGAGCTCGTCCCCGAGGTGCCGGTAGACGAACTGGTGCGCGTCGGTGAGGTACTGCAGCAGCTCCCAGCTCGTCGTGAACGTCGGCGTCACGAGCTCCAAGAGCGCCTCGGAATAGTCGGTCGTGATGTGCTCGTGCGTGAGCGCGGAGCCGAGCGAGCGCGGGTGCGGCGCCTTCGAGATCTGCCCGTCGGCGGTGACCCTGAGCGACTCCTTCTCGACGCCCTTGAGCCCGCCGACCAATACCCCGCGCTCACCGGAATTGATGAGCCCGGCAAGGTGGCGTTCGAAGCGGCGGTCGATGCGGGGCTGGGACACGGGGTCGGCCAGGCGACAAAGGGCCGACATTGTAATGGAACGGCGGAGCGGCCTCCGCCCTCGCCGCGCGGCGGCCAGCAGCCCCGTCCTAGGGCAGTTCCGCGACCGCCTCGATCGCGACCAGGAACCCGGGGTCGACGAGCCTGCGCACCTCGAGCCAGCTCGTCGCGGGCAACTGGCCGTGCGGGTAGTACTTGAAGCGATGGTCGGAGATCTTGAGGAGGGCCTCCATGTCGGTCGTGTAGATCCGCTCCATGACGACCTGCCCGAACCCGCCGCCCTCCGCCTTCAGCGTCGCGGCGAGGTTCGTGTAGACGGCATCGAGCTGGCCGGCCATGTCGCCCGGGCTGACGAGCCGCCCGTCGGCGTCGACCGCGACGGTCGCCGCGATGTAGACGGTGCGCCCGACCTTGACGGCCTGCGAGTAGCCGAACGTCTGCTCGTAGTTGTTGAGGTGGAAGGGCTCGGGGATCCTCGGCGGAGGCGCCGGTGGCTCCGCCTCGCACGAGGCGAGGAGCGCGCCCGCGGCGATGAGCGCCACTGCGCTTGAGATGAATCGGGCGCGGTCGGCATGGCGCGGCATCGGGCGGTGCTCCCTCGTCATCGGTCGGCCCCCATCTTGCCCCCGGCGCCGGCGAGGCGCCATCGCGCGGGCAATTCAGGCCGCGGGGTCGAGAGCGGCGAGGAACTCGATGCGCACGCGCGTGCCGCGCCCACCCGCGCCCGCCTCGATGATGAGCTTCGCGCCGTGCACGTCCGCGACGTCGCTCACGATCGCAAGCCCGAGCCCCGTACCGGTGCCTTCGCTCGCGGGCGAGCGGTGAAAGCGCGCCGTCACGAGCGGCAGCTCCATCGCCGCGATCCCGGGGCCGTCGTCCTCGACCTCGAGGAAAGCGCCGGGCCCGCGCGTACCGCAGCGTAGCGTCACGAAGCCGCCGCGCGGCGTGTAGTTGAGCGCGTTGTCGAGCAGGTTGTTGATGAGCTCGCGCAGCAGCCAGCCGACGCCGGTGACCCTGACGGGCGCCGCCTCGGCGCCGAGGTCAATGCCCTTCGCGAGCGCGCGGTCGAGCTGCATCGTGACCGCCTCGGCGATGAGCTCGGGCAGATCGACGCGCCTGAAGTCGCGCGCAAGGGTCGCCGAGCTCTCGGCGCGCGCGAGCGTCAGGAGCTGGTGCGCCGTGTGGCCGAGCCTCCTGATGCCCTCGCCGACGAGATGGATGCGTTCGCGCAGCGCCGTTGCCTGCGGGTCGTGCTCGAGGAGCTCGAGCTGCGCCTGGATGCCGGCGAGCGGCGTGCGCATCTGGTGGGCGGCATCCGCCACGAACTTCTGCTGCGACTCGGCGGCAGCGCGGACGCGTCCGAAGAGCGCGTTGAGCGAATCGACGAGCGTGTGCGCCTCGACGGGCACGCTCCTTGAGTCGAGCGGCTCGAGCTCGCGCGCCGAGCGCGCCGCCATGTGATCGCGAAGCGCAAGGAGTGGCTTCAGTCCCAGGCGCACGCCCACCACGACCAGCAGCGGAATCGCGATGAGCTGCAGGATGTCGACGATCAGCGTCGCCGTCAGCAGCGCGCGGGTCGGGCGGTCGCGGACGCGAGTGGGCTCTGCGACCGCGACGGACGTCGCGCGGCCGTCGAGGTCGAGCGCGTACCACACGACCCGCACCGGTTCGCCGCCGAGCAGCGCATCGCCGAACTCAAGCCCGCGGTTCGCGGCCGGGGTCCAGCCCTTGGGCGGCGGCGGCACCGCGGCATCGCCCGCGATGAGCGCGCCGCTCGCGTCCCTGAGCGCAAAGCGTCGCGCGATGCCATCGAGCCCGCTGAGCGCCTCGACCATCTCGGGCGGGCGCTCGCTCCTGCCGCGCTCGACCGAGCCCGGCCGCACGTAGGCGGCGACGACAAGCGCGACATCGCCGAGCGAGCGGTCGAACGCGCCGCCGACGGGGCCTACGCTCGAGTAGTAGTCGATGAGGACGCCGGCGAGCAAGAGTGCACCGATCGGTGCCAGCAGCAGCGCGAGCAGCCGGCCACCGACCGAGGCCGGCCGGCGGGTCGGTTCAGGCGGCGGGGTCATCCAGCCGGTAGCCGAGTCCGCGCACCGTGCGGATCGCGACGGCATCGCCCAACTTCGCGCGCAGCCGCGAGACGTAGACCTCGACGGCGTTCGGGGTCAGTTCCTCGTCCCAGCCGGCGATGGCCCTGAGCAGCCGCTCCTTGCGCACGACCCGGCCCGTGTCGAGTGCGAGGCACTCGAGGATCGACCACTCGCGGCGCGTCACGTCGAGCGGGTGCCCGTCGAGCTCGACCGTGCGGCTCGACAGGTCGAGCGCGACAGCGCCGATCGTGAGCTGGGCGCTCGTGGCCGAGCGCGTGCGCCGGATCAGCGCGCGACAGCGCGCGGCGACCTCGGGAAGCTCGAAGGGCTTCACCATGTAGTCATCGGCGCCGAGGTCGAGCGCATCAACCCGGTCGGCGAGCGCATCGCGGGCGGTGATGATGAGGACGGGGAGCGAGCTGCCGCTGCGCCTGAGGCGCCGGACGAGCGTGAGCCCGTCGATCTGCGGCAGGCCAATGTCGACCACCGCGAGGTCGAACTCATCAGCCGCGAGCGCCGTCTCGGCCTGCTCGGCGGTGCCGACCTGGTCGACCGCGAACCCCGCCCCGGCGAGCCCGCGCTTCAGGCCGTCCGCCACCAGGGCATCGTCTTCAACAATGAGGATGCGCATGGCTCGAGCTTAGCCCAATTCCCATGTCACGGAGCTGACTTGCGCGCCTGGATCCAGCGGCCGACTTTCTGGTCGAGGACCTCGAGCGGCAGGGAGCCTGCGTCGAGAATGGCGCGGTGGAACAGCCTTACGTCAAACCGGGCCCCGAGCTCCCGCTGGGCGCGGGCCTTCAGCTCCTTGATCTTGAGTTCCCCGAGCTTGTAGGTCAGCGCCTGGCCGGGGAGCGCGATGTAGCGCTCGACCTCGGCGACGGCATCGCTCGGCCCGAGCGCGGTGTTCGCCATCATGTAGTCGATGGCCTTGTCCCGGCTCCAGCCCTTCGCGTGGATGCCGGTGTCGACGACGAGGCGTACCGCGCGCCAGATCTCGAGCGACAGCGCCCCGAAGTAGTTGTAGGGATCGGTGTAGAACCCCAGGTCGCGGCCGAGCGATTCGGAGTAGAGCCCCCAGCCCTCGGCGTAGGCGCCGTAGTTGCCGAAGCGCCTGAAGCTCGGCAGCGACTTCAATTCCTGCTTGATCGAGATCTGGAAGTGGTGGCCGGGCTCCGCCTCGTGCAGGTACACCGCCTCCATCATGTATTTCGGACGCGACTTCAAGTCGTAGGTGTTGACGTAGAAGACGCCCGGCCTCGAGCCGTCCGGCGCCGCGCTCTGGTAGGAGGCACTCGCCTGCGACCTGGCGCGGAACGCCTCGACCGCACGAACCTCGAAATCGGCGACCGGAGCCAGGTCGAACTGCTCGGGCAGGCGCGCGCGGACCCGCTCCTTCAGCGCACGGTAGGCGCCGAGGAGGTCCTCCTCGTGCTCGAAGTAGAAGCGCGGGTCGAGCCTGAGCGAATCGAAGAAGGCCCTGCGCTCGCCCTTGAACCCAAGGGTCGCGATGACGGCGTCCATCTCGGCGCCGATGCGCTGCACCTCGGCGAGGCCGATCGCGTGCACGGCCTCCGGGGTCAGGTTCGTCGTCGTCTGCACCCGCACGCGGTAGGCATACCACGCCTTGCCGAGCGGCAGGTCCGTGAAGGCGATGCTCGCGCGGGTCTCGGGCAGGTATTCGGTCGCGATGAAGTCGCGCAGGCGCTGGTAGGCGGGATTCAAGCGCGTCGTGATCGCGCTCACATAGGCCTGGCGGAGCCGCGCCTGGTCGGCCGCGGCGATCCCGTCCGGAAAGCTGCCGACCGGCCGGTAGAAGACGCTCTTCACGGGGTCCGCGGCGATGAGCTCGGTGAGCTGCGGCAGCACGCGCTCCATGAGCACCTTCGGGTGCACGACTCCCTTGGCGGCGCCCTGGCGCATGTTCGCGATCGCCTGGTCGACCCAGATGGCGAAGCCGTCGATGCGCTTCAGCCAGTTCTCGTAGTCCCGCACCGTTTTGAACGGCTGCGCGCCCGTGCCGGAGCCGAGCTGCGCCAGCTGCTGCGGCAGGCCATAGAACTGGTTGAACGGCAGGAGCTCGGACTGGTAGCGGAAGCCCTCGATGTGCTCCTCGAGGTCGCGGCGGAAGATTTCGAGTGTCAGCCGGTCGTCAGGCCCGAGCGCCTTCGCGCCGATGCCGGCGACTTGCTTGAGGTAGCGGCGCTCGAGCGCCAGCTCGAGGCTCAAGTGCTCGGCGCCGATGCTGTTCGGGAGCTGCGCGTCGTAGCGGTGATCGCCGAGGTAGGTCGCCTCGAGCGGATTGAGCGCGAGCGATTCCTGCCAGTAGGCCTCGACGAGCGCGTTCAAGCGCGCACCCGGCGCCTCCGCCGCCCCGGCCAGTCCCTGCCCGAGTATCCCCGCCACCAGCGTCGCCGCGATCAGTGTGCGCACTCGAGCCTCCCAGGAGAGTCGCGAAAACCGCGCCGATTATAGGCCGGACGTCGCCGCGTGAGGCACGTCGCGGGAGATGTAGAGGAAGCGCGCGCCGAGCCCGAGCGCGCAGACGGTGAGCGCCGCGATGAGTCCGTACCAGACCGCCGCCGGGCCGCCGCCGCGGATGACGCCGAACCCGAAGGCGAGTGGAAAGCCGACGCCCCAGTAGGAGCCAATGCAGATGAGGAGCGGCACGCGCGCGTCCTTGAAGCCGCGCAGCGCGCCCGCCGCGCCGACCTGCAGGCCATCCGACACCTGGAACGCGCCCGCGAGCAGGAGCAGGCTCGTCGCGAGCCCGATCACCTCGGAATCGCGCGTATAGAGCGAGGCGATGAACGAGCTTTGAAACGCGACCCACAGCGCCGAGAGCACCATCAGCGCGCCACACAGGCCAATGCCGAGGAGCCCGGCGAAGCGCGCGTGGCGCCGATCGCCCCGGCCGAGCGCGTGGCCGACGTGGATGGTCGTGGCCGAGTGCATCGCCATCGGCACCATGAACATGAACGAGGCGTAGTTGAGCGCGATCTGGTGCGCCGCGACCCGCGCGGCGCCGAGCGTGCCGATCATGAGCCCGGCGGCCGAGAAGAGCCCGCCCTCGGCGACGAGGCTGCCCGAGATCGGCACGCCGAGCGCGAGGATCTCCTTCAGGCGCGCCGGCACCGGCCGCTCGAGTCGCGCGAAGATCCGGTACGGCCGGTACGCGCCGTGGCGGCTCATGTAGATGAAGAGCGCGATCAGCATGACCCACCAGACGAGCGCGGTCGCAACCCCGGTGCCGACGGCGCCAAGCGCCGGTACGCCGAGCTTGCCGTACATGAACACCCAGTTGAAGAACACGTTGGCGAGTAACCCGAGCGAGGCGACATAGGCCATCGGCTTGGTGCGGCCGATGCCCTCGCTCACGAACCTGAGCACCATGAACCCGACCATCGCCGGGAAGCCGAATGCCATCGCCTGCACGTAGCCGGCCGCGGCAGGGAGGATCGAAGGATCCGTGTGGATGAACGCGAGCGCCGGCCTCACCTGCGCGAGCCCGAGCACCAGCACCACCGAGAGCCCGAGCCCGATCCACACGCCCTGGCGCGCGTACTCGCCGACGCCGTGCTCATCGCCGCGGCCGTAGGCGTGCGCGACGAGCGGCGAGAGCGCCATCGTGACGCCGATCGCGATGATCCAGAACACCGCGTAGTAGCTCACCCCCACCGCGATCGCGGCGAGCGCCGAGGCGCCGAGGCGCCCGCCCATGACGGTGTCGGCGAAGGACATGCCGCCCATCGAGAGGTTGTTGACGAGGAGCGGGGCGCCCAAGCGCAGGATCGCGCCCGCATCGGTACGCAAGCGCAGGCTGAATGACACGGGCGCGGCGGAACTCATTGCGGTGGAAACAACCCTGCTGGCCCACGGTGACGCCCGCGGGCGGAGGGTGCATTCTAGAGTGCGTCGCGGGGCCCTGCGCCCGTCCCTAAACGTCGCGGAGTCCTCCGTATGCTCACAGGCTCGACCGTCCGGCGAGTCGCCATCCTCGGCGGCTCGCGCATCCCCTTCGCCCGCGGCATGGGCGCCTACGCCGACGTCGGCAACCAGGAGATGCTGACCCGGGCGTTCCGCGGCCTCGTCGAGCGCTTCAGCCTCGCCGGCGAAACGCTCGGCGATGTCGCGGCAGGTGCCGTCATGAAGCACTCGAGCCAGTGGAACCTGACGCGCGAATCGCTGATCGGCGCGGGGCTTGCGCTCGAGACACCGGGCGTCGACCTGCAGCGCGCCTGCGGCACGAGCCTCGAGGCCGCGATCCTGATTGGCAACAAGATCGCGCTCGGCCAGATCGACTCCGGCATCGCCGGTGGCGTCGACACCGTGAGCGATGCACCGATCGTCTACCCCCGCGAGTACCAGCAGCTCTTGCTCGCGAGCGCGCGCGGCCGCTCCTTCGGCGCGCGCGTGAAACCCTGGTTTGGCCTCAGGCCCCGGTTCTTCAAGCCGGTCGTCCCGTCGGTCACGGAGCCGCGCACCGGGCTTTCGATGGGCCAGGCCTGCGAGCTCATGGCCAAGAAGTGGGGCATCGCGCGCTCAAGCCAGGACGAGCTCGCGCTCGCGAGCCATCTGAAGGCCGCCAGCGCCTACCAGGCGGGCTTCTACAAGGATCTCGTCGTCGACTACCACGGGCTCACGATGGACAACAACATCCGCGCGAGCGCGACTCTCGAGCAGCTCGCGAAGCTCTCCCCGGCGTTTGATCGCTCACCGGCCGGTACGCTCACCGCCGGGAACTCGACGCCCCTCACCGACGGCGCCGCCGCCGTGCTCCTCGGCAACGAGAGCTGGGCGCAGGCGCGGGGCTTGCAGCCCCTCGCCTACCTCACGCACGCGAAGGTCTACGCGGTCGACTTCGTCGGCCGGGAGGGGCTCCTGATGGCGCCCGCCTACGCGGTGCCGATGCTCTTGAAGGACGCGGGGCTGACCTTGAGCGACTTCGACTACTACGAGATCCACGAGGCGTTCGCGGCGCAGGTGCTCTGCACGCTGAAGGCGTGGGAATCCGCCGAGTTCGGCCGCGACAAGCTCGGGCTCGCGGGCGCCTTCGGCTCGATCGACCGCACCAAGCTCAACGTCGTGGGCTCAAGCCTCGCCTACGGCCACCCGTTCGCGGCGACGGGTGCGCGCATCCTCGCCACGCTCGCGAAGCTCCTCGCGACGCGCGGCGGCAAGCGCGGGCTCATCTCGATCTGCACCGCGGGCGGGATGGGAGTGACGGCGATCCTCGAGCGCTGAGTCGCCGTCCGCTCAGTAGACCTCGAACAGTCCCGCGGCGCCCATGCCGCCGCCGATGCACATCGTGACGACGACGCGCTTCGCTCCCAGGCGCTTGCCGGCGAGGAGCGCGTGCCCGGTGAGGCGCTGGCCACTCATCCCGTAGGGGTGGCCGACCGCGATCGCGCCGCCATCGACGTTCAGGCGCTCATCCGGGATCCCGAGCGTGTCGCGGCAGTAGAGCACCTGCACGGCGAACGCCTCGTTGAGCTCCCACAGGTCAATGTCCTTGACGGCGAGGCCGGCGCGCTTCAGGAGCTTAGGCACCGCGAAGACCGGGCCGATCCCCATGACGGCGGGCTCGCAACCGGCGACCGCAAATCCACGGAACGCGCCGAGCGGCGTCAGGCCCTTCTTCGCGGCGAGTTCCGCGCTCATGAGCACGCACGCGCCCGCGCCGTCGGAGAACTGGCTGGCGTTGCCGGCCGTGATGAGGCCGCCGGGGAGCGCGGACTTCAATTTCGCGATCGCCTCCACCGTCGTCCCGGCACGCAGGCCCTCATCGGCCGCGACGGTGACAGCTGTCCGGGTGAGACGGCCGCTCTCCTTCTCGATGCTCGCCATCGTGACGGTGATCGGTGCGATCTCGTCGTTGAAGAGTCCCTTGTCCTGCGCCGCGCAGGCGCGCTGCTGGCTCCTGGCGCCGTACTCGTCCATGCGCTCGCGGCTGATGGCGAAGCGCTTCGCGACCTCCTCGGCCGTCTGCAGCATGTTCCAGTAGATGTCCGGCTGGTGCTCATCGAGCCAGGCATCGTGCCCGTAGTAGGTGTTCGCCTCGTTCTGCACGACCGAGATCGCCTCGACGCCGCCCGCGACGAAGACATCGCCTTCGCCCGCGATGATCCGCTGCGCGGCGAGTGCGATCGTCTGCAGCCCCGAGGAGCAGAACCGGTTCACCGTCACGCCCGACACCGTGACCGGGCAGCCGGCGCGAAGGGCGATCTGCCGCGCGATGTTGTTGCCGGTCGCGCCTTCGGGGAGCGCGCAGCCCATCAGCACGTCCTCGACCTCGGCGGGATCGAGCTTCGCGCGCTCGAGTGCCGCCTTGACCGCGTGGCCGCCGAGCGTCGCGCCGTGCGTCTGGTTGAAAGCGCCGCGCCAGGACTTGGCAAGCGGCGTGCGGGCGGTCGAGACGATGACGGCTTCGCGGCTCATGAGCGCACTCCCGGGGCAGTGAACGATCCGCCCGAGGCGGCGAGGCGGGCAAGGAGCGGGGCCGGTGTCCAGAACTTCGGGTCGCCGTACGGGTTCCGGCCAAGCTCGACCATGCGCCTGACGAGCGCGTAGAGCCCGACCTCGTCGGCGTAGGCCATGGGACCGCCGCGCCACACCGGGAAGCCGTAGCCCGTGAGATAGACAATGTCGATGTCGGAGGCGCGCTGGGCGATGCCCTCCTCGAGGATCTTCGCGGCCTCGTTGACGAGCGAGTAGACGAGCCGGTCGATGATCTCGGTCGCGTCGAGCTTCCTTGGTTTCAGGCCCGTCTCGGCGCGGTACGTCGTGATGAGCTCATCGACCACGGGCGCGGGGTACGCGGCGCGATCGCCGGGCTTGTAGTCGTACCAGCCCGAGCCCGTCTTCTGGCCGAAGCGGCCGAGCTCGCAGAGCCTGTCCGCGACCTTCGAGTACTTCATGTCCGGGTGCTCGAGGGCGCGGCGCTGACGGATGTGCCAGCCGATGTCGTTGCCGGCGAGGTCGCTCATCCTGAAGGGGCCCATCGCGAAGCCGAACTTCTCGATCGCGGCGTCGATCTCCGTGGGACTTGCACCCTCATCGAGCATGAACATCGCCTGGCGCGAGTACTGCTCGATCATGCGGTTGCCGATGAACCCGTCGCAGACGCCGGAGACGACCGCGGTCTTTCTGAGGGTCTTGGCGAGCTTCATCGTCGTCGCGAGCACGTCTTTCGCGGTCGCCTTGCCGCGCACGACCTCGAGGAGCTTCATGATGTTGGCGGGGCTGAAGAAGTGCGTGCCGATCACATCCGCGGGTCGCTTCGTGACATTGGCGATCGCATCGACGTCGAGCGTGGAGGTGTTGGTCGCGAGGATCGCGCCCGGCTTCATGACGCCATCGAGCGTCTTGAAGACCGCGCTCTTCACGCCCAGGTCCTCGAACACCGCCTCGATGACGATGTCGGCCTGGCCGACGTCCGCGTAGTTGAGCGTGGGGGTGAGGAGCGCGGCCTTCGCCTTCGCGTCCTCAGGCTTCATGCGGCCCTTCTTGACCTGGCCCGTGTAGTTGTCGCGGATCCGCTCGACGCCCTTGTCGAGCGCCGCCTGGCCGACCTCGAGGAGGTGCACCGGGATCCCGGCGTTCAGGAAATTGATCGCGATCCCCGTGCCCATCGTGCCCGCGCCGATGACGGCGGCGGACTTGATGGGCCTTAGCGGCGTCGACTCCGGGACGTCGGCGACCTTGGCGGCCGCGCGCTCGGCGAAGAACGCGTGCCGGAGCGCCTTCGAGACGGGGCCGATCATGAGCTCGCCGAAGAGCCGCCGTTCGGTCGCAAGCCCTTCCGCGAAGCGCATCCTCGCCGCGGCCTCGATCGCCTCGATGCACTTGAGCGGCGCCGGGAAGTTCGCGAAGCCCGCCTTCGCGCTCGTGCGCGCGAATCCAAGCAGGGGATCGAGGTTCGGCTCGCGGACCTTCAAGTCGCGCGCGCGCGGCAGGCGGGCGCCGCCTCCGACCTCGGCGGCCTTCGCGGTCCCGAGCGCGACGGCGGCGGCCGTCACATCCCCTGAGCTAAGCGCATCGAGGAGCGGGCTCCCCTTGAAGAGCTTCGCAGGCACCGGCTCACCCGACAGGATCACGTTGAGCGCGTTCTCGACGCCGATGAGGCGCGGCAGGCGCTGCGTGCCGCCGGCGCCGGGGAGGAGCCCGATCTTGACCTCGGGGAGCCCGAGCTTCGCGCCCTCGGCGGCGACCCGGTAGTGGCAGCCGAGCGCAAGCTCGAGGCCGCCCCCCAGGCACGTGCCCTCGATGGCCGCGACCACCGGCTTCGGGCACGACTCGACGGCACTGATGAGGTCGTGGAGGTTGGGCGCTCGGAACATCGCCTCAGTCCCGAACTCCTTGATGTCGGCGCCGGCCGAGAACAGGCCGTTGTTGCCCGCGAGCACGATCGCGGTCACGGCCGCCTCGAGGGTGGCCGCATCGAGCGCGGCGACGATGTCCCGCCGGGTCGCGGCGCCGAGGCTATTGACCGGCGCCTCGCCGAAGCGAATGACCGCTACCGGGCCCTGGCGGGTCGTCGTTACCGTCGTCATAGCGGCTCACTCCTCGTAGCGCGAGGGGCGGATTATGCCAGCCGGCGCGCTCCCAAGGTCCGCGGACGGCGAGCGCGCCCCGGGCGGACGTCCGTGGCAGCCGGCCCTTGCCATTAGTTTCATTTGCAACTAAATTCACGACCTTGCAACCGCCGGCGGAGGTACCCCCCATGAAGCGCTACATCGGCTATCCCCGCATCGCCGGCACCGCGAGCCGCCAGGCGCACGCGGACCTGCCGCCCGGCACGTTCGAGCGGGAGATGAGCAAGGAAGGCTTCTTCGGTCCCGCGGCGTTCTTCCACCACCGCCACCCGCCGACCGGCTGGTCGGCGTTCGAGGGCCCCTTGCGGCCCCACGCCTTCGACCTCGCGCGCCTCGCACTCCCCATGCGCTCGCCGTGGGATGCAGCCCCCATCCTTGGCAATGCCCACTGTCGCGTGCGGTGGCTGAACCTCCATGCCTCGATGGATCACCTCGCGCGCAACGCCGACGGCGATGAGCTCCTCTTCGTGCATTCGGGGAGCGCCGAGCTTTACTGCGACTTCGGCCACCTGTGCATCACGGCCGGGGATTACGTGGTGCTGCCGCGGGGCACGATGTGGCGCCTCGAGCTCGGCGCGCCGCTGAGGGCCCTCCTCATCGAGGCGACGAACGACTGCTACACGCTGCCCGACAAGGGGCTCGTCGGCCCCCACGCGATCTTCGACCCGGCGATGCTCGATGTGCCGGCGATCGATGCGGCGTTCCTCGCCCAGCAGGAGGCGGCCCCCCCGGGCGCCGCGGCGGGCGCGCGCGACTGGACGGTGCGCATCAAGCGGCGCGAGGCCATCTCCACCGCGACGTTTCCGTTCAACCCGCTCGATGCGATTGGCTGGCACGGCGAGCTCGCCGCCTGCCGGATCAACGTCAAGGAGCTGAGGCCCCTGATGAGCCACCGCTACCACCTGCCGCCGTCCGCGCACACGACCTTCGTCGCGAACCGCTTCGTCGTCTGCACCTTCGTACCGCGCCCGTTCGAGACGGACCCGGGCGCGATCAAGGTGCCGTTCTTCCACAACAACGACGACTACGACGAGGTGATCTTCTATCACGCGGGTGACTTCTTCTCGCGCGACAACATCCACCCAGGGATGCTGAGCTTCCATCCGTCCGGGTTCACGCACGGGCCGCACCCCAAGGCGCTGACGAGGATGCTGGTGCAGACGAAGCCAGGGGCGGAGGAGTACGCGGTCATGATCGACACGCGCGATCCGCTCGAGGTTGGCAGCGCCGCCGGCGCCATCGAGTGGACCGGCTACGTCGACAGCTGGAAGAGCGGGAGCACGCCGTGAAGCTCGCCTCGTTGAAGGGTGGGCGCGATGGCAGCCTCGTCCTCGTCGACCGCGCGCTCAAGCGCCAGGTGTCGGCGGCCACGATCGCGCCCTGCCTGCAGGACGCACTCGATGACTGGGAGCGCGTGAAGCCTGCGCTCGCCGCGCTCGCGGCGTCGCTCGAGGCGGGCGAGGTGGCGGCGACGCCGTTCGATGCGGGCGCGCTCGCAGCGCCCTTGCCCCGTGCCTACCACTGGGTCGACGGCTCCGCCTACGTCAACCACGTCGAGCTCGTGCGCAAGGCGCGCGGCGCGGAGATGCCCTCTTCCTTCTGGACCGACCCGCTCGTCTACCAGGGTGGCTCGGACGATTTCCTGGGGCCTGAGGACGATGCGCCGTTCCTGAGCGAGGACTTCGGTATCGACTTCGAGGCCGAGGTCGGCGTCATCGTCGGCGACGTGCCGATGGGGAGCAGGCGGACTCAAGTCATCGCGCGGGGCGACATCCGGCTCCTCGTGCTGGTCAACGACTGGAGCCTCAGGAACCTGATCCCGGCGGAGCTCGCCAAGGGCTTCGGCTTCTACCAGTCAAAGCCCGCGACCGCGTTCTCGCCGGTCGCGGTGACGCCTGATGAGCTTGGGGAGGCCTGGTCGGACGCGAAGCTCCACCGGCCGCTTCGGACCCACCTCAACGGGACGCTGTTCGGGGCGCCGGATGCCGGCATCGACATGACGTTCGACTTCGCCGCGCTCATCGCGCACGCGGCGAAGACCCGAAACTTGAGAGCCGGCACGATCGTCGGCTCAGGCACGGTCTCGAACTACGACCGCTCCAAGGGCTCCGCCTGCCTCGCCGAGCGCCGGATGCTCGAGCAGATCGAGTCGGGGAAGCCCTCGACCCCGTTCCTCAAGTTCGGCGACCGGGTGCGCATCGAGATGCTGGGCGGCGACGGGCAGAGCCTCTTCGGGGCGATCGACCAGCGGGTGGTACGCTTCGGCGGCTGACGCCTGGGGCCTTCCGGCCCCAGCGCGAGCCTGAGGTGGTGCCGGCCGCGCGGGTCGCGCAAAATAGGCGGCTTGCGGCCCGGCGTGCCGCCTCCCACCCTTGAGCGCGTTCATGACCAAGCCCAGCTCCGAGACCGTGCGCCTGAAGGCGGCCGACGGCCATGCCTTCGATGCGTTTCGCGCGAGCCCAGCGGGCAAGCCTCGCGGCGGCATCGTCGTCGTCCAGGAGATATTCGGGGTCAACTCGCACATCGAGGCCGTCGCGAAGGAGTACGCGGCGGCAGGCTACCTCGCGATTGCGCCGGCGCTCTTCGACCGGGCCGAGCGGGGGCTCACCCTCCCCTACACCGATTCCGCCGCGGGCCTTGCGCTCGTCCAGAAGGTGAAACCGGAACTCACGCTCCTCGACCTCAAGGCCGCGATCGATGCCCTCGCAAGCGCAGGCAAGGTCGGCATGGTCGGCTACTGCTGGGGCGGGACGCTGGTGTTCGCCTCGGCCTGTCACCTGCCGATCGCCGCCGGCGTCGCCTACTACGGCGGCGGCATCGTGAAGCTCCTGGAGCGCACGCCGAAGTGCCCGGTCATGTTCCACTTCGGCGAAACGGATACGCACATCCCGCTCAAGGACGTCGAGAAGATCAAGAAGGCCTACCCGATGGGGCACTACTACCTCTACCCCGCCGGCCACGGCTTCAACTGCTCCGAGCGGGCCTCCTTCGATGCCGCCGCCGCGAAGCTCGCGCTCGAACGCTCGCTCGATTTCCTCCATCGGCACGTGGGCTGACCCGCGCGTCCACCGCCGGGCACGCCCCGGCGCTTCCATCAATCTGTGGTGACCCTTCCATGAGCCAGAAATTCACTCTCTCCGACCCGACCCTCCTGCGCCAGCAGTGCTACATCGAGGGCAAGTGGGTCGACGCCGACGACGGCGCGACGGTCGAGGTCAAGAACCCAGCGACCGGCGAGGTGCTGGCGAGGGTGCCGCGCTGCGGCGTGCCCGAGACCCGTCGCGCGATCGCGGCCGCCAAGAAGGCCTTCCCCGCCTGGGCGGCGAAGTCCGCCAAGGAGCGCGGCAAGATTCTCCGGCGCTTCGCCGACCTCATGGTCGCGAACAGCGAGGACCTCGGGCGCCTCATGACCGCCGAGCAGGGCAAGCCGCTCGCGGAAGCCAAGGGCGAGGTCAACTACGCCGCCTCCTTCTATGAGTGGTTCGGCGAGGAAGGCCGGCGCGTCTACGGCGATGTGATCCCCTCGCCCTTTGCCGACAAGCGCCTGCTCGCGATCCGCCAGCCCGTGGGCGTCGTGGGTGCGATCACGCCGTGGAACTTCCCGGCGGCAATGATCACGAGGAAGGCGGGAGCCGCGCTCGCGGCCGGCTGCACCTTCGTCGTGAAGCCCGCCGAATCGACCCCCCTCTCGGCCCTCGCGCAGGCCGAGCTCGCCGAGCGCGCCGGCGTCCCGGCGGGCGTCTTCAACGTGCTGACCGGCAAGGCATCCGCGATCGGTGGCGAGCTCACCTCGAACCCCTCCGTCGCCAAGATCACGTTCACGGGCTCGACCGAGATCGGCAAGCTGCTGATGCAGCAGTGCGCGGGCACGGTCAAGAAGATCTCGCTCGAGCTCGGCGGCAATGCGCCGTTCATCGTGTTCGAGGATGCGGATCTTGACGCCGCGGTCGCAGGCGCGCTCGCGAGCAAGTACCGCAACACCGGCCAGACGTGTGTGTGCGCGAACCGACTTCTCGTGCAGGCGGGCGTCTACGATGCGTTCGTCCAGAAGCTCACGGAGGCGACCAAGAAGCTCCGCGTCGGTCCCGGGCTCGACGGCCCCACCGAGCAGGGCCCGCTCATCGATGCGAAGGCCGTCGCCAAGGTCGAGGAGCACATCGCCGATGCCCTCGCCAAGGGCGCCAAGCTCGCCCTCGGCGGCAAGCGCCACTCGCTCGGCGGCACGTTCTTCGAGCCGACGATCCTGACGGGCGTCACCCCGGAGATGAAGGTCGCGCGCGAGGAGACCTTTGGTCCGGTCGCGCCGCTGTTCAGGTTCGCGACCGAGGCGGAGGCGATCCGCATGGCGAACGACACCGAGTTCGGCCTCGCCGCGTACTTCTACACCCGCGACATCGCCCGCTCGTGGCGGGTCGCCGAGGCGCTTGAGTACGGCATCGTCGGCATCAACACCGGCATCATCTCGACCGAAGAGGTTCCGTTCGGTGGCTGGAAGGAGTCCGGGATCGGCCGCGAGGGCTCGCGCCACGGCATCCTCGACTACACCGAGCTCAAGTACCTGTGCATGGGTGGCATCACCTCTTGAGTCGGGCGGCGCTCTCCGAGCGCGGCCTGATCGTACTGCTGGCGGCCGCGACGGCGGTCGGGCCGCTCGCGCAGAACATCTACCTGCCGGTGCTGCCGGAGGTGCGCGGCGAGTTCGGGGTCAGCGTCGCGGCGGCGAGCGTGTCGGTGAGCGCGCCGCTCCTCGCCTTCGCGTTCGGGCTCCTGGCGTGGGGGCCCTTCTCCGACCGCCACGGCCGCCGGCCGGTGCTGCTCTTCGGGCTTGCGATCAACGTGGCGGGCTCGCTGATCGCGCTCTTTGCTCCGGCGCTCCTCTGGCTCACGCTCGGCCGCCTCGTGCAGGCGCTCGGCTCCGCCGCCGGCGTCACCGTCGCACGCGCGGTCACGGGTGACCTCTTCGGGCGCGAGAAGATGGCGCGGATGATCGCCTACCTCACGATGGTCATGCTGATGGCCAACTCGCTCGCGCCGGCCGCCGGCGGCGCGTTGAGCGCGGTTGCGGGCTGGCGCTCGGTGTTCGTGCTCCTCTCGGTCGCCTCCGCGCTCATCTGGCTCGCGGCGTGGCGGCTCCTCCCCGAGACGCGCGCGCACGAGCATCGCCACGACGCGCGGCAACTGCTCGCGGCCTCGCGGCTCCTCGTCGCGAACCCGAGCTTCGTCGCGCTCGCCCTCATCAGCGGGGCGATCTACGCGGAGTTCTTCGTGTTCGTGGCGCTCATGCCCTACATCTTCGTCCAGGCGCTCGGCCACTCGACTGCCGAGTACGGGCTCTGGTACCTCGCAATCGCGGGCGGCTACTTCGCCGGCAACTGGTTTGTGACGCACTACGCGACCAGGCTCGGCGTGCACCGGCTGCTCGCCATCGGCGTTGCGATCACGGCACTCGCCGCGCTCGGGGCCCTCGGCCTCACGCGCCTCGGGTTCTGGCAACCGGTCGCGATCTTCGCGCCGTGGTTCGTCATCACGTTCGGGCAAGGGCTGGCGCTGCCGACCCTGACCGCAAGCGCGGTCGCGCTCGCGCCGCGCTCGGCGGGCATCGCGGCCGGGCTCCTCGGGTTCGCGCAGCAGATCATCGGCGCACTGGCCGTGCAGGCGATGGCCATGACCTCGGTCGCGACCCCGCTCCCCGTCGCGACGTTCACCGCGCTCACCGCACTCGCCGCGTGGTGCGCGTTCGCTCTCGCGGGGAGCGCATTCCGCCGGACGAGGGCCCCGCGACCCGGCTAGACTTGGCCGCATGCTCGGTCGCTTCCTCGAAATCTCGCTCCCCGCCCCCAGGACGCTCGAGTCCTGGCAGTTCTACCAGGCGCTCGGGTTCACCTCGGCGACGGTCGGGGAAATCTGGCCACACCGCTACGCGGTGGTGACGGACGGGCGGCTCGCGATCGGGCTGCACGATGCGACGCTCGAGGGACCGACCTTGAGCTACGTGCTTCCCGACCTCGCGCTGCACACCTCCGAGCTCGAGGCCGCCGGCGTCGAGTTCGATTCGCAGGTGCTCGGCGATGATGCGTTCAACGAGGCGCGCTTCCAGGCCCCCGCCGGGGTCCGCGCGCGGCTCGTCGAGGCACGCACGTTCTCCCCGCCTGAGCGCGCCAGGGGCTCCCTGCTCGGCTGGTTCGAGGAGTACGCGGTGCCGGTCAGCGACCTCGAGCGCTCGCGCGCCTACTGGGAGGCGCTCGGTTTCGTGACGGCGGCCGAGGAAGAGGATCCCTGGCCGCACCTGTCGCTGACGAGCGATACGCTCGACCTCGGGCTCTACCTCACGCGGGAAATCGATTCCCCGACACTCGTCTTCAGCAGCGAAAACTTAAGCGATGTCCGCGCGCAGCTCGAGGCCCTCGGGCTCGAGCCCGAGCGCAAGCTCCCGAAGTCGCTCGATCCCGCGACGCACCTCCTGCTGGTCACGCCCGAGGGCACGAGCCTGCTGGTCACGCCGCCACCCGCCTGAGCGTCGGCAACTAAGGTCCCTCGACCGCGACGATCGTGAACCGCAGCTCGAGCTGATCGCGCACCGCGAGCGCGCCGAGCCCGACGCTGAACGGCGTCATCCCGAGCGTCGACTGCAGGACCCCGAAGCCGCCGTGGATCGTGAGAAGGTGCGGCGCCCTCGTCACGCTGAGCGGTAGCTCGATGCTGCTCGCATGCCCGCGCACGCTGAGCCGCGCGTGGGCGCTGACGCCGGCGGCCGTGACCGAGGTCGTGCCCTCGACGCCGAGCGTCGGGAACTCGGCGGCATCGAGGACGGCGGGCCCGAGCAGGTTGTGGCGCGTGCCCTCGATGTCGGCGGCCGTGGGCTCGCTCGCGAACTCCGCTCCCTCCTCGCGCCGGGACGCGCTCGCATCGACGATGAGCGAGGCTACGGGCAGCGTCGTCGTGAACGCGGCGTCGGCGAGCGAGCCCTCGGCGGTGAGATGCACCTCGCCCGCGAGCGCGTGCGACTCGATGACGTGGTTGTGGCCGAGGCGGGCGAGCGCGCCGCTGCGATAGGCAAGGATGCGAAGCTCCGAGCGTGCCGGGTCTATGCGGTACGCGGGTCCCGCCGGGACCGATGGCACCGCGGCCACGACCGCCGCGGCAGGCGCCGGCCGCGGCGCGGGCGTGCAGGCGCCGAGCAGCACGAGGAGCGCGAGGGCTCCCGCGGCGCCGGCGCTGCTAGACTTCCCCGAACCGCCAGGCCTTAAGTCGTGCAAACGCTGTCTCCTGACCAAGTCCTCGTCGTCTTCGCGATGCGCGAGGAAGCCGCCACCGAGTTCGACGGGCTCGCCTCGACGATCCTCTACACGGGCGTCGGCAAGGTCAACTCGGCGTGGGCGCTGACCCGCGCACTCGCCGCCCGCCGCCCGCTCCTCGTGCTTGATTTTGGCACCGTGGGGAGCCCGCGGCTCGCCCCGCACACGCTGGTCGAGTGTACGCGCTTCATCCAGCGCGACATGGACGCGACGCCGCTCGGAGTTGCGCCCTTCACGACGCCCTTCGATGCGCTTCCCGCGGTGCTCGAGGTGCCGCGGCGCCTGCCTGACCTGCCGAGCGCGACCTGCGGCAGCGCCGATCACTTCGTCGCCGGTCACGATGTCGGCGAGTGCGACGTCGTCGAGATGGAGGCCTATGCGCTCGCGAAGGTCTGCCGGCTCGAGGCGGTCGAGTTCATGGCGGTCAAGTACGTGACCGACGGCGGCGATGCGAGCGCACACCTCGACTGGCGGGTGAACCTGCCGCGCGCGGCGCGCGCCTTCAGGCTCGTCTATGACCGGATCGTCGGCGGGCACGCGTGAACCCGTCCGCGGCGGGGCGGCGGCCGGCCGGTTCGCGTAAAGTGCCGGCGTGAGCGATCCGGCCCCGCGCCTGTTCGATGATGTCGGCGAATGCGTCGAGGCGACGCTGAGGCGCCTCGGGCCCACGCTCGTCATCGGCGCGCCGCTCGCGATAGGGAAGCCCAACGCGCTCCTGAACGAGTTCTTCCGGCGCGCCGCGCGCGATCCCGCGATCAAGCTGACCCTCGTGACCGCGCTCTCGCTCAACCGCCCGGTCGGTCGGAGCGACCTCGAGTCCCGCTTCCTCGGGCCCTTCGTCGAGCGGGTGTTCGGCGACTACCTCGACCTCGAGCACGTGCGCGCCGCGCGCGTGGGTAAGCTGCCGCCGAACATCGAGGTGCGCGAATTCTACATCCAGGCGGGCGCGTGGATTGGCGTTGAGTCGGTGCAGCAGCACTACATCGCCGTCAACTACTCGGCCGTCGCGCGCGAGCTTGGCACGCTCGGCATCAACGTGATCGCGCAGCAGGTGGCGCTGCGGGGCGATGCGGCGAGCGGCGAGCTCAGTTTGAGCTCGAACCCCGACCTCACGCTCGACCTCCTGCCGATGATCGATGCGGCGCGCGCGGGCGGCCGGGATGCGCTGTTCATCGGCGCGGTCAACCGCAACCTGCCGTTCATGCTGGGCGATGCGGTCGTGCCCGCCGCGCGCTGCGACTTCCTCATCGACAACCCCCGCTACGACACCGACCTCTACTGCCCGCCGAACCTCGCGATCGGGGTTGCCGAGCACGCGATCGGCCTCAACGCCGCGGCGCTCGTGCGCGATGGCGGCACGCTGCAGCTTGGCATCGGCGAGATGGGCGATGCGATCGTGTATGCGCTGCAGCTCAGGCAAGCCCGCAGTGAGGTGTTCGGCCGCGCACTCGATGCGCTCGGCGCGGGAAAGCGCCACGCCGCGACCATCGATGCGCTCGGCGGGCGGGCGCCGCTCGAGCGCGGGCTCTATGCCTGCACCGAGATGTTCGTCGACGGCTTCCTCGACCTCTACCGCTCCGGGATCCTGTCGCGGCGCGTGTACGGGGAAGCGACGCTGCAGCGACTCATCGACGCAGGCGCCATCTCGACGCGGCTCGACGTCGAGACGCTGGTCGCGCTCGCCCGCGCGGGGCTCGCGCGGCTGTCGGAGGCTGACTTTCGCGGGCTCGAGTTGGCCGGCCTCTTCCTCGAGGGCACCCGCTTCCTCGCGCCCGCGACCCTGGTTGCGCCGGATGGCACGCGCATCGAGGCGAGGCTCGATGACCCCGCCGGCCGCGAGGCCCTCGCCCGGCACTGCCTCGCGCGACGCCTGGGCGGCGGGCACGTGCTGCACGCCGGGTTCTTCCTGGGTCCCCGCGGGTTCTACGGCGCGCTCAGGGACTTGAGCGAAAGCGACCGAGCGCGCTTCTGCATGACCCGCATCGGGTTCACCAATACGCTCTACGGCCCTGACTACGCCCTCCGCGTCGCGCAGCGCCGCCACGCCCGCTTCATCAACTCGACGATGATGGTGACGGCGCTCGGGGCTGCGGTCTCGGACGGGCTCGCGAGCGGCCAGGTCGTGAGCGGCGTCGGCGGCCAGCACGACTTCGTGACGATGGCGCAGGAGCTCCCCGAGGCCCGCTCGATCCTGCTCCTCAGGAGCACGCGCGAGAAGCACGGGCGTTTAAGCTCCAACGTCCTGTGGAGCTACGGCCACGTGACCATACCGCGGCACCTTCGGGACATCGTCGTCAGCGAATACGGCATCGCCGACTTGAAGGGCCGCACCGATCGCGACTGCGTCGCGGCGCTCCTTGCGATCACGGATAGCCGCTTCCAGGGCGCGCTCCTCGAGGAGGCGAAGCGCGCCGGCAAGATCGAGCAGGGCTACCGGATCGACCGGGCGGATCTTGACAACACGCCAGCCGCGCTCGCGGCGCGGCTCGCGCCGTTCAGGTCCGAGGGCCTCTTCTCGGAGTTCCCGTTCGGCACCGACTTCACGAGCGAGGAGATCGTGCTCGCGAAGGCGCTCAAGGCGCTCGAAGCGCGCCTCGCCACGACCTCGGGCCGGCTCCTCGCCATCGCCCGCGCGCTCGTGACGAGCACCGATCGCGCCGCCGTCGCGCCCTACCTCGAGCGCATGCAGCTCGGGGCGCCGGCGAGCTGGAAGGAGCGGTTGACCGCGCGGCTCCTCGCCCGGGAGATCGAGGAGGTCGGCGCCGGCGAGCCTTGAGCGACCGGCCTGCTCAGTGGCCGGCCTCGGCCAGCAGCCGGTCGATGAGTGCGCGCGCCTCGGCCAGGTAGTTCCGGCCGAAGAGGTTCAGGTGATTCAGTACGTGGTAGAGGCGGTGGAGCCCCTCGCGCGTTGCTGCTCCCGCATCGAGTGGCAAGCCCGCCTGGTAGGCGGCGTAGAACGGCGCGCCGAACCCGCCGAACAGGCGCGTCATCGCGATCTCCGCCTCGCGGTCGCCGTAGTAGGCGGCGGGGTCGAACACGACCGGCGCGCCGTCGGGGAGCTGGCCGCGATTCCCTGCCCACAGGTCGCCGTGCAGGAGCGAGGGCACCGGCTGGTAGTCGGTGTAGAACCCGGGGATGGCCTCGAGGAGGCGCCGGCCGCGCTCCTCGAGGATCGCGCCGTAGCCGTTTGCGCTGGCGAGGATGAGCTGCGGTTCGAGGCGCCGTTTGGCGAGGAACAGGGCGCCGTCCTCGAGCCAGCCGTTCAGCTGCACGCTCCCGCCGACGTAGTTGTCGTGCGCGAACCCGAAGCGCGGCGCGTGGCTGCCATGCAGGAGCGCGAGCGCTTGCCCGAGCGCTGCCTCGGCGGTGGCATCCGGGGGCTTCAGGTCGAGCCACTCGAGCGCGAGCCAGGCGGTCGTCGTCGTCGCGCCGTGGCCGAACACGGCCGGGACCCTGACCTGCTCGGTCGCGCCGAGCGTCGCGAGTGCCGCCGCTTCGCAGGCGAGCCGCCCGAGTGCGGGAGCGGGCGCGAGCTTCACGAAGAGGTGACCGCCGCGCGTCGGCCAGCGCCAGGCCTCGTCGCGGCCGCCACCACTGAGGAGCGCCTGCGGACGCGAGGCGACCCGCAGGCCGCTCGCCTCGGCGATGGCGCCTGCGACCGCCGCGAGGCCCTCGCTCACGCCGCGAGCGCGACGCGCGCGATGCGCTCGGCCTGGTTGCGAAGCATCGGGCCAAACCCTGCGCGGTCGTAGAACTCGCCCAGCAGCCCGAGGTCGGGCGCCCCGCGCCGCAGGCGCGCAGGGTCCGCCTCGAGCGGCATGTCGCAGGCGATGCGCGTGAGCTCGCGCGCGAGGTAGGCGACCGCGCGGTGCTCGTTGAGCTTGGCAGCGAGCGTCCCGGCGCCGCGGATCGGCAGGTCCGCGACGGCATCCAGGTTCGCGTACAGGTCATCGAGCGACTCGAACCGCGCGAGGAGGGCGGCGGCGGTCTTCTTGCCGACGCCAGGCACCCCCGGGATGTTGTCGACCGTGTCCCCGGTGAGCGCGAGGAAGTCCGCGATCCGCTCGGGGTAGACGCCGAAGCGCGGCGCGATCTCCGCGTAGCCGAAGCGCTCCTCGGCCATGTAGTCCCAGAACTCATCGCCCCTGCCGATGAGCTGAGCCAGGTCCTTGTCGCGCGTGACGACGGTCGATGAGAACCCGGCCGCCCGCATGCGCTTGGCGAGCGTGCCGATGATGTCGTCGGCCTCGTACTCCTGGCTCCCGAACTCGGGCGCACCGAGCAGCCGGCAGAGCTCGCGGCAGCGGCCGAACTGCTCCTTGAGCCCGGGCGGCGCGGGCTCGCGGTTCGCCTTGTAGGCGGGATAGATGCGGTTCCGGAACGAGCCCGCGAGGCTCTCGTCGAAGGCAACCGCGAGGTGCCCGGGGCGCTCGCGCTCGAGGAGGTCGGAGAGGAAGCGCGCGAAGCCGTAGAGCGCGTTCACGGGGCGCCCGTCGGCGTCGGCCATCTCCGGCGGGATCGAGTAGTAGGCGCGAAAGACGAAGAAGCTGGCGTCGACCAGGTGGACGACCGGCATCGCTACTGGAGCCAGAGGCGGATGCGCTGGTGCAGCGGGCTCGAGCGCGGGAAGTGCGCGAGCAGGTAGGCCATCTGGTCGGCGAGCACGCGCCGACCCTTAAGGTAGATGTACTCGGCGTAGGTCGGGGTGAACGGCACCGCCAAGAGCTGCATGCCGGCCTCCTCGGGGCTCCGCGAGGCCTTGGCATTGTTGCAGCGACGGCAGGCGGTCACGACGTTGGTCCAGACGTCCTCGCCGCCGCGGCAGAACGGGCGCACGTGGTCGCGCGACAGTGCCTGCGTCGGGAACCGGAACCCGCAGTACATGCAGAGGTAGGCGTCCCGCTTGAACAACGTCTCGTTGTTGAGCGGCGGGATGTAGTCGTTCCTGAACGTGCCCGGGTTGTACGAGTGGCCGACCGTCGCGACAATCGAGCTCACATCGACGATCGTCTGCTCGCCGCTCTTCGCGTTCGTGCCGCCGTGCAGGCGGTAGAGGAGCGAGCCGCAGGTATAGGCGACCTGGTCCATGTGGTAGAGGCGCACCGCCTCCTTGTAGTCGATCCACTCGAGCGGCATCCCGGCGACGTCGGTGCGCAGCACCTGCTGGCTGAGCCGCGCCGATGCCGTGGGCGCAAGCGCCGGCGCCGGCGGCGGCGGCGGGGCCTTGCGGGTCTTCGGGTGGCGCGGCCGCTGAGTCATGCATGTTAAGATAACGAAACGCGTGTGCCAGAAGCAAACGACGCAAGGCATTCACTAACAAAGCAAATTCGGAACGCTTCATCCTTGCGTGACGGGGGCGGCCCCGCGCCGGCAGGGTGAGCCCCGGGAGGTCCTCGATGTCCGCCGTTTCACCCGCCGCCAACGGCATCGTCGTCGGCGTGCCCCGCGAGCTTGGGCTCGGCGAAGCGCGCGTCGCGCTCGTCCCCGAAATCGCCGCGAAGTTCGCGGCCCTGGGGGCCCGGGTCGTCATCGAACGGGGCGCCGGCGCCGCTGCGCAGTTCCCCGACGCCGGCTACAAGAACGTCGAGATCCTCGCCGATGCGGCCAGCGTCTATGCCCGCGCCGACCTCCTCCTCAAGGTGCAGCCGCTCACGGTGCTCGAGGCCGGGCTCGTGAAGTCGGGCGCCGTGCACGCGGGGTTCATGCAGCCGCACAACCACCTCCCCGCGGTGAAGGTGCTGCGTGACCGGAACGTGACGAGCTTCGCGATGGAGCTCGTGCCGCGCATCTCGCGCGCCCAGTCGATGGACGCGCTCTCCTCCCAGGCGGCGATCGCGGGCTACAAGGCGGTGCTCATCGCCGCCAACACGCTCGACCGGTTCTTCCCGATGCTGACGACCGCCGCGGGCACCATCCGCCCGGCGCAGGTGCTCGTCATCGGCGTCGGTGTCGCGGGCCTGCAGGCGATCGCGACCGCGAGGCGCCTCGGCGCCATCGTCGAGGCCTACGACGTCAGGAGCGCGACCCGCGACCAGGTCAAGTCGCTCGGCGCGAAGTTCGTCGAGACGGGCGTAACCGCCGAGGGCACGGGCGGCTACGCGCGGGAGCTCACGCCCGAGGAAAAGGCCAAGCAGCAGGAAGTGCTCGACGGGCGCATCGCCCTCGCCGATGCCGTCATCACGACGGCGGGCGTGCCCGGGCGGCCGGCGCCGCGCATCATCTCGAGGGCGGTCGTCGAGCGGATGAAGGCCGGTGCCGTCATCGTCGACATCCTCGCCGAGAACGGCGGCAACTGCGAGCTGACGCGCGCGGGTGAGACGGTCGTGCACGGCAACGTCCGGATCGTAGGGCCGATCAACCTGCCGGCACAGCTCGCCTACCACGCGAGCGAGATGTACGCGCGCAACCTCTACAACCTGCTCTCCCCCGCCCTCAAGGCCGGGGTGCTGGCGATCGACTGGACCGACGAGGTGTTCGCAGGCACGGTGCTGACACACGCCGGTCAGGTCAAGCACGAACCGACGGCCAAGCTGCTAGCGGGCGCTTGAGCCACTACTTTCGAGGATGACTCCATGATCGACGGCTTCATCGCTATCTATATCTTCATGCTGGCGGCGTTCACCGGGTACGAGGTGATATCGCGCGTGCCGGTGATCCTCCACACGCCGCTCATGTCCGGCAGCAACTTCGTGCACGGCATCGTGCTGGTGGGCGCCATGGTTGCACTCTTCAACGCGAACTCGACGCTCGAGCGCGCGATCGGCTTCTTGGGCGTCCTGCTCGCCGCCGGGAACGCGGTCGGCGGCTACGTCGTGACCGAGCGCATGCTCGAGATGTTCAAGGCGAGTGGCCAGAAGAAGCCCGCCGGAGGAAAGCACTGATGCCCTCCATGAACCCCGTCGCAGCGAAGTGGATCATCGATGCGGCCTACATCCTGGTCGCGTTCCTGTTCATCTCGGGATTGAAGCGCATGAGCTCGCCCTCGACGGCGCGCGGCGGCATCCTCTGGGCCGGCCTCGGCATGGTCATCGCGACGCTGGTCACATTCCTCGCGCCGATGGTGTCGGCGACGACCTCGGCCGATGCGACGATGAACCTGGTGCTCGTGATCGCCGCGATCGGCGTCGGTGGCGCGCTCGCGTGGTGGTCGGGCAAGCGCGTCGCGATGACCGACATGCCGCAGATGATCGCGCTCTACAACGGCATGGGCGGCGGCGCGGCGGCCGCGATCGCCGCGGTCGAGCTCTACAAGGGCGAGCAGCACGGCCTTGCCTACGCGACGCTCGCGGTGCTCGGCGGGCTCATAGGCTCCGTGTCGTTCGCAGGCTCCAGTATCGCCTTCGGCAAGCTGCAGGGACTCATCAAGCGCTCCTTCCGCTTCAACGGCCAGCAGTTCGTCAACGTGCTGATCCTCGGCGCCGCGATCGTGCTCGGCGGCCTCATCGCGACCAACGTCAACGCCTCGCCCGCGATCGTGACGGCGTTCTTCGCGCTCGCGCTGATCCTCGGCCTCACGATGACGCTGCCGATCGGCGGCGCCGACATGCCGGTCGTGATCTCCCTCTACAACGCGCTCACCGGGCTCGCCGTCGCGTTCGAGGGTTTCGTGCTCAACAACGCCGCGATGATCATCGCCGGCACCGTGGTCGGCTCCGCCGGCACGCTACTCACGCAGCTGATGGCGAGGGCGATGAACCGCTCGCTCGGCAACGTGCTGTTCTCGGGGTTCGGCGAGACCGGCGGCGGCGCCACGGGCCCGGTCACGGGCTCGCAGAAGGCCATCGAGGCGAGCGATGCGGGCGTGATGATGGCCTTCGCGCAGAAGGTCATCGTGGTGCCGGGCTACGGCATGGCCGTCGCGCAGGCCCAGCACAAGGTCTGGGAGCTCGCGCAGCTGCTGCAGAACCGCGGTGTCACGGTCAAGTTCGCGATCCACCCGGTCGCCGGGCGCATGCCCGGCCACATGAACGTGCTGCTCGCCGAGGCCGGCGTCCCCTACGACCTGATCGCGGATCTCGAGGAGATCAACGCCGAGTTCGAGACGACCGACGTCGCGCTCATCATCGGCGCGAACGACGTCGTGAACCCGGTGGCTCGCAACGACAAGTCGAGCCCCATCTACGGCATGCCGATCCTGAACGCCGACAAGGCCAGGAACGTCATCGTCATCAAGCGCGGCCAGGGCCAGGGGTTCTCGGGGATAGAGAACGCACTCTTCTACCTCGACAACACCCGCATGCTGTACGGCGATGCGCAGGGCGCCGTCAACCAGCTCATCCAGGCGATCAAGTCGGTCGAGTGAGCCGGGCGGATCGCCGGGCGCGCGACCCCCGGCCCGGCGCCCGGGCGCCGGGTCGTCGGTGACGTTCGAGGTGCCATGCCGAGACTAGCCCGATCGCTCTACTTCTGGGTGCTGGTCGCGATCGCGGCGGGCGTCCTGGTGGGCTCGCTGTCACCCGCAACGGGACTTCTGCTTCAGCCCCTTGGCGAGGGGTTCATCAAGCTGATCCGGATGCTGGTGGGCCCGATCGTCTTTTGCGCGATCGTGCTCGGCGTCGCGCACATGCGCGACCTCCCGCGGGTCGGGCGGGTGGGCCTCAAGGCGCTCGTCTACTTCGAGGTGCTCTCGACGATTGCGCTGCTCGTCGGCGTGCTGATCGCGAACCTCACCCACCCCGGTGCCGGATTTGCGGCGGATCCGGCGACGCTGGATGCCGCGTCCGTCGCGAAGTACTCGACCGCCGCGCACGAGCAGTCGGTGACGGGGTTTCTCCTGAACGTGATCCCGGCGACGCTGCCGGGGGCGCTCACCTCGGGCGAGATACTGCAGGTGCTCTTGGTCGCGCTCTTGGTCGGCTTCGCAGCCGCGCTCGTCGGCGCCCGCGCCGAGCCCTTCATCGCCTTCACCGAGGCGGCCTCGCTCATCCTTTTCCGGATCGTCGGCTTCGTGATGTGGCTCGCTCCCATCGGTGCGTTCGGCGCGATGGCCTACACGATCGGGAAGTTCGGCTGGCACAGCCTCGGGAACCTCGCCCGGTTCATGGGCGTCTTCTACCTGACCTGCGCCCTGTTCGTGCTGCTCGTGCTCGGCAGCGTCTGCCGCGCGGCGGGTTTTCGGATCCTGGGGCTGGTCCGTTACCTCAGGACCGAGATCATCACGGTCATCGGCACCTCCTCCTCCGAGAGCGTGCTCGCGCCCCTCATCGACAAGCTCGAGCGGCTCGGCTGCCGGCGCGCGACCGTGGGCCTCGTCGTCCCGACGGGCTACTCGTTCAACCTCGACGGCACCTGCATCTACCTCTCGCTCGCGACGCTGTTCCTCGCCCAGGCGCTCAACGTTCCGCTGACGCTGACGGAGCAGCTGACGCTGCTGCTGGTCGCCATGCTGAGCTCCAAGGGCGCGGCGACCATTACCGGCGGCGGGTTCATCACGCTCGCGGCGACGCTCGCGGTGGTGCCGGCGTTCCCGCCGGGCGCGCTCGCGCTCATCTTCGGCATCGACAGGTTCATGAGCGAGGCGCGCGCGGTGACGAACCTGATCGGCAATGCCGTCGCGACGCTCGTAATTTCGCGCTGGGAGCGGGAGGTCACGGGGGTCGAGCTCAAGGAGCGCCTCGCGGGCCGGGACCCCGCGGTGGCGAAGGAGGCTGCCGTTACTTGAGGCAGGCCCGCGGGGCCGCTCAGCCCCGCTTCTTCTCGGGCTTCTTCTCGGGCGGCTTCTCGGGCTTGGGCTCGACGCGCATCCGGGCGGGCAGCGGCACGTTGCAGATGTCGATCCGCCCCGCCGGCACCTTGTACCAGGCGTCCTTGCGGTTGCGCCGGATCTCGACCAGCTTGTCGAATGTCGGCGTATCGGTCCGCAAGGCCTCGAGCGAGGTGCGCTCGGCCACGGGCAGCTCGGACGCGAGGCGCACGGTCTGGATCGGCACGCGCTGCTCGGGCTGCTCGTAGACGCCAAGCTCGCCCGTGCCGCGCGGCAGGCTTGAAAGAATCTCCATCCCCCAGACGACGCGGCCGACGACGGCGACGTTCCGATCGAGCTGGCGCGGCGCCTGGCCGAGCACGGCGTAGAGCTCCGTTCCAATGGCGGTCGAGGGATCGGTGTCGCGTCCGACCCCGACCATGCCGTAGCAGTGCACGAGCCAGGCCTCGCCCGCATCGCTGCGCGCCACGGGGAAGCCGTTCGAGAACCCGACCTCGGCGGCGAAGGTGTCGGGGTCCTTGAGTCGCGTGAAGCCAAGCGCCGCCCCGGCGCGCGTGAACTCAGGAGGCAGGCGCTTCTCGCCGACCTCGGGCCTGCCGTTCAGGGGATCACCCCACTGCACGACGAAGTTGTCCTGCACGCGGGTCACCGCGAGGCCGTCGTACCAGCGTGCGCGGGTTAGCGTCTCGATGTTGGCGACGTGGCGGGGCGCGAACGCGGGGTTCAACTCGATGATGACGCGCCCGGCCGAGAGCTCGAGGTAGAGCGTGTGATCGGGATCGAGCGCTCGCCAGTCGCCGGGCTTGGTGGCGGCGAGGAGATCGCGCATCGTGACCACGTGCGCGATGGTCTTGGCAGTCGCACGCGCCGCGGCCGGCGGCGTCGCAGCGGGCTCGGCGGCGCCGGCCGTCGCGCTCAGGAACGCCGCGGTGATCGCGAGCGAACGGAATCTCGTCATGGCACCGTGACCTTTAGGCAAGCGTATGAAAGACCTTCTGCACATCATCGTCCTGCTCGAGCTTGTCGATGAGCTCGAGCACGTCCTTGGCCTGCTCCTCCGGTAGCACCGTCGGCGTCGTGCAGACGAACTCGCGCTCGGCCGACACCGGCGCAAGGCCGCGATCCTCGAGCGCCTTCTGCACGTGGCCGAAGTCGCCGATCGCGCAGCGGATCACGAGCTGGGGCTCGCCCTTCTCGCCGGTGCTCTCGCCCATCTCCTCCAAACCGTGGTCGATGAGGTAGAGCTCAAGGTCGTCCTGGTCGAGCCCCTCGGGGTTCAAGCGAAACACGCCCATCTCGCGGAACTGGAAGCTGACGCTGCCGTTGCTCGCGAGGTTGCCGCCGCCCTTGGCGAAGAGGTGGCGGACGCTCGCGACCGTGCGCGTCGGGTTGTCGGTCGCGGTCTCGACCAGGATCGCGACGCCGTGCGGGGCATAGCCCTCGTAGTGCACCTCGGTGAAGCTGGTCGCCTCCTTGCCGGACGCACGCTTGATCGCGGCCTCGACCTTGTCCTTCGGCATGTTGACCGCGCGCGCGTTCTGGATCGCGCGCCTCAAGGCCGGGTTCGAGGCCGGATCAATGCCACCCGCCTTGACGGCGATATTGATGTCCTTGGCGACGCGGTGGAACTGCTTCGCCATCCGATTCCAGCGCGCGAACATCGCGTGCTTGCGAACTTCGAATATCCGGCCCATGGGTGCGTGGCAGTCCTGCAATCCGGCACCCGCCCGTCAGGGTGCAGAGCCGCTTAGTTTAGTGCCTCCGGGGGTGGTCCGTCGCGTTGGGCTCGACCGGGGCGCCGCCGGGCTCGGGCCTCAGGCTGCGGACGCCAAGTGCCGCATCGCCACCGGCGAGCTGGGGGTCGGTCGGCCCCGGGCGGGCGGTCCCGCGCCACGCCTCGCCCGCGCCGTGGGAATCATCCGGCGCCCGGGCGAGGAGGTGCCGGACGGGGGGTGCTCCCCCGCCCCGGTGCATGGCCGCGACCCGCTCGCGGACCGCCTGGTCGGCGACCGTCGCGCGCTGCCATTGCCTCAGGTGATCGAGCCAGGTCACCGTCTCGAAGCGCTCGAGCCACAGCCGCGGCTCGTCCAAGTCCTGCAGCAATATCCAGCGCCGCGCCCCGTCACGGCGCCTGATCCGGCCGAGCTCGTGCGCGGCGCGCACGAAGAGCGCCGTGTCCTCGGGCGCGATCCGGTACTCGACCGAGATCACGATCGGTCCCGCTTCCGGGTCGACGTTGCCGCCCGCGTGGTCATCGAGCGCCGCCCTGAGCGGGCCTAAGTCCACCGAATCCGTGGACTGGAGCGGCCAGCGCCTCGCCAGCAGGAACGACCCCGCCTGCAGGAGGCCCGCGGTCGTAAGGCTCACCTTCAGGCCGCCAAGCTCGGCGTACTCGCCAAAGAGCCAGCTGCCGATCGCGATGCCGCCGAACGCGGCGGTCTGGTAGAGCGCGAGCACGCGCCCGACCACCCAGCGCGGCGCGGAGGTTTGCGTTGCGATGTTGAACGTCGAGAACGACAGCACCCAGGCGGAGCCGGCGACGAGGCAGGCGGCGGAGGTGAGCGCGAGCCACGGGCTCGAGGCGATGACGACGCTCGCAACGCCATAGGCGACCGCGCCGACCGTCACGATCGTGTCGCTCGAGTAACGGCGCCTGAGCCAGGCGCTGCCGAGCGCGCTCACCACCGCGCCGACGCCGAAGGCGCCGAGCAGGAACCCGAACGTGAGCGGTCCGCCGCCGAGGAGATCGCGCGCGACGAGCGGCAAGGTCGCCCAGAGCGCGCTGGCGAGGAGCCCGAACACCGAACTTCGCACGAGCACCGTACGGATCGCGGGCGACAGGCGGCTGTACCTGAGCCCCGCGCCGAGCGCCGCACCCATGCTCTCCGGTGGCAGCGTCGCCGGCACGTCCGGCCGGCGCCAGCGCGCGAGCACGATGATGAGGCCGACGTAGGAGATCGCGTTCACGAGGAATGCGACCGGCGCGCCGGCCGAGGCGACGATGACGCCGCCGAGCGCAGGTCCCACCGTGCGCGCGATGTTGAAGTTGATGGAGTTGAGCGCAACGGCGGCGGGGAGCTGCACGGAGCTCACCTGCTCGCCGACGGAGGATTGCCAGGCGGGGCCGTAGAGCGCGCTGCCGGCGCCGAGGAGAAACGTGAACGCGAGCAGCGACCAGGGGCCCACTTGGCCCCGGAACGCGAGCCAGGTGAGGAGCGCCGCCGCGACCGCCATCAGTCCCTGCGCGAGCAGCATGAGCGCGCGCCGGTCCCAGATGTCGGCGATGGCCCCGGCCGGGATCGACAGCAGCATGATCGGGAGCGCGCTCGCGCCCTGCACCAGCGCGACCATGTCGGAGGAGTGCGCGAGCGAGGTCATGAGCCACGCCGCGGCGACGGTCTGGATCAGCGTCCCGACGTTGGAAGCCAGGCTCGCGATCCAGATCGAGAAGAAGACGCCCGTCCGAAACGGCGCGACGACCGCATCGAGCCAGGCCTCGGTCGGTCGGATGCGCTCGTTCATGGGGCCCTGGCGATCGACTTGCCGAAGCAGACGCTGAACGCGAGCCCAACGTAGTCGCCGAAGTTCGCGATGGGCTCGTAGCCGTGGCGGCGGTACAGCGCGATCGCCTCGGGCTGGCGAGTGCCGGTCTCGAGGATCACGCGCGTGAAGCCGCGCCGGGCGGCTTCCCGTTCGAGCGCCTCGAGGAGTCGGCCGGCGAGGCCACGACCGCGGTGCGCGTGGCGTACGTACATGCGCTTCAGCTCGACGGTCGCGGCATCGGTGGGGCGGAACGCGCCGCAGCCGGCGGGCTCGCCCGCGAGGCGCGCGATGAGGAAGCAGCCGCCGCCGTCCTCGAAGCCCGCCGGCTCCACGCCGTTGGTGGGCTCCCCGGGGTAACGGAGGTTGAGCTCGGCATCGAGCTCGGCGAGGAGCCCCAGGCGCGCGATCTCGGGCGCCGTGACCACTTCGATCACGGCGACGCCGGCCGCCTGCGTCTCAGGCGCCGCCATCGCCCGCTCCCTCGTCCCGCTCGCCTCCCGGGGGTCCCCAAAACACGACCCAGGCGGCGAAGTCGCGCGAGAACTCGACGAACCTGTGCTCGATGCGCGCAGGGACGAAGAACACGGTGCCCGGCACGACCTCGTGGCGGGCACCGGCCAGCTCGAACGTCGCGCGGCCCGTGTGCACGAGGTAGAGCTCGTCCTGTTCGTGCGGTGTCTGCGGATCGGTGCCGACGGGCGCATAGATCTCGACCGACATCGAGCCGTGCGCGAGCGCGCGGGTGAACGTCTCGCCGTCCGGCCAGCCGGGCGAGGGCTTGCCCGGCAGCCGCGCGAGGAGTTCGGCGACCTGGGCGCTCAGGAACTTCACCGGGCGCGACATCCGCTCACTCGAACCTCACCTCGATCCCGTGGCCGGCCGGATTCTCGAGGAATGCGGGCGAGCGGCTGGGGTCCGAGACGGCGAGCGCGACGTGCAAGCGGCGGGGCGTGTTGATCATCGGCGCGCCCGGAGCCTCACGCACCGCGCCAGAAGTCGAACGCGATGAGCGCCCAGAGCGCGAACGCGCACAGCGTACTCAACGCATAGACAAGGAAGCGATGCATCACGCGGTTGTAGCCGATGTGGATGAAGCTGTGCAGCGCCCTGAGGCCCACGAACGCCCACGCGAGGATGAGCGCGAGGCTCCCCACGCGCCCCGTCGCGAGCAGCACGCCGCAGGCGGCGAAGAAGAGCACCGGCACCTCGAAGAGGTTCCTGAAGTTATCCGCCGCCGCGACGTTCTCGAGGACGCCGGCCGCGTGGCGGCTGGTCTTCACGCTCTGCGGGTGGATCTGGCGCGCGTTCATCTCGCCGATCCGCGCGATGTAGAGGCACACCCAGACGATCGCGGTCAGCAGGACCTGGGCGATCATCGGCCAGACGATCGAGGGGGCGGCGGCGGGCATGGGGAGTCTCGCGGGCTAGGCCGGGAGACCAGTATAGCGAGCGCCCCGCCCCCGCCGCGCGCTGCGCCGAGGGTCGAATCCCTCGACCGCGCCGAGCGCGATGCGGGCGGCGAGGTGGGTGGACGCCCGGGCGGGCTCAGTGCGCCGCGGTACCCGGCCGGCCGCCGAGCAGGCGCGCCGGCAGGAACAGGATCGCGCGGATGAGCGCGAACACGGCCTCGAGGCTGATGCCGACGAGCCTGAGCGGCAGCGTCAGCAGCCACACGAGCGGCCAGAGCACGAGCGCGAGGAGCGCGATCGGCCAGCAGAGCACGAAGAGGAAACACCAGGCGAGGAAGACGAAAAGGCCTCTCATGGACACCTGACTCCCGTTCGGAAGGACCATCCGGTCCGCGTGGCAACGAGCAATTCTACGCCCGTCGGCCCGCCACCGACGCCTGGCCGGGCGCGCAGCCCGTCGCATTAACCTTGCGGACTGTTGAGGCCGGGTGACGCGCGAGGTGCTCGGGCGGGCGGCGCGGCCGGTGCGTGAGCTCGCCCCCGCAATTGGGGCAGGCGCCGGCGAGGACGCCGCGTACGCAAGCCGCGCAGAACGTGCACTCGAAGGAACAGATGAATGCATCGGCGGCGTCTGGCGGCAGCGCCTTCGCGCAGCATTCGCACACGGGTCGCAATTCGAGCACGGGAGCCTCCTGTGCGTGGGGCGCCGGCGGGTGGGGCTCGACTGCGCCCGGCCGGGCTAGGCCTCGAGCTCCGCCTCGGCGCTGACTTCGATCGTGATGCCGATGTTGAGATCGGCGAGTGCGCGCAGGAGCGACGGCGGCAGGTCGACTTCCCAGCGCTCATCCGTGCCGAGTGCGACCGACACCTCACAGCTCGCGCCCTCGGCCTTCAGGCGCGCGAAGAATGCCTTGTGCGGCACGAGGAGGCGCAACTGGCTGAGGAGAAACGACTCGAGCGGCAGCGCCTGCAGCGGCGGCCAGAAGAACTTGCCAGGCTCCGCGGCCGCGGCCACGCCGCCCTGCGACTTCTGCCAGCCCGCATCGCCGAGCGGCGCGAGCCAGTACGTGTCCGGGTGCGAGCCGCGCCCCGCCGCCGCGCCGCCACTCGCGCGCGCCGATCCCGCGGCCCAGGCGTGCACGGGCGCGAGCCCCAGGGTGCTACTCAGCTCCGCCGGATCGATCGACGGGTGGCGCACGCGCAGGAATGCGGTGTAGCTGCTCATGGGGTTCTCTCTCGCTAAGCCCGGACCCGCCCGAGGGGGAAACCGGCCCGGTACGCCCGGCGCCCGCGAAGTCAATCACAGGGCGCCGCCTGCCACAACCGGGCGGCGCTCAAGGTTGGGGAGCCGCTGCCGTCAGCCGCCCACCGGCGGAGCGGTCGTCGGCGCCGCCGCCGGCGGCGGCGGCGGCGGCTTGTACCAGCGGTTTGCGGCCGGCGTGAAGATGAGCACGATCGCGACCGCTTCGGCGATCACGAGCAGCAGGTTGAGGATGCCGTAGAGCGGGTGCTCGGCGATCGCGTGCACGAGATGCGGGGAGTACGCGCCAAGCCCAAGCCCGGTCAGGATGAGGAGCGCGATCCGCGCCCAGTTGCGCCGGCGGTAAGCCGTGAGGATCAGGAGCGCCTTCACGATGAGGAGCGGCACGAGCGCGGCGATCAGCATCCCGAGCGACGCGCCGCCCGTGCCCGCCGCTCCCGCTCCCGGCGGCGACGGATCGAAGGCGCCGGCAAGCGGCGTCAGCACCATGGCGAGGACGTAGAGCCGAAAGCCGGCGCTGAGTACGCGCGGCATGTCAGGCCCGGTCGCGCGCGCCGGCGGCGGCGCGAGGACGCCAGAACGCGTCGGTGTCATCGTGGAGGAGGCAGGGGTATTTCACGGCGGCGCTTCGGGCACTGCGGGGCTCTCGAGGATACCGGTTCGGCGCGGCGGGCGGCCCCCGCCGGCCGACTAGCGTCCCGCGTCCGCCGCGCGCGAGGCGTCCGCCGACCCTTGCACGGGGATGACCTCGAACTCGAGGAGATCGTTCCCCGCGCCGATCCACGACTCGATGAGCGCGGGGTCCGCGGTTCGCATGAGCTGGAAGCACCGCGACAGGTCGAGGTCGACCCGGCTGTCGAGGTAGTCGAGGCCGGGCGGCAGCGTGCGGCCGCAAGGGGTGGCTCCGCTTGTTCGGACAGATTTCTCTTCGGGATGAGTGGATCTGCCTGAGCGGTTGATGATGATCGTCTCTTGCTCTTTCGTCCTCGTCAATCGTCTTCGGGTCCCGCGGTCTGCCGGCGTAGCCGGCAGAAGCTCTTCGGTCTTTCGATTGTGCGGCATTGGTTACGCGGCCAGCGGCGTCGAGGCCGCGAGTTTGTCGAAGTACAAGTCGTCCGGCGTTCGGTAGTCGAGGGTCTGATGCGAACGGCGCGCGTTGTAGAAGCTGAAGTAACGCGTCAGGCCGGCCCGCGCCTCGGTCCCGTTCGCGTACGCGTGCAGGTAAACCTCTTCGTACTTCACGCTGCGCCACAGCCGCTCGATGAACACGTTGTCGATCCAGCGGCCCTTGCCATCCATGCTGATGGCGACGCCAGCGCCCTTCAGCGCCCCGGTCCAATCCACACCTGTGAACTGCGATCCCTGGTCGGTGTTGAAAATCTCAGGGGCCCCGAACTTCGCCAGGGCCTCCTCGAGCGCCTCGACGCAGAAGTCAGCCGTCATCGTGTTCGAGAGCCGCCACGCCAGCACCTTGCGGCTGTAGACGTCGAGGATGGCCACCAGGTACATGAACCCGTGCGCCATCGGCAGGTACGTGATGTCGCTGGCCCAAACGTGATTCGGTCGCTCGATGGCGAGGCCCGACAGCAGATACGGATAGATCATCGATCCCCGCGCCGGAATGCTCGTACGCGGCTTGCGGTAGATCGCCTCGATGCCCATCCGGCGCATCAGCGTGGTCACGTGCCGCCGGCCGACGTCGTGGCCTTCCTTCTGCAGCTCCCGGGCCAGCTTGCGCGACCCGTAGAACGGCAGCTCCAGGTGCAACTCGTCGATCCGCCTCATCAGCCGCAGATCCCGCTCCGGCAGCGGTCGTGGCGTGTAGTACACGCTCGATCGACTCAGCTCCAAAAGCTCGGCCTGGCGACTGACAGGCACCTCAGAGCCCCGCTCAATCATCGCTTGCCGCTCAGGCCGGGGAACTTCCCGAGCGCGCCTTCTAAAAAATCACGTTCCATCGTCAGCTCGCCAACCTTCTCCCTGAGCTCCCGAATCTGCTCCTTGCCATCGGCCGCGATCGCGTTGCCGCCGAAGATCGCCGCCGCGTTCTCCAGCAGCTGGCTCTTCCAGGTCGTTACCTGGTTCGGGTGCACCTCGTGGTGCGCCGCAATCTCCGCTACCGTCTTCTCGCCCCTGATCGCCTCCAGCGCCACTCGCGCCTTGAAGGCCGCTGAGTGGTTACGTCTCGGCTTCTTCATGGACTTCTACCCTCCGGTCACGTCTGTGCCCGGGCTGAAATCCACTTATACCCGTGTCCGAAAAACCGAAGCCAGCTCTGCACTCGCGGGCGCGCCGGTAGATCTGCGGCGCCCGGCCCGGTCGGAAGCGCTCGATGACCATGTAGAGCGCCGGTTGATTGCTCATCCTCTACCACTACCAGGCGCCGCAGTCCTGCCGGGCTCGCGCCGCCGAATTCCTCTGCGCTCGCGCGCTTCAGCCGGCCGGCTCGCCGAACCGGCCGATGAGCCTCTCGGACAGCGTGAGGTGTTCGCAGAGCGCATCGAGCGCGGCGTACTCCCGCGCGAACCGCTCGCGGAACGACTCATGGTCCGCCGCGCTCATCCAGCGATCGATCGTCACGAACCGGAGTGGATCCGCCTCATCGCGAAGCAGCGTCGTGCCGAGATAGCCGGGTGCCTGGCGAAAGAGCTGCACCCACGTGCCCGCGGCGCCGTAGTGGCGCTCGAACTCCGCGCGCCGCGCGGCGCTCGTGCGGAACTCCCAGAGATAGGCGTAGCGCTCGCTCAACTGAACCTGGGCGGCGCGGCGACGGGCCGTTGCCGGCCCTCGACGATGTCGAACTCGACGAGTCGCGCGCGCAGGAAGGATTCCGAGGTGACCAGGCGCCCGTCCGTGAACCGTATCTGGTACGGAGCTCCCGACATCGAGGACACCGACGCGCAGACGCGGATGAAATCCTCCGCCGTCGCGACACGTGAGCCCGCCTTCTGGCGCTTCAGGCGCAGGTGATCGGCGGCCGCGTGGGCATCGTAGGCACTGCCGTTGCGGACGAACTCGGCGTTCTTGAGCGACTCGATCGAGGCGATCAGGTACTCGATCCGCCGTCCCTCGAGCACATCGGGGCTCTCGGCATGGGCGAGCCCGCCGAGCAGCAGAACGAGTAGCGCGAACAGGCTCCGCATCGCATCACTCCCTCGCCCCGGGCGCCGGCTGGCCGGGCGGTCATCCCCACTCAAGGTTCGATGGTAATCGATGTTCCGTCGGGCACGACCCGCCAGATCTCCTCGATCTCATCGTCCGTCACCGCGACGCAGCCGTCGGTCCAGTCGATGGCGCGATGCGCCCGCCCGATCCAGCCGAAGTGATTCTTCATGCCATGCAGCATGACGAGTCCACCGGGAGCCACGCCGCGGGCGCGCGCGAGGGCGACATCCCGCGCCTCGGGATAGGAGATGTGCAGCGCCCGGTGAAAGGAGCTGTCGGCCTTGCGGTAGTCGAGGCGATAGGTTCCCTCCGGCGTTCGGCCATCGCCCGCCTCGCGCTTCGGCCCCTCGGGGGTGCGCCCGAGCGACACGCGGTAGACCTTAAGGAGTTCGGTGCCCCGATAAAGTTCAAGCAGGCGGGCGGACTTTTTGACGACGAGGCGGTCGGTGCGTGTGCCGTCCGGCAAGGGGGTGCGGGGCCACCCGGCCCACGCGGCAAGGCCGGCGAGGCCGAGGACCGCGGCCAGCAGGCCGGCCCACCTTGCACTCAGTGAGGATCGTGCCGTCATCAGTCGAGGCGAGCCCGCCCTACCCGGCCGTAGGCGCAGTCACGGGGCGTTCCGCAAAGCGCCCCAGGTCCACGCCGCCATCGCGAAGTCCACGGCGCCGAACAGCAGGAGTACTGGCGGCGCCACGCCGAGAAGGACAAAGACTCCAAAGAACGCGATGACAGACATTCGCAGCCACACCGACAAGCGGAAGAACGCCACGGCTTCCGTCCGCGCCGCAAGCATGTAATAGCCCCCGAGGTAAAGCAGCAGCATTCCGACAATGCGGATCCACACGTCGGTGGTGGCAGGTATCCGGAACAGCCCAAGGAGCACGTTCGGTGCGATCAGCAGCATGCAGGCGAGGCACGCGGCGTAGATGCCGAAGACGAATACCGAGACTGCGGGTTTGGACATCACGTGATTCACGAGGCCTCTTACGTTGAGGTCATCCAGCGAGCGAGCGAGACCGCGCTCGAGGGACCCCGTCAACCAACGAGCGACGCTCGCCCCCCAGCCAAGCAGGTCGCGAGCGGCGCGACTTGCACGTCGGTCCGGGCGAATTGTACTCACCAGCGGTCGCCTGGAGCGACGCGTGCTGCGCGGCGAGGCATCCGCCCGTGGTCGAAGCAAGCGCGCCATCCGTGGCGTCAAGGGCGAGACGTCGCCGTAGGCCGGCACGTTCGGGGCGCCTCGTCGCTCCCGGCTCGCTTCAGCCGCACGGTGGACCACGACGGTCTAGCCTGCGCCGCGGCCTCCGCGACCGCCGCTTCGACCGAACACGACGATTGACCGTGCGAGCATCGCGAGCGAGACGCACGAGGCGATCACGAACACCGGGCTCTTAAGCGCCCCCAAGCCTTCCGCCGCGATACGCGCGATGTGTGCGACTACGATGAGGCAGAAGATCAGCCCGCTTGTTGCTGCGTACGCCCGCATTTGCGCCTCCCGGAGCCGTTGGAAACTTCCGTGCTCGACCACGCGTCGGCGCTGCGCTCGCTCACGAGCCATCCCGACGGTCACTCAGTCGGCGCCGCGCGCACTGATCGTAACGTAGTATCCGTCCGGATCCCGCAGCGAGAATTCCATGGTTTCGGTGTTCGGATTCACGTGCGGCTCCTCCTCGAACCGGGCGACCAGAGCGCGTGCCCGTTCAAGCGCCCGGTCGAAGTCATCGACGCGAAAGAAGAGCAGCAAGCCGTTGCCGGGAGTCGCGCGATCGGGGCTCATCAACGACGGGTGCTCGTGAGCACCCCATGCGTGAAGGCAGAGCAGCACCGTTCCATCCGAATCAAGAATTTGCCCGAAGTAATCGTGGGCCGGAAGCATCGCCGGCTGACCAAAGAGCGCCTGGTACCACTTGAAGCTGCCGACAACGCTGCCCACTGCAATTATTGTCCACGTGCGTCTCATCGCCTGCCCCCGCCGGCCAAATGTATCGGCCTGCCGGCCGCGGATCGCGGCCCACCACGAGGCGCCCTCTCGTTCACGGCTCGCGCCAACGCATCGTCAGGCCCCTGCGAGCAAGCAAAGGTCGAGGACCGTCGCCGCGAGGCTGAGCACGGTCCGCACGGCATGGAGCCGGCCCCAGCGCACCAATAGCGCTCGCGTCTCGGCCGAGTCGAGGTCCCGCTCCGGAGCAAGCAACGCGTGATTCGTCGGCATGATGCCGAGGAACGTGAACGGAACCACCGACCCGATCAGCGCGCCGGCCACGGCCCATCCTGGGCCAGCGCCCATCAGTGAAGCGGCGACACCGGCACAAAGGCTCACCAGCGCGAGTGGCGCCTGCAGCCAGGTGGCGCGGCGGTAGCTTGGCGCCCATTGGGCGGCGGCCGAGCGCGTGTCGAGTTCGAGCCGCGCCGGGTGCTCCGCGAGATTGATGTAGAGCGCGGCCCCGGCAAATAGTGCAGCCGACAGCGCGGCCAGCACACACATGAGCATTTGCATTGGCGTTCGTCCAGGGGCTTAAGGGTTCGGCCGGCCGATCACGGTGCGTGCGCCGGGCACGGATTCGTCCATGGCTCGCTCCGGCCGATAGTTAGACGGGGCGCCGCGGGCACTGTCTGGCGCTCACTGACTTGATGATGAGTTTTCGCTTCGCCCTAGGGTCGATGGGTCTTGCAGAGGCTGCGAGAGCAGCGGCCATCAAAGCATCGATTTCTCGGGAGCCGATGTCGCTGGCGCGCCGGAGCACGATGTGGCGGGCGGTGGTCCCGCTTCCCTTCAGTATCCCGTCCGGGTCCTTGAGCCGAGCTCCACGATGAAAAAACAGGCGCCCCCATCGAGGATAGACGGCAATAGCGACAATCGTTTCCGACGTCTTTGGCCCGGGGCCGAAGCCGATAGCCAGCGCATTGTAGTTGTCATAGACGAGCTCCGTCGCGCCCGGGAGGCGCTTCCGAAGACGCGTCAACGCGCCACGAGCGTCGGTCGCAATCGCGGGATCAAACTTCGCCAGAAAGCCCGCAAGCGCCTCAGAAGGCGAGTTCATACGCCCTCTTGCCAGGCCAATCGCCTCGTCCAACGTTTTGGCCGAGCGGGTGCGGTACGCAGCCGCATACAAGGCGCGTTATTGTTCACAGTCCGTCCCAATGCTTGGCTAGGCGTCGGCCCGACGGAGGTGCGTCGCGAGCGCGTTGGCGAGCGCGTCCACACCCTCAATGCGTCGCTCCTCCTCCGGTAGGTAAGAATGGCCCACCCATTCGCCCGACGGTGATGTTTCAAAACTCACAAAGAACGCTTCCGGATCAATTTCGCTAACCGCCAGGTACATGAGAAGACCCGGGCGAGCCGGATGCGACAATCCGACGGCGGTTTGGTCGGCTGTCCAATGGTCGGAGAGCGCGAATGCGCTGCTACCGAGGCGACGGCGCAGTTCAGCCACAGTAGCGACAAGAAACGGTGTCTTGTTCAAGTCAGTGCTCCCGTTGTCCAATCCGACGCCGAACGTCCAGGTTGAGCGGCCGCGGTACACGGCCAAATACAAGCTTTATCGTTCACGGCCTGCTCCAAGCTATAGTTAGACGTCAGGATGCCCACGCCATTTTCAGGCGCTTCTTCGCGTTGGCGCAGTCGCGAAGATAGAGGTTTATGAGGTTTTGATACGGGATGCCGCTCTGCTTCGATAGCGACTTGAAATAGTCGACCGCCTCGCTGTCGAGGCGGATCGTGATCTGTCGTTTCGCTTTCCGAACATAGGGAGTTGGAACGGATTTCGAGAAGTCATAACTCGTCTTCATTTCAGCCACCTAAAGTATGCGCGGCGCTCGGACGGGCCCGCTCGCCGAGCGGAGATGATACGAATTGTCTCAGACGGTCCGCGGTAGCAGTGACACACCACCAACACCCTGCGCGAATACTGAGCCCAAGGATCACGAATCGGGACTCGTCATCGGAGTGTTCCGAACCGGCGATCAGGCGCGCGTTCTCGGCGAGAAACGCGGAGCGAGTTTCTTCGAACGAGACCCCGTGCTTCAGTTGGTTAGCGCGGTTCTTGGATTCGTCCCATTCGAACGAAAGAGCACGCATACGTATAGTGTAACTACAACGTAAGACCCGTCAAGGAAGACCGCTAACGTCTAGGTTGAGCGGCGCGCGACCGCACTGTCCGTTCAGGTCGACACTTTATCGAAGTCATCCGAACCCTCCTTGGCCCGGCGAAGCCGTCGGCCGCGCGACGCTACAACCGATAGTTAGCCGTCCGACCGCCGTCGCCGGGGTATGGAGCGCTCTAGGACTTCAGCCATTCGCGTCTGCCACCCGGGACCCGATGCCTTCCATCGCGAAATGATCTCGGGCGGTAGGCGCAACGACAGAAGCTTTCGGGGATTCGCCAGTTTGGGCCGGCCGCGGCGAATGAGCCTTGCCCCCTCGTAAAGATCGGCGCCAGAAATCCAGGCGTCATCGATCTCGGGCGGTTCCGCTCGTTCAGAGGAGGTACGGCCGGAGCCTTTTTTCTTCGCGGTCATGGCAGTGCCTCATGCTAATGATGCGTCGAGCCGAGCCTCGGGGAGTCCAGATAAACACCACGAGACGAGCGTCGAGCGATCCAACGGTGACGAAGCGGGGTTCGCCGTAGTTGCGTCGGTCGTCGACACGAGTGAAGTGTACTCTGGCGAATATTTGGCCGGCACGTCGCATGTCGAGACCACGTTCCCGCAACGTCCAAGCGCGTTTCGCCGGATCGCAGGTAATGCGCATGATTTAATGTAGCTACATTAAATAGGGGTGTCAACAATCGAACGAGAAAGTCTCGATCAGACGGCTAACGACCAGGTTGAGCGGCCGCGGTACGCGGCCATATTTCTGGCACTTTATCGTTCACGGTCCGCGCCAAACCTTAGTTAGGTGTCACTTGCTACTATGTCAGATCTGACATATACTAGGACTCGTGAGCCCAAAAGCCAAGCCACTGGCCTGGCTTCACGGCGAGATAAGAACTCCGCCGTTGACTCGAGAGGCGCGTCTCGAAGCGGGATTCCTTCTTCGCCGGCTCCAACGCGGCGAGTTGCTGTCGATGCCTCAGTCGCGACCGATGCCCGGTATCGGGGCCCGGTGCCACGAGCTGCGGATCAATGACGTCGCCAGCACTTGGCGCGTCGTATATCGAATCGACAGGGACGCGATTGTGATTCTCGAGGTTTTCGCCAAAAAGACGAACCAGACGCCGCGGTCCATGATTGAGACGTGTAGGAAGCGACTGAAGGAGTACGACGATGCGGGAAGGTAAGCGCAAGAAGCTAGAGGCGAAAGGCTGGAAGATCGGCGGCCCGAGGGAGCTTCTGGGTCTGTCCGGTGAAGAGGAGTCGTATATTGAGCTCCGGCTGAGACTCGCCGAAGGCCTCAAGGCTCGGCGGAAGGCCCACGGCGTTTCGCAAATCGAGCTCGCGCAAGCGATGAGATCGAGCCAGTCTCGCGTCGCCAAGATGGAAGCGGGTGATCCGACAGTGTCGCTGGATTTGATTGTCAAATCGCTACTCACGCTCGGAACGTCGAATCGAGAGCTTGCCGCGATCATTACGCGAGGCTGAGGTGACACCTAACGTCAGTAGTGTCCCAACGTTAATCGAATAAATTCATCTGGTTACGCGATTCGGACGGATTTTGGTCAGCGTCGATGAGCGCAAGTAGCTCATCCAAAGGCATTTGCTCGCAGAGAGTGAGGCTGAGTATCTGTAGATTTTCA
>JANXUT010000017.1 GCA_025356075.1 Pseudomonadota bacterium | reverse complement strand
GGTAGCCCATTGTAGCGGCGCATTTTTTTGGCGGCGGCGCAGATCTGTCGGCCGCAGCCGACAGAAGAAGCCCTCGCAGCGGCAGCGACGCAGCACGCAGCGTCGGCGCGCCCCGCATTGCCAAGAAGCGTCAACGGCAGGATAGTGCGCGAGCCGCTGACACGCTCCTTACAGCCAGCCAAGCGCAGGAGGTCGCCTGCATGGGAACGCCTCGCTCGATCAGACGCCGGCGCCCGTACGATAGCCGCGATCGACGACCTGACCGCTGGCACTGGCTGCGGCACGGGCTGGCCGAGGCGGTGAGCAAAGCGACGCACCTCTGTCGGCGGCTGCCTCGCTGGATTTGGCTGGCCTCGGTCTTTACCGTCGGGAGCCTCGCGGCATGCTCGAGCCTCATGCACGACTCCGAAGAGGAGTGCGACCTGCAGGGCAAGTGCCGCCAAACCTACCTGTCACGCTCAGTGTCGGGACGCGCGGTCACACCCGAGGACTCGATCGGTGTGTTCGCACTTGCCACGGTCTCGGCGCGGGGCCACGGCACGCTGCAACTGACCTTCTACCGCCTGCGTGAAGGCACGGAGGAGTATCGCGTGCGCAATGTGGCGCTCATCGGCTCGAGGACGATGACCGAGGGCCGCGAGTTGCAGTTCGATGCGAGCGGCGTCGCGGCGACGGTCCGCGGCGAGTTCGACTACGGGGAGTACTTTCCGGCGATCCCGGTCGACGTCCAGTTCGGCTCGAGCGCGCACGCGTACACCTGCCGCATGCGGCTGGAATTCTCGCGCACCTATAGTTTCGAGGACTCCGTCCGCGGCGAACCGCAAATACCCCGGACCGTGGCGGACTTCCTTGCGCGGCCGCCGCCCACCCGCAACCCCGCCTACACGCCGGACCCGGCGACGGGGAAATACGGCTGCAGCCTCGACGTTCCGGCCGTCGGGGGCGCGTAGGTCCAAAGCTGACGGCGCACCGTGCACGACGGTGCGATTGCCCGCCTGATTCGGTGCTCGACGTGGTACGCACGGATGCACCTGTCGGTGCCGGGTCGGCCGCGCCAAAGAAGAAAGCCCGCTTCCGCGGGCCTTCTAAGTACCTGATTTAGTTGGTAGCGGGGGTAGGATTTGAACCTACGACCTTCGGGTTATGAGCCCGACGAGCTGCCAGACTGCTCCACCCCGCACCGGGTACAGCCGACTATAGTACTGGCAGATGCCCCGCGATGCAAAACGCGGCTCAGCGAAACGCCTTGGAGATCGTCTCGACGAGCGATGAGTTGAAGATGCCGAGCGCGAGGACTCCGAGCGCGTTGAGGCTCAAGAGCACCCGGATCCCGAGTCCCGGGTTCACGGTCACCTCCTCCGTCGGCGCGTCGAAGAACATGACCTTCACGATCCGAAGGTAATAGAACGCACCCACGACCGAGAAGAGCACCGCCGCGATCGCGAGCCACGTGAGGCCGACGCTCAGGATCGCCTGGATCACGTAGAGCTTCGCGAAGAAGCCGACGAACGGCGGCACGCCCGCGGTGCTCACCATCAGGAACAGCATCATCCAGGCGAACCACGGGTGCTTTTGCGCCAGCCCGCGGAAGTCCTCGATGCGATCCGCCTCGAAGCCCTTGCGGCTCAAGAGCACGATCATCGCGAACGAGCCGAGCGCCATGATCACGTAGGCGATCGTGTAGAAGAGCGCCGCGCGGTAGCCGAACGGCGTCCCGGCCAGGATCCCGAGCAGGATGAAGCCGACATTCGAGATCGTCGAGTAGGCGAGCATGCGCTTCAGGTTCGTCTGCGCGACCGCGACGACGTTGCCGACCGCGATCGAGAGGAGCGCGAGCACGACCAGCATGTCCTGCCAGGCGAGCACGGCGTTGCCGAGGCCCTCGGCGAGGACCCTGAGCGCGAGCGCGAAGTACGCGAGCTTCGGCGCCGCTCCCAGGAACAAGGTCACCGAGGTCGGCGCGCCGTGGTAGACGTCCGGGATCCACATGTGAAACGGCACCGCGCCGAACTTAAAGCCGATGCCCGCCATCAGGAACGCGAGCCCGAAGAGAAGGCCCACCTTGTTCGCCGCGATCACATCGACCCGCATCGCGAGCTCCGCGAGGTCGAAGGTGCCGGTCACGCCGTAGATGATCGAGATGCCATAGAGGAGCGCCCCCGATGCGATCGCTCCAAGCACGAAGTACTTCATCGCCGATTCCGCCGCGACCGGCGAGTCGCGATCGAAGGCGACGAGCGAGTACTGCGAGAGAGCGAGGAGCTCGATGCCTAAGTACATCGTCAGGAGGCTCCCGGCGGATGCCATGATGAAGATGCCAAAGCACGCAAACAGCGCCAGCACGAAGTACTCGCCGCGGAACAGCCCGCGCTTGATCAGGTAGTCGCGCGAGTACAGGAATACCGCCGCCACCGTTCCGCAGGTGACGAGCTTCAGGAGCCTCGCGACCCCGTCGCTGACGAACATGCCGTGGAACACGCGGTGCGGCTCGCCCGGCGTCGCCGCGACCAGCACCGCCGTCACGCCGAGCGTGAGGAGCGAGGCGAAGTAGCTGAGCTGCCGGTGGCGATCGGTGATGAAGAGGTCGGCGATGAGGACGAGGCACGTCGCCGCCAGCAGGAACATCTCCGGGCGGATGAGCGTGAAATCGAGGGCGGTAATCGAGTTTGTCATGGCCGATCGCGCCTCAGGCCTTGCTGACCGACATGAGCTGCACGAGATGCTGCAGCGTCGGCTCCATCACATCCGTCAGCGGCTTGGGGTAGACGCCAAGCGCGAGTACCGCGACCGCGAGAATCCCGAGCACGAGCGCCTCCCGGCCGTTGAGATCCTTGAGCCCTGCGACGCCCTCGTTCGCGACCTCGCCGAACACGACCCGCTTCACGAGCCAGAGCGTGTAGGCGGCGCCGAGGATCAGCGTCGTCGCCGCGAGGAACGCGTACCAGAAGTTCGCCCGGAAACTCGCGAGCACGACGAGGAACTCGCCGACGAACCCCGAGGTCCCCGGCAGCCCCGCGTTCGCCATCGCGAACAGCACCATGAACGCGCCAAAGACCGGCATCGTGTTGATGACGCCACCGTAGGCGCCGATCTCGCGCGTGTGCAGCCGGTCGTAGAGGACGCCGACGCAGAGGAAGAGCGCGCCCGAGACGAGCCCGTGCGAGATCATCTGGACCATCGCGCCCGAGAGCCCGAGCGTCGCGCCCTGGCTCGAGCCCGTCATCGCGACGATCTCGAAGCCCACGAAGCAGCCGAGCGTCACGAAGCCCATGTGCGCGATCGAGGAGTACGCGATCAGCTTCTTCATGTCCGTCTGGGCGAGGGCCACGAGCCCGATGTAGACGACCGCGAGCAGTGAGAGCCCGATCACGAGCCAATCGAGCTCGCGCGAGGCATCGGGCGTGATCGGCAGGCTGAACCTCAGGAACCCGTACCCGCCCATCTTCAGCATGATCGCCGCGAGGATCACCGAGCCCCCGGTTGGCGCCTCGACGTGCGCATCCGGGAGCCAGGTGTGCACCGGCACCATCGGCACCTTGACGGCAAAGGCGGCGAAGAACGCGAGGAAGATCAGCATCTGCTCGTGCAGCGTCAGCGGCAGCTTGTAGAACGAGTCGAGGTCGTAGCTGCCGGCCTTCAGGTAGAGGTAGATGAGCGCGACCAGCATCAGCACGGAGCCGAGGAACGTGTAGAGGAAGAACTTGATCGTCGCGTAGACGCGCCGCGCCCCGCCCCAGATGCCGATGATGATGAACATCGGGATCAGCATCGCTTCCCAGAACACATAGAACAGGAGCGCATCGGCGGCCGAGAACACGCCGACCATGAGCCCCTCCATGATCAGGAACGCCGCGAAGTACTGGCTCGGGCGCTTCTCGATGACGGTCCACCCGGCGATGAGCACCAGCACCGTCGAGAACGTCGTCAGCATGATGAGCGGGAGCGCAATGCCGTCGACGCCAAGGTGGTAGTCGGCATGGAGCGAGGGCACCCACGAGGCGTGCTCCTGGAACTGGAGCGCCGCGGAGCCTGCATCGAACCCCAGGTAGAGCGGTACGCTCAAGCCGAACGCCGCGAGCGCGAGCGCGAGCGCGAGCCAGCGCGCGAGCGAGGCGCGGCTGTCGCCCACCAGCATGACGAGGACGCCACCGCCGACGGGTAGCCAGGTCAGGAGGCTGAGGAGCGGCCAGTGATAGATCGTGGACATTTCGTGAGCCGCGCCTAGTGGCCGAGCAGCATGTACGCGAGCAGGGCCGAGAGCCCGATGATCATCGCGAACGCGTAGTGGTAGAGGTAGCCGGACTGGACGTGGCGCGTGACCGCCGCGAGCCAGCCGACCGTCCGGGCCGAGCCGTTGACGAGCGCCCCGTCGATGAGGAACTGATCCCCGACCCGGAAGAAAAGCCGGCCGAGCGAGCGGCTGCCGGAGGCGATGACGTTCTCGTTGACCCAGTCGAAGCCGTACTTGTTGTCGAGCACGCGGTAGAGCGGTGCCAGCCGCAGCCGTAGCGTCGCCGGGATGTCCGGACGCTTCAGGTACAAGAACCAGGCGGAAGCCACCCCCGCCGCCGCGAGGTAAATCGGCAGCCCCGTGAATGCGCGCAAGGTGAAGGAGAGCGGGCCGTGGAATTCACCGGCCATCTCGTGCAGTACGTCGTTCGCCGGGTGCACGATGATCGCGCCGTGGAAGAAGTCGCCGAAGAGCACGGGGCCAACCGTCAGCCAGCCGATCGCGACCGACGGTATTGCGAGCAGCACGAGCGGCACCGTCACGACCCACGGGCTCTCGTGCAGGTGCTCGCGCGTGTGCGCGTCCATCCGCTCCTCGCCGTGGAAGGTCATGAAGATCATGCGAAACGTATAGAGGGCGGTGATGTATACGCCCGCCGTCACGCAGAACTCCGCGTAGCGCGCGCCGGGGATGTGCGAGCCCGCGACCGCCTCGATGAGCGCGTCCTTCGAGAAGAAGCCCGAGAACCCCGGGAAGCCGATGAGCGCCAGCGCCCCGATCAGACTCGTCCAGTAGGTGATCGGTAGGTGCTTGCGGAGCCCTCCCATGCGGCGCATGTCCTGCTCGTGGTGCATCGCGATGATGACCGAGCCCGCCGCAAGAAAGAGGAGCGCCTTGAAGAACGCGTGCGTCATCAGGTGGAAGATGCCGGCGCCGTAGGCCGAGGCGCCGAGCGCGACGGTCATGTAGCCGAGCTGCGAGAGCGTCGAATAGGCGACGACCCGCTTGATGTCGTTGTTGACGATGCCGAGGAAGCCCATGAATAGCGCCGTGGTGGCTCCTATCACGATGACGAACGAAAGCGCCGTCGGCGAGAGCTCAAAGAGCGGCGACATGCGCGCCACCATGAAGATGCCGGCCGTGACCATCGTCGCCGCGTGGATCAGCGCCGAGATCGGCGTCGGGCCCTCCATTGAATCGGGCAGCCACACGTGCAATGGCACCTGCGCGGATTTCCCCATCGCGCCGATGAACAGACAGATGCAGATCACCGACATCGCGTTCCACGTCTGCCCTTCGAAGAGCGTGAAGTGGCTCGCGGCGATGAGCGGCGCGAAATGGAACGCAGTCTGGTAGTCGAGCGAGCCTGTGAAGTAGACGACGCCGGCGATGCCGAGCAGGAAGCCGAAGTCCCCGACCCGGTTGACGAGGAACGCCTTCAGGTTCGCGAAGATGGCAGTCGGTCGCTTGAACCAGAACCCGATCAGCAGGTAGGAGACGACGCCCACCGCTTCCCAGCCGAAGAAGAGCTGCAGGAAGTTGTTGCTCATCACGAGGGTCAGCATCGCGAACGTGAAGAGCGAGATGTAGGCGAAGAAACGCTGGTAGCCGTCATCGTCGTGCATGTAGCCGATCGTGTAGATGTGCACCATCAGCGACACGAACGTCACCACCACCATCATCAGCACCGTGAGGTGGTCGATGAGGAACCCGATCTGCATACGGATGCCGTCGGTGACGAGCCAGGTATAGACGGGCTCGTTGAACGTGGGCGCCCCGCCCCACACCTGCGCCTTGAAAACCCACAGCGACAGCACGAACGACGTCGCGACCCCGAGAATGGTCACGCTGTGCGCGCCGGCCCGACCGATCAACCGGCCGGCGAGGCCGGCGAGGAGCGCCGCGACGAGCGGCGCGAGCACGATGGCGAGTAGTACGTTTTGCATCATCAGCCCCGCATCGCGTCGAGGCTGTCGACGTTGATGCCACGCCGCTCGCGGAACACGACCACGAGGATCGCAAGGCCGATCGCCGACTCCGCCGCCGCGACGGTGAGTATGAAGAACACGAACACCTGGCCGTCGAGGTTGCCGAGCCAGCGGCTGAAGGCGATGAAGTTGAAGTTGACGGCGAGCAGCATGAGCTCGATGCACATCAGGAGCACGATCATGTTCTTGCGGTTGAGGAAGATCCCCGCGACCGCAATGCTGAAGAGGACGCCCGCGAGCACGAGGAAATGTGGCAATCCGATCATGGGCGCCCCGCCGGGTCGACCTTGACGATGCGGACCCGGTCCTCGCGCCTGACGGCGACCTGCGCCGCGATGTCCTGCTGGCGGTAGCCTGGGCGCTTTCGCATCGTAAGGACGATGGCCGCGACGATCGCGACCAGCAGCACGACGGCCGCGAGCTGGAACGGGAGCGCGTAGTCGGTGTAGAGGACCGCGCCGAGCGCCTTCGTGTTCGAGACGGAGGCGACCGAGGCGGCGGGCATGGGCCCGAGCGTGCCGCCAAGTTCACGCACCCAGACGACGTAGACGATCTCGACGATCATGATGCCGGCGACGAGCGCGCCCAAGGGCGCGTGGCGCGTGAGGCCCTCGCGCAGCTGCGCGACGTTGACATCGAGCATCATCACGACGAAGAGGAAGAGCACCATCACGGCGCCGACATAGACGAGCACGAGCACGATGCCGAGGAACTCCGCCTCGAGCAGCAGCCACAGCGCAGCGCTCGTGAAGAACGCGAGCACGAGGAAGAGCGCGGCGTGCACCGGGTTCCTTGAGAGCACCACGCCAAGCGCGGCACCGACCAGCACCGTTGCGAACGCATAGAAAAGCAGGGTGACGAACAAGGGGTGCCTCCCGCTACCGGTACGGCGCGTCGGCGGCCTTGTCGGCCGCGATCATCGCCTCGTATCGCTCGCCGACCGCGAGCAGCTTGTCCTTGGTCATGATGTTCTCGCCGCGGTTCTCCATGTGGTACTCGTGGATGCGCGTCTCGACGATCGCATCGACCGGGCACGCTTCCTCACAGAAGCCGCAGTAGATGCACTTGAAGAGGTCGATGTCGTAGCGGGTCGTGCGGCGCGTGCCGTCCGCGCTGGCATCGGACTCGATGGTGATCGCAAGCGCCGGACACACCGCCTCGCACAGCTTGCAGGCGATGCAGCGTTCCTCGCCGTTCGGGTAGCGCCTGAGCGCATGCAGGCCGCGATAGCGCACCGACTGCGGCGTCTTTTCCTCGGGGTAGTGCACCGTGAACTTGGGCTTCCACATGTGCCTGAAGGTCACGGCGAGCCCTTGCAGGAGCTCACCGAGCAGCAGCGTCTTCGTGAAGTTGCGGACCGCGCTCATGATGATCTCCCGGCCTTAACCCAACGACGCCCAGGGACCGACCCGGAACCAGGCCATCGCGCTCTCGACCGCGATCCAAACCAGCGTAATCGGAATGAACACCTTCCAGCCGAGCCGCATGATCTGGTCGTAGCGGTAGCGCGGGAAGGTCGCCCGGAACCACAGGAAGCAGAAGAGGAAGGCGAGGATCTTGAGCGCGAGCCACATGAACGAGGGCTCGGCGAGGAGCGAGGTGGGCGCGAGGTAACCGTCGAACGGCGACTGCCAGCCGCCCATGAAGAAGACCGAGGCGAGCGTCGCGACCAGGATCATGTTCGCGTACTCGGGCAGCGCGAACAGCGTCGCGAACGTGGCGCCCGAGTACTCGACGTGAAAGCCCGCGACGATCTCCGACTCCCCTTCCGCGACGTCGAAGGGCGCGCGGTTGGTCTCGGCGATGCCTGAGATGAAGTAGACGACCATCAGCGGGAAGAGCCAGAACCAGTTCCAGGTGAGGAATCCCGCCGCCTGCCAGGGCCAGCCGTAGGCGGCGTAGCCGTGCGACTGCGCGCGCACGATGTCGGTGAGGTTAAGGCTCCCCGCCGCCATCAGGACGCCGACCAGCGCGAAGCCCATCGCGATCTCGTAGGCGACGATCTGCGCCGCCGAGCGCATGGCGCCCAGGAGCGCGTACTTCGAATTCGCGGCCCAGCCGGCGAGGATGATGCCGTACACGCCGAGCGAGGTGAGCGCGAGGATATACAGGAGGCCCGCATCGATGTCCGCCAGCACGAACTCAGGCGAGAACGGCACCACCGCCCAGGTCGCAAGCGCAGGGGTGAGCGCGACGAGCGGGGCGATCAGGAACAGGAACTTGTCGGCATTCGTCGGGACGATGACTTCTTTCAGCAAGAGCTTGATGACGTCGGCAAAGGGCTGCGCGAGGCCCTTGAAGAAAGGCAGGCCGAAGATGCGGATCTGGTTGGGCCCGTGCCGCACCTGGATCCAGCCAATGACCTTGCGCTCGGCGTAGGTCATGAGCGCGACCGAGATCACGACCGCGAGCATCACGGCGATGATCTCGACCGTGAGCACGATGAGCTCGCGATACTCGGTCCAGAGTGAGAGGAGAAGGTTCATGGGTCGTCAGTAGACCGCGCGCAAGCGCGCGGCCTCGCGGGTCTCCTGCAGCGCCTGCGCGCGCCGCACGAGAGGGTCGCTCTGGTAGAGCGGCAGCTCCGCGAGGACGCCCGTGAGCGGCCCGGACGGCCGCCAAGCGCCCCGGTACTCGGTCGCCGCCGGGGCGCCGGCGAGCGCGCCCAAGCGCGCCTTCAGCTCCTCGCGCACGGCCTCGGAGGTCGGGTAGTCGAAGCCCGCGACGCCAAGGAGGTTGCCGAGGACCCTGAGCACCTTCCAGCCGGGCCGCGCCTCGCCCACGGGGAGGGCGGCGCCGGCGAAGCTCTGCCAGCGGCCCTCGAGGTTCACGAAAGTGCCCGAGGTCTCGGCGAACGTGCCGATCGGCAGCACCACGTGCGCGTAGCGCTCGAGCGACTCCGGCGCAAAGGGCGAGAGCGCCAGCACGAATTCCGCGCGCTCGAGCGAGGCCTCGGCATCGGCCGCCGTGGTGTCGAGACCGGGCTCGAGCCCGCCGTGGAGCACGTAGCCCTTGAGGCCGCCACTCAGCATCGCGGCGGCATCGCGGCCACGCGCCGTGGCGACCTGGCCACCTTCCGCACGGTGCGGGAGGACGCCGGCGAGCGCCGCACCCGCGGCGTTCGCGCCGTCCGGCACGTAGCCGAGCGAGGCGCCAAGGAGGCCCGCGATGGCGGCGGCCGCGGCCCGAAGGTCGGAGAACGCCGGGTGCCGCTCGGCGAGGCCGCCGAGGAGCACGAGCCGCCGGGCGCCACCGCCCGCGAGTGCCTGCGCGGCCGCCGTGTGCGCCGGCGACGGCGCCGTCGCCGCGGCAAGCGCCGCCGGCAGCGGCTGCCCGGCCGCCTCCGCGAGGGCGCGGCCGAGCGCGAGGAGCTCGGCGGTCATGCCGGCCGCGGGCACCACCTGCTGGGCGGCGACGGGGAAGAGGTAGTCGAAGGCGGCCGGGTTCACGAACACGACCTTCGCCGCGTTCCGCATCGCCGCGGTGCGCAGCCGGTGCGCGATGATCGGTGCCTCATGCCGAAGATCCGCGCCGATGACGAGGACCGCATCGCGGGTGTCGAGGTCGGCGAGCGCAACCCCTAGGCCCGCGAAGGCGGGATCGGCGTCCTGGTCCCGAAAATCGATGCGCCGCAGCCGGTGATCGAGGTTGGCCGTGCCAAGCGCGCGCGCGAGCCGCGCAAGGAGCCAGTGCTCCTCGAGCGTGGCGCCCGGCAGCGCGAGCACACCCAGGGACGCCGCGCCGTGCGTCGCGACGACGGATTTGAGTCCCGCTGCCGCGGCCTCCAGCGCGCTTTGCCAGTCGGTCGGCACGAGCCTGCCGTCCTTGCGGATGAGCGGCGCCTGCAGCCGGTCGCTCGCGTAGATGCCCTCGTAGGAGAACCGGTCGCGGTCGGAGATCCACGTCTCGTTGATCGCCTCGTTGGCGCGCGGCACGATCCGCATCAGCCGGCCGCGGCGCACGTGTGCGGAGAGGTTGGAGCCCACCGAATCGTGCGGCGAGACGAGCGCCTGCTCGGTCATCTCCCACGAGCGGCCCTGGTAGCGGAAGGGCTTTGAGTTCAACGCGCCGACCGGGCAGAGGTCGATGATGTTGCCGGAGAGCTCGTGGTCGACGCTCTTCTCGATCCACGTGCCGATCTGCATGTCCTCGCCGCGCCCGGTGGTGCCGAGCTCCTGGAGCCCGGCGATCTCGGCCGTGAAGCGCACGCAGCGCGTGCAGTGGATACAGCGCGTCATGTCGGTCGAGACCAGAGGACCCAGGTTCTTATCCTTGACGACGCGCTTCCTCTCGGCGAAGCGCGCGGCATCGCGTCCGAAACCCATCGCCAAGTCCTGCAGCTCGCACTCCCCGCCCTGGTCGCAGATCGGGCAGTCGAGCGGATGGTTGATCAGCAGGAACTCCATCGTCGCCTTCTGCGCGCCGATGGCCTTCGGTGACTTCGTGAAGACCTTCATGCCCTCGGCGATCGGCGTCGCGCAGGCGGGCAGCGGCTTCGGTGCCTTCTCGACCTCGACGAGGCACATGCGGCAGTTGGCCGCGACGCTGAGCTTCTGGTGATAGCAGAAGCGCGGGATGTACGAGTCGGTCGTGTCGGTGACCTGCATGATCATCTGGCCCTTGCGGCCCGTGACCGCAACGCCATCGACTTCGAGGTTGACGAGATCCTGGCTCATGCGAACTCTGTTCTTCCTGCCGGCGTCACGCGGCGTGCCGCGCGGGGTCGTCGACGAGGCTCTTGCCGCCGTGGTCGATCATGTATTCGAATTCGTGGCGGTAGTGCTTGAGGAAGCTCTGCACGGGCCAGGCCGCCGCATCGCCGAGCGCGCAGATCGTGTGCCCCTCGATGCGATTCGCGACATCGAGGAGGAGGTCGAGGTCGGCCCGCACGCCCTGCCCCGCCAGCATCTTGCGGATGAGCCGATTCATCCAGCCCGTGCCCTCGCGGCACGGCGTGCACTGCCCGCAGGACTCCGCGCGGTAGAAGCGCGAGATCCGCTCGAGCATCTTCACCATGCAGGTCGTCTCGTCCATGACGACCATCGCGCCCGTACCGACGGATGAGCCGATCTTCCTGAGCGCATCGATGTCCATCGTCACGCCCATCATGAGCTCGCCCGGCACGACGGGGACCGAGGAGCCGCCCGGGATCACCGCTTTTAGCTTCTTGCCGCCGCGCATACCGCCGCAGACGTCCTCGAGGAGTTCCTTGAACGGGATGCCGAGGGGGAGCTCGTAGTTGCCGGGACGATTGACGTGTCCCGAGACCGAGAAAATGATCGTCCCGCCCGAGTTCGGAACACCAAGACCCGCGAACCAGGCCGCGCCCTTCCTGAGGATCGTCGGCACGGAGGCGTAGCTCTGCGTGTTGTTGATCGTGGTCGGGCGGCCGTAGAGGCCAAAGCTCGCCGGGAACGGCGGCTTGAAGCGCGGCTTGCCTTGCTTGCCCTCGAGCGACTCGAGGAGCGCGGTCTCCTCGCCACAGATGTAGGCGCCCGCGCCTGCAACCGCGTGCAAGTCGAAGTCGACCCCGGAGCCCTGCACGTTCTTGCCAAGCAGACCGGCCGCGTACGCCTCTTTCAGCGCGCCCTCGAAGCGCGGGAAGGGCTCGGCCAGGAACTCGCCGCGGATGTAGTTGTAGCCGACCGTCGCGCCCATCACGTAGCCGCCGATCGCCATGCCCTCGACGACCGAGTGCGGGTTGAACCTGAGGATGTCGCGGTCGTGGCAGGTGCCGGGCTCGGACTCGTCCGAATTGCACACCGCGTACTTCTGCCCCGGCGCGTTCCTCGGCATGAAGCTCCACTTCGTGCCGAGCGGGAAGCCCGCGCCGCCGCGGCCCCTGAGCCCGGAGGCCTTCAGCTCCTCGATCAGCTTCTCGGGCGGGGTCTTCTCGCGCAGGATCTTCTCCCACGCCTCGTAGCCACCGATGCCGCGATAGGTCTTGAGCGTCCAGCTCTCCGGATACTTCAAGGTCTCGAACGTCACCTGGTTCATGTCAACGGGCATCGGGGCGGCTCACTTCAGGCTCTCGAGCACCTGATCGACCTTCTCGGGCGTCAGGTTCTCGTAGTAGACGTGGTCGATCATCATCATCGGCGCGTTGTTGCAGGCGGCGAGGCATTCCTCCTCGCGCTTGAGGAAGAACTTGCCGTCCGGCGTCGACTCGCCGGTCTTGATGCCGAGCCGTTTCTCGATGTGCTCGACGATCTTGTCCGAGCCACAGAGCATGCAGGCGATGTTCGTGCAGACCGACACGTGCAGGCGCCCGGCGGGCTTGGTTTCGAACATCGAGTAGAAGGTCGCGACCTCGTACACCTGGATGGCGGGAAGCCCGAGGTAGTCGGCGATCGCATCCATGAGCGGCGTCGTGAGATAGCCCTGGTTCTGGTGCTGCGCGGCCCTGAGCGCCGCGAGCAGCGCCGAGCGCTGCTTGCCCGGCGGGAACTTCGCGATCCAATGGTCGATCTCGTGGCGCGTGTGCTCGCTCAGGACCGAGGTACCGGTTGCCGCGCTCATCGGTCGATCTCTCCGAATACGATGTCGAGCGTGCCGATGACCGCGACGACGTCCGCGAGCATGTGTCCGCGAACCATCTCGTCCATCGCCGCGAGGTGCGGGAAGCCGGGTGCGCGGGCCTTCAGGCGATAGGGCTTGTTGGCGCCATCCGAGACGAGCCAGACGCCGAACTCGCCCTTCGGCGCCTCGACCGCCGCGTACGCCTCGCCTTCCGGCACCGTGTAGCCCTCGGTGAAGAGCTTGAAGTGATGGATCAGCGATTCCATGTCGCCCTTCATCTCGACGCGACGCGGCGGCGTGATCTTGTGGTCCTCGAGGAGCGAGGGACCGGGGTTCGCCTTCAGCCACTCGACGCACTGCTTCACGATGCGGTTCGACTGGCGCATCTCCTCGATCCGCACGAGGTAGCGGTCGTAGCAGTCACCGTTCACGCCGACCGGGATGTCAAAATCGACACGGTCGTAGACCTCGTAGGGCTGGTGCTTGCGCAGGTCCCAGACGACGCCGGAGCCACGGAGCACGGGACCGGAGAACGACAGCGCCTTCGCGCGCTCAGGGGTGACGATGCCGATGTTGACGGTGCGCTGCTTCCAGATGCGGTTGTCGGTCAGCAGCGTCTCGTAGTCATCGACGCACGCCGGGAAGCGCATCGTGAAGTCGGCGATGAAGTCGAGCAGGCTCCCCGAGCGCGCCTCGTTCAGGCGATCGATCTCGCGCTTGCCCCTGAACTTCGAGGGCTGGTAGCGCGGCATCGTCGCCGGCAGGTCGCGGTACACGCCGCCCGGGCGGTAGTAGGTCGCGTGCATGCGGGTGCCCGAGACCGCCTCGTAGCAGTCCATCAGGTCCTCGCGCTCGCGGAAGCAGTAGAGGAACACCGTCATCGCGCCGATGTCGAGGCCGTGCGCGCCGAGCCACATCAGGTGGTTCAGGATCCGCGTGATCTCATCGAACATCGTGCGGATGTACTGGGCGCGGAGCGGCACCTCAATCCCGAGCAGCTTCTCGATCGACATCACGTACGCGTGCTCGTTGCACATCATCGAGACGTAGTCGAGCCGGTCCATGTAACCGATGCTCTGGTTGAAGGGCTTGGATTCCGCGAGCTTCTCGGTGCCCCGGTGCAGGAGACCCACGTGCGGGTCGGCCTTCTGCACGACCTCGCCGTCGAGTTCGAGCACCAGCCTGAGCACGCCGTGCGCGGCCGGGTGCTGCGGTCCGAAATTGAGCGTGAAATTGCGGATCTCAGGCATTGGGCTTGCCTGCGGCAGCAACGGGTGCGCTGGCGGGTGCGGCGGCGGGTGCGGCTGCCGCGGGGACGGCGCCCGGTGGCGCACCCGTCAACGCGGGATCGTAGCGGTGATCGGCGCGGATCACCTTCGGTACCAGCACGCGCGGCTCGATGCTGACGGGCTGGTAGACCACGCGCTTCTTCTCCGGGTCGTAGCGCACCTCGACGTGGCCGGAGAGCGGGAAGTCCTTGCGAAACGGATGCCCGACGAAGCCGTAGTCGGTCAGCAGGCGCCGCAAGTCCGGGTGGCCGCGAAAGAGGATCCCGAACAGGTCGAACGCCTCGCGCTCGTACCAGTTCGCGCCTGGCCATACCTCGACGATCGAGTCGATCAGCGGCGGCTCGCCCGGCTCGCAGTGCACTCGCAGCCGCAAGCGCCGGTTGTGGGTGATCGAGAGGAGGTGATAGACCACCGCGAAGCGGCGCGTGCCATCGACGCCCTCCTCGCTCGCCGGCGCCGGTGCCGCGCGCTCGAGCGCCTTGACGCCGCGGCTGAAGCCGGTGCCCGTCGCGCGCTGGGTCTGCCACTCCTCGCGGCCGTAGGTGAGGTAGTCGATGCCGGAAAGATCGGCGAGCACCTCGAACCTGAACTGCGGGGCATCGCGAAGCGTCGTCGCGACGGCGATGAGGTCGGCGGGGGAGACCTCGACGGTGATCTCCCCGCGCACGGCCGGCAGCCGCCGGGTCCGCTCGCCGAAGGCGCTTCCGAGTTCGGTCGCGAGGTCCTCGAGGCTCGTGGCCATGCGCCTAGGCCCGCGCGCCGGTGGCAGCTGAGGGAGCGCAGCGCTTCATCGGGCAATCGTGCTCGTGCGGCGGATCTTGGCCTGCAGCTGCAGGATCCCGTACATGAGCGCCTCCGCCGACGGCGGGCAGCCCGGTACGTAGACGTCGACCGGCACGATCCGGTCGCAGCCGCGCACGACCGCGTAGGAATAGTGGTAGTAGCCGCCGCCGTTCGCGCAACTTCCCATCGAGATGACCCAGCGCGGCTCCGCCATCTGGTCGTAGACCTTGCGAAGCGCGGGCGCCATCTTGTTGACGAGTGTGCCGGCAACGATCATGACGTCCGACTGGCGCGGGCTCGGCCGGAACACGACGCCAAAGCGGTCGAGGTCGTAGCGCGCGGCCCCCGCGTGCATCATCTCGACCGCGCAGCAGGCGAGGCCGAAGGTCATCGGCCACAGCGAGCCCGTGCGGGCCCAGTTCATGAGGTCATCGAGCCGCGCCGTGACGAAGCCCTTCTCCTTGAAGCCGGCATCGACCTCGGCGACTAATCCCATTCGAGCGCTCCCTTCTTCCATTCGTAGATGAAGCCGACGACGAGGAGGCTGATGAACACCAGCATCGAGGCGATGCCAAAGTGCCCGATCACATCGAGCGAGACGGCCCACGGGAACAGGAAGGCGATCTCAAGATCGAACAGGATGAAGAGGATCGCCACGAGGTAGTAGCGCACGTCGAACTTCATGCGCGAGTCCTCGAACGCCTCGAACCCGCACTCGTAGGGTGCGAGCTTCTCGGCGTTCGGGCGGCGGGGCCCGAGCAGGAAACCGAGAGCGATGAGGAGGCCGCCGAGACCGGCAGCGACAACGAGGAAGATCAGGATCGGCAGGTAGTGTGGGAGCATCACCCAAAGCCTGGGGCCCGGCAGCCGGAGCCCGCGTCAACCGCCGTATTCTAGACGGCCACGGTGCACCGCGTCATCTCGCACGAGGTGTCGATTTCAGTCCCAAGGGTGGTGCCGACGGCCGGATTCGAACCGGCACACCTTACGGTGCTAGCACCTCAAGCTAGTGCGTCTACCAATTCCGCCACGTCGGCAATAAGAACTTCTCGGCCGCTCGGCTCTCCCGGCCTACTTCGGCGCCGCCGGGGTGCCGGGCGCGCTGGTCGGCGCCGTCGCCGGCATGCTCGAGGGAGCCGGCAGCGTCGTCGTGACGGGCGTCGTCGTGACGGGCGTCGTCGTGACAGGCGTCGTCGTGACAGGCGTCGTCGTGACAGGCGTCGTCGTCACCGGCGCCGGCGCGGTCGCCGGAACCTTGTCGAGCAGGCTCTGCGGCGCGTTGCCGCCGACGCGGTGGCTCGCCATGTACGCAAGCCCGAGGCTCGTCACGAAGAAGCACGTCGCGAGGATCGCGGTCGTCTTCGAGAAAAAGGTCGAGGAGCCACGCGCGCCGAACACGGTGCCGGAGGCGCCGGAGCCAAAGCCCGCGCCCGCGTCAGCGCCCTTGCCCCGCTGCAGCAGCACAAGTCCGATGATCCCGAACGACAGGAGCAGGTGGACGGCCAGTAGTATCGTTTGAAACATGCTTCAACTATCCGCGGGGCCACTCACGCGGCCGCAGCGCAGATCCTCACGAATTCATCCGCCTTGAGCGAGGCACCGCCCACCAGCCCGCCATCGACGTCGGGCTTGGCGAACAGCTCGGCCGCGTTGGCGGCCTTTACGCTGCCGCCATACAGGAGCCGCACCGCGCCGCCAATTGTAGCATCCCGCGCCACGATCCGGTCGCGGATGAACCGGTGTACGTCCTGCGCCTGCTCGGGCGTTGCGGTCTTGCCGGTCCCGATCGCCCAGACCGGCTCGTAGGCGATGAGCGCCCGGCCGAACGCGGCGACACCCGCGAGTGCGAGGACCGCATCGAGCTGGCGCCCGACGACCTCCTCGGTCACGCCGCGCTCGCGCTCCTCGAGCGTCTCGCCGACGCACAGGATCGGCGTCAGCCCCCCCGCCTGCGCCGCCACGAACTTGCGGGCGACGAGCGCATCGTCCTCGCGGTAGAGCGCGCGCCGCTCGGAATGGCCGACGAGCGCGTAGCTGCAGCCGACATCCTTCAGCATCGCCGCCGAGACTTCCCCGGTGAAGGCGCCCTGCGCCTCGGCGCAGACGTCCTGGCTGCCGAGCGCGATGGTTGAGTCCTTGAGCTGTCGGCCGATTTCCCACAGGTACACGCACGGCGGACAGACCACGACCTCGCAGGTCGCGGTGTCGCTCGCCTCGACGAGCGCCTCGATCAGGCGCGCGTTCTCGGCACGCGATCCGTGCATCTTCCAGTTGCCGGCGACCAGCGGTCGGCGCATTGCGGGAGTCCTCGAAAAGGCGCGCGAGGATACCCGCCAGAGCCCGTAAAATCAACGGATTGCGTATTACCCGCCGGCGGCGGCCCGAACCACGGCCGCGAGCCCCTCGGCCTCGGCCCTCACGACCGATTCGTCGCGGCCCTCGACCATGACCCGAATGAGCGGCTCGGTCCCGGAGGGCCTCAGGACCACCCGGCCGGTGTCCTTGAGGCGCCCCTCGGCGGCCGCGACCGCCGCGGCGACCGTCGGCAGCGTCGCCAGGTCGACCCGGCGGGCGACCTTGACGTTCAGAAGCACCTGCGGATAGCGGCTCATGTGCGAGGCGAGCTCGGCGAGCTTGGCTCCGCTCTGGCGCATCACCGCGATCACCTGCAGCGCGCTCACGAGCCCGTCGCCGGTGGTCGTCTTGTCGAGGCACAGGAGATGCCCGGAGGCCTCCCCGCCCAGCACCCCGCCCGTCTCGCGCAGTAACTCGAGCACGTACCGGTCGCCGACCGCCGCGCGCCGGAACGGGAGTCCGAGCTCCGCGAGCGCATGCTCGAGCCCGAGATTGCTCATCACCGTCCCGACGACCGGCCCCGGGAAACCGCCGTTCTCGTGCCGGCCACGGGCGATCACGTAGAGGAGCTGGTCGCCGTCGACGAGGCGTCCCAGGTGATCGACCATCACGAGCCGGTCGCCGTCGCCGTCGAGCGCGATGCCGGCATCGGCGCGCACCCCGGGGACGGTCAGCTGCAGGAGCCCCGGCTGCATCGAGCCGCAGCCGTCGTTGATGTTGCGCCCGTTCGGCGAGCAGCCGATCGGCACGATTTCGGCGCCGAGGTCCGCGAGCACGCGCGGGGCGACCTTGTAGGCTGCGCCGTTGGCGCAGTCGATGACGAGCTTCAGCCCGTCGAGGCGCATGCCCTCCGGCAGCGTCGCCGCACAGAACTCCTGGTAGTGCGTGCGCGAGCGGTCGACGCGAACCGCGCGGCCGAGGCGGCGCGACTCGACGGTCGTCGGCGGCTCCGCGAGGCCTTTCTCGATCTCGGCCTCGAGCGCATCGCTCAGCTTGCCGCCCAGGCGGTCGAAAAACTTGATGCCGTTGTCATCGAAGGGATTGTGCGAGGCGCTGATGACGACCCCGAAGTCGCAACCGAAGCGCTGCGTCATGAACGCGACGCCGGGCGTCGGCAGGGGCCCCGACAGGTAGACGTTGACGCCGGCGGCGACGAAGCCCGCCTCGAGCGCCGCCTCGAACATGTAGCCCGATACGCGCGTGTCCTTGCCGATCAGCACGGAGCCCCCGTTCGGCGCGAGCACGCGCGCCGCGGCGCTCGCGAGCCTGAGCGCGAACTCGACGGTCATGGGCTCGGCGCCCACCTTGCCGCGCACGCCGTCGGTGCCGAAGAACTTCCTGCTCATCCTCGCTCTCCCTGGGAAGCGCGCCTAAGCGCCGCTCCTATCGTAACGGCATCGACGGTCTCGGCGACGTCGTGCGCCCGGACAATCAAGGCGCCACGCTCGGCGGCGAGCGCCGCGAGCGCGACGCTGCCCGCCAAGCGCGCGTTGACGGGGCGGCCGGTCAGCGCCCCGGCGAGCGACTTGCGCGAGAGCCCGACCAGCAGCGGCGCGCCTAAGCCCGTGAACGACTCAAGCTGCGCGAGCAGCGCCAGGTTGTGCCCGGTCGTCTTGCCGAAGCCAAAGCCCGGATCCACCGCGATCGAATCGGCCGCGATGCCCGCCGCCCGGCAGGCGCCGATGCGCGCCACTAGCCAGTCGCGCACTTCCCCGACCACATCGCCGTACGCGGGCGCATTCTGCATGGTCGCGGGCACTCCTTGCATGTGCATGACGCACACGCCGACGCCAAGTCGTGCGGCGAGGAGCAAGGCGCCTGGCTCGCTGAACCCGCGCACGTCGTTGATGAAGGAGGCGCCCTCCGCCACCGCCGCCTCCATGACCGCCGGGCGGCTCGTATCGACCGAGACGATGACGTCGAGCTCGGCGGCGATCGCACGGACGACCGGGACGATGCGGGCGAGTTCCTCGGCGAGCGGCGGCACCGAGGCGCCGGGGCGCGTCGACTCGCCGCCCACGTCGATGAGCCTGGCTCCCGCCGCGACCATCGCGCGCGCGGCGGCGAGCGCCGCATCCGGACCCTGGTAGCGGCCGCCGTCGGAGAAGGAGTCCGGCGTCACGTTGAGGACGCCCATGACCACGGGCGCCTCGAGGCCGAGGACCCGGGAGCGGCAGCGCAGGTGCACGCCCGCCGCTCCGGACGGTGTCAGTGCTGGCCCGCCGGAGTGCCCACGCCACCGAGGCCGGGCTTCTTGTCGGTCTCGGCAGGTGGCGCGCCGGGCGGAGAGTTGAGCGAGGCGTCGTCCCAGTCCTCGGGCGGCTTGGGCTCGCGTCCGGCCATGATGTCCTTGATCTGCGACTCGTCGATCGTCTCGTAGCGGATCAGCGCCTCGGCCATCTTGTGCAGTTCGTTCGTGTGCGACTCGAGGATCGACTTCGCGTTCGCGTAGTTCGTGTCGATGACCCGGCGCACTTCCTCGTCGATCACGTGCGCGGTGACGTCGGAGACCTGCTTGTGCTGGGTGACGCTGCGGCCGAGGAACACCTCGCCCTGGTCCTCGCTGTAGGTCTGCGGACCCAGGCGATCGGACAGGCCCCACTTCGTGACCATGTTGCGGGCAAGCTCGGTCGCCCGCTCGATGTCATTGGATGCGCCCGTCGTGACGCCATCGACGCCGAACACGATCTCCTCCGCGACGCGCCCGCCGAAGAGCGAGGCGAGGCGGCTCTCGAGCTGGCGGCGGCTCGTGCTGTAGCGATCGCCTTCCGGCAGGTACCAGGTGAGGCCGAGCGCACGGCCGCGCGGGATGATCGTCACCTTGTAGACCGGATCGTGGTCGGGGACGATGAAGCCGACGATCGCATGACCCGCCTCGTGGTAGGCCGTCATCTTCTTTTCCTGGTCGGACATGACCATCGAGCGCCGCTCGGCGCCCATGTAGATCTTGTCCTTGGCCTTCTCGAACTCGTTCATCGTGACGCTGCGCTTGTTGCCGCGCGCGGCGAAGAGCGCCGCCTCGTTCACGAGGTTGGCAAGATCGGCGCCCGAGAACCCCGGCGTGCCGCGCGCGATGAGCGCCGGCTTCACGTCGTCCGCAACCGGGACCTTGCGCATGTGCACTTTCAGGATCTGTTCGCGGCCACGGACGTCCGGGAGCGGCACGACCACCTGGCGGTCGAAGCGGCCGGGCCGAAGGAGCGCGGGGTCGAGCACGTCCGGCCGGTTGGTCGCGGCGATGACGATGATGCCCTCGTTGCCCTCGAAGCCGTCCATCTCCACCAGCAGCTGGTTTAGCGTCTGCTCGCGCTCGTCGTGGCCGCCGCCCAAGCCCGCACCGCGGTGCCGGCCGACCGCGTCGATCTCGTCGATGAAGATGATGCACGGCGCGTGCTTCTTCGCCTGCTCGAACATGTCGCGGACGCGCGAGGCGCCGACGCCGACGAACATCTCGACGAAGTCGGAGCCCGAGATCGTGAAGAACGGCACCTTGGCCTCGCCCGCGATCGCGCGCGCGAGCAGCGTCTTGCCGGTGCCGGGGCTGCCGACCATCAACACGCCCTTCGGGATCTTGCCGCCGAGCTTCTGGAACTTGGCCGGGTCCTTCAGGAAGTCGACGATCTCCTTGACCTCTTCCTTCGCTTCCTCGACGCCGGCGACGTCGGCGAAGGTCACGTTGACCTGGTCCTCGTTGAGGAGGCGCGCGCGGCTCTTGCCGAAGCTCATCGCCCCGCGTCCGCCCGCCCCGCCCTGCATCTGGCGCATGAAATACACGTAGAAGCCGATCAGCAGCAGGATCGGGAACGCCGAGATGAAGAGTTGCGTCCAGAACGTCTGCCGCTCCGGCGGCGGCGCACCAAAGCTCACGTTGTGCTTCTGCAGCGTCGCGATCAGCGCAGTGGTCTGGGTCTCGGGGCTGTAGGTGACGTAGGCGTCGTTGTTGACGCGGTTGCCCGTGATCGTCTCGCCCTTCAGCGTGGCGGTGCGGATCGAGTTGCTCTCGACCTCGGTCAGGAACTGCGAATACTGGATCTCGGTCGGGGCGCCGGTGCGTGGCCCGAAGTTCGAGAACACGGCCAGAAGCACGACCGCGATGACGACCCAGAGGATGATGTTCTTCGTCAGATCGTTCAAGACAAGCTCCTGACGGGGCTCAAGATTGAGGTCCCAAAATCACGTTACAGGATCCGCCGACCCGTCGCCAGCAGATACATCTCGGCACTTCGCGCGCGCGAGGCCAGTGGCTTCTTCATCCGGACGGTGGCGAACTCGGCTCGCACCGCCTTCAGGTAGCCATCGAACCCCGCGCCCTGGAAAACTTTCGCCAGAAACACGCCACCCGGCCGCAACACCTCCCGGCTGAACTCGAGCGCGAGCTCGGCCAGGTCGAGCCCCCGGGGCTGATCCACAGCATCGATTCCGCTCATGTTGGGGGCCATGTCCGACATCACAAGATCGATCGGTCGTCCCTTAAGTAGGCTCCTGAGCGCCTCGAGGGGTTCCGGTTCGCGGAAATCCCCGAGGATGAACTCGACCCCGCTGACCGCTTCCATCGGCAGGATGTCGAGCGCGAACACGGATCCCTTACCATTCAATGCCTTGGCCGCGTACTGGCTCCAGCCGCCCGGGGCGGCACCGAGGTCGACGACGAGCATTCCTGGCTTTAGGAGCCTCTCTGCCGCATCGAGTTCCTCGAGCTTGAACGCCGCCCGCGACCGGAAGCCCTCCTTGCGGGCTCGTTTCACGTACTGGTCGGCGGCATGCTCCTTGAGCCAGCGCTCGCTCGACTTGCTCCTTTTCGCCATTCCTGCCCCTCGTACTCGGCCGCGCCACGCGCGCGCCCTCTCTATAATGCCGTGATGGAGCTCAACGAACGCCAGAAGAAGCAGCTGCGAAGGCTAGGCCACCAGCTACACCCACTCATCCAGATGGGCAATTCGGGGCTGACGGAGGCGGTCGCCGCCGAAATGGACCGCGCCCTCAACGACCACGAGCTCGTGAAGGCCCGCGCGCGGGTCGGTGACCGGGGGGTTCGGGATGCCGCGCTCGCGGGGCTCGCCGCGAAGACGCAAAGCCTGCTCGTGCAGAAGATCGGCAACGTCGGGCTCTTCTTCCGCAAGAACCCCAAGCTCTCGCGGATCGTGCTGCCCGACTAGGGATCGGATCCTCCGCCCGGCTAGCCGCTTGCTCCGGCGGCGACGGTCGCCGCGGGTAATGTGCCCTTCTCCCCCGACGGGCGCTTGGCGCTCTTTGACGTCGCCACTTCCGTGTCGCGCGCACCGACGAGGATCAGGTTGCCGCGCATGATGGCGCTGTGCCCGGGTGTCGTGCAGAAGAACGCATACGTCTCCCCGCTACGCAGCGCCGCCGCCTCGAACCTGACCTTGGTCGATTCCCCGCCGCCGATGATCTGCGTTGCCGCGAGGATCCGCTTGTCGCCCGGCGCCTGGTAGTTGTGGCCGCGGCCGGCGTTCTGGCCGGCGATCGCGACGCCGGTGAGGTCGGCGGCACGGGCCAGCACCCAGTTGTGGCCCATGACCTGCGCCGGCTGCTTGCCGACGTGGCTCAGCGTCAGTTCGACATCGGTGCAGCTCGGCGGCACCTCGAGCGTCTTCTGGTTGAACTGCATCAGGTCGTTGGCTTCCACGCTCAGGTGGCAGTCCTCGGCCTGGGCCGTCATCGCGGCGAAGGTGAGCGCGCCGAAAACGGCCGTGTAGAAGCGATTCATTTTCGCGTCTCCCTTGAGGTGGCTGGCGGACGCCGGCTAGGAAATGACCCAGAAGTAGGCGAACAGCGTGTTGTTGTCGTGCGCCGAGCGGCCGAAGCCGTCGTAATTCGTCGTGCCGCCGTTGAACTTCGAGTAGCCCGTGTACTGCAGGCCGAGGCGCACGTTCAGCCACGGCCGGCCGAACGACCCTTGCTTGCCGAACGGCACCCACTCGAGCTGTAGCGTGTAGCCGCTGCTGTCGGGCGAGCCGTTGTTGCTTCCATCGAGCGGGTTGGGTGCATAGAGCGTCGTGTCGCTACTACCCGTCGTGTTGAAAAGTTGCAGGGAGCCCACCCACGTGCGCTGGTAGCTGTAGGTGAAGTCGGCGTTGAACGTCGTCAGGTTCTGCGACGGCGAGGCGGCCCCCTCGAGCGCAAAGCTGGCATCGAGGTTGGCGCGCTCGCGAATCAAGGAGAGGTTGGTGGCAAAGGCGTGCGGCCCCTCGCCGGAGAACTGGTAGGTCGCATCGAAGCCGAGGTCGGTGTAGCGGTCAGTGCTCTGGATGGTCGGATCCGGCTGGATCTCGGTGCGCAGCCCGAAGGTACCGACGGACCATTGCCGCTCGCGGCCGCCACCCTGGTAGGCCAGGCGCCAGTAGGGCGCGAGCCCGTGGACGTGCGCGTTGGCGTCCGCCGTGAGGCCGGTATTGCTGAGCCAGCGGTCGGAGAGGCTCTTGTAGCCGCCGGCCTCGAGGTAGAAGTGGCCGTCGATCATCGCGTAGGCGCTCGCGCCGAGCACCGTCTGACCGAGGCCCGTGATGAGCGGGGCCGCCGTCGGGCCCGGCGCGAGCGCCGAGCCGATGTACGGGAAGCCCCACGCGGGCGTCGAGTTCCACAGGTCCTGGATCGTCGGGTTGTTGTTGATCGTCACGCCGACGACGGCGCCGGTATTGCCGACGGCGATCGCCCGCGCGTAGCGGACGTCGAGGTTGTCCCAGCTCGCATGGCGGTCCGGGCCGCTGTAGGTCGCCTGGAAGAAGGCACCGCTGTGCGCGGACAGGCGCCCGGCATAGAAGAGGCTGACCTGGTCGACCGAGAAGTTGCCGTTGGTCGCGGTGTGGGGCGCCGGGATATCGGGCAAGTTGGCGCCGGTGCGGGTGTAGCCCCCCTGCGCCATCACCGCGAACGGTATGAAGTGGGCGGCTTCGCCGAACACGTAGCCATTCAGCTTGAACTCGCGCCCGTAGGCCGTCAGCGCCGGACCGTAGGCGACGGTGTGGCACTGCGAGCACGCCATGCCGGTCTGCTCGGCGAAGCTCGGCACGGCGAGTGCTCGACCCGGCAAGGTCGTCAGTGCGATGACAGCGAGCAGCGCGACAATGCCGCGAGTGGCAAAGGCGGATCCGGGCCGGGCCGGCAAATTGACTTCCATCGCTCGACGCTCCCTGGCGGCCAGTCTTCTTTGGCGGGAACGCGGCGCGCCGCTGCGCCGTCCCTTGGCTCCACTGCATGATTTCTGACAGGAGCTTGTCGCGACAGTGGGGCGTCGCTGCACGGTGCGCGGGTCGAGAGTGTAAGGTCGTCAAGAGACCCTTGACGAATTCATAGCGGCGCTGCGAGCGCCCGCGCAGGCGCGGTGAGTACCTTCAAATCGAGCGCCGGTTCACGATTCGCACAATCCAATGATTCGCGGCCGACGCGGCGCGCCCGATCACGATCCGCGGAGCGATAGCGCGCCTGGACGGCCCGGAGCCGCGCGTACGGGGCTCCGCATTCGCGGCGATCGCGGCGATCGCAGCGATCGCGATCGTTGCGCAACTCGTGCACCCGATCGCCCGCCGTTGGCCGCCGTACGCGAGTCGTTGACTAGCCGCCACGCTCACCGCACAGTGTCAAGGACAGCCTGACAAATCGCGAGGGTGCCATGGGGGTTTCTACGAAGCAGGCCGGCCTCACCTGTTCGTTCTGCGGCAAGAGGGAATCGCAGGTGGCGCGCCTCGTCGGCGGCCCGACCGCGCGCATCTGCGATGGCTGCATCGCGATCTGCAACAACATCGTGGAGGCTACGCCCGAGCAGTTCGCGGGCTGGGACACAATGTCGAACGAGCAACTGCTCGGGTCGCTACGGCCCGCGGCAACCGCCGTCGAGGCGAGCCGCAGGCACCTCAAGAGCCAGGTGGGCGCGCTGCGCAGGCGCGGCGCGAGCTGGCGAGCGATCGGCGGCGCCCTTGGCATTTCGCGCCAGGCGGCCTGGGAGCGCTTTGCCCGCTGACTCGCGTCGCGACGCGCCCCCCCCTGAAGGGGCCTAGCGCGCCGAGTCCGCCCGGGCCGCCGCGAGCGCCGCGGCCGTCGGCTCCGCCATCGTCCCGAGAATGAACTGAGCGCTGCCGGTCGTCGGGAGCGCGATGCCGCGCACGCCGAGCCCGGCGAGCGCCGCCCGGTCGAGCATGCCGGGATCCTTGAGCTCGACCAGCAGGCGCCCGGCCGCCGCGCTGACCGCGCCCACGTTTCCGGCGCCGCCGAGCGCGGCGAGGAATGGCGCGGCCGATACCGCCGTCGCAGGTGCAACGGCTGCCGCCGCCGGCGCCGACTCCGCTGGGACAGCGGACAGCCGCAGGCGTCTGCGCATCTCGCCCGCCACCTGATCCGCGATCGGCCCGAGCACGACTTGCACGGCCGTCGCGGACGGTCGCACCACGCCGCGGGCGCCGAGCGCGGCGAGCGCTGGCGCATCGACGCGGGCGCCGTCGACGACGACAAGCCGCAGGCGCGTCGTGCACGCATCGATGCTCGTCAGATTGGACGCGCCGCCGAGCGCCGCGACGAGCGCATCCGCCCGCTGCTCGCGCTCGCCAGCCGTTGCCGCCGCCGCGACGTCGGCGCCGGCAGCCGCCGTCGCCTCGCGTCCAGGCGTCGCGAGGTTGAAGCGCGCGATGAAGTAGCGGAAGAGCCCGTAGTAGATCCCGAAGTAACCGACGCCGATCGGCAGGAGCCACAGCGGATGCGTCGCGCGCGAGAAATTGAGCACGTAGTCAAAGAGTCCCGCCGAGAAGCTGAAGCCGAGGTGGATGCCGGCCGCATCCATCAGCACCATCGAGAGCCCCGTGAGGAGCGCATGCACCGCGTAGAGGAGCGGCGCCAGGAACATGAACGTGAACTCGATCGGCTCGGTGACGCCCGTCAGGAACGAGGTGAGCCCGATCGAGAGCAGCAGCCCGCCGACGAGGCGACGCCGCTCCGGCCGCGCCGCGCGGTACATCGCGAGGCACGCCCCGGGGAGGCCGAACATCATCACCGGGAAGAACCCACTCATGAATGCGCCCGCGTGCGGGTCGCCGGCGAAGAAGCGCTTCAGGTCGCCCGTCACGCCGTGGTAGTTGCCGAGGAAGAACCAGGCGAGGTTGTTGAGGATGTGGTGGAGGCCCGTGATAATGAGCGCGCGGTTGAGGACGCCGTACGCGAACAGGCCCCACGAACCGGACCCCAGGATCGCGCGGCTCAACTCATCCATGCCGCCCGCGAGCACGGGCCAGCCGAGCCCGAAGGCGAGCGCGACGAGGATGCCGATGCACCCCGTCGCAATTGGCACGAAGCGCCGGCCGCCGAAGAAGGCGAGGTAGCTCGGCAGTTCAATCTCGCTGAAGCGGTTGTAGGCGGCACCGGCGATGAGTCCCGACAGGACGCCAACCGGCATGCTGAGCCGGTCGAGCTGCTGCGTGCGCCAGGCGCCACGCGCGAGATCCGCCGCGGCGCTCGCGAGGCCCGCGCTCACCTCGGCCGGCACCTTGAGGAGCGCCTCCGCGCCCTTCGTCGCGACCAGGAACCCGACGAGGCCGGCAAGACCGGCCGCGCCGTGGTTCTCGCGCGCGAGCCCGACCGCGACGCCGACCGCGAACACGAGCCCTAAGTTCGCGAAGATCGCCGCTCCCGCCGCCGCCAGCACCTCGATGCCGAGGAGGTCCGGCTGGCCCAGCCGCAACAGGAGCCCCGCGACCGGCAGCACCGCGATCGGCAGCATCAGCGCGCGGCCAAGCTTCTGGAATCCCTCGAAGATCGGTGCCATCGACCTAACCTCCGCCGCCGCCAGGCTGCAGCCACGCAACGATGCGCGTGCGCACCGCCGCGGCGCTCGCGAGGCCGAGGAGCTCGCCGGCGAGCGCGCGGCAGCGCCCAAGCTCGAGGCTCGCGACGCTCGCCTTGGTCGCGGGCACCCGCGCCGGCACGACCGAGAGCTCATCGACGCCGAGCCCGAGCAGCACCGGCACCGCGAGGGGATCCGCGGCCATGCCGCCGCAGACCGCGAGCGGCTTCCCGGCCGCGCGGGCCGCGCTCGCGGCGAGCGCGATGAGCGCGAGCACCGCCGGATGCAGCGCATCGATGCGCCCGGCAAGATCCGCGTGGCCGCGATCCATCGCGAGCGTGTATTGGCTGAGGTCGTTGCTGCCGATCGAGAAGAAATCGACCCAGGGAGCAAGCTGTGCCACGGTCGCGGCCGCCGCCGGCGTCTCGATCATCGCGCCGAGCGCAACGGGGGCCCGGCGCCCGAGCTCAGCGGCGATCTCGGTGATGAGCGCGCGCACCGCGATGAGCTCGGCGGCCTCCGTCACCATCGGCACGAGCAGGCGCAGCGATGCCGCCGGCTCGACGCTGAGCGCCGCGCGCAACTGCGTGCGCAGGAGGTCCGGGCGCGCGAGCCCGGTGCGGATGCCCCTAAGCCCGAGCGCGGGATTGTCCTCCGCCGGCAGCGGCAGGTACGCGAGCGGCTTGTCGCCGCCGACATCGATGAGCCTCAGCACCAGCGGCCGGCCGCCGAGCGCCGTCGCGATCGCCTGGTAGGCGCTGCGCTGCTCGGCCTCGTCGGGCGGCTGCGTGCGCTCGAGGAACAGGAACTCGGTCCTTAAAAGCCCGCAGCCCTCCGCCCCCTGCGCGACCGCGGCGAGGGCGTCGGCCTCGCTCCCCAGGTTCGCGAACACCTCGATGCGGCTGCCATCCCGGGTCCGGCACTCGGCCTGCGCGGCGGCGCGTGCGGCGCCCGCGGCCGTGGTGCGCCTCGCAACCTCGGCCCCGGCGCGCTCGAGTGCGGCGGCATCCGGCGCGAGCTCGAGCCGGCCGCGCTCCGCATCGACGATGAGCGCCGCGCCATTGGCGACCGTCGCGAGCCGAGCTCCAAGCCCGATCAGCATCGGCACGTCCATCGCCGCCGCTAAGATCGCGACGTGCGAGGTGGCGCCGCCCGCGGCGAGGCAGATCGCGCGCAGCCGCGTAGCGTCGAGCGCGACAAGTTCCGAGGGCAGCAGGTCCTCCGCGATCAGCACCGCGCCCTCCGGCAGCGCCACCTTCATCGGCCGCGCCTCGCCCTTGAGCGCGAGCAGCACGTGCGACTCGATGTCCCTGAGATCGTCGATGCGCTCCCGGAGCCGCGCATCGTCGAGCCGGTCGAGCTCGGCGATCGAGGCCTGCACCGCCGCGCGCCACGCGTAGCCCGCGCTCTTGCCGGCGTCCATCGCGCGCCGCGCCGCGCGGTCAAGCTCGGGGTCGTCGAGGAACTCAAGGTGGGCCGCAACGATGTCGCGACGCGCGCCGCCGCCGACATCGGCGAGGCGCCGCAGGCGCGCGGCGACGAGCGAGCGGGCGCGGTCGAGCTCGGCGCGCTCGTGCGTCTCGCCGGCGCCGGCCTCGCGCACCTCGATGACCGGGCGCTCAAGGCGCGCCGCGCGACCGACCGCAAAGCCGGCGACGGCGACGACTCCTGCGAGCGTCGTCGCATCGCCTGAAGCCGGCGCGACCGCGGCGGTGCCGGGCGGCGGCGGGGTCGGAGCGTGCACCACCCGACCTTCCTGCTCGAGCGCGAGCTCGAGCGCCCGGCGAAGCGCGCCGAGCGCCGCCCGCGCCTCGCGGCCACCCGCCGTCACCCGGATCTCATCCCCGGCGCGAACGCCAAGCGCCATCAGCGCGACGATGCTGCGGGGGTTCGCGCTGCGCGAGCCTCGCGCTATGTGGACCTCCGCCTCGAGGCCCTTGAGCGCCTGCGCGATGAGCGCCGCCGGACGCGCGTGCAGTCCGTGCGCGAGCGCGATCCTGTGCCGCTCCTCGACGGTCGCGGGCGCCGCGCCCTCCGCGGTCGCCGTCGCTGCCACGATCGCCGTCCGTGGCCCGAGCGTCAGGAGCGGCTCGCCCGCGCGGATAGGTCCCTGACCGTGGCGCGCACTGATCGTGCGCCCGGCCGAGGCGGTGACAACGATCGGGGTCACGAGGCTCCGCGCGCCGCGGACGACGCGCGCAAGGTCGAGGCTGAGGAGCCGGTCACCGGCGGCAACGCGTTCGCCCGCCGCGACGTGGGCCGTGAAGCCGGCGCCCCCGAGGCGCACGGTGTCGATGCCGACGTGGATCAGGACCTCGACGCCGCAGGGGGTCTTAAGCGTCACCGCGTGGCGCGACGCCGGGACCGAGACGATTTCACCATCGCACGGCGCGAGCAGCGTCGCGCTCGTCGGGTCGATCGTGATGCCCTCGCCCATCATTCCGGAGGCGAATACCTCGTCGGGCGCGCGCTCGAGCGCATCGCACCAGCCGTCGAACGGAGCGAGCAGGACGAGCGGTGCCGTCACGGGTGCCTCACTCCGACACCTCGACCCAGTCGAGTGCCCACATCGGGTCGAGTCCGGGTCGCGCGAACCGGAAGCACAGGTCGTGGGCCCCCGCCCGCGCGGGTAGCGCGACCGCGGGCAGGCGCGTGACCCCTAGGCGGTTCGCGGCCGGCGCAAGCCGCAGCGTCACGAGCAGCTCGCCCTCGCAACCATCGAGCCTGACCTCGAGCTCGCCTTCCGGTGAGCGCGCATCGCCGACGCGGATCTTCTTGGCATCGTCCCCTATCTGGTAGTTGTACGGCACCGGGCCCACCGCCGCGTTGAGAGTCGTCGGGCTGCCAAGTTCGACGCCGCGGTAGATCCAGCACGGCTCCATGATGTCAAAGCGCACGACCGGGCGGGCTTCGGTGCTCGGCGCATCGACTTCGAGCGCCAGGCGGATCCGGTCCGTGCAGAGCTCGAGCGCGTGGCTCGAGCGACGGTGGGCGTCGGTCGCATCGAGCCGGTAGTCGCGGGTCTTCGCGAGCGCCTCGCCCGCGGCGAAGCTCGTGGCTTTCAGCTCGGCCGGCGCGGCAAGGCTCAACGCGCCGGCGTAGCGCGGGGATGCGGCGCCCGGCTCCCGCCCGTCGAGCGTGTAGCGGATCTCGCCGCTCCCCGATTCCGTCGCAAGCTCGACCGTGACCGCGCCCGCGGCGCGGTCGTAGTGGCGCGTCGCGCGCACTGCGAAGTCGGCGTCCGAGTACGGCACTCCGAGCCGGCGGTAGGCACGAAACGCCCCCGGCAGCCGGCCGAGGAAGTCGCGCCAGTCGCGCGCGGCCAGCGGCGTCCAACCGACTTCGGCCACCGCCGCCGCGCGCGGGAAGGTCGCGTTGCCGACGCGCTCATCGAGCCTGATGTGCTCGGTCCACACGTTCGCCTGCAGGCCGAGCACGTGCTTCGCCTCCTCCGCGCTCAGGCCGCTCGGCTCCGGGTTGAATGCGTAGACGCCCGCGAGGGGCGCGAGCGATACGCGACCGGGCGGCTCATCGGCCGCGCCGCTCGAGCGGAAATCGAAGTAGAGCGTCGGCCACGGCGAGAGCACCGTGTCGTTGCCACGCCTGGCGGCGGCGCGGGCGCCCTCGATGCCGCGCCAGGAGATGACCGTCGCATCGGTCGCAAGTCCCGGCTCGATGATCTCGTCCCAGCCGACCAGCCGCCGGCCGCGCGCGCCGAGGAAACGACCCATGCGCTGCACGAGGTAGCCGTGCAACGCCTTCGGGTCGGCGAGCCCGAGCTCCGCAACCCGCGCCTTCACGGACGCCGAGTTCTGCCACTCGGAAATGACGACCTCATCGCCGCCGATGTGCACGTAGCGGCCGGGGAAGAGCTCGATGACCTCGGCGAGGACGTTCTGGAGGAACTCGCAGGTCGCCTCGCCGACGTCGTAGACATGCGAGTAGATGCCCCAGTCCGCCGGCACCGAGGCCAAGCGCGTCGGCGCGACGCCGAACTCGGGATAGGCGGCGAGCGCGGCCGAGGCGTGCCCGGGCATCTCGATTTCCGGGATGATCGTGATATGCCGGGCGCTCGCGTAGGCGACGATGTCGCGCACGGTCACCTGGCTATAGAAGCCACCGTAGAGCCTCGGCGCCCGCGTCGCCGGATCGATGTCGGCCTGCGCCGCGCGCCCGGCGGGCACGCGGTACGCACCGACCGACGTCAGCTTCGGGTAGCGCTTGATCTCGAGCCGCCAGCCCTGGTCGTCGGTCAGGTGCCAGTGGAGAACGTTGAGCTTATGGAGCGCCATCGCATCGAGGAGGCGCTTGATGAATTCGGGCGACTGGTAGTGCCGCGCGGAATCGAGCATGAGGCCGCGCCAGGCGTAGACCGGCTGATCGACGATGCGAAGCGCCGTGATGCGGGTCGGCCCCCGCCCCGGCGGCACGAGCTGCCCGAGCGTGACCGCGCCGTAGAAGAATCCGGCCGCGGTGCTCGCGGCGACCGTGACGCGCTTCGGGTCCACGGTGAGCGTATAGCCCTCGGGCGGCAGGCCCGCCGCGCGCTCGAAGAGGATCGCGCCCGCCCCCGCGTGGGTCGCGCCACGCTGCTTGAGCGCGAGGCCGCGCGTGCGATGAAGGAGATCCGCGAGGTAGCGGGCCGCGAACTCGCCGCCCACGGCTGCACTGCCGTCGTCGGCGGGATCGATCGGGAGCGCAAGCTCGATCGAGGTGGTCGGATCGAGCAGGAACGAGCCGGCCGCAGGGGTCACCGAGGCCGGTAGCGGAATGACCGGCACCGAGGCGAGCGCCGCGCCGCTCTGACCGATCAAGGCGAGCGGCAGCACGGCTGCCGCGATTCGCCTGGCGAATCGCGGCCTAAGGCCAAGGCTCGGCCGGTCCGTCGGAGGGGTCAGGGTCTGCACGCGACTCCTAGCAGGCTGCTGAAAAAGGCTTTGGCAACCATGAATTCTGTGATCATTCATTCATCAAGTACTTGTTTTATAGCTGTTTCAATTGTTGGAATTGGCAGTTAGTGGCCATCAAAACTCCTTTTTCAGCAGCCTGCTAGGCTTCGACGGCCGCCGGGCCGAGTTGGCGGTAGTAGATCGAGGTCGGGTCGAAGGTGCCCTTCGTCGAGCGGACGAAGCCAGGCACCGTACCCACGAGCTGGTAGCCGGCTCGCCGGCACAGCTGCTCGGCCGGAT
>JANXUT010000050.1 GCA_025356075.1 Pseudomonadota bacterium | reverse complement strand
GCCGGCCGCGCACGTTCCCGTGCGCGGCCGCCGCCAGCGTGCCTTGAGCCCACGCAACCCCGCGGCTGGGCTATCATTTATAGGTTCGCGGCGCGCCTCTCGCGCGCCGTCGCCCGATTCCCAGGAGCCCGCCATGGCCGCTTCACGGCCCGACACCCCCGCTGCCCAGAAGCGCTCCGCCACGACGCTCGATCCGCTCGACCTCTACGGGGTCCGGCAGCAGTTGAGCGAAGAGGAGCGGATGGTCCAGGACTCCGTCGGCCGGCTCGTCGACGAGAAGGTGCTGCCGATCATCCAGCAGCACTTCGAGAACCATACGTTCCCGCGCGAGCTCATCCCTGAGCTCGCATCGCTCGGACTCCTCGGCTCCTCGCTCGAGGGCTACGGCTGCGCCGGCATGAACGGCGTCTCCTACGGACTCATCTGCCAGGAACTCGAGCGCGGCGACTCGGGCGTGCGCAGCTTCGTCTCGGTTCAGTCCTCGCTCTGCATGTATCCGATCCACGCCTTCGGCAGCGAGGAGCAGAAGCAGAAGTACCTGCCGCGCATGGCTAAGGGCGAGCTGATCGGCTGCTTCGGCCTGACCGAGCCGCACGGCGGCTCCGACCCCGCCAACATGAAGACCCACGCCAAGCGCCGCGGCGGCGACTGGGTCATCAACGGCGCCAAGATGTGGATCACCAACGGCGCGATCGCAGACCTGTGCATCTGCTGGGCGCAGACACCCGAAGGCATCCGCGGCTTCATCGTCGAGAAGGGGACGCCCGGTTTCTCGGCGCCGGAGATCGAGCACAAGTTCAGCCTGCGCGCCTCGGTGACGAGCGCGCTCTTCTTTGACAACGTCGTCGTGCCGGAGGCGAACGTGCTGCCGGGCGTCGTTGGACTGAAGGGCCCACTGTCGTGCCTGACGCAGGCGCGCTTTGGCATCACCTGGGGCGTCATCGGCGCGGCGCAAGCCTGCCTCGCGCAGCTGATCGAGTACACCAAGGACCGGATACTGTTCGCCCGCCCGCTCGCCGCCAACCAGGCGATCCAGATCCGGCTCGCCGAGATGAGCCGCAAGATCACGCTGTCGCAGCTCCTGTCGCTGCAGCTCGGGCGCCTCAAGGATTCGGGCAAGATGACACCGAGCCACGTGTCGCTCGCGAAGTGGAACAACTGCCGCGCCGCGATCGAAGTGGCCCGCGATGCGCGCGACATGCTCGGCGGCGCCGGCATCAGCGCGGAGTACGTGCCGATCCGTCACATGCTGAACCTCGAGAGCGTGATCACCTACGAGGGCACGGAGACGGTGCACCAGCTGACGATTGGCCGGGAACTCACCGGCATCAACGCATTCTGATGCGCGCCCGCGGCTTCACGGGCGTGGCGCCTCGGGTGGCACTCGGGTTGCTCGCCCTCGCCCTCGCCCCGGCGCTGCCCTGCGCCGCGACGCCGCTCGCGGCGGTGAAGCACTTCGTGGTGATCTACGAGGAGAACCACAGCTTCGACAACCTGTACGGCGGTTGGGAAGACGTGCGCGGACTTGGCGCCGCGGAGCCCGCATCGCTCCTCCAGACCGGCCAGCAGGGCGTGCCGTTCAAGTGCCTGCTGCAGACCGACGTCAACTTAGCCTCGCCGCCGCTCGCCGCGACCTGTGAGGACACGACGACGCCGCACCGGTTCGAAAGCGCCTTCACCAATGCGCCGTTCGTCATCGACGAGTACATCGCCGCGACCGACGAGACGTGCCCGAAGACCGCGGCCCCGATCGAGGGCATCGCGAAGGGACGCGGCGCACCGGGCGGCTGCACGCGCGACTTCGTGCACCGCTTCTACCAGGAGCAGTACCAGATCCACGGCGGCAAGCAGGACCGCTATGCGACGGGAAGTGACGCGACCGGACTCGTCATGGGGCACTACCACACGCTTAAGCTCCCGATCTACCGCTACCTGCATTCCCGCGGCCATCCCCGCTACGCGATCGCGGACGACACCTTCCAGGCGGCGTTTGGCGGTTCGTTCCTCAATCACCAGTGGCTGATCGCCGCAGCGACGCCGCCGGTCGCCAATGCCACCAGCGACGGCTCGACGCTCGATCGACATTCGATCCTCGATGCAAACGGCTTCCCGACCGCCTACCCGCTCTATGCGCCAGAGCCCGCGGGCGTCCAGCAGCGCGACGGCGCACTCAGCGTCCGCTGCGGCCCGGACGTGCCGGCGGGGCGCGCCTGCGGCGACTACGCCGTCAACACGCTGCAGCCGTTCTATCAGCCCTATCCGCCGGGCCTGCCCGACGCGAAGCGCTTGAATCCACTCACCAACCCGACGATCGGCGACCGACTGAGCGGCGCGCGGATCGACTGGGCGTGGTACTCCGGCGGCTGGTCGAACGCGAACGGTGAGCGCGGCGCGCCCGGCTGGACCAACGGCGAGGGCGCGAGCTGCACCGACCCGCAGGCAATCCGCAGTGCCGCCTTCCCGAATTGCCCCGACCAGCTCTTCCAGTTCCATCACCAGCCGTTCAACTACTTCGCCGCCTTTGATCCGGCGACGCCTGAGGGCGCTGCGAACCGCAAGGCACACCTGCGCGACGAGGCCGAGTTCGTTGCGCTCGCGCGCGGCTCGCGCCGCAGCTGCCACCTGAAGGCCGTCAGCTTCGTGAAGCCCATCGGCGCCGAGAACGAGCACCCGGGTTACGCGAGCGAGCCGCACGGCAGCGATCACCTCGTCGAACTCCTGCGCACGATCAGCGCGAGTGCGTGCGCGCGCGACACGCTCATCATCGTCACTTACGATGAGTTCGGCGGCCAGTGGGATCACGTGGCGCCGCCCGGGCAGGGCAACGAGCGCGGGCCGCACGACGTGTGGGGTCCCGGCACGCGCATCCCGACGCTCATCGTCTCGCCGCTCCTGCATGCGCCGTTCGTCGTCGATTCCGCCAGCCACGACACGACCTCGATCGTCGCGACGCTCGAACATCGCTACGGTCTCGCACCGCTCGGGCCGCGCGATGCGGCGGTGCAGGACTTTGCGACTGCGCTCGCCGCACGGCCCCGCCGGGCCAGGTAGCCCGGCGCGGCGAGCCCCGGGCCGCCGCTGGCGTTCCCGCGCCGACCTCTCCAAAATCGCCTTCCGGCAGCGTGCCGGCATCCTTGAGGATCGACACCATGCACCAGGTCCGCGACCTACTGCTGACGACGCTCGCGATAGAGGACCTGTACCCGACGCAGATCACCGTCGGCATGCGCGAGGTGCGCGCCAAGCGCCGGCACTGGCGCAACATCGGCCGCAAGGGCGAGTTCCTCGGGCGCCACCTGATCCCGGTCATCCGCGGACCCAAGAACCGGTTCTACGTGATCGACCACCACCACCTGGCGCTCGCGCTCCATCAGGAAGGTGTCAGGAAGATCGCGATCACCGTCCTCGCCGACCTCGCCGCGCTCGACACCGATGCGTTCTGGACCTACCTCGACAACCGCGGCTGGCTGCACCCGTATGACGCCAAGGGCAAGCGCAGGCCCTATGGCGACCTGCCGCGGCGCGTCTCCGGCCTCATCGACGATCCGTTTCGCAGCCTCGCCGGCGAGCTCAGGCGCGCCGGCGGCTTCGCGAAGGACACGACGCCCTTCAGCGAATTCCTGTGGGCGGATTTCCTCCGGCGCCGCATCAAGCGCGCGCGCGTCGAGGACAACTTCACGCAGGCGCTCGAGCAGGCGCTGAAACTTGCGCGCAGCGAGGACGCCGGCTTTCTGCCCGGCTGGTGTGGTCCGGTGCCGCGCGATTGAACGCACAGGGCCCGGCACGCGCCACGGCGGCGACGCGGACCGCCGCGCGCGCACTCGTCGACTGCCTGCTGGAGCAGGGCGTGTCGCTCGCCTTCGCGGTCGCGGGTGAAAGCTACCTCGACGTGCTCGATGCGCTCTACGACGTCGGCGATCGCTTGCGGCTCGTCACCTGCCGCCACGAGGCCAACGCCGCGAACATGGCCGAGGCGGTCGGCAAGCTCACCGGCCGGCCGGGCGTTTGCTTCGTGACGCGCGGCCCCGGCGCCACCCACGCGAGCATCGCGGTCCACACCGCGCAGCAGGACGCGACGCCATTGGTGCTCTTCGTCGGCCAGGTCGCGCGCCAGGACCTCGGGCGCGACGCGTTCCAGGAGATCGACTTCGGCGCGATGTTCGGCAGCATCGCGAAATGGGTCGTCGAGGTGCACGACCCCGAGCGGATGCCCGAGCTCATCACGCGCGCATTCGCGATCGCGATCAACGGCCGCCCGGGACCCGTGGTCGTGAGTCTCCCCGAAGACGTGCTCGGCCTGCCGTGCGACCTGCCGCCGGGCCCGCGCGTCGAGCGCATTGCGACGCCGCTCGAGAGCGGCGTTGCGAAGGCGATCGGCGCACGCCTCGCGAGCGCGCGGCGTCCGCTCGTCTGGATCGGCGGCAGCGGCTGGACTCCGGCGGGCACCGACGCGCTCAGGCGCTTCGCCGAGCGCTGGCAGCTGCCCGTCGCGAGCGGCTTTCGCCGCAAGGACCTCTTCCGGAACGACCACCCGAGCTACATCGGCGAGTTCGGCTTTGCGGCGGGCAGCGGCGCGCTCGCCTCGCTGCGTGATGCCGACCTCGTGATCGCGCTCGGTGCGAGCCTGTGCGACGTCGAGACCGGGGGCTACACGCGGCTCGACCCACGCACCAGCGTCGAGCGCGTCATCCACGTCGCGATGCGACCGGAGGATGCAGGCCGCGTGTTCCCGGTGAGCCTGCGCGCGAGCGCCTCGCCGGATGCCGCGTGCGCGGAACTCGCGGCGCTACCCGCTCCGCCGGCCGGTCGCTGGAGCGAGTGGACGCGCGCGGCGCGCCTCGCCTACGAACGCGACCTCGAGCCCGTCGGCGTGACGGGTCGGCTGAATCCGTCCGAGGTGTTCCGCGAGCTAAGGCGCCAGCTGCCCGACGATGCGATCGTCACCAACGGCGCCGGCAACTACGCCGCCTGGCTGCACCGGTTCTTCGAGCACCGCGAGTTCCGCACCCAGCTCGCGCCGCAAAGCGGCGCGATGGGCTACGGGTTACCCGCCGGCATCGCCGCGGCGCTCCTGCACCCCGGCCGCAAGGTCGTCGCGGTCGCCGGAGACGGCTGCTTCATGATGGCCGCGAACGACCTGATCACCGCCGCCGCGACCGGCGCGCAGGTCGTGTTCCTCGTGCTCAACAATGGCAGCTACGGCACGATCCGCATGCACCAGGAAATGCGCTTCCCGGGCCGCACGGTCGCAACGACGCTGGTGAATCCTGACTTCGTGGCGCTCAGCGCCGCCTCGGGCGTGCCGGCGACACGCGTGCTCGAGACCGCCGAGTTCGGCCCGGCGCTCGCGGCGGCGCTCGCCGCCGACGGCCCGCGACTGATCGAGCTTGTGACCAGCATCGAGGACATCGCCCCCGGCCGGACGCTCGAGGCGTTGCGGCGCGCGCCGCGCTAGCGGCGCGCCCGTACGCTCAGGCCCGTTTCGCCTCGCGGCCGGAGCCGACGCAATCGAGCAGCGAGCGCTCGAGGATGTCGAGCCCCTCGGCCAGCGTCGCATCGCTGATCGTGAGCGGCGCGAGGAAGCGAATCACGTTCGCGCGCGTGCCGCAGGAGAGGATCAGCAGGCCATTCGCCGCCGCCCGCTGCACGAGCGCCTTGGTGAGGTCGGCGTCGGGTTGCTTGGCATCGCCGTTCTTCACGAGCTCGAGCGCGATCATCGCGCCCTGGCCCCGTACGTCGCCGATGCAGGTGAGCGAGTGCTTGCCGCGCAGGCTGTTCAGGCGCTGCTTCAGGATCGCGCCGATCGCGGTGGCGCGCGCGCAGAGCGACTCCTTCTCGATCACCTCGAGAACCGCGAGCGCCGCCGCGCAGCTGATGGGCGAGCCCGCGTAGGTGCCGCCGAGGCCGCCGGGGCCCGGCGCATCCATGATCTCCGCCTTGCCGATGACGCCCGAGAGCGGAAAGCCGCCCGCGAGGCTCTTGGCGATCGTCATGAGGTCGGGCTCGATGCCGGCGTGCTCGATCGCGAAGAGCTTGCCGGTGCGCGCAAAGCCCGTCTGCACCTCGTCCGCGATCAGCACGATGCCGTGCTCGGTGCACAGGCGCCTAAGCTCCTTCAGGAACTCGACCGGCGCCGAGTAGAAGCCGCCCTCGCCCTGCACGGGCTCAATGATGATCGCCGCGACACGCGAAGGTTCCACATCCGACTTGAACAGCGTTTCGAGCGCGTGCAGCGATTCGGCGGGGCTGACGCCCAGGTACTCGGCCGGAAACGGCAGGTGGTAGATCTCGCCGGGCATCGGGCCGAAGCCGGTCTTGTAGGGCGCGACCTTGCCGGTGAGTCCCATCGTGTACATCGTGCGGCCGTGGAAGGCGCCGGAGAACGCGATGACCGCGGAGCGCTTGGTGTAGGCGCGCGCGATCTTGACCGCATTCTCGACCGCCTCGGCGCCGGTCGAGAGGAGGATCGTCTTCTTGGGCGTCGCGCCCGGCGCGAGCTTGTTGAGGCGATCGGCGAGGCGAACGTAGCCTTCGTACTGCGTGACCTGGAAGCAGGTGTGCGAGAAGTTCTCGAGCTGCACGGCGACCGCGGCCTTCACGGTCGGGTGCAGGTGCCCGGTGTTGAGCACCGCAATGCCGGCGGCGAAGTCGATGTAGCGCTTGCCCTCGACGTCCCAGAGCTCGGAGTTCAGCGCCCGCGCCGTGAACACCGGCAGCAGGTTCGATACGCCGCGAGGCACCGCCGACTCGCGCAGTTTCTGCAGGTCCGCATTCGTGCTCATGATGGATCGTGCTCCGTGTCGGGTGGCGCGTGGCGCCGATTGGCTTCAAAACGACAGGTTACCAGTGCCCGCCCCGGGCCGTCGACCGCGCGGTGGCGGGGCCTCGCGGCGACGCGCAACACCTTAAATTAGCAGGGGAAAGTTGCCGCGCGTAGCGTTCAAAGGAGCTTGACGACCTGCTTGCCGAAGTTCTGGCCCTTGAGGAGACCTATGAACGCCGCCGGCGCGCTCGCGATGCCGCTCGCGATGCTTTCGCGGTACTTGAGCTTGCCGCTGGCGACCGCCGCCCCGAGCTCGCCGAGCGCCTCTGGCCAGACCTTCGGATGCTCCGAGACGATGAAGCCCTGCACCTTCAGGCGCGAGGTCAGGATGAGCGCGGGGTAGGCGAGCGGCAAGGGCTCGCCGTCGTAGCCACTGATCATGCCGCAGACGGCGATCCGCCCGAATGCATTCATGCGCGCGAGCACCGCATCGAGCACGATGCCGCCGACGTTCTCGAAGTAGCCATCGATGCCGGCCGGGGTTGCCGCGGCGAGGAGCCCGACGAGCGCGCGCGGGTCGGGCGCGGCCTTGTAGTCGATGCAGGCATCCAAGCCCAGCTCGTTGACGGCGTAGTCGCACTTCTCCTTGCCGCCCGCGATGCCGACGACCCGGCAGCCGTGCGCCTTCGCGAGCTGGCCGACGACGCTGCCGACGGCGCCCGTGGCGGCGCTCACGCAGACCGTCTCACCCGCCTTCGGCTCGCAGATCCGGTTGAGCCCGTACCAGGCGGTGACCCCCGGCATGCCGACGACGCCGAGATAAGCCGAGAGCGCAATTCGCCTGACGTCGACCTTGCGCGGCGCGAGCGCGCCGGCGTTGCCATCCGCGATCGAGTATTCCTGCCAGCCGCCCATGCTGACGACGCGATCGCCGACCTGAAAGCCCGGGTGCTCGCTCGCGATCACTTCCCCGGCGGTGCCGCCGATCATCACCTCGCCGATCGGCTGGGGCGCGGCGTAGGACTTTCGGTCGCTCATGCGGCCGCGCATGTAGGGGTCGAGCGACAGGTAGTGATGGCGCACGAGCACCTGCCCCGCCGCGGGCACGGGGACTGGCGCGGACTCGAGGCGGAAGTTCGCCTCGCTGGCGGCGCCCGTCGGGCGGGAGGCGAGGACGATGCGACGATTGACAGCGGTCATGCGGAATTCCTCAGCGGTGGCACGGTGCCGGCGGAGCGTCCACCTTACGCTGCACGTGCGCCGCTCGCGACCCCAAGGTACCCGAGGATGCCGGTCGCGGCTTCCCGGCCCTCGAACACGGCCGTGACGACGAGATCGGCGCCGCGCACCATGTCGCCGCCCGCGAAGACTTTCGGATTGGTGGTCGCAAAGCGCCGCGGGCCTGCGCTTAAGACCCGCACCCGCCCGTCGGCCTCGACGCCGATCGAGTGCGCGTCGAACCAGGGTGCCGGGCTCGGCAGGAAGCCGAACGCGACGATCACGGCATCCGCCTCGAGGAGCGTGTTGCTGCCCGGGACGACCTCCGCCGTGCGCCGGCCGCGGGGGCCGGGGAGCCCAAGCCGAGTCTCGACGAGCTCGACCACGCTCGCGCGGCCATCACCGCGGATCGCGATCGGCTGGCTGTTGAAGAGGAACTTGACGCCCTCCTCGCAGCTGTTCTTGTAGTCGCGCCTGGAGCCCGGCATGTTCGATTCATCGCGCCGGTAGGTGCAGGTCACGCTCGCGGCGCCCTGGCGGATCGCGGTGCGGTTGCAGTCCATCGCCGTGTCGCCGCCGCCGAGCACGACGACGTGCTTGCCCTTCAGGTCGATGAACTCGGCGGCGGCGCCGAGCCCAAGCTCGCGATTGATGTTCGAGATGAGGTAGGGAAGCGCCTCGACGACACCGGCGAGTTCCTCGCCCGGGAACCCGCCGCGCACCGAGCGATACGCGCCCATCCCGAGGAACACCGCATCGTGGTCGGCGATGAGGTCCTCGAAGGCAAGGTCCCTGCCGATCTCGATACCCAGCCGAAACTCGACGCCCATGCCCTCGAGGATCTCGCGACGCGTCTCCACCACCTGCTTCTCGAGCTTGAACGGCGGGATCCCGAACGTCAGCAGCCCGCCGATGCGCGGGTAGCGGTCAAAGACCACGGCCTTGACGCCGTTGCGAGCGAGCACGTCCGCGCAGGCAAGTCCCGCGGGCCCCGCGCCGACGATCGCGACGCGCCTTCCCGTCGGCCGCACGTGCGTGAGGTCCGGCCGCCAGCCGGCTTTGAGCGCCTCGTCGGTGATGAATTTCTCGATCGAGCCGATCGACACGGCGCCCAGGCCATCGTTCAGCGTGCAGGCGCCCTCGCACAACCTGTCCTGCGGGCAGATGCGCCCGCATACCTCCGGCAGCGAGTTGGTGCGGTGCGAGAGCTCCGCCGCCTCAAACAGCTTGCCTTGCTCGATCAGCTTCAGCCAGTTGGGGATGTAGTTGTGCACCGGGCACTTCCACTCGCAGAACGGGTTGCCGCAGCCGAGGCAGCGACCGGCCTGCTGGGCGGCGCCGGCGGCATCGTAGGAGCCGTAGATCTCGCCGAACGCCTCGACCCGCACCGCCACCGGGAACTTCGGCGGGTCGATGCGCGGTACGTCGAGGAACTGCAGGTTCTTGTCCGGCATCAGGCGGCTCTCCGAAGATTCTCGATCAGCGTATCGATCGCGGCCGCCTTCGGCTTCACCAGCCAGAACTTGCCGATGAAGGTCCTGAGGTCATTCAGGATTTCCGTGCCCCAGCGGCTGCCCGTCTCGCGCACGTGCGTCTCGATGACGCTGCGCAGGTGGTGCAGGTTCTGCTCCATGCCCTCCATCGAGATGCGGTGGATGTCGACGAGCTCGTGGTTGTAGCGATCGACGAAATCGCGGTCGAGGTCGAGCACGTAGGCGAACCCGCCGGTGAACCCGGCGCCGAAGTTGACGCCGGTGCGCCCGAGCACGCAGACGACGCCGCCGGTCATGTACTCGCAGCAATGATCGCCGCTGCCCTCGATGACGGCGACGGCGCCGGAGTTCCTGACCGCGAAGCGCTCACCGGCCGTGCCCGCCGCGTAGAGCTCCCCGCCCGTCGCGCCGTAGAGGCACGTGTTGCCCATGATCGGCGTCTCGTGCGCGAGGTAGGTGGCGCCGCGCGGCGGCGTCAGCACGATGCGCCCGCCGGCCATGCCCTTGCCGACGTAGTCGTTCGCATCGCCCTCGAGGTAGAGGTTTAAGCCGCCGGCGTTCCAGACACCGAAGCTCTGGCCGATGGAGCCCACGAGCCGCATGTTGATGGGCGCATTCGCCATGCCGTGGTCGCCGTGCGCCCTCGCGATCTCACCCGACACCCTGGCGCCGATCGAGCGGTGGCGGTTGGTCACGACGTAGTGGAAGCTGCCGCCCGACTTCGTCGCGATCGCAACGGCGGTGTCCCTCGCCATGCGCTCGGCGAGCTCGCCCTTGTCGAAGGGCTCATTACGCGCCTCGAGGCAGTACTGCGGCTTGTCGGTGCTGATTCCTGCGTTCGAGAGGAGCGGCGAGAGGTCGAGCGATTTCTGGCGCGAGGTCGTGCCCTCGATGATCCTCAAGTGCTCGGTGCGGCCGATGAGCTCGGCGAGCGTGCGGACCCCTAAGGCCGCCATCAGCTCGCGGCATTCCTCGGCGACGAAGCGGAAGTAGTTGACGACCATCTCGGGGAGCCCGACGAAGAAGCGCTTGCGCAGTCCCTCGTGCTGGGTCGCGACCCCGGTCGCGCAGTTGTTGAGGTGGCAGATCCTCAGGTACTTGCAGCCAAGCGCGACCATGGGAGCCGTGCCAAAGCCGAAGCTCTCGGCGCCGATCATCGCGGCCTTCAGCACGTCGAGTCCGGTCTTGAGTCCGCCGTCCGTCTGCAGCCGCACGCGATGGCGCATGTCGTTGATACGGAGCGTCTGGTGCGTCTCGGCGAGGCCAAGCTCCCAGGGCGTGCCCGCGTACTTGATCGAGGAGAGCGGGCTCGCGCCCGTGCCGCCGTCGTAGCCGGAGATCGTGATGAGGTCGGCATAGGCCTTCGCGACGCCGGCGGCGATCGTGCCGACACCGGGCTCGGCCACCAGCTTCACCGACACGAGCGCGCGCGGGTTGACCTGCTTTAGGTCAAAGATGAGCTGCGCGAGGTCCTCGATCGAGTAGATGTCGTGGTGCGGCGGCGGCGAGATGAGGCCGACGCCGGCGCGCGCGAACCTCAAGCGCGCGATCATCTCGTTGACCTTGTGGCCGGGCAGCTGCCCCCCTTCGCCGGGCTTGGCTCCCTGCGCGATCTTGATCTGCAGCACCTCGGCACTGATCAGGTACTCGGGGGTCACGCCAAAGCGCGCGCTCGCAACCTGCTTGATCTTGGAGTTCCTTTCCGTGCCGTAGCGCGCCGGATCCTCGCCGCCCTCCCCGGAGTTCGAGCGGGCACCCAGGCGGTTCATCGCGATCGCGAGCGCCTCGTGCGCTTCCGGCGACAGCGCGCCGAGCGACATGCCGGCCGAATCGAAGCGCTTCAGGATCTCCTCGACGGGCTCCACCTCGGCGAGCGGGATCGGCACCGTGCCGGGGATGAGCGCAAACAGGTCCCGGAGGCACGCCGCCGGCCGCTCGTTGACGAGTCGCGCGAACTCCTTGTACTGCTGGTAGTCCCCGGTCATGACCGCCGACTGCAGCGTCGCCACCACGTCCGGGTTGTACATGTGGTACTCGCCACCGTGCACGTACTTGATCAGGCCGCCTTGCTGGATCGGCGCGAGCGGATCCCAGGCGCGCTCGGCGAGCGTGCGCTGGTCGCTCTCAAGATCACTCAACCTCGCGCCCTGGATGCGACTCACGGTGCCGGGGAAACAGAGGTCAACCACCTCATCGTGCAGCCCCACGATCTCGAAGAGCTGCGAGCCGCGGTAGCTGCCGATGGTCGAGATGCCCATCTTCGACATGATCTTGAAGAGGCCCTTGCGGATGCCGCGCCGGTAGCTGCGGCCAAGCTCGGCGCGGGACTCCGCGCTCATGCTGACGCTGCCGTTCCTCATCATGTCGAAGAGCGTCTGATAGGCCATGTACGGGTACACCGCCGTCGCGCCGTAGCCGATCAGGCACGCGAAGTGATGCGGATCGCGCGCGGTGCCGGTCTCGATGAGGAGGTTGCAGCGGCAGCGAAGCCCCGCCCGCACCAGCCGGTGATGCACGGCGCCGGTCGCAAGCAGCACGTGCGTCGGCACCTTGCCACGCACGAGGTAGCGGTCGGAGAGGAGCAGCACGAGTTTCCCGGCCCGCACCGCGGCTTCCGCCTGGTCGCAGATCCGTGCGATCGCGTGGCCGAGTTCCTCCTCGACCGGGTGCTGCAGGTCGATGAACTCGTGCGTGACGCCCATGTCCTTGTGGCCGAGGATCTGGCGGAGCTTGCGCTGCGAGAGGATCGGGGAGTTCAGTACGATCTGCTGCGCGTGCTCCGGCGCCGGCGCGAACACGTTGCGCTCCGGTCCAATCTGCGTCTGCAGGCTCATCACGATGCTTTCGCGCAACGGGTCGATCGGCGGGTTCGTCACCTGCGCGAACTGCTGCCGGAAATAGTCATAGAGCGAGCGGATCTTGTGCGACAGCACCGGCATCGGCGTGTCATCGCCCATCGAGCTCACCGCCTCGCTCTCGTCCTCCGCGAGCACGCGGATGATCTCGTCGCGCTCCTCGGCCGTGACGTTGTACATCTTCATGTAGAGGCCGAGCGTGTCGCCGTCCATGGGCTCCGCCGCGAGCCTTGCATCGATGAGGTCGCTCTCGAGGTAGCGGACACCCTTCTTGAGCCAGCTCTTGTAGGGATGGCGCGCCTTCAGGACCTGGTCGACCCGCTTGGAGTCGAGCAGCTCGCCCGTCTGCAGGTCGAGCGCCAGCATCTCGCCGGGCCCGAGCTTGCCCTTGCGCAGGACGTCCTCGGGCCGGTAGTCCCACACGCCTATCTCGGAGGCGACGGTGAGGTGCCGGTCGCGCGTGATGACCCAGCGCGCGGGCCGAAGCCCGTTGCGATCGAGCGTGCAGGCCGCGTAGCGGCCATCGCACAGCACGATGCCGGCCGGTCCGTCCCACGGCTCCATGTGGGTCGAGTAGAACTCGTAGAACGCACGCAGATCCGGATCGAGCGTATCGACGGTCTGCCAGGCGGGTGGGATGAGGAGCCGCATCGCGTGCAGCACGTCGAGGCCACCCATCAGGAGCACCTCGAGCATGTTGTCGAGCGTCTGGGAATCGGAGCCCGACAGCGACACGAGTGGCTGGATGTCGGAGAGGTCCGGCAGCACCGGCGAGCGGAACACGGCGCCGCGCGCGACCGCCCAGTTGCGGTTGCCCGAGATCGTGTTGATCTCGCCGTTGTGGGCGAGGAAACGGTACGGATGCGCGAGCCGCCACTGCGGCAGCGTGTTGGTCGAGAAGCGCTGGTGGAACACCGCGACCGATGACTCGAGCCTGGGGTCGCCGAGGTCGGGGTAGAACTCGGTCAGGTGCTCGGGCATGACCATGCCCTTGTAGACGATCGTGCTCGCCGAGAGCGAGGGCATGTAGAAGACCGGGTCCTTCTGCTCGAGCTGTTTCTCGGTGCGGCGCCTCGCGAGGAAGAGCCGCCGGTTGAACGTCGGCTCATCGACATCGTCCGCGCAGTTCACGAACACCTGCTCGAGGCGCGGCAGCGTCTGCAGGGCCTGCGCGCCGCACGCGGCCGGATCCGTCGGCACGACGCGCCAGCCGGCGACGGAGAGGCCCTCGCGCTTCAGTTGCGCGCCGAGCGCTGCCCGCGCGCGCTCGGCGGCATCCTCGTAGCGCGACAGGAAGGCGATGCCGGAGGCGAACCTGAGCCCGAGCTCAAAGCCCGCGTCCGCCGCGATCGCCCGCAGGAACTTCTCCGGCTTCTTGAGGAGGAGTCCGCAGCCATCACCGGTCTTCCCGTCGGCGGCGACGGCACCGCGGTGCGTGAGGCGGTTGAGCGAACTGATCGCGGTCTTGACGAGCCAGTGGCTCGGTTCATCGTCGAGATTCGCGATCAGCCCGAAGCCGCAGCTGTCGCGCTCGTAGGAGGGGTGGTAGAGCCCGGCGGGGTCGTGCCCGCCGTGCAGCCGTGCAGCCGTGCTCGAGGGCGCGGCGTGGACGCCGGGGCCGTAAGAATCCTGGTCCATCCCCAATCCTTGCGCCCGTCAACGAGCATCTGGTGGTGCCCGGGGACTATGCCGGCAGAGGGGCAACCGGTCAATGCCGCATCGCAGCATGCATGCTGCAGTGCGTCATTCACGGTTGTCCAGAGGCCCTGGCGACAAGCAGGAACGGAAGCGCGGCCGGGCGGGACGGCGCGAGGCCGCCGCCGCCGGAGCGCGAGCGGCCGTGGTCAGTCGCTCGCGTCCTGCGCCCGGCCCGCCGATAGCCCGCCGGTCGGCGTCTCGGTGGGCGGCCGCGGCAGGTGGTGCGCGAGCACCTGGTACTCGTGCGTCACGAGGCCCTTGAACTTCGGGCCGAGCCACTTCTCGATGTCATCGACGACGGAGAACACCGCCGGGACGATGACGAGCGTCAGGAACGTCGAGGTGATGATGCCGCCGATCACCGATACGGCCATCGGCGTTCGGAACGAGCTCGAGTCGCCGATGCCGATCGCGATGGGGAGCATGCCGGCGATCATCGCGATGCTGGTCATCACGATCGGCTGGGCACGCTTGTGCCCGGCTTCCATGAGCGCGGTCATCCGGTCCTTGCCGGCGCGCATCTCCTCGATCGCGAAGTCGACCAGCAGGATCGAGTTCTTCGCGACGATGCCCATCAGCATCAGGATGCCGATGACGACCGGGAACGAGAACGGCATGCCGCAGATGATGAGCGCGAGGATCGCGCCGCCGAGCGACAAGGGCAGCGCCGAGAGGATCGTCAGCGGCTGGAAGATGCGGGCGAAGAGGAGCACGAGCACCGCGAACACCATCAGCACGCCTGCGAGGATCGCGAGGGTGAAGTTGCGCATCATCTCGGCCATGAACTCGACGTTGCCGCGCTCGACGAGGTGCACGCCCTGCGGCAGGTGCGCGATTCCGGGCAGCGCCTTGACCCGCTCGCTCACATCGCCAAGCGCCGCCGAGGGCTGCAGGTCCGCGAGCACCTTGACGCGCCGGGACTGGTTGTAGCGGCGGATCGTCGCCGGCCCCTCGCCGAAGCTGATGTCGGCGACGGCCTTCAGCGGCACGGCGCCCCCCGAGGCGGTCGGCACCGGCAGGTTCTCGAGCGTCGACATGTCCTTACGCGAGGACTCGAGCAGGCTCACGCGGATCGGCACCTGCCGGTCGGCGAGCGAGAACTTCGCCGCGTTCTGCGGGATGTCGCCGATCGTCGCGATCCGGATCGTCTGGCTGATCGCCTGCACGGTCACGCCGAGCTGCGCGGCGAGGTCGAAGCGTGGCTTGATGAGGAGCTCCGGCCGCGGCAGGTCGCCGGCGATCCTGGGATCGCGCACGCCCTTGACGCCGCGCATCTGCTCGACCGCTGTCCGCGCCGCCGACTCGAGCAGCCCGAGGTCATCGCCCGTGAAGTACAGCGAGATCGGCGCATCGCCGCCGCCGCCGCCCTGCGAGGCGATCGCCACGCGCGCATCGGGGATCGAGCGCAGCTGCGGCGCCATCAGGTCTTCCCATTCCTTCTGGCTGTGCTTGCGCTCCTTGCGCGGCTTCAGCGACACGAAGATCTGTCCCTCGCGCACCGAGCCGTCATCGTTGCTGCCGATCGATTCGACGACGTCGGCGACGTCGGGCGACTTCCTGATGAGCGCGGTGACCGTGTCCGAGACCCGCGCGGTGTCCTCGATCCTGACCCCCGGCGGCAGCTCGATCGAAATCTGGCTCGTGCCGAAGTCACCCGGCGGGATGAAGTCCTTCGAGATCAGCGCGACGCCAACGATCGAGAGCGCGAAGAAGAGGACGCCGACGCCGATCGTCCGCCAGCGGTGCGTAACGCTGAGGCGCAGGAGCGCGAGGTAGCGCGTCATCAGCGGCCCCTCGAGGTGGGCCTTGAACCCGGCGGGCTTGAGCGTGAACGCGGCGATGACGGGCGTGATGAGCCGGGCGACCAGGAGCGACAGGAACACCGCCGCCGCGACGGTGAGCCCGAACTGCTTGAAGTACTGGCCGGTGAACCCGCCCATGAAGCTTACCGGGAGGAACACCGCGATGATCGTGCCGGAGGTCGCAACGACCGCGAGCCCGATCTCATCCGCCGCATCGAGCGCCGCCTGGTAGGGAGTCTTGCCCATGCGCATGTGGCGCACGATATTCTCGATCTCGACGATTGCATCGTCGACGAGGACGCCGGCGACGAGCGACAGCGCAAGCAGGCTGATGCTGTTGAGCGTGAAGTCCATCCACGCCATGAACGCGAACGTCGGGATCGCCGAGAGCGGAATCGCAAGCGCCGAGATCGCCGTCGCGCGCCAGTCCCGGAGGAAGAGCCACACCACCAGCACCGCCAGCACCGAGCCCTCGAGCAGCGCGTCGATGGCCGAGTTGTACTGAAGCTTGGTTGCGCCGACCGTCGAGAACACCTGCGTGATCGTGACGCTCGGGTTCTCGGCGAGGATCTTCTTGAGCTCGGCCTCGACGTTCGCTATCGCGGTGACGTCGGATGAGCCGCGCGAGCGCGATACGCCGAACGTGGTCGCCGGCCGCCCGTTCAGGCGGCCAATCGAGCGGACCTCCTCGACGCCATCCCTGACGCTCGCGATGTCATCGAGCCGCGCGTAGCGCCCGCCCGTGAGCTGGATGCGCGTGTCGCCGAGCTGCTCGGCGGTGCGCGCGCCGCCGAGCACGCGGATCGACTGCTCCCCGCCCGCGAGCTGGGCGCGCCCGCCGGGTGAGTCGACGTTGAGGGTCCTCAGCTGCTGGTTCACGTCGACGGCGGTGATGCCGAGCGCCTGCATCCGCTCGGGGTCGAGCTCGATGCGGATCTCGCGGCTGTCGCCGCCGGAGCGGTTGACCTGCGCGACGCCGGGGAGCGGCAGCAAGCGCTTGGTGATGGTGTTGTCGACGAACCAGCTGAGTTCCTGCGAGCTCATCGCCGTGCTACTGGCCGCGTAGTAGACGAACGCGCCGCCGTCGATGTCCTGGTGCGAGACGATCGGCTCCTCGATGCCCTCCGGCAGCTGCGAGCGCACCCGCGAGATCGCATCGCGCACGTCGGCCATCGCCCGGTCGATCGGCGTGCCGATCTGGAACTCGATCGAGGTGAACGCGGTGCCCTCGGAGGCGAAGGAGGTGACGCTGCGCACGCCGGCGACCGCGGCGACCGCGCCCTCGACCTTCTGCATGACCTGCGTCTCGAGCTCGGCCGGCGCCGCGCCCGGCTGCGACACGAACACGTTCACTGCCGGATACGTCACGTCCGGGTTCAGGTTCACGGGCAGGAGCTTGAAGGCGACGATGCCGACGAAGGTCAGCACCGCGAACAGCACCAGTGGCGTGACCGGGTGCTTGATCGCCCAGGACGAGATATTTCTCACGGGGCGGCCTTGGCATCCGCCAGGCGCACGAGCTCTCCTTCGTGCAGGAACGCGCCCGCGGAGGTGACGACGGTCTCGGAGCCGTCGATGCCCTCGCCAATCACGATGCCCTGCGGCTGGGTGCCGCTCACCTTGACGGGCCGGCGCGTCACGCGCCTGTCGGCGCCGACGATGTAGACGAAGTTGGTCGGCCCGTCGGACAGGACCGCGGTCTGCGCGACGATCGGCCGGACCTCCGATCCCACCTTGACCTCACCGCGCGCGAAGGCACCGGGCCTGAGGTCCGGCCGCTGCTCGAGTGCGATGCGCATTTCGCCCAGGCGCGTCTGCGGGTCGATCACGGCACTGACGAGGCGCACCTGGCCGTGGAACGGAGTCGCGATGCCCGTGAGGTACACCTCGGCGTCCTGCCCGATCTTCAGGCGCGGCAGGTCGCGCTCGGCGACCTGGGCGCGCATCTCGACCTCGCCACCGCGCGCGAGCCGAAAGAGCGCCGCGCCGCCCGGCATCGCGGTCTGGCCGACCTCGGCCGTGCGGGTCAGCACGATGCCGTCGGCCGGCGCACGCAGCGAGCTGCGACCGAGCCGCGCTTCGGCTTCGGCGAGCTGCGCCTCCGCCGACTTCACCCGCGCCGCCGAGGTCGCAACGACCGAGTGCCGCTTGTCGACTTCCTCCTTCGAGAGCGCGCCGACCGAGTCGGCAACCGCCGCGGCACGACGGTAGTCGGCCTCCGCGAGCACCGCCTCGGCGCGCGTCTGCTCGAGCGCGGCGTGCAGGTTCGCGACCTGGGCCGAGATGACCGCGGTGTCGAGTCGCGCGAGCACCTGGCCGCGCTTGACCCGATCGCCGCTCTCAACCAGCACTTCGGAGACCCGGCCGCCGTCGCCCTCGACGCCAATCGGCTGGTCGTAGCGGGCGACGATGCCGCCGGTGAAGGTGACGAGCGCGTTGATGGTCGAACGACCCGGCGCGCGCGCACTCACGAGCGGCACGGCCTCGTTCGGGTCGATCGCGTTCGCGAGGCTCGCCGCCCGCATGTGCATCGCAATCACGATCGTGACAATCACCGCGATCAGCGCGACCGCCGCGATGCCGATCACGTGGGTCCGGCGCCAGAACGGCGTCACGGGCGCGAGCGGCGCCACCGATGCGTACGATGCCCCGCCGAACGCGTGCGTCGGCTGCGGGGAATCGCTCAAGTCCGGGCGCGGCGTAGCGTCATCGTTCACGGGTAAGTGCTTCTGGGGGCTACTAAAGAGACGCGCGAGTTTACCCGTTCACCGGGGCGATTCCGGTGAACACGCGATGAATCGCAGTCCCGGAGCGACGAACCGTTGTTGGGGGGGCGACGCGCCGATCAGGGCAAAAAAAAGGCGCCGGGAGCTGGGGGAAGCTCGACGGCGCCAAGATTCAAACCACAGGGGGAGTTGAGACTTGCACTGAAGACAGAGCAAGGCCCGTGCCAACCTGTGATAGCTATATAAAACAATGGGTTAGTGACCCCTAAGGGGCCCGAAATGGCCTTTCGCTGACGCTGCGCGTCAGGAACTGACCCCCGCTCTCGGCCGCGGAACGTCAGTTGGCCGACGCCCCCGTGACGGGCATCACGAAGCACGCATCGTGGTGGGTTGCGAGCGCGGCGCACATCGCCTGGGCCGATTCCTTGCTGAACCCACCGACCTGCAGGCGCTCGATGGCGTGACCGTCGGCGGCATTGGCGGCGGCGATGAGCGGCGTACGACTCGCGAGCTCCGGATAGCGCGCCGCGAGGCGATGCCACGCACCCTCCGCGCCCGACTTCGTTCCAAAGGCACCGAGCTGGATCCTGACGCCCGCCGCCGCGGTCGGCGCCGCGTGCGTTTCCTTGGGCGCGGCCGCCTTGGCAGGCACCGAGGCTGCGGCTTTGGGCGCGGCGGCGCGAGGCGCGGCCGGGGCGGCGGGCGCCGCCGCACGCGCGATCGGGCCCTTCGCCGCGGGTGAAGCCGCAGGCGCCGGCGCCGCGGGTATGGCTGCCTGCTCCGCGCTCGAGGCCTCCGTACTCGGGACGGCTGCGAGGTTGAGCTCCGCGATCGCCGTCAGCGCATCGTGCGCGTGAGCGCCCGAGGGGTAGCCGCGCAGGTACTGCTGGTACGAGTCGGAGTTGCCGGCGGCACGCGCGCGCTGCCACTCGCGATCCTCGACGAGTGCCGCGAGCAGCGTGCGCGCCTCGGCCGCGTGCGCGCCGTCCGGGTGAAGGCGCAGGTAGTCATCGAAGGCCGAGACGCTGTTGGCATGCACGGCGGCGTCGAAGTCGCTGTCGCCGGCGCAACCGGCACTCGAGAACACCGCGAGGCAGGCGAGCGCCCCGGCCGCGACCCACGGGCTGCGCCGCACGAGACGGCGCAGTGGCGCCCAACCGTCGGCCGACGGTGACGCTGGATCGAACGCAGTTTGATTCATCGCCGCTCCCACGCCGGCAGCTGGGATCGCCGCGCCTGCGAATAGTGCACTGCCGCGGGCCCGAAGCCCACTACCTCGTGGCCGTGGCGGCGGCGCGCCGGTGCCGCTAGTGCGTCGGGCCCGCGCCGCCTCCGCGCGCCGCCGCCACGGCTGCGACGTAGCCGGCCCGATCGAGCAGCTGCCGCGCCGCGATGCCGGAGAATTGAAGCGCGGGTCCCGCCGCAACGCCGAGCGCGAGCAGGAGCCCGACCGCCGCGCCCGCCGCCACGCTCGCCGGCGACTGCGGATCGAGGGACGCGGGTTCCGCCGCACCGAAGCCCGGGGCGTTTCGAACTGTCGCAACCAACGCGACGAGCATCGACGTCAACACGAGCGTCCACACCGCCAGCGCATCGGGCCCCGAGGCGCGCAGGAGCGCAACCGTACCCAGGAACCCCGACAGCGGCGGCAGGCAGGTCACCGCCGCGAGCGCGAGACCGAAAGGGACGAGCGCACCGGCCGCCGCACGGCCGGCTCGGCGCTCGGCGAGGACTTCGCTCGACAGGAGGAGCGCCGCCCCGACGAGTGTCGCGTGCATGAGTAGGTACACGGCGGCGCCGAGCCCCGCCGCGCGCAGGCTCCCGGCGGCGACGAGCACCAGCCCGACCGACAGCACCATGAGCCACGCGATGAGACCGCGCGCGTGCCGCGCCGCGAGCCCAGCGAGTGCGCCACCTGTCACGAAGGCGAGGCCAAGCGGCAGCGCGAGTCCGGAGGGCCCGCAGGGCCCCGCGATGAAGCACGGAAAGGCGAGCGTATAGAGCCTGAGGATCGGGTACACCGCACCCGTCGCGAGGCCGACGCCAAGTACCAGTGCCGATGCGGGCACCTGCGCACTCCCGGGCGGACGCCAGAGCGCGAGCGGGACGGCGATGGCGCCGAACGCGAGCACGGCGAGCAGCGCGAACTCAGCCGAGGTCGCGAGCGTTCCCTCGGCGGTCGACTGGGCGGGAGCCGCGAGCGCGAGTCCCGCGAAATCGAGCGTGCCGAGCGCGACGAGGATGCAGCCGAGCGCAAGCGCGAGCGCGAGCGCCGCACCCGCCAGCATCGCGCGGGCGGGAATCTCCCCACCGTAAGCAGCGACCGCACGGGACGCCAGCGCCCACGCACTGACGAGACAGACAAAGAGGCTGCCGAGGTCCGAGACCAGCAGCACGCCATCGAGCGCCAGCAGCTCAAACTGGAGCCACGAGCGGCGGCGGGGATCGACGCGGGCGGGCGTGCCAGGGCTGCTCGAGTGCGCGATCAGCGCGAGGAGCGCGGTCGCGAGCAGCAGCCACGCGGACAGGGGATCGAGCACGAGGGTCAGCGCCGCGCGCGTCGGCCAGGGCGCGAAGCTGTATGCGAGCGCCCGACCCGAGCCCGTCGCGGCGAGCGCGAGGAGCGCGAGTGCGAGTTGCGCAAGGAGCGAGCCCGCGGCCGCCGCGCGGGCCAGTCGCGGCCGTCCGGTCTCGAGGACGCGCACGAGCACGCCGCTCGCCGCGGCGAGTGCCAGGGGGGCGGCAGCAAGGTGGCCGGGCAGCATCACTTGCGCGCGTCGGCGACTGAGGCAACGGGCGGCGTCGCCTCGTCCGCGCCGACGCGGCGCTCGAGTGCGCGCTCCAGCGCCGCGACCCCGAATGGCACGGCAACGAACCCGGCGCCGATGGCCGCGAGCGGGAGTGCCCCGCCGACCAGCGACCAAAGCCGGGCCACGAAGTAGACGCCCGTCACGAGGAGAACCGCAAAGGCGAAGCCAGCCGACCCGCTCCACCGCCGTCGAAGCCACGGCCACCCGCCGGCGCGCGACCACGCCGCGGCGAGCACGAGCGCGACGAGGAGCCGAGGGAGCGGCTGCTCGCGGAGCGAGCCGCCGGCGCCGAGCACGCGCCCGAACTCGAGGCTGCCGGTGCTGTCGGCGAGCAGGAGTACCGCGGCGAGGAGCGCAAGCGCACCGGCGCTTCGCACATAGAGCGCGGCGCGCGCGCCGGCGTCGAGTTCCTTGGCTTCAGCCGCCCGCGCGAACGCCGCGATGGCGGCCATCGCGGAGAACGCGACCAGCAGGAGCGCGTTCTCGGCGAGCGCACACGCCTGCGCCAGGCCGGCGAGGAGCACGAGGAGCCCGCACCCGCCTGCGCTCAAACGTGCCGGCGCAGTGGCACTTCGCATCCGCCACAGCTCGCCGACTGCGATCAGCACGATCAGGAGCGCCGTCGCGCCGCTCAGGCGATCGAAGCGCAGCGCGAGCGTGAGGTCAAGCGCCGGCGCCCACGGTCGGCTGACCAGGATCGCGCTACCCGATGGAGTCGCGCCGAGGAGCCAGGCGTCGAGTGCGACGACGGTGCCAAGGAGCGCCGCCGCGAGCGGGAACGCGAAGCGGCCGCGGAGCGCGAGCGGCAGTGCGGCGCCTGCGAGCGGCAGGAGCGCGAGCACGAGGAGTGCCGCGCTCACGGCTGCCAGCTTCGGGCAGGGCCTTGGGCCGCTCCGAGGTCGATGCTCTCGATCATGGGTGGGGACACTGGGACGTGTGACGGCCGTCTGAATACTGGCGATCGGCCGGACGGTGCCGGGGCGGCCGTTAGTATAGTGTCGTCATTCCGACCCAGGCGCCGGCCGGCCGGGTTGGAATGCCACAGGAGGTCCCGTGTCCGAGACTAGCGCTGACCGGCCCCGCCGGCGGATATTCGATCAGGTGTCTGGCGCGCCGACGCTGATCGGCGCCGGCAGCGAGTTCGAGGGCGAACTCAAGGTGAACGGCCCCATGTCGCTCGGCGGCACGATCGTCGGCGACGGCACCATCGACGGCGCGCTCTCGATCGCGCGCGATGGCCACTGGCGCGGCAACGTGGCGGCGCGCTCGGCGATCGTCGCCGGCACGATCACCGGCGATGTGACCGTCGAGGCGAAGCTCGAGATCGGCAAGACCGCGATCATCCGCGGTAGCGTCCGTGCCCGCGTCATCGCCATCGCCGACGGCGCCATCGTCGACGGCCAGATGACGGTGACGGGCGATCAGCCCGTCATGCGGTTCGAGGAAAAGCGCGACGCGCGTACCGGCGCCTAGCGGCGGCGGTACAGATGCACGAAGCGGTCCGTCTTGCCGCGGATGGCATCGTCAAACACCGGCTTCAGCCGGTCGTCGGCGGGGTTCCTGAGTCCCTCGTAGGTCTTCACGAGCTCGAAGCCGTGTGACTTAAGATCCGCGATCGTGAATTTCTCATCGATCCGGTGCAGTGTCTGCGCGGGCGCCTGTCCGCTGCCTGCAATGGCCGAGTGATCGACGATGAGAAGGAGCCCGCCCGGCTTCACCGCCGCGCGCACCTGCTCGAGGAACTGCGCCGCATCGATGTGCGGGAAGCCGTCCTTATCCTCCCAGTACAGGTCGTGGTACGACATCACGAACAGCGCGCCATCGAGCGTGTCCTTGCCAAGGCCGAGGTGCTCGTTCGGAACTTCCATGCGCTCGATGGCGGCGAGCCGGCCGTCCTTGAAGCGCTCGGCCATCGCCTTCGCCGCGAACTTCGCATAGCCCGGGTTGTTGACCAGGAGCACCTGCCCTTTCGGTCCAACCAGCGCGGCGAGGATCTCGCTGTAGTAGCCGCCGGCGCCGAAGATGTCGGCGATGCGCATGCCGGGCTTGAATCCGGCGAAGGCAAGCACCTCGGCCGGCTTGTCGCGCAGATCGCGTTCCTTGTCCTTGTCACTGCGACCGGGGGTCGCGAGCGCCCGGGCGTAGATGGACGGCGCCTCATCGGCGGCGATCGCCTCGCCGACCGACGCGCCAAGCAGCATGACCGCCGCGAACACGCGTGCGGCGCCAACGAAGAAACGCGGAAGGATTGGCACGGCTGGACCCCGCTCGTGAATGGTGCCCGCATGATCCGCGCGCGCCGCGGGCGTTGCAACCGGCGCCGGCCCGCGAACCGCGCTCAGGGCGCGTGTGCGGCTGCGAGCAGCGCGTGTATCTGCCGGTCGGCCCAGGTCTCGCCGCTGAGGCTCTCCAGGAATCCGCAGTGGCCCCCGCGCCGGGTGGCGGTGATGGCGAGGCTCGGCGAGGTTGCCAGGCGCTTCAGGTCCTCAGCCGGAATGATCGGATCGTCGAGCGAAGTGATGATCCTGCACGGTACGGCGAGTGTCGCGAGCGCGCCACCGACGATCGCGTAGCCGTTCAGGTAGCTGACGAGGTCGGGGAACTCGGTGTACTTGAGTACCAGCTGCTCGGTGAGCCCGGTGAGGTTGCGGCTATCGAGTAGTTCATCGAGGTCGTAGAGGTCCGGCCACGCCTCGCGCTTCTTGCGCAGCGACTTGCGCCACTTGAGCACGAAGTAGTTGCGGTAGATCCACGAGCCGTGCTCGAGGCTCTCGAGTGTGTGCACGGGGTCGAGCACGGGGCAGATCGCAATGACCTGCCGAAGCGCTATGCCGGCGGCGGGAGCACGCACGGCAACGCGCAACGCGAAGTTGCCGCCGAGCGAATAACCGACGAGCGACAGCACGCGATCGCTGAAGCGCTGCTGTACCGCGCGCACCGCGCCCACGACTTCCGCGATGCGGCACGAGTGGAAGAGTTCCGCATTCAGGTGGTGAGTCGGCCCGTGATCCCGGAGGTTGAGGCGCAGGATCGCGAAGCCGCGCGCGTAGAGATACGCCGCCGCCGACAGCACGTATTGCGACTCGGCGCTGCCCTCCCAGCCATGCACCATCAGCACGAGGTTGCGCGAGCCGCCGGGCCCGGCGCTGTAGTGGCCATGCAGCCTCACGCCATCGCCACAATCGATCAGGAGCTCCTCGCTGGCGGCGAGAAGCCCGGCCGCGCGGCGGGCGACGAACGCGCGGCGCAGCATGGAACTCGGCAGGATCGACTGCAGGTGGGGATTGCCGAGCCAAAGCGGTGGCTCGAAGCCGTCGACGTCCATGGCCGGCCGGTCAGCTGATTGACATCGGTCCGCTGCCCGGCAGGGTCTCGACGAAGCGTGCGCCCATGATCCGCGCCGGTGTCGTCGAGCCAGCCGCAACGCCGCCCGCGAGCAGGCGTGCGACGACGCCGAGGGACGCATGCGCCGTGACGGTATAGCCGTTCGCGGTGACGACGCGCGCCGTCAGCACCCGCCCGTCGGCGGCCCGTGCCTCGCCCCACACGTGCGTCGGCGTCCGGTCGCGAAGCGCCGCATCCGGGCCCGGCACTCCCGCATCGATGCGCGCCTTCAGAAAGCGCTGCACGGCGCCAAGTCGCAGCGCCCAGCGCAGGTAGTTGAGGCGCCGCAACTGCCCGAGGCGCCGCGGCGAGATCGGGATATAGACCTCGAGGTTGGCAATGCCAGTGGTGCGGTAGGCGGTGCTGACATCGCCCCACGGTATCGTCATCGCCACCTTCTCGCCGGCACCGAAGTCGATGCGCCGGTCCTTGTAGCCGAGCGGCACGCGCACGAGCGCGCCATCCCGCCGCACGGCACCACCGAGACCCAGGCCCTCGACCATCGTGCGGGCGGTGCCGCGGCTCACGGGCGAGGCGTTGTCGAAGCCAAGCGCGAGATGGGTGGCTCCGGGCAGCGCCTCGGCGAGCGCAAGCGCGACGCAGTCGGTCGGCACGACGTCGAAGCCGACGCCGGGGCAGAGCACGACGCCCGCCGCGCGCGCTGCCGTATCGAGCGAGGCGGCGAACTCGAACACGTCGACCTCGCCGGTGATGTCGAGGTAGTGCGACCGCGCCGCGAGGCACGCCGCGATCATCGGCCGGGCGGTCGCGGAGAAGGGGCCGGCGCAATTGAGTACAAGCGATACATCTTTCAGCGCCGCGGCGAGCGCCGCGGGCGAATCGAGCGCGACGACGCGCGATTCAAGCTTGAGCTCGTGTCCAAGCGCCTCGAGCGCGGCGCGAGCCCTGCCCGCGAGCACCGGCTGCATGCCCGCCGCCGCCGCCGCCCTGGCTATCAGTTCGCCGGAGTAGCCGTTGGCGCCGTAGAGCATCCAGCTCATGGGCTCGGGTGTCGCGCTTCGACCGTGAATTCGACGTAGTTGTGACTGGCGGCCGCGGCGTTCCACTGCGCGGCACTCACATCCGCCGCGACCGGGTAGCCGCTCGGCGACTGCTGGCGAGGCGCGCGCGTGAAGGAGACCTCGACCGGCGCCGGCGGCCGGCTGCGCGCGGCGAGGGCGATCGCAAGCGCTGCGGCGGGCTCGCGCTCGGCGGTCGCGAGCGCCTCCTCGAACGGATTGCCGACTACGTCGCAGCGGTTCGCCGGCATTTCGCCGGGCGCAGGCTGGTAGCCCTCGGCGGGGTTCCCGGTCAGGCAGAACTCGCCCGTCGCCGTCGTCACGGTGACGGCCGCGGGCTCACCGCGCGCCTCGAGGTCGCCGAGCAGGCGACTGAGCGTCGCCAGGCGCTCGCCCGAGAGCGGAACTTCGCCGTAGGGAACCAGCACGCGCTGGCCGGCGGCTGCGGTGGCGACGTTGGCCGCCCGAGCGAGCTCGAGCTCGCGGTGCAGCGCGGTGAGTTCGATTCCCTGCGCCTCGGTCCGGGCGCGGACGCCCGCGAGCTCGTGGTGCTGCTGGAATGCATAGGCCACGCTCGCCAGCGCCAGCACGAACGCGCACGCGGCGACCGCGATCCAGAGGACCGGCCGCCGTTCGATGACCGGCGCCGCGGGAGCCACGACGACGGGCGGCGGGGGAGCTACCGGCGGCAGCGCCGCCGCGGTCGCCTCGGCCGCGCGTTTGGCAGCGGACTCGACCTGCGCTGTCACATCGGTCACGACGCGGCCGCTGAAGGTCTCGAGCGCCGCGACCACGAAGCGCCGAAGCTCCGCGCCTTGCTCCCTGAGCTGCGGCGCGAGCGCTGCCTGCAGTTCCGTGGCGGTGAGCGCGGTGGCGGCAACGCCGGCCGGGGCGGTCGGGGCCGCCAGAGCGGCGGCGGCCGGCGCGTCGGTGGCAAGCTCGGGCGCCGATGGCGCGGGGGCGGCCGGGAGGTGGACCTGCTCGAAGCCGATGATCTTAAGGTCGCGCGGATCGCGCAGGATTTCGAGCTGGTCGAGCACCTTCGAGATGTCGGCCGGCGCCATCAGCTTCGGGAGGACGCCCGCCGCGCCGAGCGCGCGCGCTTCGCCCGCGTAGAGCTCGCCGTCCTGGGACGTGTACATCATGATCGGGATCGAGGCGGTGCTCGGATCGCTCTTGATCGCCTGGACCGCCTGCAGTCCGTCCATGCCGGACATCACGTGGTCCATGAAGATCACGTCGGGGCGGTTGTCGCGCAGGTACGTCAGCGCGCTCTCGGCGGATTCGGTCGTGTCGACCGCGAGCTCGAGTTTTTCGAGTACTCGCGACAGCACGACGCGTGCGGACTTTGAATCGTCCACGATGAGCGCACGCTTTATTGGCACGAGCACCTCGCGATCCATGCACGGAACGGGGAGGCGCCGAGTGTAGCGCAGCAGATCAGGCTAAGCAGTAGATCGCGATGCGACGCTGGCGGATTGACTGGGCGCTCTGATTAGGCTAGTCGCGGCGCCACCAACGTGCCGCGCGCGACGTCGACGACGCCGCCGCCGACGCGCACTTCGATGCCGCGCGAGGTGCGCATCGCCCTCAGGTGCAGAGTCGAGGGCCGGCCGATGCTGACGCCCTGCTCGACACGAACCTCGATCGCATCGTCATCGAGGTAGCGGTGCTGCACGAGCCACGAGGCGAGGCAGCCGTTGCCTGAGCCCGTCGCCGCATCTTCCGGCACGCCATAGTAGTCGACGAACACGCGCGCGGTCAGCTGGTGGCCGGCAGTGCGGGCGCTAGGCGCGAAGGCGATCACGGCCTTGGCCTCGAGCCCATCGACGAGCTTCAGGAGCGCGTCCTTGTCGACGCGGATCCGCTCGAGCGCGCGGCGCGTGCGGACCGGCACCACGAGGTGCGGGAGCCCGGTCGAGACTTCCTCGATCGGATGGCTATCGAGGTCCGACGGCGCGAGGCCAAGGACGGGCGCGACGAGCTTCCGAGGCAGGCGCCGGCCGAAGGTCGGAAACCGCTGCCGCATCCAGTAGAGCTCGTGCTTGCTCGAGCGCTCGACGAACACGGGCGTTAGGCCTGCCTCGAGCGACAGCGTGACGCGATCGACACGCCCGCCGAGGATCGCGTGGCGGATTACGTGCGCGGTGCCGAGCGTCGGGTGGCCGGCGAAGGGGACCTCCTGCTTCGGCGTGAAGATCCGCACCGGCCAGCCGCCGCCGGCCGGTCGGTCGCTCATCACGAAGGTGGTCTCGGCGAAGTTCATCTCGCGCGCGAATGCCTGCATCTGCGGCGCGTGCAGGCCCTTGGCGCCGGTGACGACCGCGAGCTGGTTGCCCGAGCACGGGCGGTCGGTGAACACGTCGACGAGGTGGAGGCTCCGGGTCATGCGCGATCCTTTGGCGAAGAAGACTACTTTCTAGAGGTTTTGGGGCCGGCGGGCCGCGAACGGGCTCCCGGTTTGCGCGTGCGGTTGATCGGGCGCGGGAGCCGCAACTGGCATAAGCCAGACGCTCGGCGGGGCTTGCCGCGACGCGGGCGCGGTCCGCGCACGCCGTAAGGTCAGGCGCCGCCCGCCTCCGCCGCGACCGCGGCGGTGAGCTCGGGCCCGTCGTTCCGCGGACTATTGACGCGCCGGCTGACCGGATGCGCCTCGAGGCCAACGCCGGCTTCAGGTCCAAGCAGCGGCCCGAGCAGTGCCTGGGCGTCCGCGGCGGGGTCGAGCCAGAGTGCGTAGGCCTCGGGCGGAACGATGACCGGCATGCGCGCGTGGATCTCGCGGACGATGCCGGCGGCTTCGCGCGTAATGATGACGCACGTCTCGAGCACCTCGCCGTTGCCGGGATCGACCCACCGCTCCCACAGGCCCGCGAGCGCGAAGGGTTGTCCCGCTAGCGCCGCGACGTAGTAAGGCTGCTTGCCGCCGGTCACGACCCGCCACTCGTAGTAGCCGTCGGCCGGTATCAGGCAGCGGCGGCGGCGAAACGCCGTGCGGAACGCCGGCTTCTCCGAGAGCGTCTCGGCGCGCGCGTTCACGAGGCGCTGGCCGATCGAGCGTTCCTTCGCCCAGGAGGGCACGAGCCCCCAGCGCAGCTGGGCAAGCTCGCGCCGCCCATCGCCCGCAAGCCTGATGGCCGCGATGTCGGTCCCAGGGGCCACGTTCCAGCGCGGGGGCAGCAGCGGGAAGCCGGGCTCGAGCCCGAAGAGCTCGGCCGTCGTCTCGTGCGGCGAGTGGAATGCGAAGCGGCCACACATCGGCTCTGCCTCCCTCGGGTCGCGCCTACTCGCGGATGCCGACGCCCTTGTGCATGAGGCCGACCGCCAGCCCGTAGAGCGCGACCGCGAACAGCACCATGATCCCGAAGGCGAGCCTGACGTCGACATCGGACACGCCGAGGAAGCCGTAGCGGAACGAGTTCACCATGTAGAGGATCGGGTTGCCCTGTGAAATCGCCCGCGCCCAGCCCGGCAACAGCTCGATCGTGTAGAAGACGCCACCCAGGTAGGTCAGCGGGTTCAGGATGAACGTCGGGAACCACGAGATGTGGTCGAAGTTCTTCGCGAAGATCGCGTTGATGAACCCGCCGAGCGCGAACACGATGGAGGTCAGCAGCACCGCCGCGATCACGATCAGCGGGTGCTGCACGTGCAGGTGCGTGAAGAAGAGCGCAACGCCGGTGACCACGAGGCCGACCAGGAGCCCGCGCAGCACGCCGCCGGAGATGTAGCCTGCGACGATAAGCCAGTTAGGGAGCGGCGACACCAAGAGCTCCTCCACGTGCTTGCCGAAGCGCGCGCCAAAGAAACTCGACACGACGTTGCCGTACGAGTTCGTGATCACCGACATGATGATCTGGCCGGGCGCTATGTACTGCATGTAGGCGAAGCCGCCCATTGAGCCGATGCGCGAGCCGATGAGGCTGCCGAAGATGATGAAGTAGAGCGTCGCGGTCACGCCCGGGGGCACGAGCGTCTGGCCCCAGATGCGAATGATGCGGTTGAACTCCCTGAGCACGATCGTCTTGAAGCCGACCCAGTCGGTCTGCGCTCGCGATGGCAGTGCCGGTGCGACCTCGCTCATGGCGCGCCTCCCGCCTCGGCCAGCGGGTCCGCGGCCGCGCTCTCGTTCGCGTGGACGAGCCGCATGAAGAGCTCCTCCAGCCGGTTGACTTTGTTCCGCATCGAGACGACGTCGATGCCCTGCGCGGCGAGGCGCACGAAGATGTCGTTGAGGCTGCGGTCCTTGGACGCCTCGACCTCGAGCGTGTGCGCATCGATGAGCGTCACGTCAAAGCCGGCCAGCACCGGGGCGGTCGCGATCGCGTCGCGCAGGTTCAAGACGAAGGTCTCGGACTGGAGCTTCCTTAGCACGTTGCTCATCTTGTCGTTCACGATGATCCGACCCTTGTCGATGATCGCAACGTTGCGGCAGAGGTTCTCGGCCTCCTCGAGATAGTGCGTCGTCAGGATGATCGTGACGCCGCGCTCGTTGGTCTCGCGCAGGAACTCCCACATCGAGCGGCGGATCTCGATGTCGACGCCCGCGGTCGGCTCATCGAGGATGAGGAGCCTGGGCTCGTGCACCAGGGCGCGGGCGATCATGAGCCTTCGCTTCATGCCGCCTGAGAGCGTCCGCGCGGTCGAGCGGCGCCGGTCCCAGAGCTGCAGCTGCTTCAAGTAGCGCTCGGTGCGCTCGCGCGCGAGCGGCCGCGGGATCCCGTAGAAGCCGGCCTGGTTGAGCAGGATCGTCTCGACCGACTCGAACTGGTTGAAGTTGATTTCCTGCGGTACGACGCCGATGCAGGACTTCGCGACCGCGATCTCCCGGTCGATGTCGTGCCCGAAGACGCTGACGGTGCCGCCGCTCTTGTTGACCAGCGAGGTGATGATTCCGATCGTCGTGGTCTTGCCGGCGCCATTGGGCCCCAGCAGGGCGAAGAAATTGCCCTGCTCGACGTCGAGGTCAATGCCCTTCAGGGCCTGCACCCCGTTGCGATAGGTCTTCGTCAGGTTCGAGATCGAGAGTGCTTGCATTCGGGAACGGTGTTCGCGGTGGGCTGCCGGCCACCGGCAGCGAGCGCGAAGCGTAAGACCCCACGCGGCGCGCGGCAACCCGGCAATTCACTAAGGCTTCGGCGCGACCCCGGCTGGCCCGGCCGGGGGCCACGCGCCATCCGCGGCGATCAGCTGTAGCCCCAGGAGGCGCACCGCCTCAAAGCGCTCGCGCGCCGACGGGGCGGCGCTGTCCAGCAGCTTTGGCCAAAACGTCGAGTGGCGCCCCCAGCGCGCCATGAGCCGAGGGGCCGCACCGTGGGCCGCCCGCTCAAGCATCGAGACCGGCATTCCCCGCCAGAGTCGCTGCACCTCCGCTGTCATGCCGAGCACGAGCGATGCCGCGAGCTCGTTGCTCTGCGCGAGGTGCCAGGCGAGGAACACGGCGGTACGCGCGAAGGCGGCATGGGCGTGGGCGGCCGCGGGGACGGCGGGATCACGACCGAGGGCGAACGCGCGCCAGAACGCCGCATCGTTGAAATGAAGGTCGAAGAGCGCATAGGGACAGGCGGCGAGGAAGCGGCGCGCGCCGTGCTCGAGCCCCTGCACCCGCCGCGCGGAGGGAGCGTCGATGCCAAGCGCATCGAGGCGCTCGCGCGATGCGGCGCTCTCGGCGAGCAGGGCGAGGAACGCGAAGTTCGCCTCGTGCACCGATGCGAGCGCGAGTGAATCAACCACCGCGTGCGCCACATAGGCACGCTCCGGTCCGTCCTGGACGCTCGTCGAGATTTCCGCCACGGCTTTTCTCCCCATTGAATGCACAAATCCTAGTGGCGATCGGCCCCGAGCGAGAGTACAGTTTTTGGGCAGTCAGCACCAAAACACGTTGCTAATGCAACTAAATAATGACGGGAGATCATGGGTATGCGTATCACAGATGACCGTTATACGAGGGATCGGCAGCGCTTCGATCTCGCGATGCGGATGATCGGGCACGAAGCCAGGACCCGCACGATCCGGATCTGGACGGGCCTGAGCGACGACCGGATCAGGAAGCTCTACCGAAGCTACGTCCAGACCCACGGCTCCGACGTGAAGCGGCACCGCGGTAAGTCCCCGACGCAGACCGCTTTTTACCTACGGAACCCCGAGACCCGGCGCCAGTCGGCGGCGCTCGCGGGGCTGTTCGCGATCCTCGGCCTGCTCAAGGACGCCGCGGCGTCGGACCACCCCGGCGGCACGCTGGCGGCACTGCAGTGGGGCGAGCTCTTCTGCCGGACCTACGAGACCTACTCGGGCTTCTACCAGAGCCAGCGCATTTCCTTCGAGCACGCCTCGCGGTTGCTGCACCTCCTGCAACGGCGCGCCGAGCTGAAGGCCGGGCGCTGCCCGGCCTGTCGCTCGTTCATGGTGGTGGATGCGCTCAGAACCACCGATGCGCTCTGCACCTGGTGCGAGAGCGATGCGCGCGCGGGGCACGGCGGCGCGCCTCCCGGTTAGAATGGTGACGCGCGGCCCACCGCGCGTCCCATGCCAGCCCAACTCCCCGCCAACGTCTTTGCCGGACCCTACGTCGACCGCGCCAGCGGCCTGCGCAAGGACCCGGCGTGGGTCGCCGCGGCGCTCCTAGAGCCCGCGACGCGCTTCGTGCCCGTGTGGCGCACGCAGAACCTGGTCAACCGCGGCGCCGAGCTTGCGGCGGTACTGCTAAGCGCCGATGCGCTGCCAGAATTTCACGCCGCGGGCTTGATCCTGCTGGGACGGTTCCGGGGCGCGCCGGTCTTTGCGATCGAGCTCGACGCCGCCCAGCCGCCGCCGCGCGCGGTCGAGGGCGAGTTCATCGACTTGCGGCTCACGGGCGGCCTCCTGCCGGCCGACGAGGCGGGACTCCTCGCGTACGCTCGCGCGATGCTGTGGTGGCGTAACCGTCACCGCTACTGCGGCGCCTGCGGCGCGCCGACCGAGGCGGTGGATGCCGGCCACGTCATGCGCTGCACCCGCGCTGGCTGCGGGAGCGAATTCTTCCCGCGCATCGACCCTGCAATCATCGTGCTGGTAACCGACGGCGAGCGCGCGCTCCTCGGCCGGCAGGCCTCGTGGCCCGCCGGGCGCTACTCGACGATCGCCGGGTTCGTCGAGCCCGGCGAGAGCTTCGAGGATGCGGTGGTGCGCGAGGTTCGCGAGGAGACGAGCGTCGAGGTCGGCGAGATCGAGTACCACTCCTCGCAGCCGTGGCCGTTTCCCTCCTCGGTCATGGTCGGCTTCGTCGCGCGGGCCCGCGAGACGGCCATCGAGTGCCCCGACGGCGAGCTCGAGGACGCCCGCTGGTTCAGCTGCGCGCAGATGGCCGTGGGCACCCCGGCGCTGCCGCCACCGCAATCGATCTCGTTCCGGCTGATCGCCGACTGGTACGAGGGGCAGACCGGCCGGTCGCTCCGCGACGAGCCGGGCGCCGCGCTCTGGTCGGTGCCCCGCTAGCAAGTGGTGGAGCCTGCCCTCTTCGCAGGCCTGCTCGCGGCCGCATTCCTCGCCGGCGCCGTCGATGCGATGGTCGGCGGCGGCGGCCTGATCCAGGTGCCGGCACTTTTTTCGGCGCTCGCCGATGCGAGGCCCGCGACGGTGCTCGCAACGAGCAAGCTCGCGGGACTCCTCGGGACCGCGAGCGCCGCGGGGCGCTACGTGAGCCGCGTCCGCCTGCCGTGGCCGGTCCTCGTCCCGGCCGTCGGCGCCGCCTTCCTGGCCTCGCTCGGCGGGGCGATCACCGTCAGCCACGTATCGCCCGCGCTCTTTCGCCCGCTCGTGCCGGTGATGCTGAGCGTCGTGCTGATCTACACGCTATTGCGCCGGGACTTGGGCGAGGTGCACGCGCCGCACGCGCTCGACCGGCGCGCGCAGTTGATCGGCGCGCTGCTGGTCGCGGCGATCGGCTACTACGACGGCTTTTTCGGTCCCGGGACCGGCAGCTTCCTGATGGTGCTCTTCATCCGCTACTACGGCTTTGACTTCGTGCACGCCGCGGCGGCCGCGCGCGTCGTGAACGTCGCGACCAACGCGACCGCGCTCGGCTGGTTCACGTGGCACGACCCGCCGCTTTGGCCGCTCGGCCTCGCGATGGCCGGGGCAAACGTCGCCGGCGCCCAGGTGGGCGCGCGACTGGCGCTCAAGGGGGGCGTCCGGCTGGTGCGCGCCGCGTTCGTCCTCGTCGTCACGCTCCTTATCCTCAAGACCGGCTGGGACGTCCTCCGCGCCGGGATCGCCGGGTAGCCGCTTATGTGCCTCGTCGTGCTTGCGTGGAAGACCGTCCCGGGCCAGCGCGTCGCGCTCGCGGCCAATCGCGATGAATTCCACGCGCGGCCAACGGCGCCGATGGACTGGTGGGGCGCCCCGCCGCTCCTCGCCGGGCGGGACCTGAGCGCCGGGGGCACGTGGTTCGGACTCGATGAGCGGCGGCGATTCGCGGTCATCACGAACTTCCGCGGCGGCGGCGCGCCGCCGGCGGCGCCCTCGCGCGGCACGCTGATCCCGCGGTACCTCGCGGGGGCACTCGCACCGGAGGAGTTCCTCCGGCAGCTGGCGCGCGAGGCCGATCGCTACGCGGGCTTCAGTGTGCTTGCGGCCGATGAGGATTCGCTCGGCTATTTCTGCAACCGCAGCCCGGAAGCTCCCCGCCTGCTGCCGCCGGGGGTGTACGGGCTCAGCAATGCCACGCTCGATGCCCCATGGCCGAAGCTCCTCGAGAGCCGGGCGAAGCTGACGGCGCGCCTCGGCGCCGCCGCACTCGCGCCGGAGGAGCTGCTCGAGGCGGTGGCCGACCGTCGCCTCGCCGCGGACGCCGAGTTGCCCGAGACCGGCGTCGGCGTCGAGCTCGAGCGGCGGCTGTCACCGGCCTTCATCGTCGGCAGCGACTACGGCACGCGCTCGAGCACGGCGCTCGTGCTTGATTCAGAAGGCCGGGGCGAGGCGCTCGAACGTACTTACGCGGCCAATGGCGCAACGGCAGGCTCCTGCTGCTTCGTGCTCGGGCCCACCGCGCGCTGACCCATCTCGACGCGATTCACGGTCCCGGCGGGGGACGCTTGACGACCTTTGCATAATTATGCAGAATGCGCGCACCTTTATGCATACCGATCACCACCAGAACGGCGCCGCCGGCCACAGGCTCGCACTCGACCGGCGCGATGCGCTCAAGCGGATCATCCGCGCGGGCGAAGTCGGCCGGCAGGCCGAGCTCGTGCGGTTGCTCAAGCGCGAGGGGTATGCGGTCACGCAATCGAGCGTGAGCCGCGACCTCAGGGACTTAGGGGTCGCCAAGGTCGGCGATCGCTACGTACTCGCCGAGGATGCGGCGGCTCCGGTCGCGGACCTTTCGGTCGTCGCGGCATTCGTCCGCGCCGTCACGCCCGCAGGCCCGAATCTCACGGTCGTCAGGACCACGACGGGCTCGGCGCAGAGCGTCGCGCTCGCCATCGACCGTTCGCGCTGGCCCGAGGTGGTCGGCACGCTTTCGGGCGACGACACGATCTTCATCGCGACAGCGACGGCACGCGCGCAGCGCGTGGTACTCGATCGCCTGCGCTCCCTCGAAAGCCGCTAAAGGCTGCCCATGACCACGCTGAATCCGGGCGCCGAGCCCATCCTCCTCGCATTTTCCGGTGGCCTCGACACGTCCTTCTGCGTGCCGTGGCTGAAGGAGACCTACGGCCGCCCGGTCATCACCGTCACCGTCGACACGGGCGGCATCGACACCGAGGCCGCACGGACCCTCGACGCCCGTGCCCGCGCGCTCGGCGCCGATGCCCACTACCTGGTGCCTGCGAAGGCCGACTACTTCAGCCGGGTGCTCAAGTTCCTGCTGATGGCCAATGCCCGCCGCGGCCAGCTGTACCCGTTCTGCGTCGGCGCCGAACGCGTGCTGCAGGCCCAGACGATCGCCGAGATGGCCAAGAAGCTCGGCTCCCCGTCGGTTGCCCACGGCTGCACGGCCGCCGGCAACGACCAGGTGCGCTTCGAGGTCGCGCTGCGCACGCTCGCGCCGGGACTTGAGATCCTCGCGCCCGTGCGCGACCGTGCCTTCAAGCGGCCGGCGCAGCTCGCGTTCCTCGAGGAACGAAAGCTCCCGGTTCCGCCGTTCGGCGCCGCTTACTCGATCAACCGTGGCCTGTGGGGCGTCACGATTGGCGGCAAGGAAACCCTCACCTCCTCCGGCAGCATCCCCGACGATGCCTGGGTACTGACGCGGGATGCGTTCACCACGCCGCGCGCGCCCGAGCGCCACTCGATCGGATTCACGCAGGGAGTCCCGACGACGCTCGACGGCAAGGCGCTTGAGCCCGTCGCGCTCATCGAGGCACTGGAGGCGCTCGCCGCTCCCTTCGGCATCGGCCGCGGCATCCACCTCGGCGACACCGTCATCGGCACGAAGGGGCGCGTCGCGTTCGAGGCCCCGGCGGCCGAGGTATTGCTGAGCGCGCATCGCGAGCTCGAGAAGCTCGTGCTGACCGGCCGCCAGGCGCGCATCAAGGAGCTCGTCGCCGGGCCGTACGGCGATCTCGTGCACGAGGGTCATCATCTCGATCCCGTCTGCCGCGACATCGAGGCGCTGCTCGTCTCCTCGCAGCAGCGCGTCAGCGGCGAAGTCGCGGTGCTGCTCCGTACGGGTGGTGCCTTCATCGAGGGCGTCACCTCCCCCTGGTCGCTGATGGCGGCCTCGCGCGGCGTGTACGGCGAGGCGGCCGGTGAATGGACGCCCGCCGATGCACTCGGCTATTCGAAGATGCTCGCGCTGACCGGCATGTTCTATACGCGCGCGGGCGCGAACGCCGGGGAGCCGCGCCCATGAAATCCGTCGTCGTCGACAAGATCGCATCGGTCACGCAGGCGCGCGGGCTCGGCCACGAGCTCAGGATCTCCGAGGACATCCCGTGCGAGGAAGGCGTCATCCTCGTCGTCGAGGTGCTGACCAACAAGAGCACCTACAACCAGCTCGAGCTCACGAGCGGGCGAATGGCGAAGGTGGCCAAGGGCGACATCGTCGCGGGCGCGCTCGGGCATCGAAAGGCGCTCTTCGGCTACTCGGGCCACGTGCCGGACGCGGTGAAGCCCGGTGATGTCATCCAGATGCTCAACATCGGCGGGGTGCTCGGCATCTGCGACTCGGTCAACGCCGACAAGGGCCGGCCGTTCGACTGCCGCGTGCTCGGCGTGGTGCTGCAGTTCCCTTACCTCGGCGAGCGGATCGGCGTGCCGGCACGCATCGGCTACAAGCCGCTCGACCTCGAGGCGACCCTCGAGACGCGCGACGTGCCGGTCGTCGCGCTCGCCGGCACCTGCATGGAGGCCGGCAAGACCGCGGCAGCCTGCGCGATCATCGCGCGCATGCGCCACCGCGGCCTCGCCGTGCATGCCTTCAAGGCGACCGGCGTATCACTTCGGCGCGACGTCCTCGCGATGGAGGACGCCGGCGCCCGCAAGAGCATGATCTTCACCGATTTCGGCGTCGGCACGACGACCGCGAAGGTGGGCCCCGCGCTTACACGCACCATGCTGAGCGAAATGTCCCAGGGCGCGCCCGATGTGATCGTGTTCGAGCTCGGCGACGGGCTCCTTGGCACGTACGGCGTCGAGGCGATCCTCTCCGCGGCCGACATCAGGAGTGCAATCACCGCGCTGGTGCTGTCGGCGAACGATCCCGTCGCGGCGTGGGGGGGCGTGAAGCTCTTGCGCGAGAGGTTCGGGATCGAGCCCGCCACCGTGACCGGGCCCGCGACCGACAACCAGGTCGGCGTCGACATCATCGCCGACCAGATGGGCGTGTCGGCATTCAATGCCATCACGAGCGGCGCGGCGCTCGGCGATCGCGTCATCGTCGCCGCCGGGCTCGATGCGCGCTTCCCGATCAAGCCGATGACGGAATAGGCGCCATGCAGAGGATCCCCGCGATCGTTCTCGGCGGCACGGGCTACGTGGCTGGCGAACTCCTGCGCCTCATCGCCCTGCACCCGCACCTGTCGCTGGCGGCGGCGGTCTCGGATTCAAAACCCGGCGAGCGGGTGGGCGCGGCGTTCCCGCACCTGGCTCCCGCCTACCCCGCGACGACCTTCGCCGGCATCGCCGACGCCGAGCGCCTGGTCGCTGAGCTGCCCTCGAGCGCGGTGCTGGCCGCGGGGCCGCACGGCGCATCGGCCGCACTCATCGACCGACTGCTCAACGCCGCCGCGAAGGCAGGCACGCGGCCGCGGGTCGTCGACGTCTCGGCGGACTATCGGTTCGCCGATCCCGCCGCCTACGCGCGCGTCTATGGCCACCCGCACGGCGCACCCGCGCGGCTCGCGGACTTCAGCTGCGCGGTCCCGGAGCACCTCGCGGCGCTCAAGACGACCCATGTCTCGCACCCTGGCTGCTTCTCGACCGCGATGCTCCTGAGCCTCGTGCCGCTCCTCGAACTCGGGCTCGTCGAGCCGGTTTTCTACGTGAGCGGCATCACTGGCAGCACGGGCTCCGGCCGCGTGCCGACCGAGGCCACGCACCACCCGCGGCGCCACAGCGACCTCTACAGCTACGGCGCCCTCGCCCACCGGCATGCGCCGGAGGTCCTCGCGATCGCGAAGGCCGTGACCGGGCGGGACGCAGAACTCAACTTCGTGCCGCACTCGGGTCCGTTCGCCCGCGGCATCCATGCGACGACGCAGGCGCGCCTCGTGAAGCCGCTCGGCGCCGAGGAAGTGCGTGCCGCGCTCGCCACGTTCTACGCCGGGCATCCGTTCGTGCGGATACTGCCTGAGCCCGTGCGCCTCAAGGATGTCGTCGCGAGCAACTATGCGCATCTGTCGGTCAGCACGAACGGCCACAGCCTCGCGGTGATGAGCGTGCTCGACAACCTGACGAAAGGCGCCGCCGGCGGCGCGGTGCAGTGGATCAACCGGATGTATGGCTGGGACGAGTCGGCGGGCCTTACCGCGCCGGCCGCCGGCTGGACCTGAGGGGCCATCGAATGTCCCAGGCCGCCGCACATCTCGCCGCACCACCTGCCGCCGGGCACCTGGCGCGGGTCTTCGCGCAGTATCCGTTCGAGGTAGTGCACGCCGAGGGCGTGTGGCTCCACGCCGCCGACGGACGGCGCGTGCTCGATTATTACGGCGGCCACGCGGTGGCGGCACTCGGCTACGCGCATCCGCGCTGGATCGAGGCGCTCACCCGCCAGGCGCACGAGGTCCAGTTCCAGACGAACGCCATCCCGATGGCGGTGCGCGAGCGTGCCGCCGCGCGGCTCGTTCGCTTCGCAGCGCTCGGGCTCGACCAGGTCTTCTTCGTGAACTCGGGCGCCGAGGCCAATGAGAATGCGCTCAGGCTGGCCTTCAAGCTGACCGGGCGGCGCGAGGCGATCGCGCTCGAGCACGGCTGGCATGGCAGGACCGCCGCGGCCGGCGCCGTGACCTTTGGTGCGCGCGAGAAGTGGTACGGGTTCCCGCAGGCACCGTTCGACGTGAAGTTCATCTCGCGCACGGATCCCGCGGCGGTCGCTGCGATCGGCGCCGACACGGCCTGCGTGATCGTCGAGCCCGTGCAGGGGCTCGCGGGTGCCTTCGAAGTGCCGGTCGAGGTGCTGCGGGCGATCAGGCGCCGCTGCACTGAGGCGGGCGCGATGCTGATCTTCGATGAGGTGCAGTGCGGAGTCGGACGGACCGGCGCGCCGTTCGCCGCCAACCGCGTCGGCGTCGTCCCCGACATCCTCACGACGGCCAAGGCGCTCGGCGCGGGCTTCCCGGTTTCGGCGATGCTGCTCGCGCCCGCGATCGCCGCGCAACTCTCGATAGAGGACATGGGCACGACCTTCGGCGGGGGGCCGCTCGCCTGCGCGATCGTCGAGACCGTCATCGACATCATCGAGAGCGAGGGACTCCTCGAGAACGTCGCGCGCATGTCGGCGCTGATCCGCTCGAGCTGCATCACGGGTCCGGTGACGGCGATCCAGGGCGCTGGGCTCCTATTGGGCCTTCGGACCTCGCGGCCGGCGAAGGAGGTCCAGAAGGAGCTCCTCGCCGCGGGCATCTTCGCGGGCACCGCCGCAGATCTCCACATCGTCCGCCTGCTGCCGCCGTTCACGCTCGCGGAGCCCCACGTCGCGCAGCTCGCCGAGACGCTCGGCAGGTTGTCGCCGTGAGCTCGAACCTCGGCCGCTTTCTCGATCTTGCCGACGTCGGGCGGGAGGGAGTGCTCGATCTCCTGAAGCTGGCGCTCAAGCTCGAGCGGCAGCCGGATCCGCAGGCTCTTGCCGGCAAGATCCTGGGTCTCGTGTTCCTCAATCCCTCGTTGCGCACGCTCGCCTCCTTCCAGGCCGGCATGGCGCGCTTAGGGGGCACCTCGTTCGTGATCACGCCAGGCCAGGGCACCTGGGCGCTCGAGACCCGCATGGGTGTGGCGATGAACGGCGGCGCGGCCGAGCACATCCGCGAGGGACTGCCGGTACTCGCCTCTTATTGCGATGCACTCGGCATTCGTGCCTTTGCCGACGGCAAGGACCTTGCAGCCGACCTCGCCGACCAGAACTTCCTCGCGATGGCGGCGCTCGTCGACAAGCCGCTCATCAATCTCGAGTCCGCGATCAACCATCCGTGCCAGGCGCTCGCCGACTGGAAGACGCTCGACGACGTTGGCGTCCCGACGCGCGCGAAGTTCGTGCTGTCGTGGGTCAATCACCCGCGCGCACTGCCGCTCGCGGTGCCGGCCGCCGTCGTGCACATGGCGGCGCTGCGCGGCCACGAGGTCGTGGTGCTGCGCCCGGAAGGCTATGCGCTGCCGCCCGAAATCATCGAGCGGGCGCGGCGCGCAGCGGCCGAATCCGGCGGCTCGGTGACCGAGACCTCCGAGCGCGCAGCGGCGCTTCGCGGCGCGCACGTCGTGTACGCGAAGGAGTGGGGTTCGACCGCCCACTACGGCGATGCAACCCGTGACCTCGAGCTGCGCGCGGGGCTCGGCGACTGGCAGGTCCGCGAGCCCTGGTTCAGCCACGCCGCTCCCGACTGCCGGCTGATGCACTGCCTGCCGGTGCGCCGGAACGTCGCCGTTGCCGATGAAGTGCTCGATGGGCCGCGCAGCCTCGTGCTGCGCGAGGCCCACAACCGACTGCTGGTGCAGATCGCCGTGCTGCACCGCCTGCTGGCCCGATCCTCGACCTGAATCCGTCAACTTTGAGAGGCTGTCCATGAGCTATCGCCCCGAACAAGCCGTCGCGATCCGCGCGATGCGCAACGCGGCGCCCTACATCCGCATGTACAAAGGCAAGGTGTTCGTCGTCAAAGTCGGCGGCGCGCTGTTCGCGAGCCCGGAGGCCACCCGCTCGCTGATGGAGCAGGTCGCGATCCTCCACCAGGTCGGCATCCGCGTCGTGCTCGTTCACGGCGGCGGCCCGCAGCTCGATGAGATGCAGCGCTCGCTCGGCCTCGAGCCCAAGATGGTTGACGGCCGGCGCGTCACGGACGCGAAGACGGTCGAGGTGACCGTCATGGTGCTGAACGGGCTCCTCAATACGCGCCTCCTCGGCATCTGCCGCGAGCTCGGCATCCAGGCGGTCGGGATTTCCGGCGTCGACGGCGGGCTCGTGCGCGCCCACCGCCGCGCGCCGGTCCGGCTTGCTGATGGCAGCCAGGTCGACTACGGCCAGGTCGGCGACATCGAGGCCATCGAGCCTGACGTGCTGAACCAGCTGCTCGACGCAGGCTACATGCCGGTCGTGAGCCCCATCAGCTGCGATGCGCAAGGCACGGTGCTCAACATCAACGCCGACACCGTGGCCGCACGGATCGGCGCGGCCCTGGGCGCCGAGAAGCTCCTTCTCTGCACGGGCGCGGCGGGGATCTTCGAGGACCTGGGCGACCCCTCGACGCTCGTCTCCTACACCGACCTCGACGGCCTCAAGCGCCTCGAGGCCGGCGGCAGCTTCGCCGACGGCATGATGCCGAAGGCGATGGCGATCGAGGCTGCGATCCGCGGCGGCGTGAGGCGCGTGCACGTGATCTCGTTCAAGTCGACCGACGCGCTGCTCGCGGAGGTCTTCACGAACGAAGGACTCGGCACACTCATCGTCGCCGACATCAAGGCGCTGTCGGCGGCCGAACAGCAGCCCGGCGGGCCCGGCGCGTGACGCGCCTCTGGGACAAGGGCGCGCCGCTCGATGAGCGGGTGCTCGCCTACACGGCGGGCGAGGACCACGCGCTCGATGACCGGCTGGTCGCCTACGACGTCCGGGCCTCGACCGCCCACGCCGCGGGGCTGCACGCGGCCGGCCTTCTCACAGCGTCGGACCTTGCGACCTTGAGCGCCGCGCTCGCCGAGCTTGGCGCTGCCCACGGCCGCGGCGAGTGGAGGGTGGCGCTTGCCGACGAGGACGGGCAGACGGCGCTCGAATTGCGCCTGACGGCGCGCGTCGGCGAGGTGGGAGGAAGGATTCATCTCGGCCGGTCGCGGAACGACCAGGTGCTGACGGCGCTTCGGCTCTACCTTCGCGATGCGGTCGATGCGCTCGGCACCGGCGCCGAGGGCGTCGCCCGCGCGCTCACCGAGCTCGGCGCGCGCCACGCGACCGTTGCGCTCCCGGGCTACACGCACATGCAGCAGGCGATGCCGAGCAGCGTCGCGCTCTGGGCGGCGGGCTTCGCGGCCGAGATCGCCGACGATGCGGAGGGACTCAAGAGCGCCCGCCGCCGGATCGACAAGAACCCGCTCGGCTCAGCCGCGGGCTACGGGACGCCGGGGCTGCCGCTCGACCGCCGCGAGACTCAGTCGAGGCTCGGCTTCGCGGTCAACCATGAGCCCGTGACCGCGGTTCAGCTGTCGCGTGGCAAGGCCGAGGCGACGGTCCTCTTCGAGCTCGCACTGCTGATGACGGACCTGGGCCGGCTTGCCGCCGACCTCCTCCTCTTCTATACGCAGGAGTTCGCGTTCGTCGAGTTGCCGGACGCGTTCACGACCGGCTCCTCGATCATGCCGCAGAAAAGAAATCCGGACGTGTTCGAGCTCATCCGCGGCCGTTCTGCGAGCGCCCAGGCGTGCCTCGCCGAGGCGCTCGGCATCATCGGGAAGCTGCCGAGCGGCTACCAGCGGGACCTGCAGCTCCTGAAGGTGCCGCTCTTTCGCGCGATCGACCTCGCCGCGCAGACGCTCGACATCCTGCCGCCCGCGCTCGCAGGCGTGAGGTTCAAGGCTGAGAACATCAAGCTCGACCCCGCGATGCGGGCGGCCGAGCGCGCGAACGAGCTTGTCGTGCGAGAAGGAATTCCGTTCAGGGAAGCCTACCGGCGCGTGGCGGCGGAGTTGGCCCGCAAGTAGCGCTTAAGGCTACTCGTCGGCGCCGAGCGAAAAGCCAGCCTCGACGTCGGAGTTCCGGTAGACGCGAAACGAGATCAGCGTTTCCGAATCGACGATTCCGGGCACCTGGTGCATCCGCTGGCTGATGATGTCGGCGATCTCGTCGTTGCGGCTCGCCCGCACAATCGCGACCAGGTCGTATCGACCGGCCACCGAGTAGACCTCGGTGACACCCTCGAGCTCGGCGAGAGACTGCGCGAGCTTGTTGATCTCCTGGGTCTTGGCCTTGATCAGCACGACGGCGGTCACGGACATGGGGCACCTCGGTACGACGCTCGGGGCGCGATGCCGCGCGAGTCACCGGCAATCTTGCCACGCCGCCGGGGAGACGCGCGTTTTCATCGGTTCGTGGCGGCTGCGGGCGGGGCGCGAGGGCGCGCGGGACAGCACTGGCGGGGTCGTGGCGGCTAGAGGTTATGTCACATGAGTATTGCGTACTAAGGCAGTTCTGTCAGATAATTCTGTCATGACAGAAAGAACAGAACGACCCGCGCTCCCCGCCGCGACCCACCAGTTCGTGCTCAGCTGGGGTGAGATGGGTGAGCGCTGGGGGATGAATCGTTCCGTTGCTCAGGTGCACGCCCTCCTCTACCTCGCAGAACAGCCGCTGACCGCGGAGGACATCGCGAGCCATCTCGCAATGGCACGCTCGAACGTGTCGACGTCGCTGCGCGAGCTCCTCGCGTGGCAGCTCATCAGCCGGGTGCCGGTGCTCGGCGATCGCCGCGACTTCTACCTCGCCGAAACCGACCTCTGGGCCATCGTCCAGCGGATCGCGGCGGGCAGGAAGGCGCGCGAGCTCGACCCGGCCGCGGCGGCGCTGCGCCAGTGCCTCGTCGCGGCCGGTGCCGACCCCGCGCTCAACCCGTTGGTCGAACGCCGCCTCACGGCGATGCTTGAATTCGTCGAGCGCCTTGGCCACTGGCACGACGACGTGCTGTCGCTGCCGAAGGCGCAGGTCGCGAGGCTCCTCACGCTCGGCGCCGGAATCGCACGATTCCTGCCGGGCAAAGGCGGCGCCCTGCGTCGGCGCGCGAGCGCGTAGGGGCTACCGTGAGCGACGCGGCCAGAAATCGCTTCCCGGTTCACCGCGACTCGCCGGCCTCTACCGACGATCGGTTCGAGCGCTTGCTTGCTCCGGCGGCCTGGCGTCGGCTGCCCCTGCCCGTTCGCCGCCGTTTCAGCCGGCACCTCGGCCCGACTGCCTCGGCGGTCTACACGGGTGAAGTTGCGAGCACCCGGCTCACCCTCGCCGGGCGCGTTTTCGGCCAACTCGCACGCCCGATCGGCGCGCCGCTGCCACTCGCCGGGAGCGGTCGGGTCGCCGCCTGCGTCGTCGTGACGGCCGAGGACGCAGGCGCTAGCCAGCGCTGGACTCGCCTCTATGCGCGCCCGGGACGGCCGCCACAGGTGATCCACTCGAGCAAGAACTTCGCCGGGCCCACGGGTCTCGAGGAATGCGTCGGCGCCGGTGTCGGCATGCGCCTCGTGCTCAGCGTCGATGAGCGCGCGCTCGTATTCAGGAGCGTCGGCTTCTTCGTGAGGCTCGGGACGCGGTCCTTCACGATCCCCGCGTGGCTCACGCCCGGTGTCGTCGAAGTCAGGCACCGCGAGGAGTGCGACGGGCGGTTCAGCTTCACGCTCACGATAACGCACCCGTGGTTCGGCCGAGTTGTCGAGCAAGTCGCGTTCTTCGCCGACCTTTCGGTGGCCTCGCCGCCACGGCACTAGCCTCACCGCGCGTCATCGACCGAACTGCGTGCGCACGGCGAGCGCCGGGCTGGGTCCGCGGCTCACCGCCCGATCAAGAGCCGCCTTTGCGGAAAATCAAAGCAGACCACGTGCTTGGCGAAGAAGTTGTAGCCGACGAATCCATCGAAACCAGTCGGCAGTGATAGATCGGCAATCTCGAACCGGAACGGTCCGAACTCGGTGCCGCCGAACGAGATTCGTTTTGACATTACTGTCTCGTGAGGTGCGCCCGGTTGCACGCGCTCGACGAATCGTCTGCTGCGCGCCGAGAAGCGGCAAGCCGGCGCTAACGCGAATCGCCATTGTGGCTCCCCGGCGACTCGTTCATACCCGCGCTTCCGGTCCTAGAATGTCAGATAGTCAAGTCGCGGCACGCGGGACAATGCTCGCTCGCGAGCAACCAGCGTCGCTCCATAGGCAAGTGCTGTTCCGGCGATCCAAGCGTCATTTTCGCCGAGTCGACGTGAAATCGATGTCTGCAGGAGCGCGGTTCGCCAGGCGATCATGCGTGATAGTTGGACGACGCGAAATGGGCGAACGAATTCGTTGAGCGCGATGGGATCGAGGAATCCCTGCGCAAATTCCCCCAGCGTCACGATGCTGATAGCGACTGGCACCTTGCGGCGGGTCGCGAGGAGCGCGTCCGCCGGGCCCGGACGAGCACTCGCCAGCTCGTCCTAAGATTCGACGAGGAAGCTGGTATCGAGCAGCAGCGTGCTCAGGACCGCTTGCGTCGCGGTCCCGCACCTTTGCCCTTGAATTCCTGCATCACGTCCAGCAATTCACCAGCCGTGAGCGTGGGCCGCTCTGCGAACAGGCGCCGGAATACGCGCGAGAAGGACTCGGTGCGATCCTTCCTCTCGTTGGCAAGGAGGGAATACGCGTCTGTTTCTATCGAAATCGTCTTGGTTGCCATGCACAGACCATAGACGAGCTGTGTATGGCCGTCAAAACGCTAATTGGCGCGGTACGCCCTGATTCAAGAGAGTTGATGGGAACGTCGCGCCGACCTCGGCTCACGCCCGCGGGCATGTCACAGTCGCCATATAAGGCGACACACGGCACCAGGTGGCCTGACGCGTCGCGCGTTTAAGGCGAGCGCCCGGCTGTCACACCGTGCCTGACTCCAGCGCCGCCGCCGGAAAGCGGCCGTTCGGGCGGGACGGCCGGACGCTCACGTCCTATCGTCCATGTGGCACGAATATCGACAACCCCAGGAGAAATGCGCCGAGCACAATGATGAGCGCTCCGGCCTGAGTGGTCTTTTCACTCCCTTCGGCGCGGGACCAGGTCGAAACGCCAACCAGGGCGAGCCCAGCAACAATCAGAACTGTTCCCATAATCGCCGGTAAATCGGTGACGCTCATTGCTTCATCTCCCGTCCGCCACTGCCGCGACGTTGGCTCGACCAAGTCCACGGGCGTCCACGGCCTGTCACGACCGGACGCAGCCACGCGATTGATTTTGCAACTTTCTTCGTCAACGCGAAACTGGTCCGGACGAATACCCAGAAGGCATGTCACAACGACTTGTCTTCTTTGATGGTGCATCGCCGCGAACATCGAGGAAATCCTTCCCCTGCTGGCACTCCGAGAACACCCGACGGTCTGAAAAGTTGCAGTCTTTGCAACAGCCCCCCTTTCTTAGCCATCCACGGGGAGAAGCGGTGCCGCAGGCACGCGTCGCAGCGGAGCGTACCGTTCGGGGTCACCTTGCGAGAGCTTCTTGGTTTCGTTTCAATGAACCATATCGGCAGGATGACACCGTAGTTTCACGATGGTGCAGACACCATTCGGCGCGGAGCTTCTGCGTTATCGCCTCTACGTGCTCGGGGCTGCGTATCTCGTGCTTGGTTTGGCACAGGGGTTGCGGACGTGGCCGGCGATCCTGCCTCACGCGCGGCCGTGGAATTTCTGGCATGGCGTCGGGGCGAGCTTCTTTGGCGCGCTTACGCTGCTCTGCCTCCTCGGCGTGCGATATCCGGTCAGGATGATGCCGCTACTGATCTTCGAATCCCTTTGGAAGCGCATCTGGGTGCCTCCAGCGTGGCTTCCGCGGTACTTGGGCCACACGCTGGGCCCCGACATCGCCAATTCATTCGCAGGCATCTTCCCCGGCGTCGTGATCGTGCCGCTCGTGCTGCCGTTGGGATAACTCTGGAAGATCTATGTGACGGCGCCGGGCGACCGGTGGCGGTGAGACCCTCACGAACCGGGCACTCGGCCGCGGCAGCCGCTAGGAGCCCGTCCGAGTAATACCTAAAGTACACTTGGAGCAGGCGGATTGGGGATTACGCAGCATGTCCAAGACCTTCCGTGATTGGGATGTCGAGCAGGGATGGCTGCTGCCACCGTCGGTGCTGGATTTTGTGCCGC
>JANXUT010000042.1 GCA_025356075.1 Pseudomonadota bacterium | reverse complement strand
TGGAACGTTTAGCCTCGTCGATCGCACGCAGCATCCTCGGGAACGCGAGTTCGCCATTATGAAGTGGTTCCAGGTCATTGCCGGCGACCAGCGGCCATCGGGTCAAGGCGTTCCCGACACGCCTCAAGGCGGCCAAATTAGTTGCTCCACCTGAGGCGTCCAATTCGGACGCATTGTTCGACCGACCAGGGCGGGACGGTCTCGGACGCGTTCGTACACGGTTAATGCCGAACAACCAATACAGTACCGACCCGCCGAGCGGGAAGAGCCAGCAAAGCGCAATCCAGCTCACGGCGCTGCGGGGATCCGGCTTGGTGAGCAACGCATGTAGCGCCGCCGCCGCTGCACTGCTCAGATAGAGGAGAACACAGACGGTCCCCGCAACAGTTGTGACGGATGCGTGAGTCACATTTGCATCCTGCGCACTGGGCTGACTGGACCTGCCCCGTTTCAGTGGACGGCTTTCCGTCTTAGGTTCCTGATCTGATCATGTCCTTCACCATCGATCCTACCCCGAACCGCAGTCTGCCGCCGCAGGCGGCAGAAGCTTCTGGTTCACGCTGCTGAGCGCTGATGTGCGCGCTCGTAGTTGACCGGCGAGCGATATCCGATCGACGAGTGACGCCGATGCGGGTTGTACCAGCCTTCGATCCACTCGAACACGGCCATCTTCGCCTCGGCGTGGCTCTTGAACGTCCGTCGATTGAGCAGCTCGCGCTCGAGCGTTGCGAACAGGCTCTCCGCCATCGCGTTGTCATACGCATCGCCCACCGAGCCCATCGACGGCATCACGCCGGCCTCCTGGCAGCGCTTGCCGAACGCGTAGCTTGTGTACTGGCAGCCTCGGTCCGAGTGGTGGATCACCGCCGACGGTCGGCGCTGCGTGATCGCCATGTTGAGCGCCGCCACGATGAGCTCGGTTCTGAGGTGCGTCTCCATCGCCCAGCCAACGATCCGCCGCGAGTACACGTCCAGCACCGTCGCCAGGTACAGGAACCCGGCCCACGTCGGGATGTAGGTGATGTCGGCAACCCACAGCCGATCCGGACCGTCGCTGTAGAACTTCCGGTCGACCAGATCCACCGCGCGCTCCGAGCCCGGATTTACCAGCGTCGTGACGACGTAGCGCCGCAAGGTCGCGCCTCGCAGCCCAGCCGCTCGCATCAACCGCGCGACCCGCTTGCGACCCATACGGATCCCGTAGTCGTCCGCGAGCTCCGCATGGATCATCGGCGAGCCGTACACACCCTTCGAACGCCGGTGGATCGCCTCGATCCTCGCCGTCAACGCGATATCCTGAAGGGCGCGAGCGCTCCTTGGCCGCTCGTCCCACGCGTAGAACCCGCTCCTCGAGACCCGCAGCAGCCGGCACATGACCCCTACCGGATGGGTGGCCTGGTTCGCCTTCACGAACGCGAAGAGCGCTTCGAGGGATCGCTCTCCGTCGCGAACCAGGCCGCGGCTTTTGAAAGAATCTCCCGCTCTTCCTTGAGCTTGCGGTTCTCGCGGCGGAGCCGGCTCAGCTCCTCGCGCTCCGCACTCGTCAGCCCGCCGTCGCCCTTGCCAGCGTCACGCGCGTCCTGCTTGACCCACAGTCCGATCGTCCAGGCCGACGGCCCGAACTCCTTCGCCAGCGACGCCGGCGTCCTGCCGCTGCGCACCAATCCGACCATCTGTCGCTTAAACTCCGGCGTGTACCGGGTCGTCTTGTCCGCCATGTCGAACACCTCCAAATCCAACGATGAGGTGTCCACTAAAACGGGTCAACTCCAGACCGCCGGTCTGTTGGTCGCCTTACCGGGCCAATAACTTTCCACGATCAGGACCGTATGGACGCAGGACGCGGCGATCGGGTACGGCCAGATGCTTGTTCTTGTCAGGGCACTCGATGCGTCGCGCCAGGTCGCGGAGAACATTGAGGCGGGCGTGCTTTTTGTTATCGGCGCTCACGACTATCCAGGGAGCGCTTCGGGCGTGCGTGTGCTCGAGCATGGCGTCACGGGCGGCGCTGTAGTCGTCCCATCGTTTGAGCGCGGTCTCATCTACGGGGCTGACTTTCCAATGGGTGAGGGGGTCCGCGGCGCGCTGACTAAGACGTCGCTTCTGTTCCTTGCGGCTAATGTCAAGGTAGTACTTAAATAGCTGGATGCCAGAGTCGACCAGCATGCGCTCGAAGGGC
>JANXUT010000034.1 GCA_025356075.1 Pseudomonadota bacterium | reverse complement strand
TGCCGCTGCCGCTGCCGCTGGATTGGCCTTGAGCGCTTTTCTTCGTCTCGCCGACCAGCTCCTTGCCCTTGTCGCCGTAGCCGCGGAATAGATGCGCAATGCCCGTCGGAATGCCTGTAATCGTCTTGACGGGGTGCCCGACCAGGGCGACCGCCGTCTGCACTTGTGATTCGACGCCACGTCCAACGCCACCGGCAATCAGCTCGACGTCGGAAGTCTTGGCGAGTTCGGACAGCGCCGCGACTTCGCGGATGCGAGCAGCAAGTTCCGAACTGCCGTAGGCCTCGAACTGCCCGAATTTGCTGTCTACGACGTAGCGACGCATTAAGCCGTCGCTGCGAACCGGATCGCCGATGTGGTAATCCGCCGTTGCAACCGTCGCTTGCGGAAGCAGCACGGCGGGCGACAGTTCCGGCGGGACTTCGAAGTCTGCGGCCACGTCGGCCGCCTGAACGAGGCCGATTGCGGCGCTCGCGATTAACAGCGCACTGACCATCGCGGCCAACGCTGCCGGCGAGTGCCGCCACGAAATTTTGTAGGTCACCGTTGCACCTCTGCGGGATGTCTTCGGGCACGAAGCCGACGCCATGAGCTGATCGTTCCGCTGATCGTTCGCAGCGACCGATTCCAGGCCGCAGCAAGGCTTCGCAGCGAATCATCCTCCCGGCTCGCCAGAACTGTCAAAGCGATTCGGCACAGACCCGGGCGCCGCCGATCGCTACCGGGCCTGGTCCCTCGGTATTGACGGGGCCAGGGCCGCCGACGGGGTCGAACCCAGGACGGCACCACAGGCCGGGGCCCGGAAAGGGGTCAGCGACAAGGTTGATGCCTTTTTCGATCACTTTTGTGGATAACCCGCGCTCCGCATATACCCGGCGTCAACGCGGCCGCGATGGGATCGCCTCAGGGCTCGGACGAGCAACTCATCGCGCTCGCGTAGCGCCGTACGGCGGGCCCGGCACGGGGTCCTTTTCGCACAGTTCTGAGCCTGTCGGCAGATTGTCGTTTCTGTGACAGCGCTGTCGACCCTCCGGCAGACTTCCAAACCCGCCCACGGGTCCGAGGTCTCCGATGCACGATCCATACATGGACGCCCCCCAATTGCCAAGAGCCCTCTTCGTTCTGGTTCACAGGTAGAGATTGCAGCCATACATTCGGCCTCTGTGTGCGGCGCATGCCCGCGGGCCCTGATGGAATATGCTGGTCGGTGCCTGATCACTTAGGCGGACTGTTGAGGTCCCGTGGATTTGTCAGGTTGAATCGACCCCGGTCTGACCTGTGGTGCCATCACGTCGAAAACGCCTATGCAATCCGTGGTGTGTTGATGCGCAAAGCGGTGTGCGATCTGGCGCTGGACGCTACGCCGCAGTTGCAATGACCTGCTGGTGGCCGACCCGATATTCGCAATTACGTGCAAGCAGCGCCCAAACGATACGCGCGTTCTTGTTGGCCAATGCCACTGCAGCAATATTGGGATTACGCCGTGCCGCGAGGCGTGAGAGCCAGCCCTCGGTTCTATCAGCACGACGCTTCAGACTGAACAGCACGGCTCGCGCGCCGTGGATCAGCAGCGTTCGCAAGTAGGAATCGCCACGTTTGCTGATGCCAAGCAAACGCTCATTGCCGCCCGATGAATTCTGGCGCGGGACCAAGCCGATCCAGGCAGCGAGTTGCCGGCCGTTCTTGAACGACGTTGCGTTGCCCACGCTGGCCACCAGGGCGCTCGCAGTGAGGGGCCCAATTCCGGGTATCCCTGCTCGACGCCAATCACGGCGTCGCCGCTTGGTGCCCGGCGTGCCGTCGATGGGCCGACCTCGACCTTGCGCAACCGGTCGCCCAGGGCCACGGCACCCGGCGCCTGGCGGGCTTCCGGCCGCGCTGTCGGGCGTGCGGCGACCTGGGCAGATTTGGGGGCGGCCGCCGGTGCCGCCGTGGGGCGGTTCGGTACGCGCCGCTAATGCGCCAATACGAGAGCGCCCGCATCGTCGCGGGCGTCGTCGTAGCGGTACCGGCCATGTCTACTTCGCCGCTGCGACGCGTGCGGTCAAGTCTGCGCTACCGCGATCAACGCCACGCAAGGCGGCAATCTGCGTAGTGAGGTCGCGCAGTTGAGCAACTTCCGCCCGAAGCGCATCAACTTCAACCATTTGCGCCTGCATTGCAATCTCAGTGCACTGAGGCACTCCAAGTGACGCCGAGGAACACACCTACGCTCCCAACGCGGTTATGTCGTCAGGCTGAAATTCAATAGGTTACGCATTGTCTGTTTGCGCTATTGTGCGTTGCAATGCGGAAGTCGGCCGGCTGTTAATCGCTGGGTCGTAGGTTCGAGTCCTACCCGGGGAGCCAATTCATCGCGATCCGTTGCCCGGACCCGGGCCCGACGCCGGTTCGCCGCGCCAAGCGCGCTACTTCCCCGCCCCGATACGACTCGACGCACCCCGACGCTCGCGGCCGGGTCCAGCCGCGCGATGCGTCACGCCGCCTCGCCGCTCCCTGCGCCGGCGGCCGGCGTCCTGTACGCGCGGTGCCCGATATAGGTTCCTCGCATAGCAGTTACATAGAATAAGAAGAAGACGATCGCCAGGAGCGTTCCGCTCGATGCGGCGGCCCCGAGCTCGCTGATCAGCAGAATCCTGCCCGCGAGGAAATAGATCACCAGGATCGTCGCGGCGACGCGGCTCTTGCGGTAGACGAAGAACGCGACCACGAGCAGCAACGCGACATCGACGAAGAGCCAGGGATCGAGGAAGTAGTCGAGCTTGGCGTCGGACGGTTGCTTGAAGAGGCCGACGCCGGCCAGGAGCGCGGTGAGACTTGCCGAAACCATGGCTGCCACCCAGCCGTTGCGGATCGCCTTTGCGCACGACGCCCGGCCGTGAATCCGGAAATTGTCGAGGACCCCGGGCTTCGGTTTGGCTGCCCCCATGATCGCTCTCCCTTGTGTAGATACGGACATCGACTGTCGACCGCGCACGGGCGGGGTGCGTCGCGCGCTCTTCCCGCGCGGAGGCTCAACGCCAGGCCGAACGGCGAGCACGCGCGGCGCCGCGGCACGCGACGGCGCTTTTACCGCCGTCGACGTCGCTCAGCCGCGGAGTCGCCACGTGTATTTCAGCCGCTGCCACGAACCGACGGGTGCATCGTCGACGAGCGTCGGTTAAAACCGTACCTCGCGATACCCGCAGCTTGCCCTCGCAACATCGCGGCGATCGATACCCGAGGTCGGCCGCCCGGACGTGCGTTCTCGCCCGTCCTTCGTGTCCGTCAGGGCAGCGGCGCGTAAGGCGCAAGCAGCGCGGCCGGTACCAAGGGGTCCTGAGCGTCGAGCCGGCCCCGGCACCCTTCGCACTCGATGGCCTGGTCATCGATCGGCGAATTGAAGTCGTTGGCGACCATCGCCCGCGCGTTCGCCAGGTCGCTGGTCTTACCGGCAAGGACGTCGGCGCGGCCGGGAATCCGGTACTTGAGCAATTTCCAGTTCTTGAACGCCATCACGTGAGCGCCGTGCGCGGCCGGAAACGCCCTGTCGCATCCCGCCATCGTCGCGCCCATCACGGCGATGGCCTGCCGGATGGGCATGCAAGGGTCATCGCATACCGGCTCTGCAACAGCCATTGATGCGAGCGCGACGCCGGTCGTAACGCCAAGCGCTTGAAGCCCGGGCATCGCAGCTCCGGATGCTAAGTTGCGTGGACGCGTCCACGCCTCCATCCCGATCATAGCAATCGGCGCACGCCCGCACTGAAGGCCAGCGACTGGCCCACGCGCTGCTTTACCCACCAGGATGCCGAGGCGATCGGCGTGTGCCACGTCTGCGGGCGGGCCGTGTGCCCGGCCTGTGCGCGCGTCGAGGTGCTGAGCGTCACGTGCTCTGAAGCCTGTGCGGCACGCCAGAAGACGACGGCCGCGCCCATCGATTGCAACAGCCGCAACGTCGAGTACCAGACCCCGGCTGGCATGCCGCTGATGCCGCTGTTCGCGAGCGGCCTTGGGATCGTCAGGGTCCTCATCGGCGTCCTGCCGCCACTCGCGACCGGCGGCTCCTTCGAGTGGCGTTCGCTCGTGATGGGCGTCATCTTCCTCGCCCGGGCCTCGTTGGCGTACCGGGCGACAAAAACGATCACGCGGCCGAAATCCTCGTGATTTCGGCGGGCGGCGGGCTCCCTGAGAACCGCCCCGTCCGCTCAAACGACCGGGCGGGCGAGTCGAGATAGCGCTTGGCCGAGAGCGGCGATTGGCGAGGAATGCGCCGCGACGCCACGGCTCCTTGTCAATACTTAGGGCGCGCCGCTGCCGATTCGCCGAGTAAGGCAATTCGGCAAACGTGCGATCGATCACGGCCATTCGGGCGACGCGACCGGGCTCCTCTGCCATACTCCGCCCCGGGTAAGGCTTCAAAATCACGATAAGCCTCGAGGCTGCCGCACAGTGTCGTCGACCTGCGAACTACAACAAAAGATGCGGATCGCCGTCCGTTGCTACGCGAAGCCGAACAACGGCACCGCACTCCTCCAGGTCCTGACTACCCTTGTCCCGCTCGCGCTCCTCTGGTGGGCTGCGGTCGCGGGCGCACGCGTCTCGTACTGGCTGACCGCAGGCGTCACGATCCTCATGGCCCTCTTCACGCTGCGGGTGTTCGCGCTGATGCACGATTGCGGCCACGGCAGCCTCTTTCGCACGCAGGCTCTCAACAGGGCGTTCGGCTTCCTCTTCGGCGTCATCTCCGGCATGCCGCAGTACGTCTGGTCGCAGCACCACAACTTCCACCACACCAACAACGGCAACTGGGACAAGTACCGGGGCCCGCTGACGACGCTGTCGGTTGCTGAGTACGCCGCGCTCTCGCCCGGCCAGCAGCGCATGTACCGGCAGATCCGCACCATCGGGGCGGCACCCGTCGGTGGCTTCATCTACCTCATCTTCAATCCCAGGTTCACGTGGCTGAAGGGAAGCATAGAACTCCTCCTGCACGTGCTGCAGGGCTTCGTCTCGCGGCCATTTCGCGGCATCGGCGCGAGCGTCGCCTCCTTCCAGACCCGCTACTGGCAGTCGCGCACCGAGTACTGGCACATGGCCTTCAACAACCTGGCGCTCATCAGCATCTGGGTGCTGATGAGCTTCGCTTGTGGGCCGGCGCTCTTCTTCTCGGTCTACATCGGAAGCGTATCGCTCGCGGGCGGCGCCGGCATCGTGCTCTTCACGGTGCAGCACAACTTCGAGCACGCCTACGCGAGCGACACGGAGCGCTGGGACTACTACACGGGCGCCATCGAGGGCTCTAGCTTCCTCGTGCTGCCGCGCTGGCTCGACTGGTTCACCGTCGACATCGCCTACCACCACATCCACCACCTGTCGGCCAGCATCCCGAACTACTGCCTCGTGAAGTGCCACGACGACAACCGCGAGCTCTTCGCCAGCGTCACGCGGATCAAGCTGTCGAAGGTGCTGGAGGCCTCGAAGTGCATCCTCTGGGATACGCGCGCGCAGCGGATCATTTCGGTTGCCGAGTACCGCAGCCAGCAGGCGTAAGGCACCGGTAGGGTACCGCCACGGCCCGTTCGAGGGCCCTCGCGGCCGAACGGACGACGGCCGCTGAGTGGCCTGTCACGGTCCCAGAAAGTGGCCCTGCTAGGCTAGAGACGGTCGCTTCCCAGGGACGGGGCAATGTCAGCACTCCTCTTTCTGCTCTCCGTCGCGGCCATCTTCGCGCTCGTACTCGCCATCGAGGCACGGGGTGCAGCCGCGACACTGCCACGCCGACCGGTCGGGCTGATCGCGTGGCTGACGGGCGGCAACTGGCCGGCGAAACTCGGCGGCGGGCTCCTCGTCGTCGGCGTCGGCGCACTGCTTCGATTCGCGCTCATCAACCTCGACTTCGCCCCGTCCGTAAAGCTTGCGAGCGGCGTCGCGGCCGCGGGCCTCCTTGCGCTCGGCGCGACCCTCACGCGCCTGGGCTCCGGCCGCCGCGCAGTCTCTCTCGCGCTCGGCGGCGCGGCGTTTGGCGTCGCCTACCTCACCGCCTACAGCGCCTTCGCGCTCGTCCACTACCTCGACGGCACCAACGGCGTCGCGCTGCTCGCGCTGACCGCGGTCGGCGCCGGCGTCTACGCGATCACGCGCGGAGCGCTGTCGCTCGCGCTCCTCGCGATGCTGGGCGCGTTCCTGGCGCCGGCGTTCGCGATCAATGACCCGGGTCCGGCGATTGTGTTCGGCTACCTCGCGGGCGCGAGCACGCTCACTCTCGTCATGGTCGCGGCGCGCGGCTGGCGGCCGCTCATCCATCTCAGCTTCCTGTTCACGCTCGGCGGCGGGGCCTTTTTCGCGTGGACCGGCAAGTACTACGGCCCGGCGCACGCTGCGGTGATGCTGCCGGCGCTCCTCGGGCTCACGGGTCTTCATGCGCTCATGCCGATCCTCGAGCGGCGCGATTCCAAGAGCGTCTGGATCGAGCGACTCGATCTCATCTACCTTCTCGCGCTTCCCGTCGTCGCGGGACTATCGGCGGTCGCGATCGCCCCGTCGCGCCCGGTGCTCTCGAACGAGTTCGCGGCCCTCGCCGCCATCTGGTTCGCGCTCGCGGCCTACCTCGGCCTCACACGCCGGGACGGCGCCGTCGTGCACGCGGTCATCGGCATCGTGCTGGCCGGGGCGACCGTCGCCGCCCGCTTCAGCGACCTGCCGTGGGAGCTGCTCGCGCTCGCTTTCACGGTACTCGCGCTGTGGCTCGCGGCCCGTCGCTCGGCGTCGACCGTGCTCACGAGCACGCTCGCCGGTCTCGTGCCGATCGCCGGGATCTTTCACGTCCTGAGTAGCCTCGCCACGCCGCCCGCGAGCACGGCCTTCCTGAACGCGCTCTTCCTTGAGCGAATCATCGGCGCCGGGCTCTTGATCTTCGCCGGCTACCTCTGCCGCACGATCCGCCACAGCCTCGACACGCTGCTCCTCAGCGTCGGTATCGGCTGGGGGGTCATTGCACTTGGGATCGAACTCGTCCGCTGGGACCTCGTGTCGCTCGCCCTCGTCGTCCACGCGGCGTTCCTGCTCGCCGCCGCGTTCCTCGCCTTCGTGCGGATCGAGGGCCGTTCGGTTCCCGATGCAATCGTCGGGGTAACCCTGGGCGTCCTCTTTTCGGCCTCGTGGGCGGCGGTTAGCGCACCCGTCGAAATGTCGTGGGGGGCGCTCGCGCTCGCGCCCCTCGTCCTCGTGTGGCTCTCGGTCCGCCGCGCTGGCGCCGAGCCCGCGACGCGCGTCGGGCGCATGCTCGCCGCTGTCACGGCACCGATCGTCGCCGGCCTGTGGGCCATGCACACGGGCAAGCTCGCCGGCATCGACGCACCGCAATTCCCGTTCTGCGCGGCCGTTGTCGCCGCGCTCGGCGTCGCGATACTCGGCGACATCGCGCACCGCCGCTGCGCCGACTGGCGCGCGACCGCGGTCCACATGTGCGCGTTCGCGTTCGCTGTGCCGCTCGCGATTGCAACGACCGCCGCGATCGGCCGCTCGCCGTGGGCGGTGGCGCTCGAGCTCCTTTGTCTCGCAGGTCTCGCGCTCCTCGTACTGCGCGAGCGGGACGTGGCACCGTTGCCGCGCTGGGTCGCGCCCGCCTGTGCGCTCGGCGCAGGGCTCGTGGTGCAGACGAGCCTGCTGCGGGCATTCGGGCCGCCCGGCGACCTCGACCTGCGCGAGCTCGCGCACATGCGCTACACCGCGCTCACCTCCTTCGTCTGGGCAATGCTCGGCGCGATCATGACGGTGTGGGGCCGGCGCCGGCTGTCGCGCCCGCTCTGGATGGGCGGCGCCGTACTCATGGTCGCGGCCGCCGCCAAGGTCGCACTCCTCGACTTCGGCTCGCTCGGACAGCTCGCGAACATCCTCGCCGTCATCGGTGCCGGCGTCGTATTCCTGCTCGTGGGCTGGCTAGCGCCGATGCCGCCGGCGGCGCCGGAATCGCTCGAGGAGCCCGCCGGGGAACCGCCGCCATCACCGCTGCGCGCGGCGGCAGCGGCCGCGCGCGCGCCGTCCGCCACTCGACCTGAACCTCGCGTGTTCCCGGTCGCGGCCTCGCGCGTTGCAGATACGCCGCGCAGCGTGCCACCGCCCGAGGCGGCCGCGGCTCCGCTCGCGGGAAGTGTCCCGGCGCCGGAATCGGCCGGCACGCCGGAGCCCTCCACCAATGAATACTTCGCGCGGAACGCGGGCCATGCCGCGCGCGCGCCGCGGTCGGATACCGCTCGCGACCCCGGCTCGCAGACCGCCTGGACCGTCGTCATCCTGGCGGTGCTAGTGCTACCGATGACGCAGTGCGGCCGCGCGAGCCACCGCTTCATCCGCGATCACCTCACGGCTCCGCCGCTGCCGGTCGACGCCTCGCAACCGACCGTTCCGCCGCCGGCGCCGGCCGTCGCGCTGACTCAGAACGTGGCGCCGGCCTCCGGGCTCGCGCAGGACGTCAACCTCGGCACGGCCGCGGCAGGCCAGGCTCCACCGGCCAGCGACTGCGCCCGGTGGGCGGCGGGGTTGCCCGCCGACTACCGCGTCTACGCATCGGGCGGCTACCAGGCCCCGATACCGAATCGCAAGTTGAGCGGCTTTGCCGCGCGGATGAGTACGTTCAACGTGACGGCTGATGCCTCCGACCGCAACGTCGTGCTGCTGCTCGGCGCCTACCGCTCCTCGGTCTGGAGCATCCACTTTGGCCCCGCATCCCGCATCGTGGGCGTGTGGATCTCTGGCTACGAGCCGCAGTTCGTGACCGGACTCCCCGCCGACGTCGCGGTCCTTCGCACGAGCGCCGCGGATCGCGGCGCGTGCCCGTGGTTCGCGGTCGCAAGCGAGGGCGCACCGAACGCTGCGAGCGCGGCGACGCTGGTGCTGAATCGCAGCATCGATGCGACCTTCCCGGCGACCGACGGACTCATCGAGTTGAGTCCGGGCCCCGCCGCCGCGGCCCTCGCAGCGCCCGGCAGCGCTGCGCTCGACCCGGTGCGCGAGGCCGTGCCCGTCGGCCACGCAAGCATCGCGACGCTCATCGACGCCGGCCTCCTTCGCCCCGCGACGATCCACGACCTCGTGACGTGGAAGAACTCGCCGGCGATCGCCGAGCTTACGCACATCCGCGTGCAGGGCCATAGCGAGGTGCTCACTGGCACCTACGTCGTCGGGGGTGCGATCGAGGTACCGCTGCCGACCGGAAGCCGCGACCTCGTCACGCTCGTCGTGCCGCCCGGCGTCCCGCGCCCGCACGGGAATCCTGGCCAGTTCCGGATCATCGAACTCGGCCGCTGAACCGCGGGCGGCGCGCGCGGAGCTACTCGCGCCGCTCGAGCACGCCCGCGCCCGAGTAGACGTTCCTCGGGTAGAGCCGCACGAGCGTTTTCCAGAGCCCGCTCGCGTCCCGGTGCACGAAGAAATCCGCGATGAGCTCCATCTCCCGCCCGCGGCACTCATCGAGCGCGGGCACGCGGTAAGTCAGCCGCTTGAGGTAGTCGAGCTGCGTCTGCCGGTCCGCGTCGTGCGCGAGGCTCGAGGCGGTGAACTCGACGCGGGTCACCGCGCCCACGCCATTCACCCAGAAATGAAACTTGAGGTGACCGATGCTCGGGTCCGGCAGGCCGCTCACATCGAGCGGCGGCATCGGCGCGGTCGACGGCAGGAGCCCCGGGTGGCAGCGCGCCTGCGCCTCGGGACTTTCATCCACCGAGGGCGGCACGACGACCGTCGTGGGGTGCGCTGGAGGTTCCGCCGGGAGAAGGGGGCCTGCGCGAGGTGCGATGACCCCCGCGGGCGCAGCAGGCGCGCCCGCCGCATTCGGCACCGCGCAGTGCAGATAGCCCGCCTGCGCCGCCTCCCAGCCCGCCCTGGCATCGAAGTTGGGCTCGAGCGTCGAGTCGAGCGGCCCGCCCGCGAGCGCCGCGGTCACGGCGCCCATGCCGTGCAGGACCATGTACTTCGGGTAGTAGTCGGGCGGCCCGACCGCCCGCACCGCGGCGCACAGCCGCTCGAGCGCCGCCGGGTCGTTGCCCATGGCGGTCGCCGCCGCGCCAAACCGCGCCGCGGCATCCTTCGGCAACGATGCGAAAAGCCCCATCACGAGTACCTGCGACGCCTGCCCCGCGGTCTTGTCCGACACGCGCTCCCCGTCGAACCGGCCGTAGACACCTGCGAGCCCGAAGAGTGCCAACGCCTCGGGATAGCGGTCGTGCCGGATGCACTTCGCCACCGCGCCGTAGAGCGCAGGGGGTGTCGTGCGGTTGTCGACGCTTGCGATTGGCTGGCAGGGCATCGCGACCGGCGCCTCGGTACTTTCACGATCGTGTGCCAGCAACGGGAACATCAGGAGCGCAATCGGCAACCCGGCAGCGAGGCGGCGCCAGTGGGATCGCATCGAGTGTCTCTCCATCCGTGGTGAGAATCCCCGTCGCCGGGGTCCCAAACGCAGCATCGCAGAGCGGCTCGGAGCCAGCCCGCGGCTCGACTCCGGCCGGCGCTAGTCGCGCGCCGTGAAGGGCTGCACGGCGTCCCGTATCGCCTTGATCGCATCGCGGGCGACCGTCGCCTGCGCGCTCGCCTCGGGGCTCTTGATGCGTTTCAGGCTCTCGTTCATGAAGTCGAGCTGGTCGTTCGCCGTCTCGAGCGTGCGCCGCGCCGCGCGCCGAAACGCCGAACGCGCGACGGTGAGGTCATCCGGCGCGTGCATCTCGAGGAGCACCGAGCCCACGAGCTCGAGCGCATCCGCCCGCGCCTCGAGCGAGCCGACCGCGAACAGCACCGTCTGGATGGGCTCGGCCTCCTTCACGGTGCCGGCCAGGACGAGCGGGCGCAGGCGCCCGGCGGCGTCGTTCATGTCGTCGCGGTTGGTCGTGACGAGGTCGAGCAGGTGATGCACCGCATCGACGGCCTGCGCGGCTGCCGCCGGTGCTGCACCGATGCCGGCGAGCACGAGCGCCGCCGCAATCACCCAAAGATGCACACCGCTTCGCACCCGCTGACACCCCCGACGGCCTTCGGACACGGGATTCTACTGCCTGCGGCCGGAGGGCGCTGCCTCAGGGCTCAGCGCGGGTGCAGCCAGGTCGGCAGGAACGAATACGCATCGACCTTCAACGCCCGATCGTAGGCGACACCGTTCTTGTCGAGGAGCTCCTGCAACCGCCCGGCCTTGTGCGCCTCGAAGACATCCGTGCAGCCGCCGACGAACTCGCCGCCGATGAAGATCTGCGGGATCGTCGCGACCGAGGTGCGGGCGGTGAGCGCGGCGCGGATCTCCCCGCCCCGGTTGCCCACCTGGTACTCGACCGAGTCGAGGTCGACCGAGCGGTAGGCGATACCGTGGCTCGCGAACATGCGCCGGACCGACCAGCAGAACTCGCACCACTCGAGCGCGAACAGGACGACGGGTTGCGCCGGATCGGCCACCGTCGCGGCCACGAACGTCGCGGCATCGGCGGTGACGGGTACGGCGAGCGCGGTGGCGGCCGCCGTCGGCGGCGGTGGCGGTGCGGCGGCGACGTCGAAGCGGTAGTTCGGGGTGGAGCGCGAGATCGCGATCTCCTCCTCGGTCATGTCGGCGGGGATGTCGGCGAACAGCGGCGTCGAGAGGTAGCGCTCGCCGGTGTCGGGGAGCATGCAGAGGATGTTCGCGCCCGCCGCCGCGCCGGCGGCGACGGTGAGCGCGCCCGCGAGCGTGGCGCCGCCCGAGATCCCGACGAAGATGCCTTCCTGGCGCGCGAGCTCGCGCGCGAGCTTCAATGACTCCGCGCCATTGACCGGCACGATGCGGTCGATGAGCTCGAGCGTGACCGCATCCTCGGTCAGCTGCGGGATGAAGTCGGGTCCCCAGCCCTGCATCAGGTGCGGCCGGAAGATCGGGTGGCTCGCCGCGGGCGAGCGGTCGGGGTTCCTGGCCTGCGGGATGCCGCTGCCGAGCACCGGTGAGTTGTCGGGTTCGCAGGCGATGACCTGGGTGTCCGGGCTGCGTTCCTTGAGTACCCGCGCGACGCCCTTGAGCGTCCCACCGGTGCCGTAGCCCGTGACGAAGTAGTCGAGCCGTTCGTCCGCGAAGGCCGCGAGGATCTCGGGGGCGGTCGTGCGCGAGTGCGCATCGGCGTTCGCCTCGTTGTCGAACTGCCGGCACAAGAACCAGCCGTGCGCCGTCGCGAGCTCGACGGCCTTGGCGAGCATGCCGCTGCCCTTCAAGCCCGCCGGCGTCAGCACGACGCGGGCGCCGAGGAAGCGCATGAGCTTGCGGCGTTCGACGCTGAAGTTCTCGGCCATCACGACGACGAGCGGGTAGCCCTTCACGGCGCAGACCATCGCAAGTCCAATGCCCGTGTTGCCGCTCGTCGCCTCGATGACGGTCTGGCCGGGCTGCAACGTGCCGCGCCGCTCGGCATCCTCGATGACCCCGAGCGCGAGCCGGTCCTTGACCGAGCCCATCGGGTTGAAGGACTCGACTTTCACGTAGAGGTTGACGTGCGTGGGAGCGAGCTTCCTCAGCCGCACGATCGGCGTCTCGCCGATCGTCTCGAGGATGCTGTCGAATTTGCGCCGGGTCCGGTTCATGGGAGTTCGTCCCCGCGATCTTGAGCTGCTGCCGCTACCGAGTCCGCACACTACGCCGATTGCAGCGCGGAGTCCCGACGGGGCGTGCCGCGCGCGGCCGCCCCAATAAAAACGGCGCCCGCACGAGCCGGGCGCCGCCTGAAGTCGCGGGCGGCCTTGAGGCCGCCGCGAAGCTCAATTGTCGTGGTTGAAGCTCGTCGCCTTCGCGGCATTCACGAGACCGGCGCCGGTGAAGTGGTTCGGGGACTCAGGCTCACCCGCATACACGGTGCCGGTGAAGGTCTTGCCGTTGTCGAGCGTCACCGTCATCGTCATGCCGCGGAAGCGGTCCGGGTCTTCCTGGGTCGAGCCCTGCAGCGGGTTGAACACCGACATGCCGAAGGTGAACGCCCCGCCACCGCTGAACTTGCCAGGCGCAAACGCGAGGCTCCAGACGTGACCGGCCGGGGTGCGGGTGATGTCCGTCTCCTGCACGCCGTTCGTGTCGCCGATGTGGAACCGGTTCGGGTTGGCGCTGAACTTAAGCGACGCGGCCGTTGCATCGAAGCTGATCGAGGCGACCGAGTGACTCGAGCGCGAATCCACCGACAGGCTGAAGTAGCGGTTGTGCCGCGTCCAGTCGGAACCGGTCATCATCAGCGTCACGGGGCCTGCGACGGCCGCCGCAAACGAGCGGTCGTTCGGCAGCGGCACCGGCGTCGCGGTCCGCTGCAGGCGCTCGTAGAGCTTGCGCGGTGACAGCGAGCCCGGCCCACCGGCCGCCTGCAAGGCGAGGATGCCCGTCGCGGCCGCATCCGGTGCCGCGGCGCTCGTGCCGAAGAAGTTCGGCAGGCCGTTGCCGTCCGCATCGAAGCCGAAGAACGTCGTGTCGACGCCGTCGGCGGCGGTCAGCTGCGGCACCTGGCGCACGTCCGGGCGGCGCAGGCGGTTGCCCTGCGTGTCGAAGTAGATCGTGACCGGTCCCGGCGAACTGAAGTCTTCCGGGAACGTCGGGATCGCGTAGTACATCGCGCCGATGCTTTGACCACCGCGCGCCGCCGAGTGCCCGAACGACGACGGTGCGCCCTGGCGCTGGCTGACGCCGAGGCCGTTGGCGGTCAGGTACTTGATGTGGGTCGCGGGACCGCCGTTGACGTTGCCAATGACGATCTGGTAATCGCTGACATGCGCACCGCCGTGCAGCTCGCCGGCGAACGGCAGGAGCTCGGCAAACTCAAACGCCTCATCCGTCACCGTGTTGTCATCGGTGGAATAAAATCCCGGGAACGCGGCGGACGCCGGGTCCATCCAGTTGCCGTCCTTGTCGAAGATGTAGATATTGAAGTTGGTCTTCACGAGACCGAGGAAGAACGGCTCGTCCCACTGGAAGTCGATGAAATTGTCGCCCGCCGTCGTGAACCGCTGGGTGATGCTGACCGAGTCGTCATCGCCGCCAAAATTGTGCACCGTCAGTGGCCGGATCGCGGCAGGTATCTGCTCGAGGTGGACGTTGGAACGACCCTTGGCGACGAGTCGCTGCGCGCGCGCGAACGACACCGGCCGGAAGGTCGCCTCGTAGGCCTCGAGGCCGTTGTTGCCGGCCGAGGAGAAGTACGCGGCACCCGCGGTCGACACGATGTCGACGGCCTGCGCGACGATGCCGTCGGAGTACATCGGCTCGTCGAAGTAGTACACGTCATCGACGATCGCGTCGGCACCGAAGGTCGCGCGGAGCGAGAGGATGTTCTCGGCGAAACCCAGCATGCCGAAGTCGGCGGAGGCGAAGGCGAGCTGCGCGCCCGGCGCGATGTCGTGCACGAGCTGCAGCATCGCCCGGCCCTCGTCGGTGCCGTTCAAGTCATCCTGAAGGACCGTGACGCCCGCGCTCGGCAGGTCGCCGCTCGCGATGTCATCGGCCGCGTGGGTCGAGCAGCCGGTGCAGGTGTCGTAGCTGTCGGAGAGCGCCCCGAGCTTCATGCCGGTGCCATCCCAGCCGTGGCCCTGGGCGATGTCGGCCTTCTGCAGCGCAACGGCCTGGCTCTGCACGCTGCCGGCGAGCTTCGCCGGACGCTGGGTCGCGTGCAGCGAGCGCACGCCCGCGACGCCGGCGACGGCGCGCACGTTGGCGAGCGGCAGGTAACCCTCGGCGAGCGAGGTGTTGATGGTGCTGCGCACGGTCAGGCGAAAGCCGGCGGCCTTCATCTGCTCGAGCGCCTTGGCGACGTCAACGCCCGGCGCGAAGTGCACGAGCACCAGCGGATCACCGGCAGGGCTGGTCAGGTGGATCTTCAGCTGCGCGGCGAGGCGCGGGTCGTTGTTCTCGTAGGAGGCAACGAGCTGGCCGAGTCCGCGCGCGAGCGCGGCGTCCGGGTTCGCGAACGCGCTGCCGGAGGCGAGCGAGGCGAGCGCACCGGCAAGAAGGAAAACTGCACTGCGTGAAAAGCGCATCGATGAATCCCCTTGTGTGAATTTGTACGCGCGGCCGCCCGCGCATTCTTGCAAGCTGGAGTGAAGTACACGATTGGCGCGCCGGGACTCCGCCCGGCGCAATGGGGCAACGCTACGCCCGGGTCCCTTCCAGTTCAAGACGCACTGCGGTCGGCGCCGCGGCGCGAGCGTACGCGCGCTACTAGACATAACGTGGCACGAACGCCTTTTGAGCGGGACCGGAACGAGGATTTCGAATGCGCCGGCGTCGAGCGCGCGCACGTTCCACGACTTGCGGTCCGGGTTCACCGTCACGTGACATTTTTGTGTCGTTCGCGTGAGCGACGCGCGTCCGATCTCGGCTCCCGCGCGGGCGCAGCGCGCTCACCGCCGCCGAGCGGCGCCGCGAACGCCAAGCCGACCCGATTGAACGCCAGGGTGAGTCAGATCGGCGTCAGTCCGGTTCGAGCGCTCGGCCCGTCGGGGTCGCCTCGCCCGCCCGTCGCCCGACGCCAGCCCCGCTCCCCGGGCCTAAGACCTCCCGGCCCCCGAGTCAGGGCATCGTCGGGACAGGCGCGGTAAGCTCGCCGCCATCCAGAACCGGGGACGGAGACGCCGATGGACATGAAGGATCAGGGCGAGAGTTCGAACGTCGAGGACGTCCGCGGCTCCTCGGGCGGGGGATTTCGGCCCATCCACGGCATCAGCCTCGGCAGCGTCGCCGTCGCCCTCATCGGCGGGTGGCTGCTCGGCGTGAATCCGCTGCAGATCCTCGGCTTCATCAACGGTGATGACGTCAGGACCACGCAGACCACCTCCGAGGGCCAGGCGCCGCCGCTCAGCGACGCGGACGCCAAGTTCGTCTCGCAGGTGCTCCGCAGCACCGAGACCGTCTGGGCGAGCGCGTTCCAGGAGGCCGGGCGTACCTACGAGAACCCGACGCTCAAGCTCTACCGCGACAGCTACCCGACCGCCTGCGGCCAGGGCGATGCCGCCGCCGGGCCCTTCTACTGCCCGAACGACCGGATCGTGTACCTGGATCTCGGGTTCTTCGACGTGCTGACCCGCCAGCTCGGCGCGCCCGGCCAGTTCGCGCACGCCTACGTCGTCGCGCACGAGGTCGGCCACCACGTCCAGAACCTGCTCGGGATCCTCTCCAAGGTGAATGCGAAGCGCGAGCAGAGCAGCGAGGCGGTCTCGAACGCCCTCAGCGTCCGGATCGAGCTGCAGGCCGACTGCTTCGCCGGAGTCTGGGCGACCCGCTCGCAGGCCGAGCACGGCTGGCGGCTCGAGACGGGCGACATCGAGTCGGCGCTGAATGCCGCCTCGCAGATCGGCGATGACACGCTGCAGCGCCATGCCCGGGGCACGGTCGTCCCGGAGTCGTTCACGCACGGGACCAGCGCCGAGCGCGTTGGCTGGTTCAAGCGCGGGGTCGAGGGCGGCAAGATCGAGTCCTGCGACACCTTCGCCGCGCGGGAGCTCTAACCCCCGCCCGGCGTCACTTGCCGCGCAGACGGCTCGCGAGGATCCGCGCGAGCACGTTCACGAACTCATGCCCGAGCTCGGGGTGCTTCAGGCCGTACTCCACCGTCGCCTCGAGGTAGCCAAGCTTGTTGCCGCAGTCGTAGCGCTTGCCTTCGAAGGCGTAGGCGTAGACATCCTCTTCGCCCAAGAGCGCCGCGATGCCGTCGGTCAACTGGATTTCCCCGCCGGCGCCCCGGCCGATGTGCTCGAGCTTGTCGAACACGGTGCCGCTCAGCAGATAGCGGCCGACGACCGCGAGCGTCGAGGGCGCCTTGTCGGGCGTGGGCTTCTCGACGATCGCCTTCACCTTCGAGATCCGGTCGCGCACGGGCTCGACCGCGACGATGCCGTACTTGTCGGTTTCGCTGCGCTCGACGGTCTGCACGCCCAAGACGCTGCCGCCGAACTCCGCGTGCACGGCCGACATTTGCTTCAGGCACGGCACCTCGGCGTCGATGAGGTCATCGGCGAGGTGCACGAAGAACGGCCGGTTGCCGACGACCGGGCGCGCGCAGAGGACCGCGTGGCCGAGCCCCAGGGGCGCGGGCTGGCGGATGTAGATGCAGGTCGCCGAGGAGGGAACGATGCTCCGGAGCGACCGGAGGAGCTCGTCCTTGCCCTGCGCCTCGAGCGCCGCCTCGAGCTCCGGAGCCGAGTCGAAGTGATCCTCGATCGCGCGCTTCGAGGAGCCCGTGACGAAGACGAGCTGGGTGGCGCCGGCGGCGAGCGCCTCCTCCACCGCGTACTGGATCAGCGGCTTGTCGACGATCGGCAGCATCTCCTTCGGGCTCGCCTTGGTGGCGGGCAGGAAGCGCGTGCCGCGGCCGGCCACGGGGAAGACGACGGTCTGGACGGCGGCGGACTTCGAGGGCATGGAGGACCTTTCAGCGTAAGCGGGGAACGAAAATCGGGTGGCGGGTCGGCACGGCGGCGCTCAGGCCGCCGGCGTGCGCGGGCTGCGCGGCCGGCCGTTGGCAAGGGGCGCGAGGAGCTCGGTCGGCGACAGCGGCCTCAAGCTGTCCCAGCTCTTGCAGCCCGGGCACTGCCAGAAGTGCCCGGTGCTCGAGAACCCGCACTCGACGCACTGGAACCTCGGTGAGCGTAGCGCCTGGCGCCTCAGCGCCTTGCAGAGTCGCCCGAGCACCTCATCGTCCATCTGCGTACCCGCGGGCAGGAGCGCCTGCACGAGCTCGGTGACAGTGGGCTCCCGCCTCACGTAGTCGCGCGCGAGATCGAGGAGCCCGGGGGACGCGAGCGTGTCGGCGACGATCGCGGCGTAGGCGAGCGCATCGGCGACTTCCCGGCCCTCGCCCGCCATCTCCTTCAGGGTCGCCGCAAGCTCCGCCTCGCGGCCGGCGGCTTTCAGCGCCTTCACGAGCCGCGGCAGCACCTCGCCCGCGAGCGCGGGGTGGTGCAGCCCCACCCGCTTCAGGAGCGGCAGCGCAAGCTCAGGCTCCCCGAGCGCGACCGCGAGGTCGGCTCGCAGCAGCGCACCGCGCGGAAAGCGCCGCTGCTCGGCCCGCGCCGCCGCGAGGTGGCGCCGCGCGGTCGGGTAGTCCGCGTCCGCCATGGCCATCGCCGCGAGCTCGCACCAGTAGTGCGCGATCGCGAGCGGCTGCGCGGGATTGCCGACTTTTGCGAGCACGCGATGCACCTCGATCGCCTTCTCCCAATCGTGCTCGACTTCGTACACGCGGCACAGGTCACGAAGCGCCGAAATCCTGTAGGTGCCCGCCTCCGAAAGGCTGAGGAGCAGCTTCTCGGCCCGGTCGTAGAGCCCGGCCCGGAGGTAATCCTGGGCAAGCGCATAGGTCGCCTGCTCGCGGTGCACGGGGTCGAGCTCGGTGCGCGTCATCAGGTTCTGGTGCATCCGGATGGCCCGGTCCGTCTCGCCGCGGCGCCGAAAGAGCGCGCCCAGCGCAAACTGGGTCTCGACGGTGTCCCGGTCGACGGCGACGGCCCGCAGGAAAGCCTCGACCGCCCGGTCGGGCTGCTCGTTGACGAGGTAGTTGAGGCCCTGCAGGTAGTCGCTCGAGGGGAGCCTCGAGGGGGTCGGCGTCGTGCCGATGCGCCAGCGGCGCGTCGCGTACCAGCCGACGATCGCGCCGGTCAGGATGAGCGCACCCTCGACCCAGCTAGCGCGCATGGGCCGGCTGCGTCGCGCGGAGCGTTCGCACCTCGCCCTCGGCGAGCCTGAGGGCTTTCTCGAGCGCGCTGCGCTCGCGGGCGAGCTTCACGGCGAAGCTGAGCGCGCCGACGACCCCCGCCAGCCAGCCGACCACGACGGCGACGACGAGCGCCTGGCCCACGGTCGAGCCCACGTTCGCGAAAAAGAGCTCGATGCGGGCGGGTGCGGTGTTGAGGCGCACGAAGCCGGCGCACAGGAGCGCCAGCAGGATGAAGAGGATGGCCGCAACGAGACGACGAGTCATGGCACGAGCCCCCGGGGCCTCAAGCGCAAGCGAGCCAGCACCCGGACGGCGAGCGCAGGCGAGCGACTACTCGCGGATCGGGAAGTGCTGGCCGTCGTTGACCCGCTCGCGCAGGTCCTTGCCGGGCTTGAAGTGCGGCACGTGCTTGCCGGAGAGCGCCACCGCCTCGCCGGTCTTCGGGTTCCTGCCCTGCCGCGGCGGCCGGAAGTGGAGCGCGAAGCTCCCGAAGCCGCGGATCTCGATGCGTTCGCCCGTGGCGAGCGCATCGCTCATGATCTCGAGGATCTGCTTGACCGCGAGCTCCACGTCCTTCGAGGGAAGGTGCTTCTGCTTCGCGGTGATGATCTCGATCAGTTCCGACTTTGTCATGCAGGCCGTCCGCAGTCGTTCGTACTATCTTAAATCGAGATCGGGCCCCGGTGCGACCGGCACGACCGAAAACCCAGCCAGTACCAAAGTGACAACGGTCAGGTTGCCGG
>JANXUT010000001.1 GCA_025356075.1 Pseudomonadota bacterium | reverse complement strand
GAGCTCGACGTAGGTGCGGTAGTAGCGGGCGATGTCCTCGATCGAATAGGTGAAGTCCTGGCCCGAGGCAAACAGCTGCTTGAAGTTCGAGAAGCAGCACGCCATCGGCTCCCGGCGGGCGTCAATGATCTTCGCATTCGGCAGGATCAGGTGGATGAAGCCGATGTGCCGGAAGTTGTTCGGCATCTTGTCGATGAAATAGGGCTTGCCACTTCGGTAGACGCGCGTGTCGGCGAGGTACTTTTCGCCTAGGCGCTTGAAGTCCTCGGGCTTCAGTTGCGCCAGTAACGCCGGGTAGGGCGGGTTCTCGGGATCCTTGTTATGGCCCTCGAGGTCGACGATCGCGGAGGCGATGTCCGAGAGCTCCATGGTGCCCTCGACGGCCGAGTGTGAGGCGAGGATTTGCTCAAGGAGCGTGGAGCCAGAGCGGGGCAGCCCGACTATGAAGATGGGGTCGGGGTCCGGCGCGCCAACGCCAGCGCGCGCGGCGAAGAATTCGCGGCTGCAGATGCTGATCTGCAGCTGCGTGTTCTGCTCGACGTATTCCGCCCGGTAGGGGCTCTTCGAGCGCTTGAGCGCATTGCCGCGCTCGTAGTAGCGGAACGAGCGCTCGTACTCGCCGCGGTCCTCGAGTGCCTTGCCGAGTGCAAAGCACATGTCGTAGTGGTCGACGAAGCCGATCTTCGGGTTCGCCTCCGACTCGATCATCGTCGCGAGCTCGGCGTCCGTGAACCGGTAGGTCTTCAGGTTCGCGAGGCTCCAGTACGCGTCGCCGAAATCCGGACGCGCCTCGGCGGCCTGGCGGTAGGCGAGGATCGACTCTTCGCGACGACCGAGGGTCTTCAGTGAATGGGCGACCGACAGGTGCAGGTCCGCCGCGCGCGGCGCATCGACCAGTAGCTCCCGATAGAGCCCGAGCGCCTTCTCGTGCTCGCCGAGGCCCACCCACGTCGTTGCGTAGGTCGTCTTGTAGACGCGATTGTCGGGCTCGGCCTTCAGCAGGAGCTCGAGCTGCTCGAGCGCTGCGGCATGCCTGTGACGCCGGAGTAGCGCTCGGGCGTAGTCGAAGCGCGCCGCCCGGTAGTCGGGCGCGAGCTCCATGACCGCGGCGAGGAGGTAGTCGGCATCATCGAGCACATCGAGCTCGAGTGCGATGCGCGCAAGGAGCCGCATCGCCTCGACGTCGTTGCCCTTCCTCAACAGGTAGGCACGAATCATCTTCTCGGCCGGGACGATGTCCCCGTCGGAGAAGAGTCCCGTCGCGGCGACGACCTCCGGCGCGAGCTGCGCGGTGATCTTTACGTGGGAGGCGGCGACGTTGGCGTTCTCGAGATCGCCCGACATCTTGTAGAGCGCCGCCAGCTTGCTCCAGCTCGCCGGCAGCGCGGGGTTCCGGTTGACGGCCTTCTGGTAGGCGGCAATCGCGTGCGTGGCATCCTTCTGCGCCACGTAGCAGTGGCCGCGCTCCTGGTAGAGGCGGCTGAAGCCCGGAAAGTCCTCCTCGAGCCGATCGAGCACCGCGAGCGCCTCTGGCACGCGGTGCAGGTACCTGAGGCACACCGCAATGCTGTAGTTGACGTCGCGGTTGCCGGGCGTCGACACGTTCAGGAACTCGGCGGCCGCCAGCGCCTCGGCGAACCGGCCCTTCTCCATCATCGTGCGGATACGGCCGACCTCGGCATCGATCGGGGCGGAACTATCGGCGGGCTCGGCGGCCATGGGCTTCCCAAAAAAAAGGCGGGCATCGCTGCCCACCTTCGATTCTACCGCGACCGACCGGATCGGATCCGGCCAACCGCTATCGACGTCCAGATCAGAACTTCATGCCGACCTTGATGCCAAGGACGCGCGGACGGAGGGGGACCTCGGTCTTCACGAACTGGGCCGTCGAGGTGAACGTGCTCGCGTTCTCGTTGGTGAGGTTCAGTCCAACCAGCTGAAGGGTCCAGTTGTCCTTCGCGATGCCCACCGAGGCATCCCACGTCGTGTAGGCGTCCTGCTTGAAGCGGAACAGCGTCGTGTTGATGTTCGCGAGCTTCGACGGGTCATCACCGTTCACCGAAGGGTCGGTGTTGGTGTTGTTGTACATCGACCCGACGTGGATCGCGCCCACCTGCCAGAACGAATCGTAGTCGCCCATCTTCCAGTCGTAGCGGGCACGCAGGTTGGCCTGGATCTTCGGCGAGTACGCAGTTGGTGTACCCGGGGTTCCGAACGTGTTGGAGACTGTCTTCGGGGCACCGCGGAAGAAGAACGTGGTGATCGGCTGTCCGAACAGGGCGGCCGTCGCCGGGTTGTTCTTCAGTGCCGGATTGTTGGCAATCAGGAACGGTGAGTTGACCTGCTTGGCGTCGTTGTACGAGATAGCTCCCGTTATCGTCAGGGCCTGCGTGGCGCGCGCCGTAATCTGCAGCTCCATGCCCTTGACCTGGTAATCCGCACCGTTGACCGCGAGGGTCAGGTTGCCGAGCACACCGGGATTAAAGAGGCCCGTCTGCACGTCCTTCCAGTCTTCCTGATAGATCGATCCGTTGATCTGCAGCCGGTGACCGAGGAACTCGGTCTTGAAGCCGACTTCCTTGTTGGTCAG
>JANXUT010000063.1 GCA_025356075.1 Pseudomonadota bacterium | reverse complement strand
CAGCCATCCGACCACCGCCCCGAAGCCGAGCACGTTGCCGGAATACCCGACGAGGCTCTCGGTGCCGTAGCGGTCGAGCGCGAGCCCCTGCCCCATGTCCTCGTCCTTGTCGTCGCTCGGCTTGAAGGCGGACATGCGCTGAAGGCCCGCCGGAGCGACCACCTCGCCATCGCGAAGCGCCCGCGCGAAGGAGGCGAGATCGTGCGCGGTCGCGACGATCGCGCCGGCGGTCCATTCGGTCGAGAGGTTCGAGCGCGACACGTCGAGGAGCGTAGGCCCCACCCGGTGAAAGCCGGGGCTCATGCCGGCATCGCGCAGGAACTCCATCGTTCCAAACTGATAGCGCGAGGGCAACCGCGCCGCATCGACGGGCTCGAAGCCCTCGAAGCGCACGTCGGTGAGCCCGAGCGGGGCGAGGAGCCGTACGTGGATTTCTTCAACCGCCTCGTGCCCGGTGACCTTCTCGATGATGAGGCCGAGGAGCGTGTAGTTCGTGTTCGAGTAGCCGTAGCCGGCACCCGGTTCATTCGTCGCGGGCTCGCGCCCGTGCCTCAGGTACTCGAGCGCCTCGGTCTTGCCCCAGAGGTGCCGGGCGTCGAGCGATTCGCCGCGGCCGCGGCGGATCCACTCGGCGTCGAATTCCCAGCTCGGCACGCCGCTCGTGTGATCCAGCAGTTGCCGGACCGTCGCCCGATCGGCATTCGGGATTCCGGCGAGGGCCGCATCGCCGAGGAGTTCCTGCCCCGTCGCCTCGAGGCTGAGCCGCCCCTCATCGACGAGCTGCTCGATGACCGAGGCGACGAACACCTTCGTGATGCTGCCGATCCCGTAGAGGTCGCCGGCGCGCGCGCGACGGCGTGAGGTAAGGTCGGCGTAGCCGACCGCCCCCGACCAGATGACGCCCTGGCGGGTCGCGATCGCGACCGAGATTCCGGGCAGGCCGCGCGCGACGCCCCGGGCGAGTTCGCCGCGCAAGCGAGCCTCCTCCCCCGCCGCCCAGAGCGCCGCGGGCAGGAGGAGGAGCCCGAGCACCGTCACGAGTCGTGCGATTGCGCCCACCATGGGATCTCTCCGGCTGGATCGAGCGCGTTCACCCCTCGACCGGTCGGCCGCGGCGAGCGCCGCGACCCGGGGTCCCCGGGCAGCTCCCGCCCGGACGGCGCGTATAATAACCATAGGAGTGGGTCGGCGTTCGCAACGTCCGCACCACCGGGCCCGACAGTGAGGGGGATGCCGAGTTGAGGGCGCTCTACGAGAAGACGATCGCGTTCATCCTGCAGCACATCGACGAGAACAAGCTCGGCGACGGCGACCAGCTGCCGCCGGAGACGAAGCTCGCCGTGCACGCGGGCGTCAGCCTCGTGACGGTCCGCCGCGCGCTCGCCGAACTCGCCGCCCAGGGCATCGTGCGGCGCGAGCAGGGCCGCGGCACGTTCGTCGCGCGGGCGCGGGTGCGCGCCGAGACCACCAAGGTGGGTGGGCTTCGCAACGGCCTGCATCTCGATGCGCGCTCGACGCTGAAGACCCGCGTGCTCGGCTGCTTCCCGCGCCGCGCGAGCGAGGAGGAGTGCCGCTCGCTCGGGATCCAGGACGGCGCGGCGGTCTGGGAGATATCGCGCCTGCGGCTCCTCAACCAGCGACCGATGATCCTCGAGTCCTCGACGATCCCGAAGCTCGTGGCGCCGGACCTTGGCACCTACATCGCCGCCGGGGATGCGCGCTCCCTGTACGACCTGCTCGATGAGGTCTACGGGCTCAAGGAATCGCGCGAGGAGCAGCTCCTCGTGTCCCGTCCCGCGCAGCCGCGCGAGGAGCAGCTGCTCGAGCTCCTGCATTTCGAGTGGGTGGTCGAGGTCGGGGGCATCAGCTACTCGACCCGCCACATGCCGATCGACAGCTTCCGCATGATCTTCGCCGCCAAGGCCTTCGCGTTCAGGCTCGCCACCGCCGCGACCTTCGCCGTCGAGGCGGTTGAGATCGCACCGGCGTCCCCGACCGGCCAGTGACGCCGCCCGTCGGGGGAGCGCGTGCCTCAGCCGGCGACGGACCGGTAGCGCGCGTAGAGGCGCTCGTAGCCGGGACTCGCCGGACCCGGCGCCACGGGCGGGCGCATCGATCCCGCCAGGCGCGCGGCCGCGACGCCACCGGCGCCTCGCAGCGCACCGAGCGCCGCACCCACCGCGGCGGCGGAGGCCTGCGTGAACGGCTGTACCGGCAGGCCGAGGATGTCGGTCAGCATCCTCAGGCTCGCGGGCTCCCCGACCAGGTGGCCGCCGAGCACGATGCCGCGCACGCGCACGGTTTCACCGAGCACCTCGAGGCAGCGACGGATCTCGAAGCACACACCCTCGAGGAACGCCCGGGCGATGTCGGCGCGCGTGTGGTGGAGCGCGAGGCCGCGCAGCTCACCCCGGAGCGCCGGATTCCACAGCGCGCCCTGCTCGCCACCGCCAAGGTACGGCGTGAACGTGAGGCCGTGGGCCCCGGCGACCGAGGTCGCGGCCGCGCGATCGAGCGCGCCGTCCTCCCAGCCGAAGAGGCCGCCGAGCCAGCCGTAGCCGGTGCCGGTCGCGAGGAGGTCCATTTCGCGGCCGAACCAGCCGGCCTCGACGTGCGGGGTCAGCAGGTAGCGGAGCTTCGGATCAAGGCGCGCCTCCCGCACCGCGTCGATGATGATGGTGCTCGAGCCCATCGTGACCGCGACGATCCCCTCCTCGAGCCCGGCCATCGCATACGCGCTCGCGACGGAATCCGCGCTCCCGACCGTGACGGCGACGCCCGCGGGCAGGCCGAGCAGGCTCGCCCCCGCGCGATTGAGGCGTCCCGCGATCGCGTGCGCGGGGCGCACCGAGGGCAGCGTCGCGAGCGGCAATCCCCAGCGCTCGCACCACGAGGCATCGAATGCGCCCGCGAAGAGCGAGAACGCGGCGTAGCCCGCGGCCGTCGAGGGATCGGTGACCCGCTCGCCGGTGAGCGCGAAGGCGAGGTAATCCTTTGCCGACAGGACGGACGTCACCTCGGCGCGCCGCGGGAGCCAGTGCTGGTGGAACATGGGACCTAAGTACCGGCCATCGACGAGCATGCCGGTGTCCCGGTAGAGCGAGCGCCGCTCGGAGGCGCTGATCGCCTGCGACGCCCACGCATCCGCCCGCCCGTCCTTCCACGTGATCGCGCGCCCGGCGGGTCCCGCGGCACCGAGGCAGACGAGCGTCGGCAGTTGTCCGGCCAGTCCGATCGCGCGGATGCTTCCCCGCCAGCCGGCCGCGCGGGGGTCGAGCTCGGCGCCGAGCACCGCCATCGCCGCCCCGAGCGCGCCCAGCCAGTCGGAGGGTTCCTGCTCGGCCTGGAGCGGCCGTTCGCTCGCCGTCGCGAACGAAGCAGAGCCCGCGCCCACGACCGCGCCGCCGGCGTCGAGGACCGCCACCTTGACGGCGGAGGTCCCAAGGTCGATGCCGAGCGCGAGTGCGGACTCAGGCACCGGCGGCGAGGTCCCGGGCAACCCGGCCCGCCGCGGCGAGCGTCGCCTCGACGTCATCATCCGAGTGGGCGAAGGACACGAACAGGTTCTCGAAGGCGTGCGGGTGGAAGAGGATGCCACGGTCGAGCATGCCTTCCCACCAGAGGCGGAAGCGCTCGTGGCTCGCGTAGCGGGTGGCGTCGCGGTAGTTGCGGATCGGGCGCTCGGCGAACCAGACCTGCATGACAGGTCCCACACCCACCACGTGCGCGCCGAGGCGCGCGTCGTGGAAGATGCGCTCGAGGCCCGCGTAGAGCGTCTCGCAGCGCTTCTCGAGCGCCTCGTAGGCGCCCGGCGCCTGCAGTTCATCGAGCGCGGCGAGCGCCGCGGCGACCGCGATGGTGTTCGCGGTGTAGGTGCCGGCGATCGAGACCGTGCCGTCGGAGGCGAGCGAGAGGATGTCGCGCCGCCCGCCGAGCGCGGCGATCGGAAATCCCCCGCCGAGTCCCTTGGCGAACACCGTGAGGTCCGGGCGGATGCCATAGCGCCCTTGCGCGCCGGCGAGCCCGAGCCTGAACCCGGTGATGACCTCGTCGTAGATCAAGAGGATCCCGCGTGCCTGGGTGAGTTCGCGCATCGCCTCGAGGTACCCGCTCTCCGGCAGGATGCAACCCGTGTTGCACATGACCGCCTCGGTCAGCACCGCCGCGATCTGATCGCCCTCGCGCGCGATCGCCTCGCGCAGCGCGCCGACGTCATTCCACGGCAGGATGATGAGTTCGTCCGCGATCGCCGCCGGCACGCCCGGCCCCTGCGCCACCGGCACCGGTCGCGCGTCGGGACCTGCGTCCTCGAGGCGCGGGTGCTTGCTCCAGTACACCCCGTCCGAGAAGCCGTGGTACATGCCCTCGAAGCGGATGATCTTGCGCCGGCCGGTGAACGTCCGCGCGAGCCTAAGCGCGTAGATGACGGCTTCGGTTCCGGTATTGCAGAGCCTCAACTGCTCGATGCTCGGGATCGCCCCGATGATCCGCCGCGCCAGCACCGCCTCATCGGCGGTGGGGAGCGCAAAGACGGTGCCCCGTTCCTGGATCACCTTGACGACCGCGGCCGTGACCCGCGGCGGCCGATGGCCGAGGAGCATGGGCCCGAGCCCGAGGAGGTAGTCGATGTAGCGGTTGCCGTCGACATCAAAGAGGTGCGCGCCCGTCCCGTGGTCGATGAACAGCGGGTACGGATCCCACCCGGAGAAGCGCGCGCGCGCGGTGCTGTTGACGCCAGCCGGGATCACTGCGCACGCCGCCGGGTAGAGCGCGGCGCTCTTCGCCGTGCGCGCCGGGGACTTGTAACTCGGGCTCACTTCGATTGCTCCCTTTCCAAAACCTGAGCGCCGGCCGGGGTGTCCGGGCCGGCACGGAAGAACGGCGCGTGGCCAAAGCGCTTCAGCAGCCCCGCGATGACGGCGCCGACGGCGACCGACCCCCCGCCGTAGAGGAGCACGGTCGTCGAGGTCGCACCCGAACGAACCGACTCGACCGCCACCCACGCCATGAAGAGCGCGCCGAACCCGGGCAGGAGGCTGCCGGCGAGGAACGCGCCCACCGACCGGTCGCGGCCGCGGTTGTGCCAGACGGCGGCCGCGCCCGTGAGGCCGTAGAAGAGGATCGAGATGAGACCCAAGCTGCTGATGACGTTGCCAAGCGCATCGCCGATGGTGCCCGCGCGGAGCGCAAGGGCGAGGAGCGCGAGGTTCAAGACGCTCATGACGATCGTGGCGGCCCACGGGTTCCCGCTCCGCGGGTCAACGCGGCGAAAGACCTTCGGCATCACGCCGTCGCGCGCCATGGCGCTGCCGATGCGCGCCGCCGACACGAGGGCCGCCTGCAGCGTCGCGAGGGTGCCGGTCAAGACGACGAGGCTCATGACCTTCCCCCACGGGCCGGGCATGAGCGTCGTCGCGATGACGGCGAGCGCGTTGCCCGCGTGCTTGGCAAGCTCGGCGGGCGAGAGCACCGCCTGGAAGCCCAGCACCGTCACGAGGTAGCACAGCGCAAGAATGACCACGCTCGCGATCGCGGCGTTGCCGGGGCTCCCGGCGCGATCGCGGGATTCCTCGTTCACGTAGATCGCCGCGTCCCAGCCCGAGTACATGAAGCAGGCGATCAGCATCCCGCTCATGAGCCCGCGCATGCCGCCCATGCCCTCAAGCGTGAACCAGTGCCACGAGAACCGGGCCGCCGCCGTGCCGCCGACGAGCGCATGGAGGCCAACGCCCGCGAGCGTGAGGAGCGCCACGTACTGAAAGACGACCACGATCCACTCGATGCGCGCGACGAGCTTCAAGCCCTTGAGCGCAAGGAGCGTCACCGCCACGTTCCACGCACCGCCCGCGAGGGCGACGGCGACGGGCCGGTCGACGAGCTCGGGCGCGAGCAGCTCGAGCGTGTAGGTGCCGGCGGGGATCGTGAGGCTGCTCGTGCCGAGCGTGTAGTAGAGGAGGATCATCCAGCCGCAGAGGAAGCCCAAGAGCGGGTGGAACACCCGGGCGACCCACGTGTAGGTGGCGCCCGCGCTCGGATCCCAGCGGTTGAGCCGCCGGTAGCCGATCGCGATCCCGAGCATCGGCACGAAGCACAGGAGCACCGGCAACGCCCCGCCGTAGTGGCTCACCGCCACGAGCCCGGCGAGGCCGACCGCGAGCGTCTGCGCGGGACCTGAGCTCGACAGGCCGAGCACGATCGCATCGCCGAGACTGACCCGGCGCTCGATCGCGGACGCTGGCTGGTCGGTCGGCACGACTACCCCTCGAAAGATTAGGTCATTATAATGATTTGATCAAGGGCCGACAATCGATCGATCTAGGCGCCCCCGGCCACCGCCGCGTCGAGCCATCGGGCGAAGGTGACGAGCGAATCGCAGACGTGCGGGACCGAGGGCGTCGGCGCGACGAGATCCGGCACCATCACGACGGTCATGCCGGCAGCATGTGCGGACGCGACGCCGGGCAGCGAGTCCTCGAGCGCAATGCAGGCGCCAGGCCCGACGCCGAGCGCCTCCGCCGCGCGCACGTAGATATCCGGAGCCGGCTTCCCCCGCGCCACTTCATCGCCATAGACGGCGGCATCGAGGCGCGCGCGCAGTGCGCCCAGGCTTAGAAGGGCGCTCGTGCGCACGGTCGAGGTCGCTACCGCCTTCGGGATGCCAAGCGCATCGAGCGTATCGAGGAGCTCGACGAGGCCGGGCTTGAGCGGCACGCCCGAACCCGCCACGTGCTCCCGCCAGAGCGCGCTCACCTCGCCCCGCACGGACGCGTAGTCGATCGCGGCCCCGAAGTGCGACTTGAGCTCCGCCTCGGTCTCGGCGGAGCGGCGGCCGATCAGCGTCGCGTGCAGGGCGTCGGGGAAGTGAAGTCCGTGCCGGGACGCGACCGTCTGCCACGCCCACCGGTCGAGGCGCTCGGTGTCGAGCATCAGCCCGTCCATGTCGAACACGACCGCGCGCGGCAGTCGCGGCGCGAGTCCCGGGAACAGCATGCGGAGGATCCCCGCGGCCGCGCGCAGGGCTCGGGGCTACCGGGGCCGGCGCGCGTCAATGCGTCGGCGGCTGTCGAGGCCGGGCGATGGCGCTGAGCAGGTCCTCGGCCCCGGCCTCGCGCACGAGGCGCGGGTAACGCTCGCCGCCCGCGTAGCGAAGCTCGAGCGTCTTGTAGCGGTCGTCCTTCTCGATGAGGAGCGCGATCACCGTTGCACCGGTGTCGGCGAGCGCATCGTGCATCGCGTCCTTCGACCACTTGCGGCCGTTGACGGCGATGAGCTTGTCGCCGGGCGAGAGCCCCGCCGCATCGCCCGGCGACGCCGGAACGATGTCGGCGACCACGGCCGACTCGTCATCGACATAGAAGCCGAGCGAGAACCGGAGGTCCGAATCCTTCTCGTCGGCCTCGTGGGCGCGGTGCATGACCTCGGGCTCCGCCGAGAACTCGAGCCGCCAGCCGCTGCCCGCGAGGCCCTCGGTCGGGGCCCCGGGGCGATGGCGCTTCAGGCGCTCCTCCCAGAAGCCGCGCCAGTCGTAGGGTTGAACCCGGTTGAGCGCGAGGACGAGGGCGTCGACGTCGTAGGGCTTCACGGCCGGCGCGCCGCTCGGCGCGCCGTAGAACTCCCGGCAGAAGTCATCGAGGCTGCGCGCGCCGTGCGAGGCGTGCCGGATCAGCACGTCCGCCTCGAGCCAGAGGAGCGCCGACTCCTGGTAGAAGTCCTCCTGGCGCCGGAGGCGCGCCGCCCAGTCGCGCCCCTGCACGTAGAGGAGCTGGGCGGCGATCGTGGTGTCCTCGAGGTTCCGCCAGGCGCGCCCGCTGTGGGTCTGCATGCCACCGGCATCGTGCGCGAGTTCGCTCCTGAACTCCTCCGGCGTCAGCAGTCCGCTACGCACCGCGAGCACGTCCCCGAGGTACTCCGTGAGGCCCTCGTAGACCCACAGCAGCGCGCCTTGCATCGGCTCCTGGTAGTTGCGCGTCGCGAGCCCCTCGGGCCTTCGGTACTTGCCGTTCCAGGAGTGCGCGTACTCGTGCGCGAGCAGGTTCGCCTCGGCGCGCCTCAGGTCGTCGTCGAGGAACGTCCGGTACGGCGAGCGGTTGTCGCTCGACTCGTGGTGCTCGAGCCCGTCCGGCATGATCTGGTCGGTGAGCGTGTAGAGGAAGTCGTAGTGGGCGTAGTGGGTCGCGCCAAAGAGGCTCCTCGCCTCCGTCACCAGCCGCCGGTAGCGATCGATGATCGGCGGCGTCAGGCGCAAGGCCTCCGCGCCGTCGGCGACGACCGAGAGGCGCACGGCAGGCTCGCCCCCTAAGTCGAAGGACTTCAAGTACCGCCCCGCGATCAGCGTCGAATCGACCAGCGTCGTCAGCGACACGGTCTCGAACCGGAGGTCAGCCGCGGCGGCCCCGCCCGTGCGTAGCGCGGTTGCGTACTGCCAGCCCCCCGGGAGCCTGACGGAGGCCTGGTAGCGCAGCCGATCGGTGTCGGCGCCGGCCGGGTAGAGGATCACCTGGTGCCATTCGAGGATCAGCAGCGCATCGGTCGCGGTCCTCGGCGCCTCGAGGCCGTTCACGGCGCCATCGGGCCTGAGCGCCGTCAGCACCTCGAAGTCGGCCTCGAGCGTCGTCTCGCCCGCCGGCACCTCGAGGTGGAAGGCGTACATGTCGACATCGTCGCGGCGCCAGGGAATGAGCTTGCCGCCGGCGTGGAAGACGGGTCCCGCAACGTTCGTGATGGGGCCGTTGGGGCCGTGGCGCCCGGGAAGCCACTTCGGGTAGACGAGCGTGAGGGGTCCTTGGCTCACCGGAAGCCGCAGGTGCGCCCGGATGACGCCGCGGGGCGCCTCGCGCAGGTCCGCCTCGACCGTCGCCGCCTCCGCCGCAAGCACGGGCACCGGCGCGAGCGCCGCGAGGAGGAGCGCGACGGCGGCGAGGCCGGCGCGCCGCCCCGCGGGACTCGCTGCGATCCGCGCCTGCGCGCGCATCAGTAGCGGTACCGGACGGCGAGCTCGAAAAACCGGCCGACGGCGCCCGGCTGGTCGAGCGAGGGGTTGTAGTTAAAGCCCCCGTAGGTCGCGGTGTTGAGGGGCGCGAGCGTGTTCGCGACGTTGGTCACCGTCGCATTCAGCTGCAGGTGGCTGTTCAACCGGTACTGGCCGTAGAGATCGGCGTACGTGAAGGAGGCGACGTAGCAGTGCGGGTTCGTGTCGCTCAACTGGATGCACGAGGTCGAGCCGCTCGACTCATCGATGCCCTTCATCCAGCCGCGGTAGGTGACGGCGGTGCCGATCAGCAGGTCGCCGCGTTCCCAGTCGAGCGAGAAGGAGCCGCGCGTGCGCGGCGTGCCGACCGCGCCGCCCACGACCGTCGGCCCGACGGTGCCCGCGTAGTGGTAGGTGGCGTTGCCGTTCACAGGATCGATGAACGTCTGGTTGGAGCGGAGGAGGTACGTCGCCGAAAGCGACGCGGTGAGGGACCCGAAGGCGCCGAGCGGCACGACGCCCTTCAGCGCCGCATCGATGCCGGAGGTCTCCGAGTACGCGGCGTTCACGTACGGGGACTGGTAGTAGAGGATGGGCCCGGGATAGGTCGTGCCCGGCTGCTGGGCGCCGCGGACGACCACCTCGAGGCCGAGCGGCGCCGGCACGATCTCGCCGTCGCGGCGGATGTCGAAGTAATCAATCGTCAGGCTCGCGTGCTTGATGGGCTCGAAGACGAGGCCGGCGGTGAAGCTCCGGGATTTCTCGGGCTTCAGGTTCGGGTTGCCGGAGCTTTGGGTGGCGATGTAGCCAAGCCCGCAGTCGGAGGGCTTGTTCGTGAACGGGCACCGCAGCGGATCGGGCGCCGGGTTGCTGGTCGCGGTGCCCGTGCCGCTGTTGCCGGCCTCGGCGATGCCGGGCGCCCGAAAGCCCCGCGCCAGGGTGCCGCGAAGCGCGAGCTGCGGCACGATCGTCCACTTGAAGCCGAGCTTCGGCGTGAACGAGGAGCCGAAATCGGTGTAGTGGTCGATGCGCCCCGCGGCGCTGAGCTCAAGGCTGTGGGCGAGGGGCGCCGCGAACTCGACGAACGCGGCATAGACGGTCTGCGAGCCGAACGCGAACGCACTGCCATCGCCGATGATGTCGCCCTCAGGCGCGTACGGCTCGCCCGGGTTACTCGCGTGCAGCGCCCGCGCGTCGGCGCCGATCGCAACGGCGAGCGGCCCGCCCGGCAGCGCGAGGAGATCGCGCGAGACGTTGGCCGAGAGGTAGGCGAGCTCGGAGGTCGCGGTGCTCGTGGTCTCCGGCGCGAGCGATGCGTACAGGGCCGCGGAGTTCAGGTGCGCGTTGGCGCCGACCCGGTAGGTGCCAGTGGCGAGTGCCTGGTTCAAGAGGCTCGCGCGAATGAAGCCGTCGTAGGTCTCCCGCGTCGCGGCGTGGATGTAGCCCGCGCTTAAGTTCAAGTCCCAGCCGCCGGCCTGGCCCCGGACGTCATCGACGATCCTGACGACGTCGGTCTTGAAGTGGATGACCTGCGCGGGGAAGTCGGTGAGGACCGCGTAGAGGAGCGCGGGCTGGCCCACGTAGTTCGCGAAGTTGGCGCCCTGCGCCGCGTAGAAGGCCTGCGCCGCCGCGAAATAGGGGCTCGCGGGATTGAACGGGTTGTCCGGGTGATTGGCGGGCAGCACGATCTGGCTGGTCGCGGGGTCGGTCTGGTCGACGACCGCACCTGCCGCGCCCGCCCACGTGTACGGCACCGTCGCGGGGCCCGTGCTGTAGGCGTCCGACTGGCGGTACTGCTCGGCCTGCGAATCGAAATACGACACCGTCAGCGTGTTCCGCCAGCCGCTCGCGAGGTTCTGCGTCCAGCGGCCGCTCAAGTTGAGGCCCTCGGTGCGCGGCTGGATCTTGTTGAACCGGTTGATGTCCCAGGTGCAGCCGCCGGAGTAGTTCTGGTTCGCGGCCGCGCAGCCGGGCAGCAGGAAGTAGCCGGCCGCGGGGTCCCCCGCCTGGACCGCGCCTTGCGGCGCGACCATGCCGGGCTCGGTGAACGTGCCGTTGTTGGGGTAGCCCTGCTGCACGATGCCGCCGCGACGGTCGGGACCGCCGTACGGCCGAAGGTCGAGGTTACTCAGGTAGGAGCCGCGGTCGCTCTGGCTGATCGAGGCCTGGTGGCGGTATTCGACGTTGAAGAAGGCGTTGTGGCCGTCGGTCGCGAGGTCGCCGAACCCGTAGAGGAGCGAGGCGCGCTGCGTGAGCCCGTCGGCCTTGTACGAGCCGCCGAGGTTCGCCGATGCCTCGAAGCCCTTGAACTGGGGCTTCAGGATGATGTTGACGACGCCGGCGATGGCATCGGAGCCATACACCGAGGAGGCCCCGTCCTTGAGGACCTCGACCCGCTCAACCATGCCGAGCGGCAGCGAGGAGAGGTCCACGAACGGCCGCTGGCCGTCGTCCGAGAGCGGGTACGGCGCCATGCGGTGGCCGTCGATGAGCACGAGCGTCGCATCGAGGGTGAGGCCGCGGAGCGACACGCCGCTCGCCCCTCCCGCGAGCGCGCCGCTGAAGTTCTGCGTGAGCGACCCGCTGTTGTCGCCGGAGAGCCCGCGGATCACGTCCGAGATCGTGAGCTTGCCGCTCTTCTCGATCTCCGCCGCATCGATGATCGTCACGGGGGACGGGGTCTCCGTGTCGGTGCGCCGAAGGTAGGAGCCCGTCACGACCACGGTCTCAAGCTCGCCGGTCGCGGGACGCGCGGTCGCGCCGGGTGCGGGCCCCGCATCGGCGGCGAGCGCGGCCGGCGCCGCGAGCACGCCGGCGAGCGTGCCGAGCACGAGCGTCGCCGCGAGGTTGCGGCCGGTGAGCCCAGGGCGCCCGCGCTTCAGTTCCGTCATTGAGCGTTCTCCCGAACGAGATCCGACCGCGCCGCCGGCGTCCGACGGCGGCCACGTCGCGTTGTTGATGCCCTCCCGCGACGGTTCGCGGGACTCCCCTGCCGCCGCCGCCCGTCCATCCGGTGCGGTCGCGGGCGGCGCGCGGACGTCAATCCCCTCCGCGCGCTGACGCCCCGGCGTCCGCTCATAATGTAGAAGCGTTAGGATGTCATTGCAATGACCTATCGACTACTGCAGTGCAGTAATTTTGGCGTCCCGTCGGGACCGGCGCGACGCGTGCGTCCCTACCCGTGGTCGATGCGATGTCGCGCGCTCCTCGTGCTGCTGCTGCTCGGATTGACCGCCCAGGGCGCCTCCGCCGATGCCATCGACCGGCTCGTGTCGGCGACCCAGGCGCGCGATCGCATCCCGGGCGTCGCGCTCCTCGTCGTCCGGGACGGCAAGGTCATCCGCGTCGGCTGCTACGGGGTTGCGAACCTCGAGCACGCGGTGCCGGTGAAGCGCTCGACCGTGTTCCAGTCCGGCTCCCTCGGCAAGCAGTTCACCGCGGCGGCGGTGCTGCTGCTCGCCGAACGCGGCACGTTGTCGCTCGAGGACCCGATCGGCCGCTACCTGCCCGAGGCGCCGCCCGAGTGGGGGCCGATCACGATCCGAGAGCTCCTCGACCACACCTCCGGCATCCGCGACTCCGAGGACGGCGGGGAGATCTTCGAGCTTAGGCGCGAGTACACCGACGCCGAGCTCGTCGGCGTCGCGACGTCCTTCCCCCTCGACTTCGCGCCCGGCACGGCTTGGAAGTACAACAACACCGGCTACATCCTCGCCGGGATTATCGTGACGCGCGTCGCCCACGTCTTCTACGGCGACTTCATCGCCCGCGAGTTCTTCCAGCCGCTCGGCATGCGCTCGGCGCGGATCATCAGCGACAGCGACATCGTGCCGAACCGCGCGGCCGGCTACCTAAGGACGCCGACGGGAGTGCGCAACCAGGATTTCGCGTCGGCCGCGCTCAACGCAACGGCGGATGGGAGCCTGTACCTCTCGCTCGAGGACTGGGCGGCCTGGATCGCGGGCCTCGACCGGCGCGCGCTCCTCTCGAGCGCCTCCTACGACCTCCTGTGGGGCGTCGGCAAAAGCGCGGACGGCCCCTCGGCCGGGCACGGCTTCGGCTGGGACTCAGCGACGCTCGACGGACATCCGGTGCTCGAGTTCGACGGATCGTGGCAGGGCTTTCGCAGCGCCATCGAGCGCGATCCCGCGAAGCGCCTCACCGTCGTCGTGCTCGCCAACCTCGCCGAGGCGGTGCCGGAGGCGATCGCGCGCGACGTGCTGCGCGAGGTGGCCGGCTACTCGTCGCACTGAGGAGCGCGAGGCGCTCGGCCTTACCGTGCTGCGGAGCGTATCTAGGAGCCGCGACGCGCGGGCGCCGCGCCCGCCCCGGCTCCCGACCGAGACCGGGCGCCGAAACGGAGCGCCGCGAACGTGATCCCGACGACGAGGGCGATCGTCGAGACCATCAGCGTCCCGATCGCGTTGATCTCGGGGTTCAAGCCCACCCGCACGCTCGAAAAGACCGCCATGGGGAGCGTCGTGTTCTCAGGACCCGCGAGGAAGCTTGAGGTCACGACGTCATCGAAGGAGAGCGTGAGCGCGAGGAGCCACCCCGAGAGGATTCCCGGAGCCGCGAGCGGGAGCGTCACCGTCGCGAGCACGCGAAGCGGCCGGGCGCCCAAGTCCCGCGCCGCCGCCTCGAGCGAGCGGTCGAGGTCGGCGACGCGCGCGTAGACGACCGAGGCCACGATCGAGGCGCCGAGCGTCGCGTGCGCGATCACGAGCGTCAGGAGCCCCTTCCCCTGCGGCCAGCCGGTGAGGGCCTCGAGCGTCGCGAACAGCATCAGGAACGCAAAGCCGAGCAGCACCTCGGGCGCAAAGATCGGGATCGCGAGGAGCGCGATGAGCGCCGAGCGGCCGGGGAAGCGCTCGAGCCGGGCGAGCGCGATGCCGGCCGAGGCGCCGATGACGGTGGCCAGCGGCGATGAGAGGAGCGCGAGCAGGAGCGAGCGCCTGGCCGCGTCCTTCAGGTCCTCGTTCTCGAGGAGCGCCCGGTACCAGTGGAGCGAGAGGCCCGGATGGCCGCTCTCGCCCGCATCGCCGCCGAAGGAGAAGAGGACGATCCAGGCGATCGGCGTGTAGAGGAACGCAAACCCGAGCGCGAGCACGACGCCCCGCCAGCGGTGCCCTCTCACGCTCATGCGCGCCCCGCCCCGCTCGCGCCCGACCAGCGCCGTAAGGCGGCCGCGGGCAGCATCAGGATCAGGAACGTGACGAGTGCGATCGCCGCCGCGACCGGCCAGTCGCGGTTCTGGAAGAACTCCTCCCACAGGATCCCGCCGATCATCAGCGTGTCGTTGTTGCCGACGAGCTCGGGGATCACGTACTCACCCACCGCCGGCACGAAGACGAGGACGGCGCCCGAGACGAGCCCGGGGAGCGCGAGCGGGAGCGTCACGGTGCGAAATGCGTGCAGCGGGCGGGCGCCCAGGTCGGCCGCGGCCGCGAGGAGATCCTGGGGCAACTTCTCGAGTACCGCGTACATCGGCAGCACGAAGAACGGCAGGTACGAGTACACCATCACGAGGAGGACCGCCGCCGGCGAATAGAGGATCGGGAGCGGCGCATCGAGGATCCCAAGTCCCATCAGCAGCGAGTTCAAGGGACCTGAATCCCTGACGAGGCCCATCCAGGCGTAGGTCCGCAAGAGGAACGAGGTCCAGAACGGCAGGATCGCGAGGAAGAGGTAGAGCGAGCGCCGGGACGCGGGCGCGCGTGCCATTGCGTAGCTGAGCGGAAACCCGACCAGCATGCAGCCGAGCGTCGTCATCGCCGCGTTCAGGAGCCCGTTCGCGAAGGCGCGCGTGTAGAGCGCATCGGAGCCGATGATCCGAAACGCCCGCGTCGTCGCATGGACGGCGAGGTGCCCGTGCAGGGAGTCGATGAGTGGCCGGATCGGCGGGATCGAGTCCGCGATCCCCTGGAACGAGAGCGCGACGACCGCGACGAGCGGGAGCGCGAGGAACAGGCCGAGCCAGCCGAGCGGCAGCGCGATCGTCAGGCGATCGACGAGGCTGAGGCGCCTCCTCATCCGTCGGGCAGCACGACGGCCGCCTCCGCCGCAAATCCCACGTGCACGCGCTCGCCGATTTTGAGCGCCGCCGCCCCGCCGTGCTCGCGGTTCACGATCGTCGCCTCCAGCACGCGCCTATCCCCGACCCGGATCCGCGCCTGCGAGAAGTTGCCGGCGTAGGTGAGCTGCTCGATGAGGCCCTCGAACTCCGTGTCGAGGCCGGTGGGCTCGCGCGAGACGATGAGCTTCTCCGGCCGCACGCCCACGAGCCCGCTCGCGCCCGTCGCCAGCCGTGCCTTGGGCTCGAGCCGCACGCGGGGGCCTTCCTTGAGTACGAGCTCGCCGTCGGTGTCGCCCGTGCCCTCGAAGAGGTTCATCGTGCCTAAGAACGTCGCGACGAACCGGTTCGCGGGGTACTCGTAGACGTGCCGGGGGGGCCCGAACTGCACGATCCGCCCGCGGTCCATGACGGCGAGGTAGTCGGAAAGCGCCATCGCCTCGTCCTGGTCGTGGGTGACGAGGATGAACGTCGCGCCCAGCTTCCTCTGGATGCCGAGGAGCTCGCGCTGCACGTCGGCGCGCAGACTTCGATCGAGCGCAGCCATCGGCTCATCGAGCAGCAGGATCGCGGGCTTGAGCACCAGGCACCGCGCGAGCGCGACGCGCTGGCGCTGCCCGCCCGAGAGCGCCTCCGGCCGGCGGCCCCCCAGGCCCTCGAGCCTGCAGAGCTCGAGCGCCCAGTCGACGAGGCGGGTGCGCTCCGCGCGGTCGGTGCCCCGGGCCTTCAAGCCATAGGCGATGTTCCCGGCGACGGAGAGGTGCGGGAAGAGTGCGTAGCTCTGGAACACCATGTTGACCGGGCGCGCGTGCGCCGGCACCTCGCGCATGTCGCGCCCGTCGATGAGGAGCGTGCCCTCATCGGGCTCCTGGAGCCCCGCGATGAGCTGCAGGAGCGTCGTCTTCCCGGAGCCCGAGGCGCCTAGGAGCGCGACGACGCTGCCGCGCGGCACCTCAAGGTCAATGTCCTTGAGGACCTGGGTGGTGCCAAAGGACTTCGAGAGCGCCTTGATGCGAAGGAGCGGCGAGCCCGGGTCCGCCATGCTCAGTGCCCCGTCTTCATGCGCAGCCACGCCCGCGCGAGCTCGCGGGTCTCGTCCATCGTGTAGCCCCGGCCGAGCGAGAAGCGCGCGCGCACGGCCGCGTCCGGGTAGACGATCGGGTTGTCACGCAGCGCCGGGTCGAGCACCGCGATGGCGGCGATGTTCGCGACCGCGAACCCGGTCGCGCTCGCGAGCTCGCGCCCGACCTCGGGCCTCAACGTGAAGTCTATGAACCTAAGCGCCGCCTCGACGTGGCGCGCATCGGCGGGGATCGCGAACGCATCGATGTACATGGGCACCGTCTCGCGGGGCGGGGAGTAGTCGATCCGGATCCCGGTGCCGAGCTCGGCCACGCGCCGGCGGGCGACCATCGCATCGGCCGAGTAGCCGAGCGACAGGCACAGCTCGCCCCGCGCCAGCTGGTCGTAGTAGCCGGTCGCCGTCACGCGCCTGATGTAGGGCCGGGCGCGCGCGAAGGTCGCGGCGATCGCGGCGAGCGACTCGGGGTCGGAGGAAACGCGCGGCTGGTGCAGGTAGCCCGACAGCATCGGCAGCATGTCGACCCACGAGCTTAAGACGCTGATGCCGCAGCGCTTGAAGTCCTTTGCGACGCTCGGGTCGAAGATCATGTCGAGGCTGTCGGTCGGCGCGTGCGGGTTGATCGCCCGAATCGCATCGGCGTTGTAGATGAGCCCGAGCGTGCCCCAGGTGTAGGGGACCGCGTAGCGGTTGCCGGGGTCGACCTCAGTCAGCATCGCGAGGATCGCGGGGTCGACGTTGCCCGCGTTCTTCAAGCGGCGGCGATCGAGCGTGTGCCAGAGGCCCTTCGGGATCTGGCGACCCAGGTGCGGCGAGGCATTCACCGTCACGAGGTCGAACCCGGAATGCCCCGCCGAGAGCGTGGTCTCCGCGACGTCGTTCGAGTCGAACACCGAGAAGTTGACGCGGATGCCGGTCTCGGCCTCGAAGCGCCGGAGCACCGCGCTCGGGAAGTAGTCGGCCCACGCGTAGAGGTTCAGGACCGCGTCCGCCTCGGGAGCGGGAGCGGCTTGCGTGGCGGGGGATGAGGGCGCGGTGCAGGCGCCGAGTGAGCCCGCCAGCATGAACGCGGCCAGACCCGCGAGCGCGCGGCGAGTCGGGGCGCGGGAGGGCCCTGAGATCACGCCCTCAGGCCCGCGCCCCGTGGCCGCCATCGAGCGTCGCGAGTGCGCCGTAGAGGTCGGGCCGGCGGTCGCGAAAGCACCCCCAGGCCTCCCGGTAGGTGCGACAGGCATCAAGGTCGACCTCGTGCACGAGTACCGCCTCGCCCGTTCGGCCCGCACCCGCGGCGAGGGCGCCTACGTGATCGGCGATGAACGAGGAGCCGTAGAAGGACATCGCGACGCCGCCGACGGTCTCGTTGCCGGTCCGGTTCGCGGCGACGACCGGCACCATGTTGGCGCCCGCATGCCCGCGCATGACGATGCGCCAGTGCTCCATCGAATCAAGCTCCGGGGTCGCGGGCTCGGAGCCGATCGCGGTCGGGTAGAGGAGGAACTCGGCGCCCTTCAAGACGAGCGCGCGGGCGGCCTCGGGGAACCACTGGTCCCAGCAGATGGCGACGCCGATCCGGCCGTAGGCGGTCTCGATCGGGTTGAAGCCTGAGTCGCCCGGCGAGAAGTAGTACTTCTCCTCGTAGCCGGGGGCCTGGGGGATGTGGCTCTTCCGGTAGCGTCCGGCGATCCCACCGTCGGCGTCGATGACGGCGAGCGTATTGAAGCGCGCTTGACCTGAGCGCTCGAACACCGACACGGGGAGCACGAGCTTGAGCTCCGCCGCGACGCGCCTAAACCGCTCGATCGTCGGGTGGCCGTCGATGGGCAGGGCGAGGTCGTAATAGGCGCGGTCCTGCACGGCGCAGAAGTAGGGCGTCTCGAAGAGCTCCGGGATCAGCACGACGTTCGCGCCCCGGGCCGCGGCCTCACGCACGAGCCGCTCGGCGGTGGCCACGTTCTCGTCCCGATTCCAGCCCATCCGGAACTGCACCGCCGCCAATGACACGTTGCGCATCGCTACTCGCCCCTTCCGTTGTCGTCAGGCCCGGCGCGCGGGCTCTTGCTGCGTGATGCAGTGGATCCCCCCACCGCCGCGGAAGAGGTCGTTGAGCACGACCGGCACGATTTCGCGGCCGGGATAGGCCGCTGTAAGCGTCGCCGCGACCTCCGCATCCTCTTTCGTCCCGTAGGCGGGAACGATGATCGCACCGTTGGCGATGTAGAAGTTGACGTACGAGCGGCAGAACGCGTGCGAGTCCTTCGGCACGACCGAGCGCGGCGCCTCGGCAATTGGCACGATCTCGAACTTCCTGCCCCGGGCATCGCGCTCGGTCTCAAGCACCTGCTTGTTCTCGGCCATGATCGCGAAGCGGGGATCGACAGGGTCCGCCACGGTCTCGAGCAGGACGCCCCCGGGCTTGAAGTACGCGACGTAGCCATCGACGTGGCCGTCGGTCTCCGTGTCGGTCACATCGCCCGGGAGCCAGATCACTTTTCGGACGCCGAGCATCGCCGAGAGCTCAGCCTCCGCGCGGGCCTTGGTCCAGCCGGGGTTCCGGTTCGGGTTCAAGACACAGGTCTCGGCCGTGATCAGCGTGCCCTCCCCGTCCGACAGGAACCCGCCGCCCTCGACGCAAAGCTCCGAGGTGTAGACGCGGTCACCGGCGAGCGCACCGATCCGGGCGCCGACGGCGGCGTCCTGATCGTGCGGGTGGTACTTGTCGCCCCAGGCGTTGAAGACGAAGCACGCGGCCGCGCGCTCGCCCGTGGCGTTCAGCACGAAGCTCGGGCCCGAGTCCCGAAGCCATGAATCATCGATGGGGAGCTCCACGACCCGGATCGAGGATCCTAAGCGCCGGCGGGCGTCCTCGGCGTCGGGGGTATCCGCGACCATCGTGAGCGGCTCGAAGCGGGCGATCGCGTGCGCGACCCGGACGTAGTCCTCGCGCGCGGGCTCCAGGTACTCCCGCCAGATCTCCCGGCGCTTCGGCCACGCCATCCAGCAGCCTGCATGCGGGGCCCACTCGGCGGGCATGGTGTATCCCTCATCGGTCGGCCGCATGGCGCTCCTCGGCGGGCGATTTGACGCCCTTGGGCTCTGTGGGTACAAGTCGGGGCGCCCCCACTATAGGGACGCCCGTCAGCCCCGCGCGCGAAAGATCTTCGCGCCCCGCACCAAGTCCGTTTGCTGGAGAGCCCGTGCACCCGCCGATCAGGTCGCGCCTGCCGCCGTTGAATGCGCTGCGGGGCTTTGAAGCCGCGGCACGGCTCTCGAGCTTCGCGAAGGCGGCCGGAGGAGCTGTCGCTCACGCAATCGGCGGTCAGCCACCAGGTGCGCCAGCTCGAGGCCGCGCTCGGGCAACGGCTCTTCCAGCGCCTGCCGCGCGAGCTAGTGCTGACCGATGCCGGGCGGGACTTCCTCGCGACCGTCCGGCAGGCGCTCGAAACCTTGAGCGTCGGGGTCGCGAGGCTCGCGCCCTACCGCTCGAGCGCCTCGCTGATCGTCTCATCGGACGCCGCCTTCGCCCGCTACTGGCTTGCGCCCCGGCTCGCAGGGTTCAAGGCGCAGCGTCCCGACATCGACATCTGGCTCGACACGACCGAGCGGCTCGTCGACTTCGACCGGCAGGAGGTCGAGGTCGTGATCGGACGCCTCCGGTCGGCGGGCGCGGACCGGCTCGAGGAGACGCTGTTCGATGATCACCTGGGGCCCTGCCACCGGCCAGCGCCGGGGGCGAAGCCCTTGAAAGTCGAGGACCTCGCGAACGAGACGCTCCTCCACGACGAGCGGCGCGACAACTGGCTCGTGTGGCTCCGGGCCTCGGGCGCCGGCCGTGTCGATGCGGCGGCGGGGCCGCGCTACAGCGACCCGGGCCTTGCGATCGAGGCGGCGCGTGCGGGGGACGGG
>JANXUT010000056.1 GCA_025356075.1 Pseudomonadota bacterium | reverse complement strand
GACGCTGGCCGCCCCCATCAGCTGGCCGGGCGTCGTCTTGTCGCAGCCACCGAGCAGGACTACCGCGTCGATCGGGTTGCCCCGAATCGATTCCTCGACTTCCATGGCCAGCAGGTTTCGAAACAGCATCGCGGTCGGCCGCATTTGCGTCTCGCCGAGCGACATCGCCGGAAACTCGAGCGGCAAACCGCCAGCCTCCCAGACGCCCCGCTTGACGTGCTCCGCGACGTCACGCAGGCCCGCGTTGCAGGGAGTAAGTTCGCTCCACGTGTTGCAGATGCCGATGACGGGGCGGCCGTCGAAGGCGTCGGGCGGGAGGCCCTGGCTCTTCATCCAGCTGCGGTGGATGAATCCGTCCTTGGTCTTCGGCCCGTAGCTTCGAGTACTGCGCAGCGGCTTGGTATCTCTCGTCATTGGGCCCTTGTTCCGTCGTCCGCGCCGTAGCCGGGTCGCGGCCTGCTGCCAAGTACATTTATATGATCAGTAGCACTACGCCAGAGTCAACTCGGGCGACCGACCCGCGCCCGGCCGGGCTCGACTCATATATATGCGCCCGCTGCGCGACAGCGCACGCAAGTCTCCTCGGCACGCGCCCCGGATTCGGGCACGGCGGGCGGGAAACGGCTTGACGGATACCACCGCAGTTTATAATATAAATAAGACATATTCAACGACGCCGATTCCGGCCCGTAGCCCCGGTAGCGCGTGCGGGCGGCGACACTCGCCACAACGACTGGCCTGACAGGCTGGCGGTCCATGATCCGTATCGACGACCTCGATAAGAAGTTGGTACTGGTCACCGGCGCCAGCACGGGCATTGGTGCCGCGGTCGCCCGGGCGTTCGCGGCGCAAGGCGCGTCCGTCGCCCTGCATTTCAAATCCAATGTCGCAGCGGCAACGGCGCTCGCCGATTCCATCCGCGACGCCGGTGGCACCGCCTTACTCCTCGAGGGTGATCTCAGCGAGCCGGGAGTTCCTCAGCGCGTGGCCGAGGTGGCCGCTCGTCTCCTCGGCGGCTTAGTCTTACAGTGTTATTAAAATCATGGCATTATTCAGGTATCTTCGTCCAGAGGGTGAAGGTACATGGAGCTGCAACGGGAGTTTGATCGGTACGTGGAGCGGCTGGCGGCGACGCTGGGGCATGCGGACCGGGTCGGTCCGATGCGGGATTACGCGCGCGGCCTGATGCTGTCGGGGGAGCGCAAGAGTGTGGAGCCTATGGCGGCGCTGGTGGCGCCCGGTGAGGTCAGCGCGAAGCACCAGTCGCTGCATCATTTCGTGTCGAAGGCCGAGTGGAGCGATGCGGCGCTGCTCGAGGCGGTGCGCTCGATGGTGATACCGGCGATGGGCACGATCGAGGCCTGGATCGTCGATGACACGGGCTATCCGAAGCAGGGCAAGCACTCGGTGGGCGTGGCGCGCCAGTACTGCGGGCAGCTCGGCAAGCAGGACAACTGCCAGGTGGCGGTAAGCGTGTCGGTGGCGAACGACGGCGCGAGTCTGCCGATTGCCTATCAGCTGTATCTGCCGAAGGAGTGGGCGGACGACGAGACGCGCCGCGAGAAGGCGCAGGTGCCCGAAGAGATTCAGTTCGCGACCAGGACGGCGTTGGCGCTCAAGCAGTTGCGCGCGGCGCGGCGCGCCAAGGTGCCGGGTGGCGTGGTGCTCGCCGATGCCGGCTACGGCAACGACACGGACTTCCGCAGCGGCATCCGCAAGCTGGGTCTGACCTACGCGGTCGGGATCCAGAGCACGACCACGGTCTGGACGGACGGCGATCAAGCGCTGCCACCGAAGCGCTACAGTGGCCGCGGCCGTCCGCCAAGCCGTCTCCGGCGCAGCGCGGGCCACGCGCCGATCGCCGTGAAGACGGTGGCTGCACAACTGCCGACCCGCCAGTACCGGAGGGTCCGCTGGCGCGAAGGCGAGCGCGGCTGGCTGAGCTCGCGCTTTGCCCGCGTTCGGGTTCGGGCCGCGCATCGCGACGAGGGGCATCCCGAGGAGTGGCTGCTGATCGAGTGGCCGAGCAATGAGGACGCCCCGACCAAGTACTGGCTGTCGAGCGTGCCGCACAACGTCTCGTTCCGCGAACTCGTGCGGCTCACCAAGCTGCGCTGGCGCATCGAGCGCGACTATCAGGAGCTGAAGCAGGAACTCGGCCTGGGTCACTACGAGGGCCGCAACTGGCGCGGCTTCCACCACCACGCGAGCCTGTGCATCGCCGCCTACGGCTTCCTGGTCGGCTCGCGACTCGGTCGCGGTAAAAAAAACTCTGTCGATCTCGCCGACCTCGGCTTCACGGCTCCGCAGCGCCCCGCGAACTTCATCCCGCGCGGCTCTCCCCGTGCGGTCTGAGCGACATACCGAGAACTCGATCCGCACCATGCGTATCCTGATCGCCACCGCTATCGTTCAATCACTCGCTATCTGTCCATGCTGTCGACGCCCTGCTCATCGACGCATGGTAGTGACACAGTAGTACTAGGCGCGCTCGCGCAGCAGCCGCGGGAATACACGAGATCTGCCCTTGTCCGCCACGAGTGCGACCTGCGCCTTCGGTTGAAGCGCGCGTGGCCAGCTGCCGATGACGCCGGGCGCCGACGCATCGATGCCCCCGAGCGCGTAGGTCCGGTGGCAAAGCTCCCGCGATAGCGCCGTCCGGTCGAGTTGGTGCGGCAGCGCCTCGTACGGGATCGGCCGCCCCACGATGAGCCGGATCGGCGCGCCGATGCGGCGCATGTTCTCGCCGATGAGCAGCCCCCACCGCAGCGCCAGGCTGAAATGGCTGACGATCTGGAACAGGCGCCCGTTCTGCCCGCCAAACCATACCGGCAGCACGGGACAGGGAACCCGTGTCAGGACCTGCGCGGCGAATGGATGCCACGCAACGTCCATGGCTGGTGTTCTACCCCAACGATCCCGCGAGGTCGCGATTCCGCCCGCCGGGAAGATGATCAGCACCGAGCCCTGCTCAAGCGTGCGCCGCGCCTCGGTTCGTGCGGCCACGTTGTTTCGCTGCGCCTGGCGCGTTCCTGACAGGTCGATCGGAATCGCGTGGCCGCCCATCTCAGGGACGTACCGACCGCCAGTCAGCATAATCTTGAAGTCCGGCCGTACCTGGCTCACGAGCCAGCAGAGGAGGAGTCCGTCGACAATTCCAAACGGATGATTGGCAACGACCAACAACGGTCCCGCGCGCGGAATGCGCCCGAGGGTTGCTGCGTCGAATTCGGCGCGGATGCCGAGGCGCCCGACCACATCGCTCCAGAAGTCCGTGCCGCAGGCCACTCGCGACCGGTAGTCATCGTAGTCGCGCTGCAGCCGCTGCTGGCCCGACGACAGTTCGATTGCGCGGATGACTATGCGTTGCACGAGGCTCAACGTCGGGTCGGACATCGAGTACAGGCTGTTGCGTAACATCGTGCTCCCGAGGTTCGATCGCCCGCGCGGGGCCGGCCTCGGTTGAGATTAAGCAGAATGATTGCTACGGCCTGATGAAGGCGCGCTGCCGTCCGCCGACGAAAGCCCGAATGCGACACACGCGCATCGCCACGCGACGGATCGCACGCCCAAGGCCGGCAGAGGGCGCGTTGTGTCCCTCGCGTGCACACGGGTACTTCACGGGAAATCGCTGCGAGTTCCCGGACGGGAGTTCGCGACTCGTATCATCCCAAGGTGCGAGAACCTAAAGAAGGACGGGTCGCACGGGTGAAACAGCGCCGGCGGCAGGACCGCCAGCACCCGACAAACGGACCCGTCGTCGCGCGAGACACGCCTCACGGTGGCGGATACGCCGCGCAGGGCGCCAAATCCGCGGCGGGGACAGGGGCCGGTCGATGCGCGAGCGACAGGTCACGGGCTCAGCCCCACGCGGTTGCCCCGTCGGGCCAGGGATCGGCCCACGCCGGGATGCGCATCAGGCCGTCCACCCACCGCACGGTGTTGGCAAACGGTCCGAGCGGCATTTCCGATTCCCGCCAGTAGGACACCATCGAGGCGAGCTGAAAATCCGCGATCGTGAGCCGGTCGCAGGCAACGAAGGCGCGCCCCGGCAGGTGCCCATCGAGAACGGTCGCGAACTTGACGAAGTCGCCGACGGCCGATTTGAGCTCTTCGCGGTTCGGCGGACCCATGCCGAAGGTCGCCTTGACCACGTGCTCGAAGTAGAACGGCGCGATGGCGGGCGACCAGTGGCAATCGTTCCAGGACAGCCAGCGCAGCACCTCGACCTGCTGCACGGGGTTGCTCGCCAGCCACATGTCGGAGCCCACCTTGCCGCAGAGGTGAGCCATGATCGCCGACGACTCCCAGAGCACGACGTCCCCGTCGACCAGCGTCGGCACCTTCATGTTGGGGTTGAGCCTCGCGTAATCCGGCGTCTTCAGCCCGCCCGCCATGAGGTTGACTTCAATCAACTCCGCCTTGATACCGAGGTGCTTGGCCAGAGCGAGTACGCGGCGCGGCGCCTGAGCCTTGATCCAGTAGATCTTCATGTCTTTCCCCGATCCGACGGCACGCGGCGGCGACCTCAGGCCCGGATTCGCGGCCAGTATACCGTCGACGTCGCTCGGCTTCGTCGGGCGAGCTCCCGTGCCGGCGGGTGGCGGCATCGGCGGGGAACTCCGGCCGGGACGCATGTATGCTCGGGTCAGTCCCTGCATCCGCCACGCCCGATTCCGCGCTCCCGCCGACAATGTCCGGCGTAACCAATCCCGAGGTCTTCCGCCGTGAAAGCATCCGCAGCGATTCTTCTCCTGCTGCCGGTCTGTTTCTCCGCCGCCGTCGCGGCACAAGCGCCCGTCCGAGTGAACGGTGAGCGGATCTCCGCGCACCTGATGGCGCTCTCGGAGTTTGGCAAGAACCCGCAGGGCGGCGTCAGCCGTGTCGCTTATTCGGATGCCGACCGGGCGGGTCGGCAGTATGTCCTCGGGCTCATGCGCGACGCAGGTCTCATCGTCCACATCGATACCGCCGGAAACCTAGTCGGGGAGCGCGCGGGATCGGACTCGACGCTTCGGCCAATCGTCATCGGCTCCCACATCGACTCGGTTCCCGAAGGGGGCAACTACGACGGCGACGTCGGGTCGCTGTCGGCAATCGAGCTTGCGCAAACCCTCAACGAGCGAAAGCTACGGATGCGTCATCCGCTTCAGGTGATCATCTTCGAGAACGAAGAAGGCGTCATGCTCGGCAGCACCGCCATCGGGGCCGGAGTCGACGGCGCGCGCCTCAATTCAATATCGCAGAGCGGCAAGACTGTCCGGGAGGGCGTCCGGTTCCTCGGCGGCGACCCCGATCGACTGGCGGAGTCGAGGCGGCAGCCCGGCAGCATCGAAGCCTATTTCGAATTGCACATCGAGCAGGGTGGGGTGCTTGAACAGGAGCACCTGAAGATTGGCGTGGTCGAGGGAATCGTCGGAATCCAGGACACCGAAGTGACCGTGCAGGGGATCGCCAACCACGCGGGCACGACGCCGATGCCGCAGCGGCACGATGCGTTGTTGTCGGCGGCGCGATTCATCGAGATGCTCAACAAGGTAGTCACCAGCACGTCGGGTCGCCAGGTCGGCACCGTGGGATGGATCAAGGCGCAACCCGGCGCCTACAACGTCGTCCCCGGCAAGGTAACGCTGGGAATGGAACTTCGCGACCTCGATGCGAAGAAGATCCAGGACATGTTCGGGCAGATTCGCAAGGAGGCGGATGCCATCGGACGTGCGAACGACACGACGTTCAGCTTTGACCAGCACGCCTTGAGCGCCCCGGCACTCACGGACACCCGTCTCCAGGCACTGATCTCCGACAGCGCCAAGCAACTGGGGCTGTCGATGAAGCTGATGCCGAGCGGGGCGGGGCACGACGCCCAGGAAATGGCCAATCTTGGGCCCATCGGCATGATCTTCGTTCCCAGTGTCGGCGGCCTCAGCCACGCGCCGAAGGAATTCTCGCGCCCGGGCGACATCGAGAATGGTGCGAATGTACTGGTCGAAGCCGTCCTCGGCCTCGACAAGGCCGCGAAAGCCAAATGAGCCGCTGAAGCGACGCTGTCGTGGCCGGGTACCGACACGATCGACTCGACCGCCACCCGCCGCAGGTGGGCGGATTCATGCGACGCCTCGCGGGTGCGGTGCTCGCCGCCATGACATCGCTCAGCGCTGTCGCGGCGGACTCGACGTCCTGTTCGCTCGCCGGCAAGACGACGACGGCGGACTGGCAGCAGGAATGCGACCGGGCGATCGGACTCGAGACCCGGCCAACGGCCAGGGCCGCCCTTCTCTTTCGCCGGGCGTACGTTCGCAACGGCAAGGAGGACTTCGCGGCCGCGTTGCAGGACCTCGACCAGGCCTGCATTCTCGACCCGCACAACCCCCGCTACCTGCACGAGCGAGGCTACACGCGCAATTCGCTCGGGGACTACCAGGAGGCGCTTGTCGATCTCAACGAGCAGGCGCTGCTGCAACCCGACGAGCCAACGGTGTATCGCGAGCGCGCCTGGTCGCTCCGGTTTCTCGGCGACCTGCGCGGCGCCTTCACCGACCGGAACCATGAACTGCAACTGCTGCCGGACTCGGCTGCGGCCCTGCTCGGACGGGCCGATGACAGGCTCTGGCTCGGTGAGTTCGCACAAGCCACCGCAGACGCGACTCGCGCCCGAGCAATGGCTGAGCGATCGAACGATGCCGCAACCCAAAAGCACGTGGACGCCGTGCTGCGGCGGATCGCCGCCTGGTCCGACCACTCCCCGGAACCCGGCGCGGCGGCCAATTGCGACAAGACCAACGAGTCGCACGACTACACGTCCAAGCACCTGATCGGCGACTGTACGCTCGCATTCCTCGCAGCCTCGACCGGGCCCGCGCGGGCGGCGGCGCTGACGATTCGATCGATTGCGTGGCTCGAGGGGCAGACGTCGGAAGTCAACGCCGATGCGGCTGATGACCGCCTCCTGGCGGTCGCCTTCGACCCCGGCAACGCCGACATGCACTCGAACCTTGGCTTCTCGCTCCTGCCGCACCATCACTCGCGAGCGGCGCTTCGCGAGTTCGCCAGGTCCCTCGCGATCAAGACAAGCTTCTTTGCGCTCGCCGGGCGGGCGAGTGCAAGGCACAACCTCGGCGATTCGGCCGGGGCCTTCGCCGATGCGAAAGCGTCGTTCGACTTGCAACCGAACGAGCTCGCGCTGCTTGTCCTCGGCGACCTCGCATTCGAGCGCAACGACGTCGCGGCCGCTCGGCAGCATTGGCTCGGCGCGTACCACCTTGGTTCACGTGACGACCGAACCTTCGAGCGACTGCGCTCCGTCGGCATCGAGCACCCGGAAGCGCAATGAACCGCCGGGCATCGCCGGGGTACTCGCCCGGCGGCCGCTCGCGATCCGGGAGCGGCGCCCCGGAGGCATCGAACAGCGGCTAGTAATGTACCGTCGCGCCGTCGGCCTTCCAGTCCCGCACCGGAACGTGGCGCGGTATCACGACGTGCCCCTGCTCGACGACCACGTAGCCGTCCCGGATGACGAGGTCCACCTTCTCGAGATCATCGAGATTGAGGTCGGGCTCGCCCGCAACGACCAGAACGTCGGCCAGCTTCCCGGGCTCGAGCGTGCCCAGCCGATCGTCCATGTCGAGGATCTGAGAATTGACGCGGGTCGCCGCCGCGAGTGCCTCGGGAATGGTCCAGCCGGCGGCGACGAACTGCCGCAGCTCGGTGATGTAGGCGATCGGCTGATATCGGTACCAGTTGCTCACGAGATCGGTTCCGACGCCGCACTTGATCCCGGCGCGCCGGAGCCGACGCAGCATCTCGAGATCCGCCTCCTTGGAGAACGTGAAGCGGCGCGAGGTCGAGTCGAAATAGCCGCCCGATTGGTCAAAGATGATCATGTAGGGCACCAGCGTCGGATCGGAAGCCGTCCCCATCTTTGCCATGAGCTCGATCGTCTTGTCGCTGCGCGGCAGCGGGTGTTCGATCGTGTCCGCGCCTGCCTCGACGGCGCGCTGGATGTAGATTGTCTCGGCATCGACCGCTACCTTGAGCCCGAGCGTATGGGCCTCGTCGATAGCCGCCTTCACCTCCTCCGGCGTGAAGTGGCTGATCAGCTTGATGACGTCGGCGCCCTTTCGGAACTGCTCGCGCACCGCCCGGCGCCAGTCGTCGGGTCCCGAGGCAATGCGCACTTCGCCCTGCATCTGGATCAACTCGTCAGAGGGCCCCTCGGCACCGTGGCCGCCCTCGCCGGTGATGATCTGCCCCGCCGCGAACACGCGCGGGCCCGGTATGCGGTTCTGGGCGACCCACTCCTTCAGGCGAAACGGCACGTCGCTGCGCGAGCCAACGTCACGGACGCTCGTGATCCCGCTCTCGATGAAATAGCGGAGCTTCTCGGTGCCGATCAGCGTCGAGGCCGAATCGCTGAGCGACGTCGCGAAATCGTCGGTGTCCACCCGCGTCAGGTGCGTGTGCAGGTCGATGAGCCCCGGCATGACGGTCTTGCCGGTCACGTCGATGACCCGCGCATCCGCCGGCCAGTCCGTCGACGCCGGAGGCAGGAGCTTGGTGATCTTGTTGCGCTCGATGACGACGGTCAGGTTCCGGGTGCCCGTACCGACCGCGTCGAACACGCGCCCACCGCGCAGCACCAGCGTCCCCTCCGGCCCGCGGGGCCCTGGCTTTACGGGCACGCGTCGCGGGTCGTCAGACACCGGGGTCTTGGGGTCCAGAAACTGTTGGCGGTCGTGCGGCTTTTGCTGCCCGGCGGCGATGAGTGGCGAGAACGCCAGAGCTGTAGCCACGATTGCGGTGAGTCGATTCACGTTGGCGTACCTTGTGCTTCAAGAAAGCGCGGCGGCGTCCGGCAGGCCCCAATGCTACCGCTGCGCGACCCAAGCGTGCGCCCCAACCACCGTCGCCGCGATCGCCGCCGGGTCAGCCAATGGGCTCGGACGTCCCGTCAGTTCCGCCAGTTCCGCCAGTTCCGCCAGTTCCGCGGGCGAGCGGTCGGCGGTGGTAGCGACGATGTCGCGTCCGCCCAGCGCCTTCGCACGGGCAGCGGTTGGTCGCTAGCGGGACAGGCGGGCGATGAGGATCGCGGCGCGCTCGGCCTGCGGATCAAGGCTGGTCAGATCGATGGTCTCGCCGACCGCGTGGGCCCCGTGCCCCGCGGCGCCCATGCCAACGAGCCCCGGAAGGTCGTGGGCGACGAAGGCGATGTCGCCGGCACCGCGCGTGGCGGGATCGCCCTCCTTGAGCGGCGCGAGACCCAGGTCGCTGTTCACCTTGGCCAACTGGTCGAAGAGCGCCTGGCTCGCTGGCATAGGCGCCATCGCCGGGTAACCCTCGGCGAAGGAGAGCGTCGCCTCGGTGCGATCGAGGTGATGCGAGACGATCTCGGTCATCTTCTGCTGCACCCGCGCCGTCTGCTCGTCCGAGAGCGTCCGCAGATCACCGGCCGCGACGGCCTCAGCCGCGATGATGTTGTCCTTACCGCTCGCAACGGCCTGGGTGCCCGCCTCGGACAGCTCCGCGGTCGTCCCGCCCGCGATGAGGCTCGTATTCAATGTGAGGTTGGGCTCCGGAAGGGTACGGCGGAACTCATCGATGATTCGCGTCAGCTCGTACACCGCACCGTAGCCGCCGGCCCTGCCGACGCCGGCGGAATGGCCGGACGTGCCGCTAACCTTGAGGCGCCAGGTGCTCGCGCTGCGCCGGCCGATGTGAATCGTGTCCTCATCGCCTTGGCGCGCCATGCCTTCGAAATCAAGCGCCAGGTCGTTCGCCTTGCCGGCCGCGATCAGATCGCGCCGCGCGACGGCGAGCGGAAGGCCTGGCCGCTCCTCATCACCACTCAGGAAGACGGTCAGGTTCGTGCGCGGCAAGGCGCCCGACTCCTTCAACGCGCGCAGCGCCGCGAGGATCACGACGACGCCGCCCTTGATGTCGGTGGTCCCCGGTCCTTCCGCAGTAGTGCCACTACGGTTGAAGCGCTGGAATGGACTATCGGCTTCGAACACCGTATCGAGGTGCGCGATCATGAGCACGCGCGTGGTCGCTCGTCCGACCGCGCGGTGCTCGGCGATGAGATGCCCGGCACGCCCGACCTCGCTCATCGGAATCCATCGGACCTTGAGGCCGACTGATTCGAATTCCGGTCGCAGCAGCGCCGCGACCTTGGTCACACCGGCGAGATTGAGCGTGCCGCTGTTGACGTTGACCAACTTCTCGAGAAATTGCTCGGACTCCTCGTGATGCGCCTTGACGGAGGCGACGATCCGTCGCTCTTCCGCCGAGAGAGTGGTTGCTGCCGAGGAATCGGCGGAAACCACCGACAACACCGATGCCAGGATTCCGAGTGCCGAGCGCATCGCCACCCGCCTCGGGGTCGGGGCCATCGCGGCACTTGTGCGATTCGAACTCGCCATCAACGATTCCATCCGCGCCAACCTCCGCCGAGTGACATCCCGCAACACTGCACCGCAGACCGGCGGCTAGCAAATCGCGCCCGAAGGGGTACTGGACCCGATGAAGACCCGGCGCCGCCGGCTCCCGGATGGCCGGACGGCGGCCCGCCATGCGCCGGTCAACTCGCGCCGGCCGTCCGGGGAGGCGCCGGGCACGGCCTCCGGCGTGGCCGCGAACGGCTATGCTCCCCGGGAACCGATCCATTACCAGTGGGTCTTTGAAGCAGCCGCGGCGATCACCGTAGGGTGCAGGGTCATCTCACGGGAGCAGGATTCCATGCATCGTGCCGGACTTGTCGGTGTACTTTTCGCCTTGATTGGGCTGGCTTTTTTGCCAGTTGCCGCCAAGGCGGCCGGGGACCGGCCGACGGTCACGCTGCTGAACGTCTCCTACGACCCGACGCGCGAGTTCTACGAGGCGTTCAACGCCGCCTTCGCCGCCGACTGGAAGCGCCGGACGGGCGAAACGGTCGTCATTAACCAGAGCCACGGCGGCTCGGGAAAGCAGGCGCGGGCGGTCATCGACGGGCTCGACGCCGACGTCGTCACGCTCGCGCTTGCCTACGATGTCGATGCGCTCGCGACCCAGGGGAAGATGATCCCGGCCGACTGGCAGAAGCGGCTGCCCCAGAACAGCACGCCCTACACCTCGACGATCGTCTTCCTGGTCCGGGCCGGCAACCCGAAGGGGATCCACGACTGGAGCGATCTGGTCCGGCCGGGCGTCGGCGTCATCACGCCAAATCCCAAGACCTCCGGCGGCGCCCGCTGGAACTACCTGGCGGCGTGGGCCTACGCGCGCTCGAAGCCAGCGGCGACCGACGCCTCGGCACAGGCGTTCGTGCAGGCGCTCTTCAAGAACGTCCCGGTCCTCGACTCCGGTGCCCGCGGATCGACGGTCACCTTCGTCGAACGCCAGGTCGGCGACGTACTGCTCGCGTGGGAGAACGAGGCCCTGCTCGCGGTGAACAAGCTCGGCGCCGGCAAGTTCGAGATCGTCGTGCCGCCGCAGAGCATCCTCGCGGAGCCACCCGTTTCGATCGTCGACAAGGTCGTCGACCGCCGCGGAACCCGCAAGGTCGCGGAAGCCTACCTCGCCTACCTGTACACGCCGGCCGGCCAGGAACTGGCTGCCAAGAGCTACTTCCGGCCGCGCGATGCGACGATCGCCGCCAAGTACGCCGCGCAATTCCATCCGGTCAAGCTCCTGACGATCGACGGCGACTTCGGCGGCTGGGCCCGCGCCCAGGCGCGGCACTTCGCCGATGGTGGAACGTTCGACCAGATCTATGGCCACTGAGCACACCCGTTGAGCGCAACAGCGCTGCCGACCGTGCCTCGCGCCCGCCGCGTGCTGCCCGGCTTCGGGCTGACGCTCGGCTACACGCTGACGTACGTCTCGCTGCTCGTGCTGCTGCCCCTCGCGACGGCGTTCTTCAAGACGGCCGAGCTCGGCTGGTCGGAGTTCGTGGCCGTCATCGCGGCCCCGCGCGTGCTCGCCTCGCTCGAGCTGTCATTCGGCGCGGCCGCGATCGCGGCACTCGTCAATTCGGTCGCGGGCCTCCTGGTTGCGTGGGTACTGGCGCGCTATGACTTCCCGCTGCGACGGGTGGTCGATGCGCTCGTCGACCTTCCGTTCGCGCTGCCGACGGCCGTCGCCGGCATCGCGTTGACGGCGCTCTATGCGCCGTCCGGCTGGCTCGGGCGCTGGCTTGCACCGCTTGGCATCCAGGTCGCCTATACGCCGCTCGGGATCATCGTCGCGCTCATCTTCATCGGGTTGCCGTTCGTCGTGCGAACCGTACAGCCGGTGCTCGAGGACCTCGATGCCGAGGTCGAGCAGGCCGCCGCAACGCTCGGCGCGACGCGCCTGCAGACGTTCCTCAGGATCATCCTGCCGGCGCTCTGGCCGGCACTGCTGACGGGATTTGCACTCGCCTTCGCGCGCGCGATCGGCGAATACGGCTCGGTCATCTTCATCGCCGGCAACATGCCGTTGCGCTCGGAGATCGCGCCGCTCCTCATCGTGACGAAGCTCGAGCAGTACCAGTACGCGGCGGCAACCGCCATCGCCGTCGTCATGCTGGTGGTGTCCTTCGTGCTCCTCCTCGGCATCAACGCGCTGCAGGGCTGGTCGCAGCGGCGCCTCGGCATCGCCCGCACCACATGACCGCGCTCGCCCACGACTCGGACGGGGAGACGCTCGCGGCCGTCACGCGCCGACCGCGCGCCGCGCGTGGCGCCGGCCGATCGGTGCTGATCGGCAGTGCGCTCGTCTATCTCGGCCTTTTCGTGCTGCTGCCGTTCGTGGTCGTATTTGGCGAGGCCTTCGCCAAGGGCGTCGCGAGCTACTTCGCCTCGCTCGCCGATCCGAAGGCACTCGCCGCGATGCGACTCACGCTCACCGTCGCACTCATCGTCGTGCCGCTCAACCTCGTCTTCGGCGTCGCCTCGGCCTGGGCCATTGCCAAGTACGAGTTCCGCGGCAAGAGCGCGCTGGTGACGCTCATCGACCTGCCGTTCGCGGTCTCCCCGGTCATCGCGGGCCTCATCTACGTGCTCCTCTTCGGTGCCCGCGGCTGGCTGGGTCCGTGGCTGCGCGAACACGACATCCCGATCCTGTTCGCGGTCCCCGGCATCGTACTCGCGACGGTGTTCGTCACGCTGCCGTTCATTTCGCGCGAGCTCATCGCGCTCATGCAGTCGCAGGGCCGGGACGAGGAGGAGACCGCGCTGTCGCTCGGGGCGAGCGGCTGGCAGACGTTCTGGCGCGTGACGCTCCCCAACATCCGCTGGGGCCTCCTCTACGGCGTGCTCCTCTGTAACGCCCGCGCGATGGGCGAGTTCGGCGCCGTGTCGGTCGTATCGGGGCACATCCGCGGTCTCACCAATACGATGCCGCTGCACGTCGAGATCCTCTACAACGAATACAACTCGGCGGCGGCATTCGCCGTGGCATCGCTGCTTGCGGTCCTCGCGCTCATGACGTTGATCGGTCGGGCGGCGCTCGATGCGCGCGCGCCGGAGCTCAGGCGAACGACACTGCCGAGCCCGAACACATGACGAGCGACACCAGGGAGACGCGCCCGTGAGCATCCGCGTCGCAGGCCTGCACAAGCGCTTTGGCGAGTTCGTGGCGCTCGAGAACGTGGATCTTGAGGTCCCCGCCGGGCAGCTGGTCGCGTTGCTCGGCCCCTCGGGCTGCGGCAAGACGACGCTGCTTCGGATCATCGCCGGCCTCGAGACGCCGGATTCAGGCGAGGTCTTTCTGCAGGGGCGCCCGGCGACCGACCTGCCGGTCCAGCACCGCCGCGTCGGCTTCGTGTTCCAGCACTACGCGCTCTTCCGTCACATGACGGTGTTCGACAACATCGCCTTCGGGCTGACGGTTCGGCGGCGGCGCGACCGGCCGCCCGCCGCGCAGATTCGCAGCCGCGTCGCCGATCTCCTCGCACTCGTCCAGCTCGAAGGCGCGGCCGATCGCCGGCCGTCGCAGCTCTCCGGTGGCCAGCGCCAGCGTATCGCGCTCGCGCGTGCGCTCGCGGTCGAGCCCGAGGTGCTGCTGCTCGATGAGCCCTTCGGCGCCCTCGACACGCAGGTGCGCCAGGAGCTGCGCCGCTGGCTGAGGCGCCTGCACGATGCGCTGCACTTCACGAGCCTCTTCGTGACGCACGACCAGCAGGAGGCGCTCGAGGTCGCCGACAGCGTGGTCGTCCTCAACCACGGACGCATCGAACAGCGCGGCAGCCCGCGCGAGGTCTACGACGCGCCGGCCAGCAACTTCGTGCACCGCTTCATCGGCGCCTCACAGGAGCTGCCGGCCATTCGCCGCGGCGGACGGGTCGCGATCGGCCAGCTGCCGAGCGTCAGCGTCGCCGGACCCGACGGCAACTACACCGCCGTCGTCCGCCCGCATGACGTGACGGTCGACCGTACCGGCCCCGGCTGGCGCGGCCAAGCGGTCGGTGTGCGCGTCATCGGTCCGCTCGTGCAGCTCGAGATCGCCCTCGAGGGCCGCGGCGGCGATCCGTTTCTGGTCGAACTCAGCCGCGAGCGCTACGACCGCGATGCCTTCGCCGCGGGCGATGCCGTGCGCATCGGGCTGCGGCGCTTCGACCTTTACCCCGAGACGAGCGATGACTCCGACCGGGCGCCGCCGGAGAGCGTCGTGCTGGAAGGCGGCCCCGAGGCCGGTCGCGAGTGATCGACCCGATCTACGCGATGGTGGGCCTCCTCGTCGGGCTCCTGATCGGCTGGACGGGCATCGGCGGCGGCGCGGTCCTCACACCCTTGCTCGTCACAGTCTTCGGGCAATCACCGACGATCGCGGTCGGCACGGACCTCGCGTTCGCGGCGGTCACGAAGCTCGCCGGTGTAGCACTGCCATCGGTGCGCGGACGCATCGACTGGCCGGTGGTGGGCCGGCTGGCGCTCGGCAGCATCCCCGGTGCGGTACTCGCGCTCCTGGCGCTCAGGCTCGTGCCACACGTCGCTGCGAATACCGCGACCGTGCGCGTGCTCGCGGCGATGCTGCTGGCGACGGCCGCGGCACTGCTCCTCAAGGAGCGTATCCGGCAAAAGGGTGTGCAATGGACCGCGGAGGTCGTCGCAGCCACGCACCGCCTGCAGACGCCGGTCACCGTCGGAGCGGGTCTCCTGCTTGGCGTCGCGGTCACGTTGACTTCGGTGGGCGCGGGAGCGCTCGGAACGACGGCGCTCGTGTTCCTCTATCCGCTCAGGCTCACCGCACCGCGGCTGGTCGCGACCGATATCGCGCACGCGATCCCGCTCGCGATCATCGGCGCGGCGGGCCACGCCGCATTCGGGGACGTGAACGCGACGTTGCTCGCGAGCCTCGTCGTCGGCTCGATCCCGGGCGTGCTGATCGCCTCGCACCTGACGCTGCGCATACCGGAGTCGGTCCAGCGCGGCGCCATTGCGCTCATGCTCGTTGCGAGCGCCTGGCGACTCCTCAAGCTCTAGGACCGGCCCCCGGGTCCTGATGGCGGCGGGGCGAGGGCGATCGTCGGCGCTTGCGGCGCGCGGCGGGGGATCGCCACGCGGGCGCCTATCGCTTCGACCGCGCCGACGCTCGCCACGGCACGCTAGTCATTCGCCTCGTCGCAAAGGAGCGCAGGCGAACCCGCCGATTTGTAGCATGCCTCGCAGGGAACCCGGTCGGGGGCGAGCAGGCCATCGTGGACACCGACCGTCATCCTCCCAACGCGCGAGCGCGCGTTGCCGCTAGCAGGGCGAACGCATCCGTGTTCGCCTCGCTCGTAGCCTCGATCATGCTCGCTGGCTGCGCGGCGTCGCCACCAGCGACCCAATCGCCCGGCTCAAGTCCCGCACCCGCGGCGACGGCGGCTGTCGCAAGTTCCGTTCCCTCGACCGCCGACAAGCTGGCGCTTGCGCAGGCGTGGGCACGCAACGCCGGCTACAAGCCCTATAGCCAGGAAGGGAAGCCCGTTTGGTGCAAGAACGAGGCGCTCCTCGGCTCGCACCTCGGCCGGGTGCGGTGCGTAAAGGAAGAGGCACTCGCCGATCTGCAGCGCCAATCGATCGAGAGCCAGCAGACGCTGTCGGAGCGTGAACGCAACTGCTCGGGCGGCGACTGCAACAAGACCCGCTGACGAGCGGGCCACGCTCCGCCGACGCCGCCACCGCCGCGCCGACCCTGCAGCGCCCGTACCGCGTTGATCCTGCTAGTGTTTATGGACGCTGCGCCGGTCCATGCAATCGCGGCCGCCGTCGGCCGGCGCCTTCGCCGGCGCGTACCGATCCGCCCCTGCCGTATGCTCGTCCCCCTCGAGGTGCTGGGAGGGCCAACGTGCGACAGTCCGCGTTCCTTTCGTATGTCGTACTCGCGGCGGCGATTAGCGCCCCGCTCGGCGCACCGTGCGCGGGCGAAACCTCAACACCCGCGCGAATCGTCATCGCCGCAAGTTCCGTGCTCGATGGACGTGGCCACGTGCTGAAGGACGTGGCGATCGTCGTCGAGGGCAACCGCATCACGTCGGTCGGGCCAAGCAGGGGCCACGTCGACGTCGACCTGCGCGGGCTGACGACGCTGCCCGGCTGGATCGATGCGCACACGCACATCACCTGGAGCTTCGGCGCGGACGGCAAGAACGTGGGGTCGGACGGGACAACCCAGCTCGATGCCTACCGGGCGGCCGCCAACGCGTCGGCGACCCTGCTCGCGGGCTTCACGACCGTGCAGAGCGTGGGGTCCCCCACGGACGTTCCGCTTCGCGATGCCATCGCCGCGGGACTCGTCCCGGGCCCACGCATCCTCACCGCCGTTGAACCGCTCGAGGGTCGGGGCGAAGCGACCGGCACGGTGGAGGAGATTCGCGCCTTCATCCGCCGGCAGAAGGCCGCGGGAGCGGATCTCATCAAGATCTTCGCATCGGAATCCATTCGCCTCGGCGGCGCGATGACCTTGTCGCCCGAGCAGCTCTACGCCGCCTGCGACGAGGCAAAGAAGGCCGGCCTTCGAACGCTGGTACACGCCTACAAGTCCGCCGTGCGCGCGGCAACTGTCGCCGGCTGCACGCAGGTCGAGCACGGCACGCTCGCGACGGACGAAGACCTCCGGCTGATGGCGGAGCGGAGAACCTACCTCGACCCGCAGGCCGGCCTCGTCATCGAAAACTACCTCCTCAACCGCGACCGCTACGTCGGCACGCCCGGCTACACGGCCGAGGGCTTCGCGGCGATGGAGAAGATCCTGCCCGAGAACCACGATCTCGTGCGCCGGGCGGCCCACACGCCCGGCCTCAAGATGGTGTTCGGAACGGACGCCGTGGCGGGCGCGCACGGACGCAATGCCGAGGAGTTCATCGATCGGGTTCGCGACTGCGGGGTCGAGCCGATGGCGGCGATGGTCTCCGCGACCTCCCTCGCCGCCGAGGCGATCGGCCTCGGCGACCGGCTCGGTGCGATCGCGCCGGGGTTCGAGGCCGACATCATCGCGCTCGACGGTGATCCGCTCGGCGACATCACGAGCGTCCGGCGAGTCGTGTTCGTGATGAAAGGCGGTATCGTCTACAAGAACGTGCTGGCCTCGACTCCCGCTCATCGCCGCACGCCGGCGGTTCAGTGAGCTTGGGCGTCGACTTCGACCGCCACTTATTCGACGGATAGTCGCGCACCCGCGCACCAACGAGGCAGGTGAGAGACATGAGAAACGACCGACCCCTGTTCGCCCGCGTCGCCGCGACCGCGGTTGTGGCGGCGTTCGCGCTCGCGCTCGCGCTCGCGCCGGCGGGCGCCCGGGCAGCTCCGGCCGACGAGTGCAAGTCGACGGTCTCGGGTGATCTTAGGCTGCACACGCTCGAGAGCCGTGTCTTCGGCAATTCACGCACGATCCGCGTGCTGCTGCCACCCGACTACGATGCGGCGGGCAATGCCGCGCGGCGCTATCCCGTCCTCTACCTGCTCGACGGCCAGAATCTGTTCGACGCGTGCCTCTCGAACGTCAGCCATCGGGAGTGGGGCGTCGATGAGACGGTGTACCGGCTCATCAGGGAGCGCGCGATACCGCCGCTCATCGTGGTCGGCATCGATCACGCCGGCAAGGACCGGGCGCACGAGTTCCTGCCCTACAAGGACTTCGTCGGCGATGCCTCGATGCCGGAGCCGGCCGGCAAGCGCTTCCCGGATTTCCTGACGGAGGAGGTCATGCCGCTCGTGGAGTCGCGCTATCGCATCCTGCCAGGCCACGCGAACACGGGGATTGGCGGCTCCTCGTATGGCGGCGTCGCTTCGCTCTATGCGCTCCTCGCGAAGCCCGCGGTGTTCGGCTATGGGCTCATCGAGAGCCCGACGCTCTGGATCGGCATGGGGCAGCTTGTGCGCGACACCAATCCGCTCGTGGCGATTCCAAATCGCGTCGTCTTCGGGTTCGGCGGCCGCGAGGTGCAAGGCGAAGGGAAGGGCGAGCGGCTCATGGCAAGCCTGATGGGCGTCGTGGAGGGCAACTTCCGCGGGGCGGGCTACGACGACACGACATTCCGCTATGTCGTCGACCCGGGTGCCGGCCACAACGAGGACGCCTGGGCGAAGCGACTGCCGGGCGCGCTGACATTCCTCTTTGGCGACTGGCGCGAGTCGCCGGCGCCGACGCATTGAGCGAGCGGAACCACGATCACGCCGGGGCGACCACCGTGCTGACCCGACTCTTTCCCGAGCACCCAGGCAACGATTACCGGGGCAGCCGGCTCGCGTTGTGGCTGTTCTTGCCGATCGCATTCATGAAGATCGCCATCAGCATGCTCCACATCTTCTCGGCCGACGGCGGCGCGCAGTCGATCTCCACGATACCGCTCGACAGCTACTCCGTCGGCGCCGCCCAGAACATCATCGGCGTGTTCGCACGCATGGGCCTCGAGCAGCTGCTGCTCGGAATCGTGTTCGTCGTCGTGCTGCTTCGCTATCGAGTGATGCTGCCGCTCATGTACACAATCACCGTGGCCCACGATCTTGCGATCGAAGCCATCGCGCGCTTCAAGCCGCTGGCGCTTGCCGGGACATCCGGCGCCAGGGTCCCGGCGCTCCTGCTGATGGCGCTGGCGATCGCAGGCCTCATTCTGTCACTGACCGGCAAGGGCTATCGCGCGGCGGAACCACCGCGCGGGCGGATCGAACGAGGGTAGTCGCTTGGCCGCGGTGCGGTCTAGCGAGGACACGGGTGGCGGCCGGGAGCTGTGCCTAGGCGCTCAGGCGAGATCGGCCCATCGCGGCCGGACGGCCGCGCGATCGAGGGATTGAGCCGGCGAGCGCGCCCGAGGCGCGCCCGCCGCAGCGCAGCTCAGGCCGTCGCGGCGGGCTTGGACGCCGCCTCGATGACCTCTTCCGCGACCTGCCTCGGCACCGGATCGTAGTGCGAGAACTCCATCGTGTAGGAGGCGCGACCGCTCGTCATGCCGCGCAGCTGCCCGATGTAGCCGAACATCTGCGACAACGGCACGGTCGCCACGACCGCAATGTTGGTGCCGCGCTCGAGCTGGTCCTGGATCGAGCCGCGACGGCGATTGATGTCGCCGATCACGTCCCCGAGGTAATCGCCCGGCGTCACCGTCTCGACCTTCATGACGGGCTCGAGGAGGATCGGGCCCGCCTTGCGGATGCCCTCGCGGAAGCACGCCTTCGCGGCGATTTCGAACGTCAGCGCGTTCGAGTCGACGTCGTGGTAGCTGCCGTCCTCGAGCGTCGCGCGGAAGTCGACGGTCGGGTACTTCGCGAGCACCCCGTCCTCCTTCTGCATCTTCAGGCCCTTCTCGACCGCCGGCACGAACTCCTTCGGCACCGATCCACCGACCGTCTCGTCGACGAACTCGAACCCGGCGCCGCGCTCGAGCGGCTCGAACTTGATCCACACCTCGGCGAACTGGCCGGAGCCGCCGGTCTGCTTCTTGTGGACGTACTGCTCGAGAACGGTCTTCGTGAACGTCTCGCGGTAGGCGACCTGTGGCTCGCCCATGACGCCCTCGACACCGAATTCCGTGCGCATGCGATCGAGCGTGACCTCGAGGTGCAGCTCGCCCATGCCGCGCAGGATCGTCTGGCTCGTCTCGCGATCGGTCTCGAGGTGCAGCGAGGGGTCGGCGCGGACCATCTTGCCGAGCGCGGCCGAGAACTTCTCCTGCTCCGCCTTGACCTTGGCGCGGACCGAGACGCTGATGACCGGGTCCGGGAAGCGCATGCGCTCGAGGATGACCGGCGCTGCCGAATCGCACAGCGTGTCGCCCGTGTCGGTGTCGGCGAGCGAGACGAGCGCGACGATGTCGCCGGCGCGGGCCTCGTCGATGGGATTGGCTTCCTTGGCGAACATCTCGACCATGCGCCCGATCTTCTCGCGCTTGCCGCGGGTGGTATTCAGCACCGAGGCGCCCTTGGTCAGGACTCCCGAGTACACGCGGATGAAGGTGAGCGCGCCGTAGACGTCGTTGATGACCTTGAAGGCGAGCGCCGAGAACGGTTCGTCGTCCGAGCAGGTGCGCTCGCCGATCGTATTGCCGTCCTCATCGACCGTCTTGATGGATTCGACGTCGGTCGGCGCCGGCAGGTAGTCGACGACGGCATCGAGAACCTGCTGCACGCCCTTGTTCTTGTAGGACGAGCCGCACAGCACGATCGTGAACGCCGAATTGAGCGTCCCCTTGCGCAGGCACGCGCGCAGCGTCTCGGCCGAGGGCATCGAGCCGTCGATCAGGTGCGCTTCCAGCGCCACATCGTCCTGCTCGAGGCAGGTGTCGACGAGCTCGGTGCGGTACTGCTCGGCCTTGGCGAGCAGCTGGCGGTCACTCGGCACCGTGATGCCGAGCTTGTCGGCAAGGTCCGGCGTGACATCGAGCGTCTGCCACTCGGAATCCTTGTCGTCCGACTCCCAGACGAGCGCCTTCATTTCGACCAGGTCGATCATTCCCTTGAAGTTGTCCTCGGAGCCGATCGGCAGCTGGACCGGCAGCGGACGGGCGCCGAGGCGCTTCTTGATCATGTCGACGCAGCGTGTGAAGCTCGCGCCGCTGCGGTCCATCTTGTTGACGTAGCAGATGCGCGGCACGCTGTAGTTGTCCGCGAGGCGCCAGTTGGTCTCCGACTGCGGCTCGACGCCGGCGACGCCGTCGAACACGACGACCGCGCCGTCGAGCACCCGCAGCGAACGGTTGACCTCGATCGTGAAGTCGACGTGCCCCGGCGTATCGATCAGGTTGATCTTCTTGTTGCGCCAGAACGCCGACACCGCGGCGCTCTGGATCGTGATGCCGCGCTTCTGTTCCTGCTCGAGGTAGTCGGTCGTCGTCGACGTCTTCAGATCCTTGGTGTCGTGGATGTCGATGATCGTGTGCTTGCGCCCCGTGTAGTACAGGATCCGCTCCGTCGTCGTCGTCTTACCGGCGTCGACGTGGGCGATGATTCCGATGTTGCGGATGTCGGCTAGGGCTGTAGTGCGGGGCATAGCAAAATTCCGTGACGTGCTGGGTCAGGTTGATAGGGAACTGGTTTTGGGGCCGCGGCGGCGACTCGATCGGACGAAAACTTGGGACCTGAACTGGCGCCGGGGCGACTTAATGGGCGCGGATTCTGACATGCCTTGCGAGCCGCCGCGAATGTTCCGGTTGGGACCCCCCGGAAGTCGGACTTTCCCCTAAAAACCTGAGCCCCGACGGCAGGTTATGTACCGTGCCGCCCGGCCTTGACCGAGCCCCCACAGGGCCCGGAAACAGGCATTTTCGGGGTCCGGCCGAACTCGGGGCCCCGGGGCCCCCATTCGTCCGATCCGAAAGGCCCGAACCCCACCCCGGGGGGAGTGGCGCCTGGCGCCTGCCCGCGCTACTTCGGGCCGAGGTGGCCGACGAGGAAGTCGGCGCCTTTCGTGTAGATCTGGACCAGCTGTTCGTAGGTCTGGTACAGGTCGTGGGTCTGGCCAGGAAGCACTTCCTGCCGGAATTCGACCGCCGGGCGCCTGAGCTGCATTGCCCGTGCGAGCACCGTGCCGTCGTTGAAATCGACATTCATGTCATCGTCCCCCTGCGTCAGGAAGACGGGCGAGGTCCAGCTGTCGAGGTGGGCAATGGCCGAGTGCTCGACGCCGGCCGGATCCGCCGTGGTGTGGACGCCCGCCATGTCGAAGCCGACCTTGAAGAGGTCCGAGTGCAGCGCAAGCGCCTCCGCCGTCATGTAGCCGCCCCACGAGAGGCCGTAGATGCCAACGCCGCGGCTCGCCTCCACGTCCTTGCGCGCGAGCACAAATCGCGCCGCGCCGACGAAGTCGAGAATCTCCGAGTTGGCCGTAAAGCCCCAGCCCGGCGCGTCACGAAACGCCTCGCCGCGCATGATGCTGCTGCGGTACTCGACCGACAGCACCACGCAGCCGCGGCCCGCAAGGTACTGGTTCATCTCGTAGAGGTACTGGTAGGCATCCATGTAGTGGAAGCCCGGCAGCATCTGGCGGCGGATGCCGCCGTGCGAAAAGATCACGGCGCAGCCGGTCGGGTGGCGCGGAGCGAAGAGCTGCCCGTAAGCCGTCTGTCCGTCGGCGCCCGGGAACTCGACAAGCTCGGGCTTCACGAGCAGCCTGCCCGGAAAGCCGGGCGGCGGCGTCGGCAGACTCGCGCTCAGCGTCGCGCCATTGGAGCTTCGAATCCGCACCCGCGGTGGATCCGACCAGCCGGCACCGAGGTAGGCGACCCTGCCGCCGGCGAGCGGCGTCGGCGCCCACTCGCTTTTCGCGCCGCTCGTCAACGCTCGCGCCGGTGCGCCGTCGAACCCGACGGTGGCAATGTGCCGGCGGCCGAGATCCCCGATGTTGGTCGAGTAGATGATCCGCGTGCGGTCGAGCGAGAGCGCAGCGGTCTCGACCTCGCCGTCGCCGTCCGTCAGGCGCGCCGCTGCGCCTCCCGCGACCGGCACGGAATAGAGGTGGCGCCAGCCGTCCTTCTCCCACACGAACCCGATCCGGTCGTTCGCGGACCAGAAAAGCTGGTCGCCGTGCTGGCTCGGCGCGTAGTCCTGGTCGAGCGGATAGAACACCGACCCGACGCCGGCATCCGCGTGCCAGATCTGCCGCGGCTTGAGCTCGGCAATATCGACGACCCAGATCGCCCACGGCTGCGCGGCGAGCATCGGGCCGCAATACCGCTCGCCGCCACCGCAGACGTTGCGCTCGAGGCCCGGAGAGTCGGCGGGCTCGCGCCGAAAAACGAGCCGACGACCGTCGGGCGACCAGACCGGGCCAAGGTCGACGTCGGCGCCGTGGGGCACGACGACCGCTGTCCTCGAGGCGAGGTTGCGGATCTCGATGCCACCCGCACGTTCGTAGGCGACGTGCGTGCCATCCGGCGAGAAGCGCAGGCCCGCGTGCTCGCCGCCAACGAACTCCACGGGCTCGCCGATACCGGCGAGCCGGCGCCCGGACCAGAGGAGCGCGGTCGTCATTACGCGGCCGCGCGACCGCCAGAGGATCGCGCTGTCATCCGGCGTGAACACCGGGTCCCGACCCGGCCCCACGAGGCGCGGCACGTCGCCGTCGGTGCCCGCGATCCAGACCTGGCGCTCGGGCATGTCGGCAACGGCGGTCGGGTTCGGTGAATCGCCCTGCCGGTTGACGCTGCCGCCACGCACCCACGCGACCGCGCCGCCACGTTGCGAGACGGCGACGTCGGCGAGGTCGCGGCCATCGTCATCGGGGTAGTGGGCGATCCGCCGCGCGGCTGCGCCGATCGGCAGGAAATAGACGTTGCGGTTGCGGCCCTCGCGGGTGAGGTAGGCGAGCGAGCGACCGTCGGGGGCGGAGGCGGGCGGATAGATGAACGGCGCCGCGATCACCGCGGCCATTGTGAAGGCCTCGGACGCGCGCTTCGGCGGCGGCCGCCATTCCTTGAGCTTGAGGCGCGTCACCGGGCGCGTGAGGCGGGCGTCCGGGAGACCCGCCACGTGGCGCGTAAAGGAGATCTCGCGGCTGTCGGCGGACCAGACGGGATCGGTATCAATGTCGAAGGAGGCATCGACGTAGGCGATCCGCCGCGTCGACAGGTCGTAGACCCCGATGAATTCCCACGTGTCCTCGGGCGTGCCGTCATCGCGCCAGGTCCGCGGGTTCTCGTAGGCGAGGCTCTTGCCATCGGGCGAAAAGACCAGCTTGCCTACCGTGCCGCGCGTCGTGAGCAGTCGATCGGGCGCCGCCCAGTCGGCGGACGTGTTCGCGCGCGTCGCGCCGAGGATGCTCTTGTGGTCGTCCGTCGCCCACGCCGCGCGCAAGCCATCCGCCGTGAGCGCGGCGGCGGCGGGCGGGGAGAGGACCTTCTCGGGCGGCTGCGACCAGCTTGGCAGGATCGGCGGCGCCGGAGGCGGCGCGACTTCGGCGAAGGCGGCCGAGGCAAGCGCCAGGAGGCCGACCGACAGCGCCGCGCGAAGCGCAGGGCGCGCTCGGGGGCGAGGAGTCATCCGGCCGCGTGAGTCACGAGTGCGCATGCGGGTTCCCCTCGAGGTGGCGACGGGGGCGCCCGCCAGTGCCGCGGATTCAGCGCCCGCTTGACCTGGCAGGCGCTTGCGCAGCCGGCGGCACCGGCGTCCCGTCGTGATCGGGCCGTATCTTGAGGGGCGGCGCCGTGCCCGACAACCGCGACGGCGCGCCGCCTGGCGTTACGCCGCGACAGGCGGGGCGACCTGCACCCGGTTTCGCCCGGCGCTCTTCGCGGCGTAGACGGCCGTGTCGGCGCAGGCGATCAGCGCCTCGTCCCAGACGCCGAGCGTATCGCTGCCCGCGACGCCGATGCTGCAGGTCAGCTGAATCGGCACGCGAAAACCCTCGACGCGGATGTTGGCGACGCGGTCGCGGATGCGCTCCGCGATCGGGTGTGCGGCCGCAGTGTCGGCGCTACTCAGGATCACGACGAATTCCTCGCCGCCGAACCGCCCGATCACGTCCGACTGGCGCAGCTCCGCCTGGATCGGATCGATGATGGCGCGCAGGCACGCATCCCCGGCCGCGTGGCCGTACGAATCGTTGATCTGCTTGAAGTGGTCGAGGTCGATGAAGAGGAGGGCGATCGGCAGGTCGCGCGCGCGGGCCCGGAGGCACGCCGCTTCGAGCCGCTCGATCAGCGAGCGACGGTTGAGCACGCCGGTCAGCGCGTCGGTCTGCGCCCGGCGCTCGGCGTCGCCGAGTGCCGTGCGTTGCTCGCGCAACCGGTCGGCGACGCCGAGCGCGACGAGAACCGATGCCGCCACCATCGAGAGCGGCAAGCCGAAATAGAGGAGTCGCTCGGCATGCTCGGAATCCGCCATCAGGAGGCGCACCGCGGTCGCGATCGTGACGGCCTCGAGGAGTCCCCACGCGAGGAGGAACCAGCCCGCCGCGCGGATGCCGCGCCGCCAGGCGAGGAACGACACGACCATCGTGAACACGGCGGTGCCGATGAAGAGCAGGTTGCCGATGCCGGAGACGAGCGCGCCAAAGCCAAAGAGCTTGCCGACATTGGCGAACGCGAGCACCACAAAGGCGACCGCAAGCCAGCGAAACACCGCGTAGACGCGCGGCGAGAAGCGCCTGATATCCGCGATCTCGCGCACGAACAGGCACGCGATCGCGCCGCTCAGCGCTACCGGCACGTTCCAGGCGTGCGATGCGAGCGGTCGCGCCCACGCCAGCCACGGCCATTCGAATCCCTGGCCCGACAGGTAGACGACGTAGAGCGCCTGCAACGAGAAGAACGCGGCGTAGAGGATAAAGAGCCGATCCGCGAGCACGAACCAGATGAGGAGGGCGGCGAGGGACATCGCGAGCAGCGCCCCGAACGCGAGCGCGATCATGCGCGCGTGCTCGCTGCCAAGCGCAAGCTCCTCATCGAGCGTCGAGCCCGAGAAGTGCACAGTACTGCGCGGGTCGCCATGGCCATCGAGGCGCACGTAGAGACTCTGCCCGGACGTGACGCCGCCGGCAAGAATGAACACGCCCGTTCGCGCACCGCGAAAATCGGGCAGCTCGACGGCGAGGGGCAGCTTTGCGCCAGCGCCCTCGCGCGTTTCGAAGAGCTCGACGCTCGCGCTCCCGGTCTGGTGCGCGATGAGCGCCGGGAGTCCCGCCGGTCGAAAATCGCCGCTCGAGCGAAGCCTGAGCCACTCGACGCCGGCTCGGTCGCGTGCGCCCTTCGGCACGAACTGCGCATCGCGCGCGCCACTCGTGATGGCCGCCGTGTCGGCCTCCGATGCCGGCGCCGCAAGCGTGAGCACCTCGAACGCGGGCTCCGCCGCGAGGGCTGGGACCGACGCGAATGCCGCGGCCATGAGCCACGCCGAAGCTGCAACGAGACCCCGCACCCTGTACCTCCGAGGGGCCGCATCGACGGCACCAGTGGAAACCCCGTCCGGTGATGGTCCGTGTAGCGAGGCTCGCAGGCAAGTCGCGCGGGGCACCCACCGGGAGCCGACGCCGGGCGGGAGCCCGGAGGGCGCCGCGTGGGCCCGCGCGCGGGCCCACGCCAATCCGATCGTGGTCACGCGCTCGTCAAGGAGCGTCTATCACACTGAAAGCTAAGGAGTTATGTTACGTTCCCGCGCCGAACCAGCGTTGAGCTCGGCGCGAAACCGCCCCGCCGCCGGCGCATCGCCGAGTGCCTCGGCCGCTTGGGCGGAGCCGAGGAGCGCACCGCGGCGCCCCGGAGCCGCGGTAAGCGCGACCTTGAACTCACGCAGCGCGTCAGCCGGCCGCTTCAGATCGAGCAACAGCTCGCCGAGCTGCTCGCGCGCGGGCACCACGGGACCGGGTGTCACCGGGAGCTTCTCGACGGCATCTTCCTCATCGGCCGCGGCGATCAAGTCCGCGAGCGCGGCCTGCGTGTCCCCGGCGGCGGCCGACCGCCACGCGCGCGCCTCCTTGAGGAGCGTCGCGACCTGCATCCCCCAGTACGCATCGCCCGCCGACTGGGTCTCGCGAACGCATGCCTCGAGCCTCGCAACGTCGGCGTCCGCCTCGCGCGGGTGCCCGCCGCGCGAATTCCCGATGGCCCGGGCCCAGTAGATGAGCGATGCGACGCTCGGCCGCAGTCCCGGCATTCCCTCGAGCCGGACCGCACCGGCCCAGTCGCGACGCTCGATGGCCAGACGCACCGGCATCGCCGTCGCCGGGTAGTCCACCTTGAACTCCGTGGTGCGAAGCTCGGGAATGGCGAGTGCCTCGCGCACGACCTCCTCGGCGTCGGCGTACCGCGCGCGCTGCAGGTAGGCGTAGGTCAGGTAGTCCATCGCATGCAGTTCCTCGCCGAGGTCGCCCTGCGCGTGCGCCGCCGCTCGCGCCGCCCGGTTGGAGGTGATCGAGTCCTCCCAAAGCCCAAGCCGCGTGAAGACATGCGAAGGCATGTGCAGCGCATGCGGGGCGGACGGAGCGATCCTGGAATACGCGCGCGCGGCCGCGACGCCACGCGGCGCGAGCTCGGCGCTGTCGTAGGCGTGAATCAGGTAGTGGGCGAGCCCGGGATGCTCGGGGTGCCGGGCAAAGATGGGCTCCAGGATATCGGCGGCCTGCCGCTGGTTGGCGTGCGACTTGTCCGCGGGCGATGCGGTCGCGATCAGCGCGAGCGCATAGAAGATCTGCGCCTCGTCGTCGCGCGGGTTCCGGTGGGCGACGTCGGCCATCGCGAGCGCGTACCGCTGCGCGCGGGTGCCCGGTGACTCGTGCTCAGCGCCCTGGTAGTAGACCGCGGCGGACTCGATGAACTCACGCTCGCGGAGCGATCCCGCGTGCCCGTCGACGGCCTTGCGTGCCTCCTCCGCCCCGATCCGCAACGCCTCGCCGGACGGCGGCTCCCACAGCTGGTGGTAGCGGGACATCGCGATCCCCCAGTGCGCGATCGCGCAGCCGGGATCGCGCTGCGCCACGTCCCGGAACGCCTGTTCGGAGAGCGTGTAGGTAAATGAATGCAGGAGGGCGAGCGCCCGCCCGAAGGCCGGCTTGACGGCGGCGCTGCAGGTCGTTGCAAAGCGTACCGTGCCGAGCCGTTCGGGCGCCGGGTGCGAGTGATGCTCGGATTCGTCCGCGCGAGCGGCGACGGCGAGCACCATCGTGAGAACCGCGGCAAGGATACGCGTCAACACGAGTCGTGCTCCTGTGCCCACCCGGGGACGAATGCCCGCGGGTCGCGCACGGCCGAATCGAGCGACAGCTAAGCGCCCCGGCCGTGCAATGCACGTCGAGCCTACCGCAGTCGACGCATGCCGGACAGATCCGAACCGCGGGCAGTGCCAGCGCGGTCGGCGGGAACGGTCTCAAGCAGGGAGCCGAATCCGTTCCTTCACCCTGATCCGCTAGCGCTTGCCGAGCACCCCGATCGCAAGGGCACCGCCAACGAGGATCGCCCCGATGCTGAGCCAGGTCGGAATCGTCACGGATTCGCGGTCCTTGACGGCCAACTCGACCGGACCCACCGTCGCGCGGTGCGTCTCCTTCGTATAGGTGAACCCGCCATAGGCGAGACCGATCGCGCCTGCAATCATCAATACAATTCCCGCGGTTCTTGCTGCATTCATGGACTTCTACTCCAGGGATTCTGAATTCGGCCGTGATCGTCGCGGGCGAGGCACTGATTCTCGTCCCTGCGGGTCAAGGCACAAGACTCGCACGCCGACACTGGAAGTTCGCTAGATGCGCCGCCCTTGAATCAGTCGCACCAGGATCACGAGGACGGCCAGTACCAGGAGGACGTGGATGAACCCGCCCATAGTGTAGGACGTCACGAGTCCGAGTACCCACAGAACCACCAGTACCACAGCAATTGTCTCGAGCATTGCAATCCCCTTCGGCGATTGAGGTGACGTGGGCGCCCGGCACACGCGACCGGGGCCACCGCGGACAGAGTGCGCGAAGCGCGCCGAGGCGTCCGTGCGCTGACCCACCTACGCGGGAAAGTGCCTTCTGCGGCGGACCCACGGCGTCGGACGCGCGGGTTGGTCCCGCCGGCGGCGGCCCGCCGGCGAGCGTACGCGTCCGGCGTGCCGGCGGCACGCGAATCTTTCTTAGGGGGGCTCGGCACCGTACGATAGGGCCGTCGGCCGCGTTCGAGCAGAGGTCGCAATCGGCAGTCGGCCCGGCAGCGCACGGCCGGCTTGAGCGCGCCAGGGGGAGTTCGCGATGGCAGGTAGGGCGAAGCGCATCGTGGTGTGCGTGCTCAAGTGGCTGGGCGGCGGGCTGGCCGTGGTTCTCGTCGGCGGCGCGATTGCCGGGGCCCTCTACGAGGCCCGGGGCCGCTACCGCGCGCGGCACGATTACCAGCCGGTCGGCGCGCTCATCGATATCGGTGGCGGACGCCGGATCCACCTCGACTGCCGCGGCACCGGCACGCCGACCGTCGTGTTCGAGGCCGGCCTCGACACGATGGGCACCCTCAGCTGGTCGGCCGTCCACGACAGCGTCGCGAAGACCACCCGCGCCTGCACTTACGATCGTGCCGGTATCATGTGGAGCGATCCGGCCGCGTCGACGACCCGCGTCGAGGGGATTGCCGCGGACCTCCACGCCGCCCTCGCGGCGGCGCACGAGTCGGCGTCCTACGTCATGGTCGGCCACTCGCTCGGCGGCCCGTACATCATGGAATTCACGAAGCAGTTCGGCAGCGACGTCGCCGGTCTCGTGTTCGTCGATGCCTCGCATCCCGACCAGGTGGCGCGCTTCAAGCAGGTCCTCGGCAAGGACCTCGACGGTAGCCCGCTCCTCTACAAGATCGCAGCTGCGCTGACGCCGCTCGGAGTTCCGCGCCTCATCTGGCCGGCAGACGATCCGGCGCACGTCCCCAAAGCGGCGATGGCGATGGCGGCCGCGTACGGCCCGACGTCGTTGCGTCCCATGCTCGCGGAGGCTGATGGAATCAGCCATACGTTCGCGGAAGCGGGCACGTTCCGGACCCTGGGCGACCGTCCGGTCGTCGTATTGACGGCGATGAAACCGCTCGACCCCAAGATTCTCGCGGCGATCGATGTCACGCCCGAGCAGGCGACGCGCTTCCAGCAGGAGTGGCTCGCGATGCACAACGAGGAAGCCAGCTGGTCGTCGCGCTCGACCCACCGCCAGTTCGCGGATTCGACGCACTACATCCAGTTCGATCGGCCGGATGCAGTGATCGAGGCCGTCCACGAAGTCGTGGAGCGCGTTCGCACGAACCAGTGACAGCGGCGCCGGGCGCCGTCGCTACTTCGGCTACTTCGGCTACTTCGGCTACTTCAGTTCGATGATGAGTCCGCGCATTTCGGTGGTGCCGGAGTTCTCGCCGAGGTGCGAGGTCGCCGCGATCCACCGCACGTCCCCCAGATTGCTGTGACGCTCGGTCGGTGCATTCCCCGGAATGATGTTGCGGACGTCGTACTCACTCAGCGAGACCGCGACGCTGTCGGGGTGTGCATGCAGTGGCCACTTCTGGCCGGGCTCCGTAACGAAGCGGAGCACACGCACCCGCTCGTTCTCGAACACGACTTTGTATACGTTCGGCGCGACGAGTAGCGCATCGCGCGGTGAATCGGTCGTCGCCGCCGCGAGCACGCCGCTGACACCGATCAGGCACAGAATTAGATAGCGCACGACGCGTCCTTTTGTTGAACCGATACGCTAGCATTGTAGCGCGCGACCGACGCTCCGCCGGTGCGTCCACGGCGCCTGCCGACCGATGGAGACACGCGGTGGTCGATTCCACGGCAGCGACAGCCGCACTGACTCTCGATGAGGCCGCGCTGCTCCGGCAGCTGGAGGATCTCGGCCGCGTCGGCCTCGACGACGCGGCCGGTGGACGGACCCGGATTGCCCTCACGGACGCCGACCGCGCCGGTCGCGACCTGCTGCGCTCCTGGATGG
>JANXUT010000038.1 GCA_025356075.1 Pseudomonadota bacterium | reverse complement strand
ACCGGCGTGTCGAACGCGCTCAAGGACCTGAGCCCCGATCCCGGCAACTGGCGCAACGTCGCCGTCGTCATGGGCGCGATCATCTTCGACCTCGGCGATCGCCGCTACAGCGCGGTGACCCCTGACGATGCCCTCGGCCGGGCGGCACTCAAGGCCGCGCGGCCGGGATGGGTGCCGATCGGCGCGCGCGGCGCCGGGCGCTTCGCGATGCAGGGTGGGTATTTCGACCGGCAGCACTCGGGCCAGGGTGCCGCTTTCATCCAGGCCGGCGAGACGAAGGTACTCGTCGTCACCGTCGTCAATGCCATCGGCTCGATCGTCGATCGCAGCGGCAACCTGCTGCGTTGCTCGCAGCCAATCGATGGAAAGTGCCCGTCGATCGCGGAGAAGCTCAAGGCGCACCTCGCGACGCTCGGCGCCGCCAGGACCGCGGACACGGCAACGGCCGGGAAAGGCGGGCTGACCGCCAACACCACCATCACGGCTGTCGTGACCAACCAGGTCATGTCGTACCACATGCTGCAGCGACTCGCGATCCAGGTGCACAACTCCATGGGCCGCGCGATCCAGCCGTTCGGGACGCGCGCGGACGGCGATACGCTGTTCGCCATCTCGACCGGAGAGATCAAGAACCCCGCGCTCGACCCGATCGTCGTCGGCACGATCGCCTCCGAAGCGGCGTGGGACGCCATTCTCGCGAGCGCGCCGATTGAGCCCGCGCCGACGCCGCGAACCGCCGAGAAACCGACGACCGCCGCCCTCGACTCCGCGACCGGTCGCTACGAATTCGTTCCGGGCGTGACTGCCCAGATCCGCCGCCACGACGCCGCGCTCGAGATCGAGGTCACCGGACGCGAAAGCCTGTACCTCCCGGCGGGCAAGGCCGTGCCGCTGACGCCGGTCTCGTTGAACGAGTTCGAGCTCGGCACGCCCCGCGCCGATCGCCTGCACGTCGATCGCGACGCACGCGGCCGCGTCGAGGGATTCACGATCAACCCAGGCCCCTGGCCGATCCGCGCCATCAGGCTGCCCGGCGAATAGCGGTCGCGGGAGTCACCGACGCCGCGCGCGCAGAATTTCACTCACGGGCGATCGACACTCAGGCTGCTCGCACTCCTGGTGCTCCTCGCCAGCTGCATGTCGGAAAGGACAGCGATGGACGCGACGCGACTCCACGACTTTGCCGTCCGGTATACGGCCGCGTGGTGCAGCCAGAACGCGGCGAGCGTCGCCGCGTTCTTCGCGCCTCAAGGCTCGCTCAAGGTCAACGACGGCAGCCCCGCGGTCGGCCGGACGGCGATCACCGCGACCGCGCAGGGATTCATGACCGCCTTCCCGGATATTGTCGTCAAGATGGACGGGCTCGCGGTCAGTGGCGCAAAGATCGAGTACCACTGGACGCTGACCGGCACGAACACGGGTGCCGGTGGCACGGGACGAGCCGTCCGGATCAGCGGCTTCGAGGTCTGGCGGTTCGATTCCGACGGCCTGATCGCCGAGTCGATCGGCCAGTTCGATGCGGCCGAGTACGCACGTCAGCTGAGCGCGCCTGCCGCCGATCCAAGGTAGTCGTCGTCAGCTCCGATCGGCAAGCCGCCCGTCAGGGCACGAAGCCGAGATCCCGCTGCCGCCTGACCGCAAGGACTTGCACTTCGTCTTGCAGCACGGCAAATCGGTAGAGCGCGACGAAGCCCGTCTGCCCGCGCGAAATGACGAGCTCGCGCAACTCCCCCTCCACGCGCCGGCCAAGCAGCGGATGCGCGCCCAGGCTCGCGACCGCCGATCCAATCGCCGCGGCCGCCGGCCGGGCGGCCGCGGGCGTGGTTTCGCGCATGACGTTGAGGGCGCCGGCGATGTGCTCGAGTGAGCGGGCGGAATAGACTACTTGCGCCAAGCGGCGGGCCGTCCGGCGGACGTGCCACCGGCGAGCGCATTCATCCACCCTTCGACGTCCTCGGCACGATAGATCTCGCCGGCGTTCCTTAAATCGGCTTGCGCCGCGAGCGCCTCCTTGACGAGGCTACGGAGTTGTTCCGAATAGTCGGCGTGCCGCTCGACCGCCTCGACGATGAGGCTGTGGACCGATCGGTCCGTCTGCGTGGCCAGCGCCGCGAGGCGCGCCCTCAGCTTCGGCGGCAACCGGATGGTCGTCGTCGCTGACATCACTGCTCTCCACGAATGCCGGTGAGCCGCACAAGTAGCACGACGGTCCGGCGGAGGCAATTGGCGCATCGTCACCGACTTCGCCAATCATGGCCGCGGCAACCGTACACGACGCCACTCCGGGCGCGAGGCAACCTTGCGATACCCGACGAGGTCGGGCAGCTGCTCGATCTCGGAGGCGAGCACGGCATTCTCGATCACGTGCTGGACGCTGCGGGCCACCGAGCCGCGCGCATCGCCCGAGAAAGGCAGCCCGCGGCTCCGGGTCACCGTGTCGCGCACGATCTCCCGTTCGCCGATGAGACGCGAGGCAAACTGCGCCGTGCCGCCCTTCTCGCTCGCCGAACATCGCAGGATGAGCGTATTGCCGCAGTTCTCCACGATCGTCTGCGATTCGGATGCGCCGTAGATCCCCGAGACCTGCGCAATCGACTGGAATCCGATCACGCAGCGCCCGCCGAACTTGCGCAGGCGCGCCAGCGCGTCCTTGAGCCCGTCGATCGCACCGAGCGCATCAAGTTCGTCGATAACGAACCAGAGGCGGTGATCCGCCTCGCCCTGGCTCATCGTCTGGAAGATCGCGATGCGCAGCCAGCTCGATATCGCCGCCCGCAACGCTGCGATCTGGTCTGCCTGGTATGGAAGGAACAGCACCCCGTGGCCCGTTTCCACCCAGTTGCGGATCGAGAAGGGCTCGCCCGCCTGCCGCCGGATGAACGCGAGCGGTGCGATGGCATTTCCCGTGACCGAGCGGATCGATCCGAACATCCGCTCGTTGCCTTCGACGACGAAGGGTTGCGCGGGGGTGCCATCGAGAAGTATCCGCAGCTCCTCGAGCGGGGCTGAGGTCAGCAGCCGGTAGAGTTCCGCCACGTCCGTGACCCCGCCCGCGTGGGCCTGGCGCACGACCGCCGAGAAGTACGTCTGCGCGTACGTGCGCCAGGCGCCGTCGGGACCCGAGCTCTCGGTGATCATTGAACGGGCGAGCTGGTCGAAATCGTAGTCGGCACGCAGCTCGCCGAACAGATTCCATTTCCGCGAGCGCGCGTCGAACGGATTCAGGATCACATCGCCCCGCGCCGGCTCGTAGAAGTACGCGAGATAGCCGCCGTCCGGGTCCGCAACCACCGCGCGGTCGCCGCGCGCGAGCGCGCCCTCAAGCAGCTGGCGGATCGCCGTGCTCTTGCCGGTACCGGTCGTACCGATCAGCTTGAAGTGCTTGGTTTCATCCGCCGGATCGAGTTCGACGCCTGCGAATGCGAGAACGCCACGCGCCGTCAGCCGCGCGCGGGAGCCGGTCCCGGCGCGCCCGGCCATGTCGGCCTCGATGATCGCGCCGCGCCTGACGAGGAGGCCACGGCCCCCACGGCGCGACATCTGCGCCCCGAGGATTCCGGCGCCGACAAGCCCGAGCGCGCCGAGCCAGGTCCACGGCGGGCGCCCAAGTCCAACGAACCGGACGAGGGTCTGGATGGCGAAGGCCGCGACGAGGCCGAGCACCGTCAGCGGAACGCCGGCGACCGGTGCGAGGAGGTAGCGAAGCGCGCGGGCGCGCCCGATCGCGAGCCCCGCGACCAGCGACCCGGTCGTCACGACGTAGTAAGCGCCGAGCACGGTCCAGCCGACACCGAACCCTTGCGTCCACTGCACCAGTGTCGGGGAGGAGTTCACGAGCAGCCGTTCTCGCTGGGCGAGCGCGTGCTGCGCTCTCCCCTTTTATGCCCGGCCGCCGTGCCGCCGCGGTGTTGAATAATGAGTGCGTTCGCATCATTAGTCGGCAACCGGTCGCGCCGGCCGAATCGGCCGGGGCACGCCATCCCCCCCGCGTGGCCGCGTCGGGACATATAGAGAGAGGTCCGGCCCTCGGACGCCGCGACGCAACAGCCGGTCACAGGCGTATCTTGCCAATGGCGCAGCAGCCTATCTAATATCTTTTATATCAACAGGTTACGGTGTCTAATAGTACGGCATAGGCCTCCGTCCACCCGGCGAAACCCCGCGACCCGCGCGCGAGGCTGCTCCGGCGACCCGGATCCGCCTCCCGGGATGTCGAGATAGGCTAAGTCGCAGCTAAGTCACCAAGGACATAGTCGAGACCCATGCGGATCCTGCTTGTCGAAGACGACCTGATGATCGGAGAAAGCCTCGCGCGCGGGCTCCGGGACGAGGGGTATACGGTCGACTGGGTGAACGACGGCGTCGTCGCCTCGATCGCGTTGCAGGACCGGGAGGCAGCCTACGCGGTCGCGCTCCTCGACTGGGGCCTCCCGCGGCAGGATGGCTTGCAGGTCCTGCGGGCGATCCGCGGCCACGGCGTGCGCACGCCGATTCTCATGCTGACCGCGCGCGATGCAATCGACGACCGGATCCTCGGCCTCGACTCCGGGGCCGACGACTACCTCGTGAAGCCCTTCGAACTGTCGGAGCTGAAGGCGCGCATCCGCAGCCTGCTGCGCCGGGGCGAACACCTGGCGGAGACGGTTCTCACCCACGGATCACTGACGCTCGACCCCGCCCAACACCGGGTCACGCACGCGAGCGCGATCGTGTCGGTGGGTCCGCGTGAATTCGCGCTGCTGCGGATCTTCCTCGAACGCCCGCATGCGATCCTCTCGAGGCGACAGCTGGAGGACCAGCTGTACGGCTGGGATGCCGCGATCGAAAGCAACGCGATTGAATACCTGATCCACGCACTGCGGAAGAAATTCGGCGCCGCCCTGATCGAGAACGTCCGGGGCGTTGGCTGGCGCCTCGGAACCTGCCCATGACCTCGCTGCGGGCGCGCCTCACGTGGTCCATCGCGCTGGCCGTCGCAATCGCCGGCGGGATCCTCGTCTGGGTCGTCTACAACGATACGCAGACCAGCGTCCGCGAACTCCTCGACGACCAGATGGAGCAGGTCGCGAAAGTCGTCGGATCCCGGGTATCGAGCGCACCGCTCAGCCCCGCGGTATCCGCGGCGCACGAGGCGGAGGACGATCTCCTCGTCAAAGTCGAGCCCGATACCGGGCAGCCCGCGGGGCTCGGGACCCGCCGCGGCCATGACCAGGATTACCGCACCTACCGCGCCCGCGCGGGCGATCAGTCGATCGAGGTCGCGCAGGGCCTCAAGCTTCGCGCCGAGATTTCCAAGCACATCGCGATCGCGGCGCTCGTGCCCATCCTCGTGCTCCTGCCACTCCTCGCCATCCTCGTCAGCGTGCTGATCCGCCGGCAGCTGCGGCCGATCGAGGTCGCGGCGGCTTCGATAGCGGGCCGGCCGCCACTCTCGCGCTCCCCGCTACCGCTCACCGACATGCCGAGCGAGATCCGGCCGCTGATCGTCGAGATCAACCGGCTGCTCGGCCGCCTCGGCGATGCCCTCGAGCGCGAGCATCGCTTCGTCGCGGATGCCTCGCATGCGCTGCGCACGCCGCTGCAGGCGCTGCAACTGCAGGTCGACGTACTCGATGGCTCGCCGGATCCGCGGGAAGTCGCGGTGCGGCGGGAGCAGCTTCGCGCCGGCATCCGGCGCGCCGTTCGCCTCGCGAACCACCTGCTGTCGCTCGCGCAGAGCGAGCACCCAACCTCGTCTGCTGTCCTCACCCCGCTCGATTCCGCACTCCGCGAAATCGTCTCGGCGTACGAAGCGGCGGCCCACGCCGCCAACGTGAACCTCGAGGTTGAGTCGACGGGCGGCGCGTTGGTGGCAGCGGATATCCGCCGCCTGACACTCGTCATCGGAAACGTCCTCGACAACGCTATCCGCTACTCGCCTCCCGGTAGTCGCGTCCGGATCCGTGCGACGGCGAATCACCGTGCCACGGTTGAGCTCAGCGACGAAGGCCCTGGGATTCCAGAGCCGGACCTCGAGCGCGCGTTCGACCGGTTCAACCGCCTCGCTCGAGAGGGCGCGCCCGGTGGCGGCAGCGGGCTCGGTCTTGCGACCGCACGCAGCGTCGCCCGCCAGCTCGGTGGCGAGCTCACGCTCAGCAATCGCTCCGACCGCTCGGGCTTGCTGGCGCAATTCACGTTGCCGCGGGTCTCCTCGCCACCGGTTTCGAGCGACACACGATGATCGCCCGCGCGGGACTCGTGCTGTTGGGCCTGCTTGCCGGCGGCTGCACGCTCTATCACTCCGAGCCGCTCGCGGGCCGGCGCACGGCCAGGGTCCTCGACGCTCCCGACCGGACGGCGTTGGCCGAACGGGCGGCGGCGCTTCGCCACCCGTTGCTGCCACCCATCGAACTTGATTTCTCACGACCCTTGACGGCCGACGAGATCGCGGTGATCGCGGTGCTCACGAATCCCGATCTCGTGGCGCTGCGCGCGCGGCAAGCCGTCGCGCGCGCCCAGGTATTCGGCGCGGGCCTGTTGCCCGATGCACAGATTAGCGCGACGCGCGAGCACGTCGTCAGCCCACGCGATCAGGGTTACTCGACGGCGTCCTCCGAAGGCGTATCCCTCGATGTCCTTGGCGCCCTCGCCACGCGCTCGCTGCTGCGCGAGGCGGCGATGGCGACTGCGGATGCGCTGAGGCTCGATATCGCCTGGCAGGAGTGGACGACCGCCGGCGAGGCACGGCTGCTGGCATTGCGGCTCCCCTACCAGCAACAAGCCCTCGAGCTCAGCCGGGCGGCGGAGGAGATCACCGACCAGGCGCTGACCCGGGCGTTGGGCCTTGCCGCGACCGCGGACATCAAGGCCGATGAGGTCGAGGCGCGGCGCCTCGGCGCGATGGACGCACGCTCGCGCCGGGCAACCGCGGAGCGCGAGCTCGAGACGACCCGCCTCGACCTCAACCGGCTCCTCGGCCTTGCGCCGACGGAGCCGCTGGCACTCGCGCCGGCACCCGCACTGACGCCCTGGGCGACACCGGACGCCGCGACGCTGTTTGCCGCTGCGCGCGCGCACCGGCTCGACCTCAAGGCGCTCGAGGAGGGCTATCGCGGCCAGGAGGCGACGCTGCACCGCGAGATACTGGGCCAGTACCCCCGGCTGACGATCGGCATCAACCGCACGACGGACACGAGCTCGGTGCTGACGCTCGGGCCCGCCGTCAGCCTCGACCTGCCGCTCTGGAACCGGAACCGCGGCCCGATCGCGATCGCGAGCGCGGAGCGGGAGCGACTCGCGGTTGAGTACGCTGCGCGACTCTTCCAGACCCGCGCCGACGTCGCGGCACTGGTGGCGGCCCTCGACCGCGACGAGCGCAGCCGGATGACACTCATCGAGCGGGTCCCGCCGCTCGTTGCACTCGCCCAGGCCTCGGCCGCCGCGGCGCGACTTGGTGACCTCACGCAGGCTCTCGCCGATGTCGCGCGCCTCGCCGCGACCGAGCGCAAACTCGAACTCATCGCGGCCGAGCAGTCGTGCGCGGAGCAGCGCCTCGCGCTCAGGCTCGCGGTCGGGGCGCCGCTCCTCGGAGACGGCGTATGACCGTGCGGCTGCTGCCACTCGCGCTCGGTGCGCTCGGGATCTCGCTCGGCGCCTGCGCGCCGCATGACGAGGCGCCAGTCGCCCCGACCGCAACCGTGGAGGTCGCTGCGGCGCGCGTGCAGAGCGTCGACGCGGTGCTCGCGGCATTCGGCGCCGTCGAATACGCGACGAGCCACACGTTCGCGGTGGTGATCCAGGTGGACGCCGAGGTACGGGAGGTCCTGGTAGTGCCGGGTGCGGCGGTTCGCCGCGGGCAGCCCCTCCTTCGGCTCGGCCCGAGCGCGGCCTCCGCGCTCGAGGTCGCCAAGGCGGGCCAGGACAATGTGGCGGCGCAGGCTGACGCCGAGCGCGTCCGACGCCTGCGCGAGCAATCGCTCGCGACGGCGGCCGAGGCCGCCGCCGCCGACGCCATTGCCGCGAACGCTCAAGGGTTGAGCGCGAGCCTTCGCGCCCGGCTGGGTGACGGGCACGGTGTCATCGTCACCGCGCCGATCGACGGCGTGGTGGACGCGATTTCGGTGCACCCGGGCGAGCTCGTGTCGGCGGGGACAGTGGTGGCCTCCATCGGCGATCCATCGCGCCTGCAGGTCCGCCTTGGCATCGAGACCACGGATCTCGCCAACGTGCGCCCCGGGCAGGCCGTCGCGATGACGGCCGTCGCCGGGCCGCGAACCGCCGCTGGCCGCATCGAAGTCGTGGATCGTCACGTCGATCACGACACCCATCTCGCTTCGGCGCTGATTGCGCTGCCGCGCGACGCCGCCCTCAACGTCGGCGAGAGCGTGCGCGGCCGGATCGTCATTGCAACGCATCCGCACGCGGTCACGGTGCCTAGAAGCGCTCTCCTCTACGAGAAGGACGAGGCCTACGTCTATGCCGCCCGAGGCGATCTGGCGAAGCGCGTCCCGGTCAACCCCGGCATCGACACCGGCGATGCAATCGAGGTCGATGGCGGGATCACGCCCGGTACGAACGTCATCGTCCGCGGCAACTACGAACTCGAGGACGGCATGGCGATCCACGTGGTCGCCGGGACACCCAGCCAGTGATCGAGTGGCTCACCGCCCATCGCTGGTCGGTGCTCTTCCTGCTGACTGTCGCGGCGCTCGGCGGAGTCGTGGCGGCGGTTCGCCTGCCGGTGAGCCTCTTTCCGGTCATCGACTTTCCGCGCGTCGTCGTCAGCGTCGATGCCGGCGACCGGCCGGTCGAGCGCATGGTCGTCGAGGTGACGCGACCGCTTGAGCAGGCGCTCCGGAGCGTTCCGGACATCGCCAACATCCGCTCGACGAGTTCGCGCGGTGCCGCGGACCTGTCGCTGACCTTCGATTGGTCGACGCGCATGGTCGATGCGGAGCTGCAGGTCGAGGCGGCCGTCAATCGCGCGCGCATCGACCTGCCGCCCGGTACGCGCTTTGAAGTACGGCGCATGGATCCGACGATCTTCCCGGTCCTCGGCCTCACGCTGACGTCGGACAGCCGCGATCCGGTGGCGCTGCGGGATGTCGCGTACTACCAGCTTCGGCCCATCCTCGCTTCTGTGCGCGGCGTGGCTCAGGTCGAGGTGCTCGGCGGCCGCGTCGCGGAGTTCCAGGCCCGGGTAGACCCCGACAAGCTGCGCGCGGCGGGACTCTCGATCGACGAGGTGGAGCAGGCGATCAGCGGCAACAATGCGATCACGTCCGTGGGCCGGCTCGAGGACCGCTACCGGCTCTACCTGACGCTCGTCGATGCGCAGCTGCACGGTGTCGCGGACGTCGCGGCGCTGCCGCTGCGCGCGGGTCCCAAGGGGGTCATCGCGCTCAGGGACGTCGCGGACGTCTCGCTCGGAGTCGCGCCGGTGTGGACGCGCGTGAACGCGAACGGCCGCGAGGCGGTGGTCATCAACGTCCGGCAGGCGCGCGGCGCCAATACGCCGGAACTCGTGAAGGCGGTCGGCGAGCAGCTCCGTCTTCACAAGGACGAGATCCCGGCCGACGTTCGGCTCGGTACCTTCTACGACCAGTCGGAACTGATCTCGGCGTCCGCCGCGAGCGTGCGCGATGCGATCCTTATCGGCGCGATCCTCGCCGGGCTCACGCTGTTCGTCTTCCTGCGTGACTGGCGCCTGACGCTCGTCGTCGGCATCGTGCTGCCGGCGGTACTCGCAGTCACGAGCCTGCTGCTCTCGCTCTTCGGCATGAGCTTCAACCTGATGACGCTCGGTGGCCTCGCGGCGGCGGTCGGACTCGTCGTCGACGACGGCGTCGTGATGATCGAGCACCTGGTCCGCCGACGGCACGAGCGCGCCGGCGACGGCAGCTTCTCGCTGCTGGAAGCCGCGCGGGAGATGGTGCGCGCCCTCGCTGGCTCCTCGCTCGCGACGGTCGTGATCTTCGTGCCGCTCGCGTTCCTGTCCGGGGTGACCGGCGGGTTCTTCCGGGCTCTCGCGCTGACGATGGCCTCGGCGCTCTCGGTCTCGCTGCTCGTGGCGCTCCTCGCGGTGCCGCTACTCACCGAACGCATGCTCGCCGGTGGCCGCGGAGGTGCCCCGGCGCCCGAGGCCCGCTTTTCCCGCCGGCTCGCGCACTACTACGGGCGGGCGGCGGATGCGATGCTGCGCCGCCGGTGGCTCGGACTCCTCGTTGGCGGCGTCCTTTGTCTCGTCGGAACGGCGGCGCTCGTGACGCTGCCATCGGGTTTCATGCCGCACCTCGACGAGGGCGGCTTCGTGCTTGATTACCGGGCGCTGCCCGGCACCTCGCTCACCGAGACCGATCGCCTGCTGCGGCGCGTCGAGGCAACGATCCTGGCGACGCCGGAGGTCGCGAGCTACTCGCGGCGCACCGGGCTTCAGCTCGGCGGCGGCCTGACCGAGCCCGACGAAGGGGATTTCTTCATCCGACTGAAGCCCCTGCCGCGTCGCGACATCGAAGCGGTCATGGGCGACATCCGCGGCAAGGTCCTTGCGGACACGCCGGGCCTGCAGATAGAGACCGCCCAGTTGATGGAGGACCTGATCGGCGACTTGACCGCTGTCCCGCAGCCGATCGAGGTGAAGCTGTTCGGCTCCGACGTCGAGCAGCTGCAGCGGCTTGCGCCCAAGGTCGCCGAGCGCATCGCCAAGATAACTGGGGTGGTGGAGGTGCTCGACGGTCGCAAGCTCGCCGGGGATGCATTGCGGGTGCGGGTGGACCCCGTCCGGTCGGCGCTCGAAGGCAGCGGCGCCGAAGCCATTCGCCACCAGCTCGGCACCCTGATCGGGGGGACCGTGGCGGGGCAGATCCAGACGGGCGAGAAGCTCCTCGACTTGAGGCTCTGGTCGCAACCGGCGACGCGCGACCGCCTGAGCACGCTTGAGAGCGTGAACCTGAGGGGCGCCGATGGACGGGACTTCCCCGTCCGCCGGGTCGCGACACTCGACATTCTGACGGGCGAGCCGCAACTCCAGCGCGAGAACCTGGCCGCGATGGTGGCGATCACCGGCCGCCTCGAGAATCGCGATCTCGGCTCCGCCGTCGCCGAGGTCAAGCGGGCGGTGACTGGTCTTTCACTGCCGCGCGGTGTGCGTGTCGAATACGGCGGCCTTTACGCCGAACAGCAGCGCTCGTTCCGCGGGCTCATGGCCGTGTTCGCGGCAGCGGTGCTGCTCGTGACGGCGCTCCTCTTATACCTCTACGAACGCTGGTCGATCGTGCTGGCCATTCTCGCGACCGTGGCGGTGTCGGTGGCCGTCGTGTTCATCGGACTTTGGGTCACCCGGACCGAGCTCAACATCTCGGCGATGATGGGCCTCACGATGATCATCGGCATCGTCGCGGAGATCGCGATCTTCTATTTCGCGGAGATGGACCTGTCGGCGCCGATCGACCACGCGGCACTGGTCGCGGCGGGGCGGCATCGTCTGCGCCCGATCCTGATGACCTCGGTGATCGCGATACTTGCGCTCCTGCCGCTCGCGATTGGCCTCGGCGCCGGCGCGGGCATGCAGCAGCCGCTCGCGGTCGCGATCATTTCCGGGCTCGCCGGCGCTCTGCCACTCGCCCTCTTCGTCATGCCGTCCGTCTGCCTGCTCCTGCAACCCAACCGGTCGGGAGCGCGCGACTCCGGGCCGCCTTCCCCGCCGGCCGATCCGGCTTCCCTTCCGACTGGAGTGCCTTCATGAACCCCCGACTCGACATTTCGATGCGCGCACGCGCTCTCCCTTGGGCGCTGCTTTTCGCCGGTATCGCTGGCTCCGCCGGCGCCGCGGATCCGCCGGCGCCGCATTTCGCCGTGACGGCGCGCTGGCCGGTCGGTGGCGAAGGTGGCTGGGACTACCTCACGGTCGATTCCGCGGCACGAAGGCTCTTCGTCACGCGGGGAGACCACGTCGATGTACTCGATCTTGGCACCGGCCGGCAGGTCGGCACCATCGCGAACACCGCCGGCGTCCACGGCGTTGCCCTCGCGCCAGATCGCAACCGGGGGTACACGAGCAACGGCCGGGCCAACACGGTGACGGCATTCGCGCTCGATACGCTCGCGGTGATCGCCTCGGCGCCGGTGGCCGGCACGAATCCCGACGCAATCCTCTACGAGCCCCGAAACGGCCGCGTGTTCACGTTCAACGGACGCAGCTCCAACGCCTCCGTCCTCGACGCCGCCTCGCTGCAGCCGGTCGCGACGATCGCCTTGCCGGGCAAGCCCGAGTTCTCGGTGACCGACGGGACAGGCAGCGTGTTCGTGAACATCGAGCAGGAGCAGGGACAGCTCGTCGCCATCGATGGCAAGACCCTCGCGGTCCGGGCGACCTGGACCCTCCCCGGCTGCGCGGACCCGAGCGGGCTCGCCTTCGACGTGGCACACCACCGGCTCTTCTCCGTGTGCGACCACGGCGTGATGGTGGTCACCGATTCAGAGAGCGGACGCCAGGTCGCGCGAGTACCCATCGGCGCCGGCCCTGACGCAGCCGAGTTCGACCCGAAGTCGGGACTCGTCTTTAGCTCCAACGGAGAGGACGGAACGCTGACGATCGTCCACGAGGACGACGCCGACCACTATCGCGTCGTTGCCACGCTCGCGACCAAAGCGACAGCGCGAACCATGGCGCTAGACCCGGCGACGGGCCGGATCTTGCTGGCGGCGGCGGACCTCGTCGTCGCGCCGGAGCCAACACCGCCGGCGAGCACGCGTCCGCGGCGCCAGCTGGTTCCGGGCAGCTTCGTGATCCTGGTCGCCGAGCCGAAGTAGGTCGAGCGAGGATGCTCCGAGACGCGAACCGAGACCCGTCGAAGCAGCGCCGGCTTGCCGCGTGGGCGCTCCAGGCGCTGCTTGCGGCGGTCTTCTTCGCGACGGGGGCCGGCACGCTGGCGGAACTTCCTGCGGTAGCGGACTCGGTTGACCAGGTGGGCCTCGGCAGTTGCTTCCGGGTCATGGTGGGAGTGGTCGAGATTGTCGGTGCCGCCGCGATTTCGCTCCCCGACGTCGCCGTTCTCGGCGCCCTGTGGCTCGTGATCGGGATGAGCTTCGCGGTCCTGACACACGTGTACGTGCTCCAGGACAGCCCGCTGCGCGCCGTGGTTCTGCTGCTCGCCTGCGCGCTCGTTGCCGTGCTCCGTCGCGAGCAACTCGCGGTGTTGCGAGCCCGGCTGCTGTAGCGAGGCGACCGGAGACCCTCGGGGTCGCCGCCTCGGACAGGCACGCCGGCACCGCGTGCGTTCGGGCGCCTGTGCAGCGAACCCATTGTTTCAGAACAGCTTTCTCTGCGGAAGGCCGGCGGTCCCGATGGCGTATTAATATGAGTACGTCGGCGGACGCGCTCCTCGCGGTCGGCAACGGGTCGGCGGCGAGCGCCGGGCTCGACGCCGCCCGTCGGGGAGCTACGCAGCAACGAACGAGCGTGGGCTCGCGCGACACATCCCCCATGAATCGACACCCTGCCCCCGCGCCGAATCGCGCCGGGAAGTCGGCCCGTCGGATAGCCCGAGGCGAGCGGATGTTTCCACGACTCGGCCTGCTGGCCGTGATGACGCTCGGTACGCCCCCCGGGGCCGCCGAAGGACCCGTCGCCGGCGGTGCGGGTCGCGATGTCTTCATGACCGAATGGGTCGTCGCGGGGACTCCGGGCGCGACCGGACATAGCGGCTTGGGCCCCCTCTTCAACGCCCCCTCGTGCAACTCCTGCCATAGGAACGGAGGACACGGCGACGGCCCGGTCGGCGATGGCCCGGCTCCGATCGCTCTCGTGATCAAGCTCGCCGCGCCCTCGAGTGACGCCTGCTCGGAACGGGCGGGCGATCCCGTTTACGGGCGAGTGCTCAACACCGCCGCGCAACGCGACGTGCGAGCCGAAGGCGTCGTGACGGTCAAGTACCGGGAAATCGCCGGCACGTACTATCCCGGCGGCACGCAGTGGACCGTCCGCGATCCGCAGTACACCGTGAAGGAGCTCGGCCACGGGCCGCTTGCCCCGACGACGGTCATCGCGCCGCGAGTGGCTCCGTCGCTCTACGGCCTCGGTCTCCTCGAGGCGGTTCCCGATGCGGCGATCCTGGGCGAAGCGGCGCCGGCCGGTAGCGGCTCACGCGTGTCGGGCGAGCCCGCACTGCACGGCTGCGCGGGCGCGAAAATCATCGGGCGCTTCGGCTGGCAGGGCAACGCGATCTCGGTGTCGGCGCAGACGGCAAGCGCGTTCGCGCGCGAGATGGGACTCACCTCGTCGGTGAGTCCGGCCGATGACTGCACCGTGGCCGAGGCCGATTGCAAGCGCGCCGGCGGAAGCGGGCCGCCGGAAGTCCCGGATGAATCCTTCGCCGCCGTCGTCGCGTTCGCGCGATCGGTCCCGGTCCCCGAGTCGCGTACCCGCGGCGAGCCGGGAGCGCCGGGCCCACGGCTATTCGCGGCGCTCGGCTGCGATGCGTGCCACCGGCCACAACTGCCGGCGGAAATCCGGGCTGCGGACGGCTCGCGCTCGACAGTCATGATTTCTCCGTACACAGACTTGCGGCTCCACGACCTCGGCGGCGGCATGGCTGACCGGACCGTTGCCGGCAAGGCAGTCCCCAGCAAGTGGCGCACGGCCCCGCTCTGGGGAATCGGCTTTCGCGCGGCGACCGAGCGCTATCCCACGTTCCTGCACGACGGTCGCGCGCGCACGACCGAAGAGGCGATCCTCTGGCACTTGGGCGAAGGCGCCCGATCGCAGCGCCGGTTCAAGGAGATCCTGCCGGGCCAGCGAGAGGCGCTACTACGATGGCTCGAGACGCTCTAGCGCCTCGCCTCGCCCGCCGTCCGAGTTGCCTTGCGCCGTTGTCCGATCGGACGGTCGCGGAGACGCGGCATCCTCATGAAGAACTTCCGCGCACCGGGCCGCCGCAAGGCCGCGACGATCCAGCTCCTCTTTTCGGCGACTTTAGTGCTCGACCGGCTGGCCTTCAGCGGTCCAGCGCAAGATTCCACCGGCCAGGTTCGCCACCCTCTGGAATCCGGCCTTCTGCAGCAGCACCGCCGCCTGCGCCGAGCGGGCGCCGCTGCGGCAAATCGTGACGATCGGCCGATCGCGGGACAGCTCGCCCGATCGCGCGGTCAGCTGCTCGAGGGGTATCAACGTCGAGCCCTTGATGCGGCCGAGCGGCCCCGAGAATTCCTCCGGCTCCCGGACATCGACGAGCTGCACGCCACTCACCGCGTCGGTGAATGCCGCGGGCTCGAGTTCCCAGACCCCGGCGAGCGTGAACCGGACCGGTGCCCACTCCGGTCGCAGCGGCGTCGGCGTGTCATCCGCCGGGCGCCCGCAGCGCAGGTTCGCCGGCACCGCGACCTCGAGGAGCTTCGGGTGCGGCAGGTTGAGGTTCTTCATGTACCCTGCAAAATCGCCCGGACCCACCCCGTCACCGATTCGCGGGTTACAGCGGCGCTCCTCGGCGACGCTGCTGACAGTGAGGCCGCGATAGTCGTGTGCGGGGTAGAGGCGGCACGCGGGTGGCAGTGAGAAGATCTGCGCATGCACGGATCGGAACATCGCGGCCGAATCGCCACCCTGGAAGTCCGTCCGCCCGGTACCGCGGATGAGCAGGCAGTCGCCCGTGAGTGCCGCACTCTCATCGTCGAGGACATAGGTCATGCAGCCCCGCGTGTGGCCCGGCGTCGCGCGCGCGCGAAGCGACCGGTCACCGCAGGCGATGCGATCGCCGTGATGGATGAGCCGGTCCGCGCCCTCGACGCCCGAGTCGGCGCCGAAGGCGATTGCACAGCCGAATTCCCGCTTGAGCCACCAGGCCCCCGTCACGTGATCCGCGTGCACGTGGGTCTCGATCGCGGCAACGAGCCGCAAGCCGAGCTCGCGCGCGAGCGCCGCATCGCGCTGCCAGTTCTCGAGGACGGAGTCGACGAGAATCGCCTCGCCGCTCGCCTCATCACCGAAGAGGTAGCTGTAGGTCGAGGACGCCGGATCGAACAGCTGGCGAAAGATCACGGGGGTCACTCCTGCCGGATGCGCGCGCCGGCATTGTCGGCCCTCGCGGCGAACTCGGCAACGTGGGCCACGCGGGCTCGCGCTCCCATATGATGAAATGGCAGTCCGCAATCCGACAGAAGCAGCAGCCGACCGCAGGGTCTGGCGAGCCGACCGTGTAGAATTCCGCGGTGGTTTCCGCTTGTCAGCCCGGCGTCCTCCGCGACGCGTCCGCCCGCGCGAGCGAAGCACTTCGTCGCGCTCGACTGCCGCCGGCAGCCCGGCGTCCTTGAGTCCGCCCGCGCCCGTCCCACCGACCCGGCGTCCGCTCGATCTACGGGCGGTGCTGATCGTCCTCGCGCTCTGCGTGATCTGGGGGGCGCAACAGGTCGCGATCAAGGTGGTCGTCGGCGATGTCGCGCCCACGATGCAGCTGGCGATACGATTTACATGCTCCGCGATCTTCTTCGGCGTGTGGCTGCTCGTTCGCGAGGGACCCCGGGCACTCGCTGACGGCACGTTGCGAAGCGGCCTTGCGCTCGGGGCGATGTTCTCGCTCGAGTTCGTCCTGGTGGGCGAGGCGCTCGCCCACACGACCGCCGCACACACCGTCGTCTTCCTCTACTCGGCGCCGATCTTCACGGCGCTCGGCCTTCAGTTCCTGCCCGAGGAGCGCTTGCGGCGCCTGCAGTGGGCGGGCATCGCGGTCGCGTTCCTCGGTATCGTCGTCGCATTCATCGGCCCCGCCGGCCGGCCGGTCGGGGAGATCGTCACCGGCGACTTCCTGGCGCTGTGCGGCGGCATCAGCTGGGGACTGACCAACGTCGTGCTGCGGCGCGGCAGGGTCGGCAACGCGACGACGATCAAGGCCGTCTTCTACCAGGTGGGTGCGGCGGCGGTCGTGCTGATGATATTCGCGGCCGGGACCGGCCAGGCGCGATTCGTCGTTTCCCCCGCCGCCGTGCTCTCGCTCGTGTTCCAGACGCTGTTCATTGCTATCGGCAGCTACCTCGCGTGGTACTGGCTGCTGCGGCGCTACCTTACCTCGCGCCTCATGATGCTGTCGCTGCTGACGCCGTTGTTCGGGGTGCTCTTTGGCGCGCTCCTGCTCGGCGATCCGATCGACCCGCGCTTTGCGTTGGGCGCCCTTCTCGTGCTCGCGGGCATCCTCCTCGTCAACGCCCGCCAGCTGCTGCAGCGCTCGGCGTGACCCGCAGGACACCGCCGCGCGCCGGAGCACGTCCGCGAGCCGAGCCCCGCCGGAAGGCCCGGCATCCCCTGCCCGCGCGCGGGTGTGTAGACTCCGGCAGTTGCTCATACGGGACGATCAAGATGCGCTATTCAGCCGTGCTCGCCGGCTTCCTCCTCGCCGCCACGAACGCGCAGGCGGCAGACATCCTGCTGACGCACGTGACCGTCTACGACGGCACCGGTACTCCCGGCAAGGCAGCGGAAGTAAGGATCCACGGCGACCGGATCGTGGCGGTGGCGGCGCACCTCGCCCCGTCCGCCGGTGAGACGATCCGCGACGGCCACGGCCTCGCGCTCGCGCCCGGCTTCATCGACATGCACAGCCATGGCAATCGCGGGCTCCTCAAGGATCTCGACGCCGCGACCGTGTCGCGCCAGGGCGTGACGACGATCTTCGTCGGCCAGGACGGCGAGTCGGACTACCCGCTGGCCGGCTACTTCCGGAGCCTCGAGGCGACGCCGGCGGCGATCAACGTCGCGAGCATGATCGGGCATGCGACGCTGCGCGAACAGGTGATGGGAAAGGATCTCTACCGGGCATCGACGCCGGCGGAGCTCGCGAAGATGAAGACGCTGCTCGCGAGCGAGCTGCGCGCGGGGGCATTCGGCCTGTCGACCGGCCTCGAGTACGAGCAGGGCCATTTCGCGACCACCGAAGAGGTCGTGGAGCTCTCGAAGGTGGCAGCCACGACCGGCGGCTTCTACATTAGCCATGTGCGCGATGAGGCGGATCAGACCTTCGAGTCGTTCGACGAGGTGCTCGAGATCGGCCGGGACGCGCGGATACCGGTCGAGATTACCCACATCAAGCTCGGCGCCACCTCCATCTGGCACCAGGCCGCGAAACGCATGCCAGCGTATTTCGCCGCCGCACGACGCGACCACATCAACTTGAAAGCCGACGTCTACCCGTACACCTACTGGCACTCGACGATCCGCGTGTTGATCGCGGACCGCGACTATTTCAATCCCGCCAAGGTGGCGGCGGCGCTGAAGGCCAACGGCGGCCCCGGGGCGATACGCATATCGCGCTACGCACCGGACCCCGCCCTCGCCGGCAAGACGCTCGAGCAGTTCGCGGCCGTCTGGCACGTGAGCCCGGCCGATGCATTCATGCGGGCGATCCGGGAGACGAGCGCCGAAGTCGACGGCGGCGACAATCTCGAGGAGGTCATCGTCACGTCGATGAGCGAGGACGATGTCAGCTGGTTCATCGCGCAGCCGCAGATCATGTTCTGCAGCGACGGCGAGCTGCACGGCGCGCATCCGCGCGGCGCGGGCGCGTTCCCGCGGGTCCTGGGGCGCTACGTCCGGGAGCGGAAGACTCTGCCGCTTACGGCCGCGATCCACAAGATGACTGGACTTCCCGCGCAGCAGCTCGGCCTCAGGGACCGCGGGCGGATTGCGCTCGGCTACGTAGCCGACCTGGTGCTCTTTGATCCGGCGACCGTCAGTGACCGCTCGACGATCGAGCAGCCGGAAGCACCGCCCGTTGGCATCCCCGCGGTCATGGTGTCGGGCGAATGGGTCATCGACGAGGGCAAGGTCACCGGCCGACGCCCGGGCCGGGTCCTCCGGCACTCCCGCCCCGCGGGTTGAGTACCCGCCCGGCGAGGCGAGACACCAGAGCGTCTCGCCTCAGCAGCCGCGGCTAGCCCCGGCGACAGGTCCCGCCACCCGTCGCCCGCGGCAGAGCGCTTCCACCGCGCCGATCAGGTGGTACAGCGTGCTCGCCGGCGCAGGCGTTATCCGGAACTGTCCGTCCGGTAGCCGCTCATCGAACCAGACACCCGGCACGTCCGTGTCGAGGTACTTCATGAGTTCCGAGGCGGCGCTCGCGGCGATGGTGGCGTACCTCGGCAAGCCGGTCAGCGATTCGGCAAGCAGCGCCGCCTTCAGGCGCTCCGTCTGCGGCCACAGGCGCGCATTGGGGTCCCGGACCTCGAGCGCCGAATCGAGCGCATTCACGGCGAGACCGCCGTGGACACCGGCCCGCTCGGCGACGTCGATCAGGTGCAGCGCGCCGGCGCGCCGCTCCGGCCGATCGGTACGGTCGCAGCGGAGCAACAGCCACGCCCACTCGTACTGGTGGCCTGGCTCGACGCGACGACCGGCGTCCGTCGGCGCGGGCTTCCAGTCGGGCGTGAAAGATTCGGTGAGCGCGCCGGTACGCGGATCCGTGAATCGCTCGAGCGCGAGCGTCGCGATGAATTCCGCGCGCTCCGCCCACCCCGGGTCGCGACCGATCGCGGCCCAGGCGAGGCTCGCTTCGAGGAGATGCATGTGGGGATTCGCGTCCCGCGCCTCGCCGGCGCCCTCCCCGGAGACGAACGCACCGTCGTCGCGGCGCCACGTCCGCTCGATCCGGCCGAGCAACTCGAGGGCACGGGCCTCGTACGCACCGCGCTCATCGAGCAAAGCGGCCGCCGCCGAGTACCCGAGCAGCACGAATGCGTGGTCATAGAGCCACGCCGAATCATCCAGAACGCCATCGTCGGCTGTGATCAGCGTCCGATAGAGTCCGTCCGGCCGCTGGTAGCGCGCCACGAGGTAATCGAGGCCCGCACGCACGATGGCCGGAGCATCGCCGCGCCAGCCTAAGGCCGCGGCACGGGCGAACGAGTAAGCTTGCCGCGGCTGTACGCGCACGCGTCTCGGCAACGCAAGCGGCTTACCGCCCGCATCGAGCGCTTCCACGAAACCGCCCGACACGGGATCAATTCCGCTAACCGACCAGAGCGGGCACGCGGAACCCGTCAGCCATTCAAGCAGGCGTCCACGGACGGCCGCGAGCCGCGCATGCTCGAGTGACTCGTCCTCGCCGACTGCTGACCTAATGCGCGATCTCCGCTGCCGGCACGGGCGCCGCCTGGATCGGTGCACGATGGGCAAAGAATGCGAAGGCGCTGATCGCGAGGTAAGCGATCGCCGGAACCGCAAACGCCGCGGCAAAGCCGGCGTGTTCGGCGACCTTGCCGACAAGCGGAGGCAGAAACGCACCGCCGACGATCGACATGCAGAGGAACCCGGAGATCGCCGCCGCACCGGCCGTCGATCGCTCGAGCGTTAGCGTGAAGATCGTCGGGAACATGATCGAGTTGAAGAGCCCGATCGCGATCGCGGCGACGGCGCCGGTCATGCCTCCCGTCGTCGCGACGACGAGGCAGAGAGCCGCAGCGGACAACGTCGCCACGAGCGCCAGCCGAGCGGCCGGAATCACCGTGAGGAGCGCGCTACAGTTGATGGACTACGTCTCCTACCGCGCGATCTTCGAGGGCTTCCAGGCGCACTTGTGGACCGAGAACAGCGGCCGGCTCCTCTGGATGACGCATCCGTCTTGGCCGAGCAACACCTGGCAGATCTATAGCTCCGACTACGCCACGGCGGCGCCCTACTACGCGGTGAAGAAGGCATGCGAGCCGATCCACGCACAGCTCGACCTGCCGGATTACCGTCTTGCGGTCGTCAACACGACGCGTGAAGCACAATCCGGCCTCACGCTAACAACCCGCGTCGTGGCGCTCGATGGACGCCCCCTGCTTGACCGCCGTGACCGGGTTGAGGCGGCAGCGAATGCCGTGACGACGCTCTCGCAACTCGCGATCGCACCGATCCTCGAGCACGAGCGTCTCGTCGTCGTACGGGTGACGCTCGAGGACCGGCACGGCGCGATCATCTCCGAGAACTCCTACTGGCCGGGGCTCGATCGGCCGAGCCAGCAGCGTCTCAACGAGCTAGTACCGCAATCCGTCGAGTTGTCGGCGCGCCGCGCCCGGCCGGATGACGCGACGGTGATCGCGGTCACGCTCGTGAACCGCGGTTCCGCGCCAGTCCTCAACGCGAAGATCACCGCGTTCGACGCCCACGGCAACCGCGTGCTACCGGTCTACTACAGCGACAACTACGTTACTCTGCTTCCCCACGAGACTCGCCGTCTCGAGATCCACTGTCCGGCGGCGGCAAACCGCTGCGAGAAAATTGCGTTGCGTGGCTGGGACGTCACGGCGCGGGAAACTTCGGTCCTGTCGATGGAGACGCATTGAACATCACGAAGCGGCTTACCCGGTCTGACCTTCGCACGCGCCTCGTCGCGACATGCCTCACCGCGCTTGGCGGTGTCTCCGTGGCCCACGGCACCGCACCCACCACCGCCCCGAAGCCGGCCGGCTCGCCGTGGCCGGAAGGCCCGAGGAACACGCTGATCCGCCCCGCAGTCGAGGCCTACGTCGACGCGCTCCTCGGCAAGATGACGCTCGAGGAGAAGATCGGCCAGATGATCCAGGCGGACATCGAGTCCGTCCGGCCAGATGACCTGAAGGAATACAAGCTCGGGTCGATACTCGCCGGTGGCAACGCGGCGCCCGGCGGCAACGTGCGGGCGCCGGCGCGCGACTGGCTCGCCCTCACGACGGCCTTCGCGCGCGCCGCAGAGGCCGGCGGCACCGCAGCCCACGCGCCGATTCCGCTCCTCTTCGGGGTTGACGCGGTACACGGACACGCCCGCATCCCCGGAGCGACCATCTTTCCGCACAACGTCGGGCTAGGCGCGGCCCATGACCCCGAGTTGATCACGCGCATCGGCCGCGTAACGGCCGCCGAGGTTGCGAGCACCGGAATCGACTGGACCTTCGCACCAACCGTTGCGGTGGTGCGCGACGTTCGCTGGGGCCGGTCCTACGAGAGCTACTCCGAGGACCCGGCGCTCGTTGCCAGCTACGCCGCGGCGATGGTGACGGGCCTGCAGGGCGCAATTGGTACGCCGGACTTCATGGCGGCCGGCCATACGGTGTCGTCGGTCAAGCACTTCATGGGCGATGGCGGCACGCTCCGGGGACGCGACCAGTTCGACAACCGCGCGCCGGTCGCCGAGTTCGCGCGCGTCCACGCGGCCGGCTGTCCGCCCGCGATCGCGGCCGGCGTGCTCACCGTGATGGCCTCGTACAACAGCTCGCATGGCACGAAAATGCACGCCAGCCGCGAGCTCCTGACGGGTGTCCTGAAGGAGCGGTTCGGCTTCAACGGATTCGTCGTCGGCGACTGGAACGCGCAGGAGGAAATCCCCGGGTGCACGAAGTTTGATTGCCCGGCCGCAATCCGCGCCGGCCTCGACATGTTCATGGCGCCCGATAGCTGGAAGGACCTCTACCGGAATACGCTTCGCCATGCGCGCTCCGGCGCGATCCCGGAGACCCGCATCAACGATGCGGTACGACGGATCCTGAGAGTGAAGGCGCTCGCGGGGCTCTTCGAGAGGAAGCCCGCCGATCGCGCCGCGGCCGAGGCTGCAGCAGTGCTCGGCAGCGCCGCACACCGTAGCGTCGCGCGCGAGGCAGTCCGCAAGTCGCTCGTACTCCTCAAGAACGAAGGCGGGCTCCTGCCACTCAAGCCCGCGCAGCACGTCCTCGTCGCCGGCGCCGCCGCCGATGATATCGGCCAGGCCGCCGGGGGCTGGACGATCGATTGGCAGGGCTCGCACAACACCAATGCGGATTTTCCGGGGGCCACCTCGATCTACGCGGGCCTGCGGCAGGCCATCGATGCCGGCGGCGGTACGACCGAGCTCAGCCGCACGGGCAGCTACACGGCGAAGCCGTCCGTGGCAATCGTCGTGTTTGGCGAGACGCCTTACGCTGAGTTCCAAGGCGATCGCGAAACGCTCGAGTATTCGCCCGCGGACAAGAGTGATCTTGCGCTGATCCGAAAGCTGCGCGGGAAGGGCATTCCGGTGGTCGCGCTATTCCTGTCGGGCAGGCCCCTCTGGGTCAACCGGGAGATCAACGCGGCGAACGCTTTCGTCGCGGCATGGCTACCGGGCAGCGAAGGGGGCGGCGTTGCCGACGTATTGATCCGGCGCACGGACAACGCGGTCAATTTCGATTTCTCGGGAACTCTCGCCTTTTCGTGGCCTGCGACGACGGCGCCCGCCAGCTTCGTCGCGAACGACCTCGTCCATGGCGCGCAATTCGAGCGTGGCTACGGCTTGAACTACGCGCGACCCGCCGCCGTGAAGACACTGCCGGAGACGCCGAGCGCCATCGCACCGGATCGGAGCCGGCCCAGCCTCCTGTTCGGCGGCGGGCGCGTCACGGCGCCATGGTCGATCTTCGTGCAGGACTCGGTCGCCGAAGTGCGGCTGACGACACCCTCGCAGGCGAGCCCCACCGGCGCCGCCGAGATCGCTCTCGATGCCACCGCGCTGCGTGCGCACTGGTCGAACGCCGCAGTCCTCAGGATCGCCGGCCGACCGGTCGATCTGCGCAAGGAGGCCGCGGACGGCGAGGCGCTCACGATCAGGCTGCGAGTGCAGGATCCTCCCGCCGGACAGGTCATGGCCGGCATCCGCTGCTCCAAGCCATTCGGTGCGGAGGTCCCATCGGCGGACCTTCCGAACGAGGCCTGGCTCAACTGCAAGGCAGCCGCGCCGCCCGTGTACGACGTGACCGCAGAACTTGCCAAGGCCAAGCGAGGCAGCATCGTGACGCTGACGCTGCCTTTGCACTGCTTCGCCGAGCGTGGCGCGGACCTGTCCGCCGTCGAGGCGCCGTTCGCGATCGCGACTCGTGCCGCGCTTCGCATCGTGATCACCGAGGTGCGGCTCGAACGACCCGCGCAGCCCGCGAGCTGCCCGACGCCGCCCTAGCCAGGCCGATGGGCGGTTCGCGCGCGTCGGACCCCGGTCGGCCGCTTGCGCGCGTCGGGCCAACCTGGCGCCGCACCCGGAACACGTGCGTCGGCATCGCACTCGCGCTCCTCGCGATCCCGCTCTCGATCCGCGCGGACGTTCGGCTGCCGCGCCTCATCAGCGACAACATGGTGTTGCAGCGCGCCGTCCCGCTCACGATCTGGGGATGGGCGGCGTCAGGTGAGCGGGTGCGGGTTGGGTTTCGCCACGCACGGCGGACGGCGCTCACCGACGCGGACGGCCGCTGGTCCGTCGTCCTGCCGCCCGCCGTCGCGGGCGGCCCGGATGCACTCACCGTGCGCGGCCACAACGCGCTCACCGTGCGAAACGTGCTTGTGGGCGAGGTCTGGGTCGCCTCCAGCCAGTCGAACATGGAATATCCGGTCGCGGCAGGGTAGCTTCGGCGGCGTCGCCTTTGCCGAGCGGGAGCTCGCGACGGCCAATCTGCCGCGCGTGCATCTGCTCATCGTCGAGCACGACGCCGCGTTGAAGCCAGCGGCCGATATTTCGACGGACGGGTGGGTTGCGGCGACCCCGGAATCGGTTGGCAGGTTCTCGGCCGTCGGCTTCCTGTTCGCGCGGGCGCTGCACGAGTCCCTCCACGTACCGCTCGGCATCATCGAGGCGGCCTGGGGCGGCACTCCGGCGGAATCGTGGGTGAGCGCTGCGAGCCTCGGGTCGTTCCCCGACTTCGCCGACGCGATTGCGCGCGAGTCGCGGGTGGACCCGCGTGCGATCGCTGCCTATGACCGCTACCTCATTGAACGCGACGCCTGGTACTCGCTCCACGGACGCGAAGATCGCGGGCGCAGCGACGGCCAGAACGTGTTCGCGGCGCGCGAACTCGATGTGCGCGGCTGGGCCAAGCCGAGCGAGCCGAAGCCTTGGCCCGTGAAGGACGGGAAGGGGTTCGACGGCACCGTGTGGTTCAGGCGCGGCGTGACGCTTCGTGACGCTGATCTCGGCGCGCAGGTGCACGTCCACCTTGGCGCGGTGCTGCAGGCAGACACGACCTACTTCAACGGCGTGCAGATCGGCGCGACGGCGGTTGAGCGTAGCGAGCGCAACTACGCTGTCCCGGGCGATGCCATGCGGGCGGGTGAGAACGTCATCGCGATCAGGCTCGAGGGCGACTACGCCTCGGGCGACGGTTACGTCGGCATGCTCGGCGATCCTGAAGACTACTACCTCGAGGTGGGCGGGCATCGCACGCCGCTCGCGGGGCCGTGGCGCTACGCGCCCGGGCCGGATCTCGGCGCACTGCCTCCGGCACCCTTGCTTGCCGAATTTCGCACACGATTTCCGCAGGCGCCGGCGCTCCTGTTCAACGGCATGGTCGCCCCGCTAACTGGCTTCAGCATCAGAGGCGTCATCTGGTACCAGGGGGAGAGCAACGTCGGTCGGGCGCCACAGTACCGAACACTCTTCCCCGCATTGATCGATGACTGGCGGCGGGCGTGGGGCAAGGTGCTGCCATTCCTGTTCGTGCAACTCGCCGGCCATGGGTCCAACGCGCGCGCGCCGAACGACTCGCCATGGGCGGAACTGCGCGAAGCACAGTCCCGCGCGCTCGCACGGTCGCGAACCGGCATGGCAACCGCCGTCGACATCGGCGACCTGCTCGACATTCATCCCGCCAACAAGCAAGACGTCGCATCCCGCCTCGTCCTCGCCGCCGAACGAGTTGCCTATGGGCATGCGGTTGTCGACCGGGGACCGAGGTTCGCGAGCTTCACCGGCGAAGGCCGGCGGATCCGCGTCCGGTTTCGGGATGCACCAGCCGGCTTGCACACGGCCCACGCCGATCCCGCAGTGCGCGGCTTCGCCATTGCCGGCCGCGACGGCTACTTCGAGACGGCCGGGGCGGTACTCGACGGAAGCGATGCCCTCGTCTGGAGCGATGCGGTCGAGTCTCCGGTCGCGGTTCGCTACGACTGGGCCAACACGCCCGACGGCAACCTGTACGGGGCGGGGAATCTCCCCGCGTTGCCGTTCAGTAGCGACTCCCGGGACTAAGGCGCCGATAGCCGGCCCGCCGGTTCCGTTGGGCGCATCTGTGAACTGTATATTGTTAATAGTTTACACTTGTGCTAGTCTTTATATACCGCAATTCCGGGGGCCCGATGGCGCACGACGCCGCTCCGACCGCTCTCCAGCTTGTGCAGTCGAGTTCGTTGCCCGCGCTCGTGCACGCCGAGATCGAGCAGCTGATCCTGCGCGGCGAACTCGCTGCCGGGCAGCGCGTCAACGAAAGCGAACTCGCCGCCCGCTTCGGCACCAGCCGGGGACCCATTCGCGAGGCGCTGCGGGTCCTCGAGGAAGCACGACTCGTTCGCTCCGAGAAGCACCGCGGTGTCTTCGTTCGCGAGATTTCGGTCGCCGAGGCGGATGAAATCTACGACGTTCGCGAAGTGCTCGACCAGCTGATAGGCGAACGCGTCGCCGAGCGCGCGACGCCTGAGCAACTTCGCGATCTCAAGGCCGTGGTCGCCGAGATGGACGAGGCTACCGGGCGGCAGGACATCAAGCGTTACCACACGCTCAACCTGACGTTCCACGACCTGCTGGTCGACTTCGCCGGCAACGCCCGACTCACCGAGAGCTACCGGCTCCTGACGAAGGAGCTCCTCCTGTTCCGCCTGCGCGGGCTCCAGGATGGCGGCGGCTTCGCGGTGTCGAACACCGAACACAAGGCGGTCGTGAAGGCGATAGCGGCCCGCGATGCGGCGCGCGCGGGGCAGCTGTTGCGCGCGCACGCCGCCGAGAGCCGCGCGCGAATGCATAAGGCGGCGGCGCTCCCGGCCGAAGCCTAGATCGAGCGGATTCAACCCTGGCCGCTCCACCCGGCGGCCTGTCCCGGAGCCACGCACTTGCCAACCGACATCACCGTGAACGGCCGCCGATACCACCGCAATGAACGACCGCTCGTCGTCGTCTGCGTCGACGGTTGCCAGTACGAATACATCACCGCCGCCGTGGCCGCCGGCGTCGCGCCGTTCCTCGGGCGCGTGCTGGACGGTGCCGGAACCTGTTACATCGCCGACTGCGTGATGCCGAGCTTCACGAACCCGAACAATCTCTCGATCGTCACCGGTGCGCCACCGTCGGTGCACGGAATCTGCGGCAACTATTTCTTCGACCCCGAGACGGGCGAGGAAGTGATGATGAATGACCCGCGGCACCTGCGCGCGGGCACGATACTCGCAGCGTTCGCCGATGCCGGCGCGAAAGTCGCCGTCATCACCGCCAAGGACAAGCTGCGCAAGCTACTCGGCTACAAGATGAAGGGCATCTGCTTCTCGTCGGAAAAGGCCGACCAGGTGACGCTTGCCGAAAACGGCATCGAGAATGTGCTCGGACGCGTCGGCATGCCCTTGCCATCGGTCTACAGCGCTGCACTCTCGGAGTTTGTGTTCGTCGCCGGCGTGAAGCTGATGGAGCGTGAGCGCCCGGACATCATGTACCTCTCGACGACCGACTACATACAGCACAAGGCGGCGCCCGGAACAGCCGTCGCGAACGACTTCTACGCGATGATCGACCGGAATCTCGCGCGCCTCGACGAGCTTGGGGCGACGATCGTGCTGACGGCCGACCATGGTATGAACGCCAAGCACGGCGCCGACGGTCAACCGAACGTGATCTACCTGCAGGACACGCTCGATGGCTGGCTCGGCGCGGGCAAGGCCCGCGTCATCCTGCCGATCACCGATCCCTACGTCGTTCACCACGGCGCACTCGGATCGTTCGCCCTGGTCTACCTGCCCTCACCTGCCGAAACGGACGTCGTCAAGGCGCGGATCGCGTCCCTCCCCGGCATTGAATCGGTGCTGACGCGTGCCGAGGCAGCCGCACTCTACGAACTACCGCCCGATCGCATCGGTGACCTCGTGATCGTCTCCCGGCTCGACACGGTGGTTGGCACCAGCCGTGCGAAGCATGACCTGTCGGGGCTCGAAGTGCCGCTGCGCTCGCACGGCGGTGCGTCCGAGCAGAAGGTCCCGCTGATCGTCAATCGCAGTGTCGGCAAGACGGCGGCGAATCACCACTGGCGCAATTTCGATGCCTTCGATCTCGGCCTCAACCTCGCCAAAGCGTCCTAGGAGAGTCCCGATGCCGGCGAGCCCTGCCCCGTCCGCCCAGCGCGACGTGATCCGCGAATCCCTACGCATCGCTGGCGAGAAGGTCTCGCGCGACCGGACCATCGATGTCCGGCATCCGTACAGCGGCGCGGTGATCGGCACGGTCCCCAAGGCGACGCTCGAGGACGTTCGCCGCGCCCTCGGCATCGCCCGGAGCTATCGTTCGAAGCTAACGCGCCACGATCGCTACCGGATCCTGATGAAGGCGGGCGCGATCATCGCGACAAAGCGCGATGCGCTTGCGCAGCTGATTACGCTGGAGTCCGGGCTCTGCCTGAAGGACTCGCTGTACGAAGTCGGCCGCGCCTCGGACGTACTGCTCTTTGCCGCCAATCGATCGCTCGTCGACGACGGCGAGATTTTCTCCTGCGACCTGACGGCGCACGGCAAAAGCCGCAAGGTCTACACGCTGCGCGAGCCACTGCTTGGGGCGATCACCGCCATCACGCCGTTCAATCACCCACTGAACCAGGTGATTCACAAGGTGGCACCCGCGGTCGCGACGAACAACCGGATGATCGTGAAGCCAAGCGAGAAGACGCCGCTCACAGCGTTCGCGCTCGCCGACATTCTCTACGAAGCGGGCTTGCCGCCGGAGATGCTCTCGGTAGTGACGGGCGATCCGGCCGAAATCGCTGATGAGCTGTTGACGAATGCCGACGTCGACCTCGTGACTTTCACCGGCGGCGTCCCGATCGGGAAATACATCGCTGCGAAAGCCGTCTACAAGCGCCAGGTACTTGAACTCGGTGGCAATGATCCGCTCATCGTGCTCGAGGATGCCGATCTCGAGGAGGCGGCGACGCTGGCAGCCGGGGGTTCATACAAGAACTCGGGGCAACGCTGCACTGCCGTCAAGCGCATGCTGGTACAGGAGAGCGTTGCCGACCAGTTCGTGGAATTGCTCGTCGAAAAGACGAGGGCCGTCAAGTACGGCGACCCGTTTGACCCGGCGATGGACATGGGCACGGTCATCGACGAGCCTTCGGCGATCTACTTCGAGAAGGTCGTCAGCGAGGCGATCGCCGCTGGCGCGCGACTTCTCGTCGGTAACGTCCGTCGTGGTGCGCTCTATTCCCCGACCGTGCTCGACCGGGTGACGCCCGACATGACGGTCGTCCGGCAGGAGACTTTCGGCCCGGTCTCGCCGGTGATCCGGTTCAAGACCGTCGACGATGCGATCCGCATTTCGAACGGCACGGCCTATGGCCTGTCGTCGTCGATCTGCACGAACCGGCTCGACCTGATCACGCGCTTCATCCAGGAACTCAACGTTGGCAGCGTCAACGTGCGCGAGGTCCCGGGTTATCGGCTCGAGATGACGCCGTTCGGCGGCATCAAGGACTCCGGTCTCGGCTACAAGGAAGGCGTCATCGAGGCGATGAAGAGCTTCTGCAACACCAAGACCTATTCACTTCCCTGGTGAGCTGATGTCGCCGATCGGCCTAGTTGATTGCCGCCCGCAGCGCTCGCGGATCAACGGTTGAGCCGATCTTGTGGCGCAACCTGCGCAGCTCCTCAAGCGCGACGTTGATCTCGGCGTCGGTCGGCGACAGCGGCCGCAGCGATGCTGCCAGCTTTGGCACAATCTCCCGCCTAAGCTATACGCGTGCGAAGTTTCCGTTCGAGACGATCATCAGCGGCCTCCCCTTCGACCGCGACTACTACTCGAACCTGCTGGCCGCGCGGATGCTCTACCACCTCACAACGACGCTGTCGCTGCAGGGCGACTGGGGATACCTGAAGCGCGAATACACGGCTGCAAACGCCTCGCAGAATTTCTCCGGCGACATCTGGCACGCCTCCGTCGCGTCGCAGCCCCAGGAGAAACTGACGATCACTCTCCTCGGCGCGCGCGAGCTGACCGCCTACGTCGACGCGGAATCGCAGTACTTCGTCTCGAATCGCGGCGGCGTGAGTTTCGACTGGCAGGTGACGCGAAAGGTGGACCTGCGCTTCGAGGGCGTGCGCGAAGATCGCCGCTACGTCGCCGATCCCGCGAACGTCAGCGTCGGGCTGCTCCGCAAGGATTCACAGAACACCGGCACCGTCACGCTCGTGCTGGCGCCGACGCGCAACTTTGTCATCACGACCGCGTACCGGATCGACCGGCGCGACTCGAGCCTTCCGACGCTGATCTTCGACGACTCGACCGGGCGCGTCGCGTTCCTCTATCAGTTCAGGTAGCAACCACGAGCCGCCGACTGCCGCGTGCGAAAGCGCCCTCGAAGCGTCGACTCATGAGCACTAGCCAGCCGCGACGCGCTCGACGCCCATCTCCTTGAGCGTCGCCGCGACCGCGGCAACGACCTGCTTCAGCGTATCGGGTCCGATCGCCCCGATGCAGCCGACCCGGAACGTGTCGACGGCGGTGAGCTTGCCGGGATAGAGGATGAAACCCTTGTCCCGCACGCGCTTGTAGAAATCTGTGAAGTCGTAGCGCGGGTCCGGTGGCGCATGGAACGTCACGATGATCGGTGCCTGCAGCGCATCCGGCAGGAACGTCTTGAAGCCGAGCGCGCGCATGCCGTTCACGAGCGCCGCGCAGTTTTCCGAGTAGCGGGCGAGGCGTGCCGGTTGCCCGCCTTGCGCGCGGTACTGGTCGATCGCTGTCCGCAGCGCCGCAAGCACGTGCGTCGGCGGCGTGAACCGCCACTGGCCCGTCTTCTGCAGGTACTGCCACTGGTCGAGCAGGTCCATCGCCAGCGAGCGGCTGTTGCCCGAGGCGCGCTCGAGCACCGACTTGCGCGCAATGATGAAGCCCATTCCAGGCACCCCTTCGAGGCACTTGCCCGAGGCGGCGATCAGCGCATCGAACCGGATCGTCCGCGCATCGATGGGGATAGCGCCGTACGAACTCATCGCATCGATGACGAGGCCGCGGCCGTGCCTGGCGACGATCGCGGCGATTTCGGGCAACGGATTCAGGATGCCGGTGCCGGTCTCGCAGTGCACCTGCGCGACATGCGTGATCGACGGATCGGCCGCTAGCGCCGCTTCGATACGTGCCGGATTCGCCGGCTCCTGCTCGCCGTGCGCGAGCACGACCGCCTCGCGCTCGAGGTAGCCGAGTATCCGCACGATGCGCTTGCAGTAGCTGCCGTTGTCGGGTACCAGCACTTTCGCATTCCGGGGCACCAGCGTGCCGAGCGCCGCCTCGACCGCGAAGGTGCCGCTGCCCTGCAGCGGCACGCAGACGTGCTCGTCCTTGCCGTCGACGATGTCGACGAGATCGCGGCAGACGGATGCAGTGAGCGCATTGAAGGCGCCGTCCCACGAGCCCCAGTCGGTCAGCATCGCGGACTTGGTCGCGGCCGAGGTCGTCAGAGGGCCTGGAGTCAGGAGGATGGGTTCAGTCATGGACTCGGTATCCGTGGTAGTAGTGGCTGCGAGGTTCTCACGCGCACAATTCTTTGATGACATCCTCGCCGATCGCAAATCCCGTCGAGGCCCCGACCCCGCTCGTGACGAGGACGAGGCGTACGCCGGGCGCCGGGGACTCGACCAACAGCGCCCGGTCGCTCGCGACCGCGTAGGTGCCGATCCAGCGTTCGAGGACCCGGGGAGCCGGCCGGCCAGTCGCGGCGCGGTACTCCTCGAGCAGCAGGCCGTATACCCCCTCGGCCGCGAACGGCTCCGCCGCCGTATCGTAGTGATGACTGTCGCCGACCACCAGACTGCCGTCGGCGCCCTGCGCGACGATGAGGTGGATGCCGTGCCTGAGGCACTCCGGCTGCTCGAGCGCGAGGCGGCGCTTCAGTTCCTCGGCCGCGGGCAGCCGGGCGAATCCGCCGTAGCGTGCGAGGCTGAGGTCGGCCATCAGGGTGGCGGGAAACGCGAACCCCGGGCTCTCGAGCCTGAGCATCTGCAGCTTGCACCGGCTGACCGCGGCGGCGGCGAGTCGCTCCGGGTAGAGCGTCTTGAGGTCATCGCCCGGACATACGACCACGAGCTCGGCGGCGATGCGGCCGCCCGACGTCTCGAGGCGGGGCGGCGCGACGGCGTGCACGGCGGTATCCCACCGAAACGCGACGCCGTGGTCGCGTGCAAGCCAGGTCGCGAGGAGCGGGACGGCCGTGCGCGACTCGACCCGAAGCTCGTGCGGGCTCGTGAGCACCGCCTGGAGCCCCGGCGTCGCGAGATCGGGAAACCGCCGGCGGGCTGAATCGGCGGTCAGGAGTTCACAGCCCTCCGCCATGTCGGTGCGCAGGAACGCCTCCAGCACGCCGACCGCTTCCCGGCGCCGGGCTGCGACCCATAGCCCCCGCTGGACGATCGCGATGCCGGCGGCGGGCGCGACCGCGGCCCAGACATCCCGGCTGCGCCGCGCCCGCTCCCAGACCGTGTCGCGGTCCTGCCCGGTGACGGTGATGAAGCCGAAGTTGCGGATCGATGCCCCGCAGGCTTTCCAGTCGCGCTCGATCACGACCACCTTGAGCCCGCGCAAGGCGGCCGCACGCGCGCACGACAATCCAACGATGCCAGCACCGACGACCGCAACGTCGAATGCCTCGGGCGCCGCGGTCAACCGAAGATTCCGTGGTGCGTCAACCGAACGGCGGGCGCCCAGCCGCGCCGTCCGTCAGAATGCCTGACTGTCACGTCCCTGCCATCGAGTCCGAGTATCCGATTGAAGCGGGCGCCCCACCCGGCGCCGACTGGAGTCCCGGTGATCGCCCACCTGCGCCGCCTCCTCGAACGGGCCAACTCCGTGCTGTTCACGACCGTCGCGGGACTCGCCGGGTTCTCGGCGTATTTTTCCATGTACGCGTTCCGCAAGCCCTTTTCAGCGGCGACGTTCGCGATCGTCCCGGGCTGGGATTTCACGCTCGACTACAAGATCGCGCTCGTGATCGCCCAGGTCGCCGGGTACGCGCTTTCGAAGATACTCGGCATCAAGATCATTTCGGAGCTCCATCCGCAGCGGCGGGCGGTTGCGATCATCGTACTCATCCTGCTCGCCGGGGTCTCGCTCGTGCTGTTCGCGATCGTCCCGCCGCCGTGGAACGTCGCTGCGATGTTCCTGAACGGTCTGCCGCTCGGCATGATCTGGGGGCTGGTGTTCGGATTCATGGAAGGCCGGCGCACGTCCGAGGTGCTCGGCGCCGTCGTCTGCGCGAGCTTCATCGTCTCCTCCGGGGCGGTCAAGTCGGTCGGCAAGTGGCTGATGCTCGATTGGCACGTGAGCCCCTTCTGGATGCCGGCCGCCACGGGAGCCCTGTTCCTGCCGCTCCTGTTCGTGTCCGTATTCTTCCTCGCGGCGTTGCCGCCGCCGAACGCGCTCGATGAGGCGGCGCGCGTGCGCCGCGCACCGATGGACGGCGCTGCGCGACGCTCGTTCCTGGCCCAATACGGCCTCGGCATCAGCCTGCTCATCATCGCGTACGTACTCGCAACGGCCCTCCGCGACTTTCGCGACAACTTCGCCGCCGAACTGTGGAGCGCGATGGGCTACGGCAACGGCGCAGCGATCTTCACCGCGAGCGAGCTTCCCGTCGCCGTGCTCGCGCTGGCCGCGCTCGGCCTCATCATCACCGTGCGGGACAACGCCCGCGCGCTCATGGTCATCCATGCCGTGATCGTTCTTGGGCTCGTGCTGCTCGGTGTATCGACGCTCGCATTCCAGGCCGGCTGGCTGGGTCCGGTCCCGTGGATGATCCTGAGCGGCGCCGGCCTCTACATGGCCTACACGCCCTTCAACGCGATGCTGTTTGATCGCCTGATCGCCGTCGGCGGGCGAGTCGGCACGGCCGGCTTTCTCATCTACCTTGCCGATGCCGCGGGTTACCTGGGCAGCGCCGCCCTCCTCATCTGGCGGAATTTCGGCCTTACCACGCTCAACTGGCTGCAGGTGTTCATCGCGAGCGCCTACGCGACCAGCGTCGCGGGGACCGCACTGGTACTCGGCGCTGCGTTCTATTTTTGGCGCCGGAACCGCGTGCAAGTCCCCGTCGGCACGGGCGTCAGCGCCGCTGCCGACTGAGCGACGGCGCCAGACTCACGCGACCGCCTGGCGCTCTCCCGGCCGCGCGTCCTCAAGACCGTGTCCGGTCGGTCCCGCCTCGCGACGCCAGAGGAGCACGGCCGAGGCAAGGGCAGTGAGGCTTAGCAGGAAGAAGAACAACAGCATCACCGAATAGCCCGCCGGGTTCGCGGCGCCCGCACCCGCCCTTTCGGCTAGCCAGCCCGCCGCGAGGTTCGAGGCCGCCATGCCGAGTGCCTGGATCAGCGTGATCAGGCCGAGCGCGGTGCCGAGGCGCTTCGGCTCGACGATCAGCGTCGTGGCGGGCCAGATCACGGCCGGCACCAACGACCAGCTGACTCCCATCATGGCCGTCGTGACCCAGAGGTTCAGGTCCGTGAGCCCGAGCACCACGAACGTGAGCGGCAAGAGCAGCGCGCCGAAGCACAGCATCAGCGCCCGGTGGCCGAATCGGTCGGCAAGGAGGCCAAACAACGGTGTCGCAAAGATCGCCGCAAAGAACACCCAGCTGTTGGTGACGCCGGCCTCTTCGTGCGAGAGGCCCTTGGCGTGCTGAAAGTACTCGACGACGAAGGTCGTGCGGAACGGAAAGAACACCGCGGCGTAGAGCACGTGCAGGCCGAGGATGTACCAGTAGGACATGTCGAACCGCAGCAGGTCCTTCCAGACGATGCGCTCCGCCGCTGCGGCCTGCGCCGCGCGCGGCCGGTAGCGGCGGTCGAGCCAGTAAAGGACCAGCGCCGCCACCAGGCCCGCGACGGTGATCGCGGTGCCAAGCCACAGCGGCGGTTGCCAGCCGCGATCGTAGAGGGGCTTCGCCCAGGCCGAGGACGTGTCCGCCCCCCACGAGCCGACGCGCGCGAGGCTGAGGTAGAGCGCTGTCGCGAGCGCGACTCCGCTGCGCGGGAACCACTGCGCGAGCGCAGCCAGCAGCGCGATGAAGATCGCCCCTTCGCTCACGCCGAACACGAACCGTCCGAACACCATGAGCTCGTACGGATCGCCGATCGCGGTGAGCGCGGCACCGACGACGCCGATGGCCGCCGACCAGAGCGCGACGCGCGCGGGCCCGACGCGATCGATCAGGATTCCGCTCAGCAGCGCGAGTGCCACGTTCGGGAGGCTGATGACGCCGTTCAGCACGCCGATCTGGGTCTGCGTGAAGCCCCGCTGCCGATGCAGCAGGTCCGCGACGAGGCCTATGACGTCCGATTCGTAGTAGCTGCTCGATACCGCTATGGCCGCGACGACCAGCACCCACCAGCGCAGTGGAGAGCCGGCCGCGCCCTTGGCGGCCCCGGCAGCCGGTGCGAGCGCTGTCACTGGAAGCGCGCACCCTGCCGCGCGAGTTCCTTCTGCACGGCACCGACGTCGAGCCGGTCGAAGGCCTCATCGCGCCTGAGCGACACGGCCGCCGCGACGCCCGCGCCCTGCCCGCTGACCGCGCAGCACATCATGTTGCGGGCGGAGGCGTGCGAGACCTTGTCGCCGCCGATGCAGCGGCCAGCGACGAGCAGGTTGCCGACGCCCTTCGGGACGAGCGCGCGGTAGGGGACGTGCCAGTAGCGCCCGGTCGTCGGCAGGATCAGGATGCCGTAGCCGTCGATGAACTCCGGGAAGATGCCGATCGCATCGTCGAAGCGCGCCTGCTCGCGGACGTCGGTGCCAGTCAGGTTGTAGAGCGCATCGATCTTGCGTGTGTCGCGAATGCCAAGCGTCATGCCGAAGTTGCGGAGCTTCGCGTCCTCGCAGCCCGGCATGTAGCCGCGCAGCGCCTCGAGCGCGTAGATCGCCTCGCGTCGGCCACGCATCTCGCCGATCGTGAGATCGGCAGGATCCGTCCCGTCGATTTCAGGGACGTGCACAAGGTTCAGGTACGTGAGATCACCCTGGTCCGTGACGGTGCCCCAGGTGCCGGCAATAGTGTGCAGGTTCGCCGGGATGAGACCAGCGGCAAGCGCCTGCTTGAAGGGCTTGCGCAAGAATGGCGAGAAGAGCTTGTCTTCCTTGCCGGTCGTCTCGTAGTCCCATTCGCCGTTGCCCGACCAGTCGGCGTAGGTCTGCGGGTCGGCCTTGACCGCATCGATGAAGCGCCGCTTGTTGACGCCACTCATCGAGAACATGACGGACACCGCCATAATCTCGCTCTTCGGCGACTTGTGGAACGGCGCGCCAGCGCGCGCCGCAACGTCCGCATCGCCGGTCGCATCGATGACGCGCTTCGCGAGGATCGCCTCGCGGCCGGCCTTGCTCTCGGTGATGACACCGCGGATGACGCCATCGTCGAGGATCGGCGCCACGCACAGGCGATGCAGGAGCGGCGTCACCCCGGCCTCCTGCACCAGTACGTCCGCCACCCACTTGAACATCTCGGCATCGAGCGCGTGGCTCAGCGACTGCGGCTCCGGCATCGCCGCGCCCATCGCCTTGGCCCGCTCCTCGAACTCGATGCCGATGCCCTCGCAGTCGACGGTGTCCTCGTGGCGGTACCAGGCGAAGCCCTCGACACCAACCTGGGTGATGTTGCCGCCGAAGCAGCCGTTGCGATCGATGAGGGCGGTCTTGGCGCCCGCGCGCGCCGCCGCGAGTGCCGCCGCGAGGCCGCCCGGCCCGCTGCCGACAACGAGCACCTCCGTCTCGAGGATCACGTCGATCGAACGGGGGGGTTCCTGGATTGTCTTCATCGCCACTCGACCTCGTCTGCGTTCGCTGCCGCGAACAGCGCCGCCAGCACGGTGCCGGTCCGGCCGGGGGTCACCGGGAGGGCCGCCAATGACGGCGCGGCCCGGGACGCGAGCCTACCGGCTCCACGCCGGCGCGTCTGTTGCGGGCGTGTGGCAGCTTGGCCCGCGGCGGGCCAGTTTCTGACAATTATCTGACATTCATGCGCGGCGTGGTGCCAACCCGTGGAATTGGGCCACGAAGCCACCTCGCCGAGGCCCAAAAAAGATCATCGGCACCCCGTTCCGGGGGCTGTCATATTGGAGTCATCTGCTATTGTTACGGTGCCTTCCGTTGTAAGTAAAAAACAACCGACGGGGGCGAAGGGGCTCTGTGGGGATTGATCAACGGGTGAGTTCCCCGCGTCGTTGGCGGATTTCCTGACGCTGCGCTATGCGCGCGGCGCGTATTTTTATTACCACTGATTCTTCCGGGGAGAGACGCTTGAAAACCAACCTGAAGCTTGCCTACGCCATCACGGCGGTGTTGAGCGGCTATGCCTACGGCGCGCACGCCGCCGACTCGCCGGCTGTATCGTCCGGCATCGAGGAGATCGTAGTCACCGCACAGCGACGCTCCGAGTCGGTGCAGAACGTGCCGATCACGATTCAGGCGATCACCGGCGAGCAGCTGTCGCAGCTCGGCGTGCAGACCTTCGACGACGTGCTCCGGCTCCTGCCGAACGTGACCTTCAGCGCGAACGGCCCCGGCCAGGGCAACATCTACATGCGCGGCCTGAGCGCCGGCTTCGCCGGCAACCAGTCGAGCGCCGCGGTTGCGCCCTTCCCGAACGTGGCCACCTACCTCGACGACCAGTCGATGACCTTCCCGGCGCGCAATGCCGACGTCTACATGGTCGACATGGAGCGAGTCGAGGTCCTCGAAGGCCCGCAAGGCACGCTCTTCGGCGGTGGCGCCGAGGCAGGCGCGATCCGCTACATCACCAACAAGCCCAAGCTCAACAAGACCGAAGGCTACGCGGAAGCGTCGTACGGCACGACGGCGCACGGTGACCCCAACTCGTCCGTCAGCGGCGTGCTCAACCTGCCGCTGATCCAGGACACGCTGGCGGTCCGCGCGGTGATCTACAACGACCGGCGCGGCGGCTACATTGATAACGTGCCGAGCACGTTCACGCGCAAGCCCACCGACTTGGGCCCTGCGTCCTACGGCTCCTCGTATCCGACCGACCCGACGTCCGGCATCATTACCGCGCCCGGCGCGAACAATTACGCTATCGCAAAGCGCGCGCAGAATCCGGTCACATACGCCGGCATGCGCCTCTCGGCCCTTTACCAGATCAACGACAACTGGAACGTACTGATCCAGCAGACGTACCAGAACATGGACGCCGAGGGCATGTCGGCGCAGTTCCCAACCGGCTCCGACGGCCAGACGCTTGGCCCGTGGGAGGAGACCTCGTTCTCGCCCTCCTACGACAAAGATCGATACTCAAGCACGGCGTGGACGTTGAACGGCCAGGTCGCGGACTGGAAGCTCGTGTACACGGGCTCATACATGACGCGCCACATCGACAACGCGATGGACTACACGAACTACGCGCGCACGGCGGGCGGGTTCTACTACACCTGCACGGGTGGTCCCGCGAGCGGCACTAACATCGGCGCCGGCACGACCTCGGTCTGCTACTCGCCGGTTTCCTCGTGGCTCGACACGGTCCAGACCACGCACCAGAGCCATGAGTTTCGCGTCTCCAGTCCGGAAAGCCTGCCATTGCGCGCCCTGTTTGGCGCGTACTGGGAAGATTTCCAGATCAAGGACGACATGAACTTCCTGTACACGTCGATCCCATCGTGCACCGCCGCGAACCTGGCGATCGCGCTCGCCACGAACACGATCTGCAAGACGAACGACACCCCGATCAATGCTGCGATCGATCCGTCGATGCGCAACGACAACGTTGCCTTCGGCGAGGACCTCGCGCGTGGCTACAAGCAGACCGCGTTCTTCACCTCGATCGACTACGACCTCATCCCGAAGGTGCTGACGCTGACCGCTGGCACGCGCTACTTCCGCTACGCGCAGAATGAAATCGGCTCGCAGTACGGGACGCCTGGCTGCACCAACACGCTGAACGGTACGCCTGGCTGCAGCGGCGCGACGCCGATCGGTGGCGGACTCGACCCGGATCCGGTCACAGGCGCCAAGACCGCCGAATTCCACACGGCGACGTTCACGGGCTTTCGCAGCCGCGCAAACATCACCTGGCACGTCACGCCGGACGCGATGGTTTACTACACCTTCTCGCAGGGCTACCGCCCAGGCGCCTTCAGCCGTACGACGAAGGGCGTGACCAAGATTGCGATCGACTCGACGGGTGCGGCTGTACCGAATGACACGCCGCTGCCGGCCGGATCCAAAGTCAAGACACAGTTCCTGAAGCCGTTCGGCTACCCGCCCGACGAGTTGACGAACCACGAACTTGGCTTCAAGACCGAGTTCCTCGACCACCGCCTGCAGATCAACGGCTCGCTTTACCAGATGGACTGGAAGGACGTGCAGACGCTGATCTACAACCCGCCGGTCTACGGCAACACGACCTTCGGCGTGAAGGGCCCGACGTATCGGGTGAAGGGCTTCGAGCTTCAGGGCATCGCGCGCGTGACCGACGCCTTCACGCTGCAGGGATCCTTGTCGTACAACGACGCGAAGCAGAGCAATGCACCTTGCATCGTCTCTGCAGGCGTGACGTACAAGACGCCGGGGAATCCGACGCCGGCGGGCGCGTGCATCGCACAGGTGTACAACTCCGCCCTGCACGAGAACGTCCAGATACCGGATCCGCTCGGCTCGGCCGGGTCGGTGCCGGCGTTCTCGCCGAAGATGCAGTTCAGCCTGCGCGCCCGGTACGACTGGACGGTGAACGACTACAAGGCGTTCATCATGGTCGGAGGGACGCACGTCGACAAGATGGACAACGAGCCGAGCAGCTTCACCTCCGGTCAGGGAATCGCTATCCCGACGACCACCTGGCTGCGGTACACGCAGCCGGCGTACGAGCTCTACGACGCCGCCTTCGGTATCGCGAAGGACAGCTGGAACGTGCAGATCTTTGGCTCGAATCTGGCCAACACGAACACGAGCCTGTTCACCTCGTCCGGCCAGTTCATCCTGTCTGAGGTCCCGACGCGGCCGCGCGTACTCGGCGTCAAGATCGGCTTCAAGTTCTGAAGGGCTGCCCGGCGCGCGCGATGCGCGCGCCGGGCAGTTCGGCGAACTCAGCCTGGCAACCACCTCGGATGGTTGCGCTACACTTGAAGGCGGGCAGCCGTGCCCGCCTTTCTCTTGGCGCGCGGCGGGCGAGCCCCGCCCCAACCAGACCCGGAAGCCATGAACTCTAGTCCGGTCGCCGCCGGTCCATCCGCGGTTGAACTCGAGGTACAGCGCCTCCGCGCGCTCCTGCAGGAGCGCCGCTTCGATGCAGCCGTCGCGGCGGCAGCAACGCTCTCGCAAACCGCGCCCGAGAATCGCGATGTCCTCTACCTGCTGGCTCTTGGCCAGCGGCAAGCCCACCGGCCACACGAGGCACTCGCGACGCTCGAGCGCCTTGCAAGGCACCATCCACGCTTCAGCCGGCTCTACCAGGAGCGCGGCCATTGCTACGTCGCGCTCAAGGACGCGCCGAAGGCGATCGAGGCTTACCTCAAGGCGGTCGAAATCAATGCCGCGCTGCCGGCCACCTGGAGCATGCTCGAGGGCCTCTACCGGCTGGTGGGTGACCGCGCGGGCGAGGCGTACGCGACCACGCACGTGGCGAAGCTGCGGAGGCTGCCGCCGCCGCTGATTACAGCGACGAGCCTGTTCTGCGACGGCGAGATCGGCGCCGCCGAGAAGATGGTGCGCGCCTTCCTGATCGAGCACGGAAATCACATCGAGGCGATGCGCCTCCTGGCAAGGATTGCCTCGGCACTCGAGGTATTTGACGATGCGGAACTCCTGCTCACGGCCGTGCTCGAGCGCGAGCCCGAGTACGTCGCCGCTCGCCACGACTACGCGTGCGTGCTGCTCGAGCGCCACAAGTACCAGGATGCGCGCGTCCAGCTCGGGCGACTGCTCGCCGCTGATCCTAAGAATCTGGTCTACCGGACGCTCCATGCGTCAACGACCGTCGGCCTCGGCCACCACGCGGAGGCCATTGGCCTCTACCGCGAGCTCGTCGCGGTAACTCCGCCGCAGACGCGAGAGGCGGCCGAGCTGCACCTCTCGATCGCGCATTCGTTCAAGACGCTCGGCCAGCGCGATGAGGCTATCGATTCATATCGCGCGGCCGCAGCGATCCGGCCGGACTTTGGCGATGCCTACTGGAGCCTCGCGAACCTCAAGACCTACGAGTTTTCCAGCCAGGAGGTCGCACGCCTCGAGGCGATCGAGGCGGACTCGACCACCGCCCTGAAGGACCGTTACCACCTGTGCTTCGCGCTCGGTAAGGCCTACGAGGACCGCAAGGAGTACGAGCGGTCCTTCCGCTTCTACGAGCAAGGCAACGCACTCAAGCGCGCCGAGAGCCGCTACCGGCCGGAACTCCTCGAGCAGAACACCGCCAACCAGAAGCGGTGCTGCACGCGGGAGTTCTTCGCCGAACGCGTGGGCTTCGGGGCCGCGAGCCACGAGCCGATTTTCATCCTGGGACTGCCGCGCGCGGGCTCGACGCTCCTCGAGCAGATCCTCGCCTCGCATTCGAAGGTCGAGGGAACGCAGGAGCTCGCCGACGTGCCGCGCGCGGTACTCGACCTGCAGGGCTACGACCCGGACGTCAACAACCCGCGCTATCCCGGCTGCCTGGCGACGATGTCGGCGGAGGAGTTTCGCGCGCTCGGCGAGAAGTACCTGACGGACACGAAGGTCTACCGCACCGGCAAGCCCTTCTTCATCGACAAGATGCCGAACAACTTCCGCCACATCGGCCTGATCCACCTGATGCTGCCGAACGCGAAGATCATCGACGCCCGCCGCGAGCCGATGGCCTGCTGCTTCGGAAACTTGAAGCAGCTCTTCGCGCGCGGCCAGGAATTCACCTACAGCATCGATGACATCGCCCGCTACTACCGCACGTACCTCGAGCTCATGCAGCACTGGAATACGGCGCTGCCTGGCCGGCTGCTCAAGGTCCACTACGAGGATGTCGTCGAGGATCTTGAGGGCAACGTGCGCCGGATCCTCGATTTCTGCGGATTGCCGTTCGAGAGCGCCTGCGTCGAGTTCCACAAGACTGAACGGAGCGTGCGCACGGCGAGTTCCGAACAGGTCCGCCGGCCCATCTTCCGGGCCGGGCTCGACCAGTGGACGCACTTTGAGCCCTGGCTCGCCCCGTTGCGCAAAGCGCTCGGTGACGCCCTCGAGCGGTACCGCGACTAACGCGGCGGCGCACTTTCCTCCCGTCGGACCACGTCCCCGCTCTGCAGGAACCCCGCGCCCCGGGGTTTGCTTGCACATCTTTGCCAGCCAACCCCTTGCCGCCGTCCGGGATAAGCTGACGATCGACTGACTAACAGGCCGGCAGCGATTCCGACGCCAACAATGTCGGCCGCCAAAGCACCGCCAGCGGACCGAATTGGGGCATGAATTGGGCTTGAATCGCATCTCGCGGCGCTGCCAGTCTGTCGCCGCTGCTTCGGTAACGCGTTGCGGCCGGCCGGCAGTCGTGCTGTATCCGGCACCGTCCGCTCGGGCAAGTATTCGCGTAATCCTTCCAACCCGAGGAGTTCGAGAATGTCCGGAGTCTCCTACGCGCTGTGGGCCTTCGCCGCCGGCGCGCTGATCCCGCTGATGGGAATCCTGAACGCGGGGCTCGCCCGCGCGACCGGCGGGCCGGTCCCTGCCACGGTCATCCTGTTCGCGACCGGACTTGCGGCTTCGCTCGTCCTCGCGCTCGCCACGATGACCCGCGTCCCCGACTTCAGCGCGCTCGCGCGCCTTCCACCGGCGCAATATGCCGGCGGCCTCATCGTCGGGTTCTACGTCGTCAGCATCACCTACCTCGCACCGCGCTTCGGCATCGGCAATGCGATCCTGTTCGCCGTGAGCGCCCAGCTCGTCACGGCCGCCGTCATCGACCATTTCGCCCTCGCCGGCGCGATCGGGCGGCCATTGAACGCGATTCGCCTGATCGGCCTTGCGATCGTCGTGGCGGGTGTGGTCCTCACGCAGCTGAGTGACCGCCTCGGGGGCGCCGCGCGCTAGCGGGCGATGCGCCTCGCGATCGGACAGGAAGGTTTGCGGGCCCGCTTCGATGATGTGAACATCAGGGCTCGCGGCTCGGGCAGCGGCCAGGCCTGCAACACTCTATAAAGGCTTGCCGGGCCACCCCGGCGGCCACTGGCACCAGCGGCGCGGGGGTTGTCTACTGTGAAGCGCTCAGCACGATTCGTCGCCGTCCTCGGCCTCTCGTCCGCCCTCGTCTCGTTCGCGTTGGCCGCGGCACCGGCGAAAGTGCGGCGATCAGTCACTGGGCTCGAGCAGCGCGCGGAGATCCTCGTCGATCGCTGGGGCGTACCGCACATCTACGCGCGCACGCAGCACGACGCGTTCGTCGCGCAGGGCTGGAACGCCGCCCGCGATCGCCTGTGGCAGATTGACCTGTGGCGCCGCAGCGGACTCGGCGAGCTCGCCGCGGTACTCGGCGATGGGTACCTCGCCCAGGACCGGGCCATCCGGCTCTTCGTCTACCGCGGCGACATGACGAAGGAGTGGGCGTCCTACGGCCCGGCGGCGAGGCGCAGCGCGAGCGCGTTCGTCGCGGGCATCAACGCCTACATCGCCGCGATTCGTAGCCACGCCGTGCCGCTGCCGCGCGAGTTCGAGCTCGCCGGCTACGAGCCATCGCCATGGAACGTCGAAGACGTCGTCCGGATCCGCAACCACGGCCTCGTCGTCGGCGTCGGCTTTCAGCTCATGAGGGCGCAGGCGATGTGCGCAGCAGGGAAGGACGCGGCGGGCCTCCTGCTCGAGGTGTCGCCGCCCTGGACGCCGATCGTTCCCGACGGCCTTGACCTCTGCAGCATCTCGCCGCACGCCCTCGATCAATACCTGCTCGCGCAGAAGCCCGTCGTGTTCGCACCGGCTGCCCCGACCGCTGCGCTCATGCCCGCGGAGGAGCCGCTCAGCCTCGCGGCGAGCACGCTCGCCGGCAGCCGGCAGGGCAGCAACAACTGGGTGATCGGGCCGGGCAAGAGCGCGACCGGCCGCCCGATCCTCGCCAACGACCCGCACCGCAGCGACGAGGTGCCCTCGCTTCGCTACCTCGCGCACCTCGTGGCTCCCGGCCTCGACGTGATCGGCGCGGGCGAGCCCGCCCTGCCCGGCATCTCGATCGGCCACAACGAGCGGATCGCATTCGGACTGACGGTCTTCCCGATCGCGCAGGAGGACCTCTACGTCTACGACACCAATCCCGATAATCCGAACGAATACCGGTACCACGACGGGTGGGAGCCGATGCGGGTCATCCACGAGCCCATCCGCGTACGCGGCGCAGCCGACGCGGACGCGGAACTCAAGTTCACCCGCCACGGGCCCGTGGTCCTCGAGGACGCCGAACACCACCGCGCCTATGCGGTACGCGCAACGTGGCTCGACACGGGCGGAGCACCGTACTTCGCCTCGATGCGCTACCTGAAGGCGCACACGATCGATGAGTTCCGGGCGGCGTTGCGCTACTGGGGCGAGCCTGGCGAGAACCAGATCTATGCCGACACGTCCGGCGGCATTGGCTGGTTCCCGTCCGGGTTCACACCGGCGCGGCCGACGACCGATGGCCTGCTGCCGTTGCCGGGCGACGGCCGCTACGAGTGGAACGGCTACCTCGACCACGAGTTGCTGCCCTCCGAGGTCAATCCGTCGCGTCGCTACGTCGCGACCGCGAACCAGCTCAACCTGCCGAAGGACTACCCGTACTCGGACCGTCGCGTCGGCTTCGTCTGGTACGACCCGGCCCGGTTCGAGCGCATCGCCGAAGTGCTCGACGCCGCGCCCAGCTTCTCGCTGAAGGAATCGGAGGCGCTGCAGAACGACTACGCCTCGCTGCCCGCACGCACGCTCGTGCGGATCCTCGGCACGATCCACACCGACGATCCGGAGCTCGGCGACACGATCCGCTGGCTTGAGGCGTGGGACGGCCGCGCATCGGCCGAGAGCCCGCAGGCCGCGCTCTTCGAGGTGTGGGAGTCCCACCACCTCGGCGCCGGCGTGCTGGCCGAAGCGGCGCCCGCCCTGCCGTTGAACCTGCGCTCGCACGTGCCCGGCAACACGCCCACCCTGCTCGCCCTCCTCGAGCATCCGGACGGCCGCCTCGGGGCCGACCCGCGCGCGGCCCGCGACGCGATCATGCTGCGTACGCTTTCGGCCGCCCTCGTGGAGACGACGGAGCGCCTCGGCGCCGAGCGCAGCGCCTGGCAATGGGGGAAGCTGCAGTTCGTGCTGCTCGAGCATCCGCTTGCGCCGCTCGCCGAGGCAGGCGAGCGTGCGGCGATGAACGTGGGCCCAATGTCGAAGGCCGGTGACGGCAGCACCGTCGGCGCTTCGTACTACCGCAGCAAGGATTTTCGGCTGCAGGCGGGCGCGTCCTTTCGCATGGTGCTCGACGTCGGTCGCTGGGACAATTCGGTCGCGGTCAACACGCCCGGTCAGTCCGGCGACTGGCGCGGTCACCACTACCGCGATCTCTTTCCGCTGTGGTTGTCGGGCGCATACTTCCCGCTCCTCTACAGCCGCGCGGCGGTCGAGAAGGCAACGGCGGAGCGGATCGTGCTCGACCCGTCACCGGGGGCGCGGTGACGGCCGTCGCTCGACTCCTTCGCGCAACGGCGCTGCTGTGCGCATGCTTCGCCGTCGGCGCGCAGGCACAGACGCCGGAGCCCGACGGCGCCGGAGTTCTGCCTGGCGCATTGCCGCGGCAGTGGCAGGTCAGTGGTCCGAGCTGCGCGGGCGCGGCGACATTCGAGGTCCAGCGCTACAACGATGATTTCTACATCCTGCGGGAGTCCGGCTGCGCGAACTACGAGAAGCCGTTTCTGTTCCTGCTGTTCGGGGCCGACAAGGTGCTCCTGCTCGACACGGGAGCCGGCAAGACGGACGTGGTCGAGGTCGTTGGTCGCCTGATCGACGGCTGGCTCGGGCGGCATGGCCGCGACTCCATCGAGCTCATCGTCGCGCACACCCATGCGCACGGCGATCACACCTCCGGCGATGACGGGTTCCGGCGGCGCGCACGCACGCGGGTCCTCGACACGACTCCGGCCGCGGTCGCGGATTTCTTCGGCTTCCGGCGCTGGCCGGACGATACGGTGACCTACGATCTAGGCGGCCGGGCCCTCGATGTGATCGCGATTCCCGGCCACGAACCCTCCTCGATCGCGGTCTACGACAGGCAGACCGGCGTGCTCCTCACCGGTGACACGCTCTACCCGGGTCGCCTCTACGTACGCGATGCGCCCGCCTTCGTACTCAGCATCGCGCGGCTCGTCGAGTTCACGCGCGGCAAGGTGGTCGCGCACGTGCTCGGCAACCACATCGAGCAGCGGCGCACGCCTTACCTCGACTACGCGGTCGGGACGGTGCACCAGCCGGATGAGCACGCGCTCGAACTCGGCCGCGGCCAGCTGCTCGAGCTCGATGGCGCTCTCAAGGAAATGAACGGGTCGTTGCGCCGGATGGCGCTGCGCGACTTCACCATCTGGCCGAAGTAGCGCGGCGCCTCAGCCGGGTGGACGCACCGCTGCGCCCTGGTCCGCGAGATACGCGTGCAGCGTCGCGACGACCTGTGCGCCCTCGCCGACCGCCGCGGCCACGCGCTTGACCGACCCCGCCCGGACGTCGCCGATGGCGAAGACACCGGCGCGGCTCGTCTCGAGCGGGCGCGCGGTGCCACCCACTTCGCGACCGGTCAGCACGAACCCCTTCGCATCGAGCAGGACACCGGAGTCCTTGAGCCAATCGGTATTCGGATCGGCACCGATGAACAGGAAGAGGTGCCTGATCGGCCGGTGCACCTCGTCGCTGGTCGCGCGCTGCCGCCAGCGGATCGCCTCGAGCGTGCCGCCGGAGGACTCGACCCCGGTGATCCCGGCCCCCGTCACGACGGTCACGTTGGCGAGGCCCGCGATCCGGTCGACGAGGTAGCGCGACATGCTGGCGGCGAGATCGGGTCCCCGCACCAGCAGCCAGACTCGCGCCACCTTGCTTGCGAGGTAGACGACCGCCTGGCCCGCGGAGTTGCCGGCGCCAACGAGCGCCACCTCCTGACCGGTGCACAGCTGTGCCTCGAGCCGCGACGCCCAGTAGTGCACGCTCGTGGCCTCGAAGCTGTCGAGGTTGGCAACGGCGAGGCGCCGGTAGCGTGCGCCGCTCGCGATGACGATCGAGCGCGCGCTGACACGCTCGCCGTTCGAGAGCATCAGGCGCAGGTGGCCATCGTGGGCGCCCGCCTCGAGGCCGCGCACCTCGTCGGGAATCGCCATCTCGACGCCGAACTTCTGCGCCTGGTTGTAGGCACGGGCCATCAGCGCCATCCCGGTGATGCCGGTCGGGAAGCCGAGGTAGTTCTCGATGCGCGCCGAGGCGCCTGCCTGGCCGCCGAACGAGCGGCAGTCGAGTACCAGGACGGAAAGCCCCTCGGAGGCGCCGTACACCGCCGTCGCGAGGCCGGCGGGCCCGGCCCCGACGAACCGCTACGTCGTAGACGCGGGCCGGGTCGATGGGGCCCACGAGCCCAAGGCAGCGCCCGAGCTCCGCTTCACTGGGGTTGCGCAGGAGCTGGCCCCCGGGGCAGAGCACGATCGGCAATTCGCCCGGATCGACGTGGAACCGCTCGATCAGCGCCCGCGCCTCCGCGTCGCTCTCCGGGTCGAGGCAATCGTGCGGGTGGGCGTTGCGCGACAGGAACCCGACCAGGCGCAGCACGTCGCCATTCCCCGGCCGGCCGACGATGACCGGCCCGCCGGCGCCGGTCTGGATGAGCCCGACGCGGCGCAGGATGAGCGCGCGCATGATGCGCTCGCCGAGCTCGGCCTCGGCGACGAGCAGCGCGCGCAATCGCTCCGGCGGAATCAGCAGCGCCTCGACGTCGCTCCCGGCGTGGGCATCGACGAGCGCGGGACGGCGGGACAGCTGGGCGAGTTCGCCCATGAACGACCCGACGTTGTGCGTGACGATAATCTCCGTCACCGCCGCCTCGCGCCGGCGGGTGACGGTGGCGTGGCCCGCGAGAATGATCGTAAGGCCGTGGCCGGCTTCGCCGAGCCTCACGATCGCAGCGCCCGCATCGAAGCGGCGCAGCTTGCCGAAGCGCCGCAGCCGGTCGACCTCGGCGGGCTCGAGCATCGGGAACATCTGTTCGCGGCGCGTACTGATGAGGGTGAGCGGTGGTTCGGGCATCGGGGGATTCCACGCGGGCCGGCGTTAGACTAGCGATTTCGACGGAGACCGCCAGTGCTGCGCATGACGTTGTACTCAGGACCCCTCAGCATGTACGGGGCGAAGAACGAGATCGCCGCGCTCGAGAAGGACCTTCCGGTCGACGTCGTCATGGTGCCATTCACCGCCGAGCATCGCTACGAGCCCAGGCACCCGGAGGTCCTGCGGATCAACCCGAAGCGCCAGGTTCCAGTCCTCGTGCACGGCACGGTCGAGATCTTCGACTCGACACAGATATTTGAGTACTTCGAGAAGATTGAGCCGGCTCCGCCCCTCTGGCCCGCCACACCGGCGGCTCGCGCACGTGCCAGGCTGCGCGAGCTCTGGTCGGACGAGGTGTTCTTTCCGCCCGTCGTCCGGCTGATGAGCCTGCAGGGTCGGCTGACCGAGCCGGCGGCGGTGGAGGCAATCGCGGAGGTCGAGCGGCGCTACCTCGAGCTCGAGGCGCTGCTCGAGCACGCGCCGTTCCTTGCGGGCGAGTACAGCTATGCCGACATCGCATTCTTGATGGCGCAGCTCTTCGCGGCGCGGATGAGCGCGCCGATGACCGCAAGCACGCCGCGGTTGCTCGCCTGGCGCGAAACGGTCGGCGCGCGCCCGGCGGTCAGTGCGATCCTGCGCCGCTTCGATGCGACATTGCGGCAGCTCGGGCTACCGATCCCCGATTTCGTCGCGCGGGCGGCGTCCGCCGGGCACGACTGACACGCCGCTGCGTTAGTCGGCTCTATTTCAACGTGCGGATGCGCATGCGGCGGATCGCGAGCGAGCCGTCGTGGTCGCCCTGGATCCCGATGACACCGGACTTGGCAAGACCGTAGCGCGGGTACGCGGCGAACTTGCTGGCGGCCAGCTTTGCCTGCCAGTCCTCGCTCCAGAGTTCGTAGTCGACGACCTTCCGGCCGTTCAGCCAATGCTCGACGTGCGCTCCCTTGACGATGATCCGCGTCGTGTTCCACTGATCGTACGGCAGCACCACTCCCGCAGGGGCGGCGTAGAGCGCGTAAGCCGCCGCAGCGGAGGTCAGCCGCGCCTGGCCGTCGTGCGCATTGGCGTCGTCGAGCAACTGATACTCCGGCGCGCTCCAGTAGATGTGATCGTAGTCGCGCGTGCCGCGATAGAAGATTCCACTGTTGCCGGCCTTGCCGAGCTTCCACTCGAGCTCGAGCTCGAAGTCGCCGTAGACCTCGCGCGTGACGAGGTCATCGACGCTGCCCTCCTTCGCGAGTACGCCCGCCACGACATGCCAGCCGTCCGGAAACCCGCTTGACGTCCAGCCGCGCCAGGCGTTTGCACTCGATGACTCGAGCAGGGAACGCCACGGGCCCGCGCCGTCGACTTTCGCAGTCGGAACGACGAGCGCATCACCGGCAACGGCGAACAAGCCGTAGCCGAGCAAGAGCGCGCCGAGCGCGACGGTGGGCATAAGGGCTCTGTTCATCCGACTTCTCCAACTCGCTCTGATGCCGGTGATCGCCGGGCAATGCGCCACCGGGGTACTGACTGCCGGCCCGCGCCGACCGCAGGCCGGTTCAGCCGGCAGGTGGCTGATTTAGCTGCGGGAAACCATGGACGGAGCAAAAGTGTGCGTCAAGTCTCGGAGGCGGGCCCTTCCGCCGCTACCAGCTGCACAGTTTAGGTGCCAACGGGAGGATATGGTCAATTGCTTAAGGGTACTGCAAACGGCAGGTTGCCGAGATCGCCGATGCACAGCCGGAACAGGCGCCAAACGGCCAATGGCGGCCAGGACCAACGGGACGCGATGGAGCCATGAGCAACGATTCCGCACGTCGCCACGCTGCCGCGGCTTCCGCCGCGAGCGAGAGCGCGTCCGCGCGTGGCGCGCTCGAAACCGCGTTCGATGGAATCGCGCAGCTAGCGGCAACCGTCTGCGCTCGCCCGGTCGCCTCGATCATGCTGGAGTCTTCCGGCGCGAGCTGGTGCAGCGCCGCCGGCAGGCTCACGCCGGACACCGCACCGCGACGCGATCCGTTTCGGGTGCACACGCTCGCGGCCGATGGGATCTTCGAGATCCGGGATGCGCGCGAGGATACACGCTTCGGCAGCCCCGAGACCGTCGCGGGCGGCCGGACGGTTCGCTCGTACGCGGGCGCCGCGATCCGATCGAAAGGTGGCGAGGTCCTTGGGACAATCGCTGTCTACGACAGCGCGCCAGGCGAGCTCGCACCGGCCGAGCGCAGCGCGCTCACGCTGCTCGCCGCGCAGTGCGCGTCCCAGGTCGAATTGCGCGCTCGCCTGGCCGAGCAGGAACTGCTGACGAGCGACCGTCGCGACGCGCCTGCCGATGCGGAGGACGTGGCGCTCGGCCGTGCGCTCCTGGAGAGCGCACCGGTTGCGATCTATCACACCGATGGCGCCGGGCACTCGGCGTACTTCAATCCCGCCTATCGCGAAATGTTTGGCCTGAATCCCCACGAGACCGATGCCGACTGGGCGCAGTGGGTCCACCCCGACGACCGGCCGCGCATGAAGGAAGCGTGGGCGGACTTCGGGCGGCGGCCGCGACCGATGCGCTTCGAGTACCGCTCGGACCCCCGCAAGGGCGTCAATCGGGTCCTTGCCGAGCAGGTCGTGCCGGTGGGGAGCGGGCGCGGCTTCGTCGGAACGATCACCGATGTCACCGAGCTCATCGCGGCACGCGATGACCTGCGCAGGATGGAGACGCTCTTCCGGAATACGTTCGCGCAGGCCCCGATCGGAATCGCCTACGCCGACCGCAGCGGCATCCTCCTGCACTGCAACCGCATGTTCGGCGACCTGCTCGGCTACGACCCCGAGGAGATATCCACGCGCTCGGTCTTCGATCTCACCTACCGCGAAGACGCCACCTTTTCCGCGATCGAGCTCGAGCGGCTCTGGAATGGCGCGGTCGAGTTTGTCGACATAGAGAAGCGCTACGTCCACCGGGACGGGCGCATTGTCTGGGTACGCGTGACCACCGCGCTCGTGCGCGAGGGCGACAGGGCACCGGAGCGCTCGGTCGAGTTCGTTCGCGATATCACCGAGCGCAAGGCCGCCGACATTGAGCTCGAACGCGTGCACAAGGCACTGATGGCCGCCTCGCGCCAGGCCGGCATGGCCGAGGTCGCGACGAACGTCCTGCACAACGTCGGCAACATCCTCAACAGCATCAACATCTCCGCGAGTCTCGTCGCCGAGCGCGTCAAGCAGTCGAAGGCCGGCGGGCTCTCGCGGGTGGCGGCGCTGCTGCGCGAACAGGGCGAGCGGCTGCCTGAGTTCCTGGTATCGGACGAGCGCGGCAAGCGAGTGCCGGAGTATCTCGCCTCCCTTGGCGAGCAGCTGGTGGCCGACCAGCAGGCAACCCTGGTCGAGATCGCCTCGCTCCGCGACAACCTTGAGCACATCAAGGAAACGGTCACGATGCAGCAGACCTACGCGAAGCTCTGCGGCGTCACCGAGATCGTCAACGTAGCAGCACTCGTCGAGGACAGCCTGCGGCTCAACGCCGGCGCCTTCGTGCGCCACGGCGTGACGCTGAAGCGCGAATATCTCAGCGACCTGTCGATCACCGTCGACAAGCACAAGGTCCTGCAGATCCTCGTGAACCTGGTCCGCAACGCCAAGTACGCGTGCGATGAGTCCGGGCGACAGGACAAGCTCCTGACGCTGCGGGTCGAAGCCACGGCCACCGGAGCCCGGGTCTCGATCATCGACAACGGCATCGGCATCGCGCCCGAGAACATGGGACGCCTCTTCCACCACGGCTTCACGACGCGCCAGTCCGGGCATGGATTTGGGCTGCACAGCGGGGCAGTCGCGGCGCAGGAGCTCGGCGGGGCCCTCAAGGCCGAGAGCACCGGCCTCGGCCAGGGCGCCGCATTCATCCTCGACCTGCCGCGGAACCCCCCGGGAGCGGAACGTGTCTAGGCCACTCCCCGCCGTCAACCGGCGCGTCCTGATCATCGACGACAACGCGGCGATCCACGCGGATTTTCGCAAGGTCCTGACAGCTAACCCCGAGCACGCCGCACAGGATGCCCTCGGTATCCTGGAAGCCGGGTTGTTCGGCGAGGCGCAGAGGCAAAGCATCCGGCCGCAGTTCGAGGTCGATTCGGCGTACCAGGGGCGGGAAGGCGTCGACAAGGCCGCGGCGGCGCTCAAGCAGGGACGCCCGTACGCGATGGCGATCGTCGACATGCGCATGCCGCCCGGCTGGGACGGGCTCGAGACGATCGAGAACCTGTGGCGCATCGATCCGAACGTCCAGGTCGTGATCTGTAGTGCCCACGCCGACTACGACTGGATGGAGGTCGTCGACCGACTCGGTCACTCCGACCGCCTGCTCGTGCTCAGGAAGCCCTCCGAGCCGATCGAAGTGCTGCAGTGCGCAACCGCGCTCTGCCACAAGTGGCACAACGAGCAACTGGTCCGAAGCCAGGTCGAGCGCCTCGAGCAGGTCATCGTCGCGCGGACCCGTGGCCTCGAGGCCGCCAACCGGCAGCTCCGCCACCTCGCGACCCACGATGCACTGACCGGGTTGCCGAACCGCGTGCTGCTGGAGGACCGGTTGACCCAGGCGATGGCCCATTCGGACCGCGACGGACGATCATTCGCGCTGCTGGTGTGCGATCTCGACCGCTTCAAGCTGATCAACGATTCGCTCGGCCACAATGCCGGCGATGAGCTCCTGCAGGAGGTCGCGCGCCGGCTGTCGGGCCTCGCGCGTGGCGTCGATACCGTGGCGCGCTTCGGCGGCGATGAGTTCGTGATGCTGGTCAATTCGCTCGGACAGCCCGATGACGTGCGGCGGCTCGCGCTCGCGGCGGTCGACGCCTTGCAGGCGCCGGTCGTCATCGCAGGCGTCGAGGTCCACACGTCCCCCAGCATCGGCATCGCCTTCTACCCGACCGACGGCAACTCGATCGAATCACTGGTCGCGCGGGCGGACGCCGCGATGTACTGCGCAAAGCAGCGCGGCCGCGGCAACGTACAGTGCTATACGCCCGGCATGAACGCCGGCGCGGAGGAGCGCGTTCAGTTCGAGAGCGAGTTGCACAACGCCATCGCCCTCGGCCAGTTCGAACTCTATTACCAGCCCAAGGTCGACACGGTAACTGGCGAGGTGCGTAGCGCCGAAGCCCTGATCCGCTGGATCCACCCGAAGCGCGGCATCGTCGGGCCCGGTGACTTCATCCCGGTCGCCGAGGAATGCGGGTTGATCGGCGCCATTGGCGAATGGGTCATCCACGAGGCCTGCCGCCAGGCGCGCGCCTGGCAGACCTCGGGCCTCGCGTGGCTGCGTGTCTCGGTCAACCTGTCGGCGTCGCAATTCCGTCAGGAGGGGCTCGTCGGGTCGATCGAGTGCGCCCTCAGGGAGTCGGGCCTCGAGCCCAAGTATCTCGAGGTCGAGCTCACCGAGAGCGTCGTCATGACGGACCCGGAGGAATCGATCGCGGTGCTCGAGGAACTCAGCAAGATGGGCGTGCTCGTCTCGATCGACGACTTCGGCACCGGCTACTCCAGCATGAGCTACCTCAGGCGCTTCCCGATCGACAAGCTAAAAATCGATCGAGTCTTCATCAACGAGATCGTCAATCGGCCCGAGGACGCCTCCATCGTGCGGGCCATCGTCTCGCTCGCGCACAGCCTGAGGCTCAAGGTCGTCGCCGAGGGCGTCGAGACGCCCCAGCAGCTCGACTTCCTGAAGGCCGTCGGCTGCGACGAGTACCAGGGCTACCACTTCAGCCAGCCGCTGCCAGCCGCAAGGTTCGAGGCGCTGATACGCGATTCGCGCGCGGACGACATTCCGTTCAGCGACGAGGACGCGGCCCGCACCCACAGCAAGCTCGCCTCGTACCTCGCCAAGTGAGTTCGCGCCGCGAGACACGCGCTCTCGCACGGTTCCCCCCGGAGTCGGCTCGTCGCCTGAGGCTCCCCACCCGCCGCGCGGCTCCCGTCTACGGTTACCCGACGAGTACAATCGAGCGAGATTGCCCGGGGGACCGCTCGATGCCCGAAGAGGCGACGCTCGACGCGATGAGGTTGCGAGGTGAGTGGCCACCGGAGGGGGTCGCCGGTCGCCGTGCGCGGCGCGCCATCGCTGCGCTGACGCTCACCATCGCCTCGCTCGCCGGCGCGACGCCCGCGCTGGCGGAACCTGCGATCCAGGCGGTCTCAAGCGGCGGGACAAAGCGCTCCTACTATCTGTCGGGTAAGGGACTGGCGCGGTACCTCGGCTGATGCCCGGCCCGTTTCCAGCCCCTCCCCATAGGAACTGCTCGTGAGGTTTTCCCTCAAGCAGCTCGCCCAGTGGATTTCGTCGAAAGGGTTATGAGTCGTCGCGGTCATGACGGCCACTTTCACGATACCTTGCCGAGGCCCGGTAACGGCTGGATCTTCCAGTCCCAGTACAGCCCGAGGACATCGTAGAGATATTCGTTACTCCATCGCCGCCAGCCGATGCTGCGCTTTTGCCGCCGCTTGCGCCGAGTCAATAAGGTGCGGACTTTCATCTCCACATAGTCGCGGACTTCGCTGAAGGCGCGACTTGAGTTACCCACGCGGAAGTAGTTCACCCAACCGGTAATCGCTGCGTTGATCTTTGCAACCAGTGCCGCAGCGCTCAACGCACCGCCATGGACAATGATCTCGCGGATCTTCGCTTTGATCGCCTGACGGGCTTTCTTCTTTGGGGTCATGAGGACGAGGTAGCCGTCTTTCTCCCGCTTGCGCACGCGACGCAGATCAAACCCCAGGAACCCGAAGGCTTCATCCTTCAGCGTGTCCACGATCTTGGTCTTCTCTCGGTTCAGCGCGACTCCCAAGGGGGTCAACTGCTCCTCGAGTCGCTGTAGGGCGCGTTGCGCCCAGCCCGCCTTCGTGGAATGCCCGCTGACGGTGATGACAATGTCATCGGCGAACCGATGGTAGTTCACCGCCTCATAGGGTCCCTGTGCCGTCTTGCGGCGGATTGCGTCGAACATCCAGTCGATCTCGGTCAG
>JANXUT010000037.1 GCA_025356075.1 Pseudomonadota bacterium | reverse complement strand
CATTCCTCCGAGTCCCCACATAAGCTTTCAGCCAAGCGCGGGCGTCATCCGGCAACAAGTCCGTCGGGTTTGCGGAATATGTCGGCGCCGTCCATACCAGTAGCGCAAAGGTAAGCAGCCTTCTCAAAGCGGTCCTCTAACTATATTTATGCGACCGAATTGTCGCTTAATAATGCGACGTTTCGGTCGCAATAACTAATATTGCGCAACGGCATCTCCATGCTCAGATGCGGAGGCGGAATGTGCCGCCAGCTTAGGTGGAATGCCTCCATGCCTACTCCCAGCGCTGCGCCGAAACTCCTCGACGTCGCAAGAGATCGTATCCGAACTCGACATTACAGCTATCGGACGGAAACTGCATACCTCCTGTGGATCAGGCAGTTCGTCCGCTTCCATAGGGGGCGCCACCCTCGCGAACTTTCGGGACCGGATATTGAGGCGTTCCTGAGTTCACTGGCGGTCGACCGGCACGTGTCGGCGAGTACCCAGAACCAGGCCTTGGCTGCAATTCTCTTTCTCCACCGGGAGGTTCTCGGAATCGAGCTCGACTGGCTCGACCGAATCGTCCGTGCGAAGCGAGACGTGCGCCTCCCGACCGTGCTGACGAAGGACGAGGTCACGCGCGTGATCGGGCTCATGAGCGGCACCGCATCACTCGTCTGCTCGCTACTCTATGGAACCGGCATGCGGTTGTGCGAATGCCTGCTGCTGCGCGTCAAGGACATCGACTTCGACTATCGCCAGATCAAGGTTGTATATGGAAAGGGCGGCAAAGAGCGAATGGTGCCGTTTCCGTCGAGGCTGACCGAGCCGTTGGCAACGCAGCTCGAGCGGGTGAGGGCGATGTTCGACGCCGATCGCGCGGCGGGGCTGGCGGGCGTACAGATGCCGTACGCGCAGGAAGTGAAGCATCCGGGCGCCGGGGCGACTTGGGGCTGGCAGTTCGTGTTCCCTGCGAAATTTTTGCTGCGCGACCGGGGATCGCGTCGCTGGTTGCGGTCGCATGTCCATCCGCGCGGCATCCAACGCGCGATGGCGCAGGCGGTGCGAAGCAGCGGAATCGCGAAACCCGCGAGTTGCCACACGCTGAGGCATTGCTTCGCTACGCACCTGCTCGAGCGGGGGCAGGACATCCGCACGATCCAGGCGCTGCTCGGGCACAGCGATCTCAATACGACGATGATCTACACGCACGTACTGCAGCGCGGCGGGCTTGGCGTCGTGAGCCCCCTCGACGACTGACGGCGCGCTTTCTCGGGCCCTAGAACCCGACGCGGGCGAAGAGCTGCGGTCCCTTCGATGAGAGCTTGTAGTGGCCGCTGTCGCCGACCGTCGAGACATTGACGTTGGCGGAGTAGCCGATGTAGCCGAGGCCGAAGGTCACGTTCGGCATGAGCCGGTAGAGCAGGTTGCCGTTGAACGTCTGCAGTGATGCATTGACGCCGCTGATCGAGCCCTTCACGTACTGGGCGCGCGCCTCGAGGTAGAACCGGTTGCTCATCCGGAACGTCGCATCGACGCCGCCGAGCGGCGCAGGCGCAGAGTTCTGCGCGTACTCGGTCCTCAAGCGCGTCGGCACCGACACCTGGCCGTCGAAGCTCAGGATGTTGAAACCGAGCGAGGCGCCGAGCTCGAGGCGAGTGTTCTTGATGAACGAGTAGGTGTAGGTGAGCGCGAACGAGCGCACCTTCAGGCTCGAGACGACCGTGTCGCCTGAGTTGTAGGTCGTGTCGCCGAAGTTGATCGTGTTGGCGAGCACGACCGTGCCGTGGCGGTCGAGCGGAAGGTAGTAGTCGGACAGACGGATGCGGTGCCGATCCTTCATCCGGAACATGAGCTCGCCGAAGCCGGTCAGCTTCTTGGAAGGGAGCCCGAGGTCTTTCTCGGAGCTCACATCGGTACCGAGCGTGCCGGCGCTCGCGTCTCGCCTAAGGTCCGTCACGTTCGATGACAGGATGAACCCGGCCTGCAATGTGAAGCGATCGTTGATGAGGTTGTCGGGCTCCTCGACCGGCGGACGCGCGAACGCGGCGCTGCTCGCGGTGAGCGCGAACGCAATGCCGAGGAGTCGAAACGAAGGGCTTGGGGGAAACGTGCGCACGGGCGCCTCGGGCCGCAACTACGGATGTCCGAGTAGACGGAGATCGGCGCACAAACTCAAGTCACTGTCGGTCGGGTGCGACAGTTCTTTCGGGCGAGTGTTCGAAAACGTGACCCGCGCCCGGCTTGCAGGCGCAGCCGGATCAGTTGCCGGGGCCGTGGCGCGGCGGCTGCAGGCGCCGCTCGCGCGCGTGTTCGCGGAACTGCTTGCGCTGCTCCGGGGTCAGGTGCTGCCAGCGGTTCCTGAGCCGCTGGCGCTGGTCCGGCGTCAGCTGGCGGAAGCGCTGGAAGTTCTGGCGGACGCGCGACTGATCCTCCGGCGGCAGGTTCTGGAACTGCCGCCAGTGCTCGCGCACCTGGTTCTTCTGCTCGGGTGGCAGCGCGCGCCATTGCGTGAACCGGTCCTTCGCCTGGCCGCGCTGCTCGGGCGACATGCCGAGCCAGCGGTCGCTGCCGCGGGCGAGCGCCGCCTGGCGCTCCGGCGGCAGCTGACTCCACTGGCCCTGGAACTTCGTCAGCAGCTCCTTCTGGCCAGGCTTCAGCTGCGACCACTCGACGCCGGGCGCGGCGGTGGGCACGTCATCGGCGCGCGCCGCACTCGTCGTGATTGCGAGGCACACGAGCGCGAGCGCCGCTGCGAGCGGAGCCGTGGAGCCTCTAGTACGTCTGCGGTCGATCATGTCTTTCCGTCCCCGGACTTGGGCGCCGGCTTCACGCTCTCTCGCTTGGCGTCGTCTTCCTTGACCAGGTACTTCTGCAGCTCAGGGTCCCCGTCATCGTCGCTGCCAAGGAACTCGAGGAGCTCGGCATCCGGCGCCGCAGCTGCCGGCTCCGCGGCGTGGCCGGCGGCCGGGAACAGCAATGGGGCGAGCGCGAGCACGAGGAGCCTCAGGCGCACGCTGGCGGCGACGGGGCGCTCATCCCGGCCCACTGCCCGGCTCGGACTCGGCCCACTCGTAGAAGTCCGCATCATCCGCGTAGAGCTCCGGCTCGTCGTTCGAGGCCAGTATCTCAGCATCTTCCACCGGGCTCACATCGGCAAGCGGGACGCCAGGCGAGCCTGGCGGGCGCGCGATGAAGACCGCGAGCGCGAGGATCGCGGCGCCGGCGACGGCCCCCGCGGGAAGCCAGCGGCCGGGCACCCGGAAGGGCGGCCGGCTCGTGCGCTTTTCGACCTCGGCGAGCGCGGCGAAGCGCGCCTGGGTGAGGCGCGAGCGCGTCTGCCCGTCGAGCGCCTCGGTGCTGGCCGTGAGGAGCTCGCGCGTCTGCCGCTCGAAGGCGGCATCCGCATCGGTCGGCGGCGTGTCGGCGGAGTTCATGGCCAGTGCTCACCCAGTTGCTCACGCAGCGCCTTGAGCGCACGAAAATAATGCGTCTTGACGCTGCCTTCGGAGCAGCTCATCGCGGCGGCGGTCGCGGCGACGTCGAGTCCCTCGAGGTTCCGGAGGATGAACGCCTGGTGCTGGCGCTTCGGCAGCTTCGCGAGCGCCGTCTCAAGCGCAGCCATCGCCTCGTCATTCTCGAGCCGGGTCGCGGGCGCGGCCTCGGTCGATGCGGCGTTCTCGATGGGATCCGGCGTCTCGTCGTCCTCCTCGCGCATGCCGCCCGTCCACCAGGCGATGACCTTCGAGCGCGTGCGGCGGCGGCGCTGCCAGTCGTGGATCCGGTTCTGCAGGATCCGGTGAAAGAGCGGCCGCCACTCCTCGCTCGGCCGGTCGGCGTAGCTCCTCGCGAGCTGGATCATCGCCTCCTGCACGACGTCGAGTGCATCGTCGCGGTTACGAAGCGCTATCTCCGCGATCCGGAACGCGCGCCGCTCGACTTCCTTCAGGAACTCTCCGAGTTCGCGCGACGCGTCCAGGCAACCCTCCCGCGCCCACGCCGGCGACAGCCTGGCGAGGCTCAAGTATTCATCGCGCGGCAGGGTAACAGAGCCATCCATCGCACGGTCCACCGGTCACGGCCGCCGCTCGCGGCCTATTGGGGTCATCGTCACGGCCGCGGCTGGTTGCTGCGGGTCCTGCCGGGTATAACGTCCGCTCCCGGGCACCGTTGACGGAACTGGCGCACGATCGCGACCCGCGACGGGCCTAGCGCGCGGTCGACAGGTCGCCTCCCCCACCCGGCCCGAGTTCCCCGATAACCTACTGGTTCTATTGACTAATTCATTGAAAGCGCCAGCCGGAACGCCCCGGGTGCTGCGGGTCGCGATCGACACGCCGCTCAGGCGCCTCTTCGACTACCGCCCGCCCGCGGACATCGATCCCGCCTCGCTCGTGCCGGGGAAGCGCGTCCTCGTCCCGTTCGGCAGGCGGCAGCTGGTCGGCGTCCTCATCGAGTCGGCGTCGCACTCGGACGTCCCCGCCGCCAAGCTCAAAACCGCCCTCGCGATCATCGATCGGGAGCCGCCGCTCGATGCGGTCACGTTCGATCTCGTGCGCTTCGCGGCGGACTACTACCAGCATCCGCCGGGCGAGGCGTTCGCGGCGGCCCTACCGGCCCTCCTTCGCGCCGGGCGACCGCTCGAGGCGATCGAGACGCGCTGGCGCCTCGCGGCGCTCGCCGAGTCCTCGCCGCCCGGGCGATTGGGACCGAAACAGAAGGCCGTGCTCGCCGCGCTTCAGGGGAACGAGTCGATCGGGCTGGACACGCTCGATGCGCTCGGCGGGAGCGCGCGCGAGGCGATGAGGAGCCTCGTGGCGCGGGGCTACGTCGAGTCCTTCGAGCTCGCGACCCCCGCACTCACGCGGGCGCCGGCGGAGGCGGGCACGGGCCCCGTTCTCAACGCCGACCAGGAGCGCGCGGTCGCGGCGATCACGGCGGCCGCGGGCACGTTCGCGCCGTTCCTGCTCCACGGGGTCACCGGCAGCGGCAAGACGGAAGTCTATTTAAGAGTCATCGAGTCCGTGCTCGCACGCGGCGAGCAGGCGCTCGTGCTGGTCCCGGAGATCGCCTTGACGCCGCAGGCACTCGAGAGGTTCAGCGCCCGCTTTGCGGTGCCACTTGCGGTGCTGCACTCGGGCTTGAGCGACAGCGAACGGCTCGCCTGCTGGCGGGCGGCGCGCTCAGGGGACGCACCCATCGTCATCGGTACGCGCTCGGCGATCTTCGTGCCGCTCACGCGTCCCGGCGTCATCGTCGTCGACGAGGAGCACGACGGCTCCTACAAGCAGCAGGAGGGGTTTCGCTACTCGGCGCGCGACCTCGCGCTCTACCGGGCGAAGGCGCTCAGCATCCCGGTGGTGCTCGGCTCCGCGACCCCGGCGCTCGAGACGCTCAACAACGCGCTCGCCGGCCGCTACCGGATGCTGTCGCTGCCGACGCGCACGGGCTCCGCCGGCGCGCCGCGCCTCGCGCTCGTCGACCTTCGCATGCACGAGGCGCGGCACGGCATCGCGACCCCCTGCGTGCTCAGCATCGAGCGCCACCTCGGCGCCGGCGGCCAGGTGCTCCTCTACCTCAACCGCCGCGGCTTCGCGCCCGCGCTCTTTTGCCCTGGCTGCGGCTGGGCGGCGCCGTGCAGCGCGTGCGATGCGCGCATGACGGTGCACCTTAAGTCCCACCGGCTCATCTGCCACCACTGCGGTGCCGAGGCGCCCGTGCCGTACGCGTGCCCGCGCTGCGCGACGGAGCTGAAGCCGGTCGGCCAGGGCACCGAGCGCATCGAGGATGCGCTCGATGAGTTCTTCCCCGGCGTCCCCGTGGTGCGCATCGACCGGGACACCGTCAATGGCCGCGGCGAGATCGAGGCGGCGCTCGCGCGCGTGCACGGCGGCGAGGCCAGGATCCTGGTCGGCACGCAGATGCTGACGAAGGGTCACGATTTTCCGGACGTGTCGCTCGTCGTGGTGCTGAACGCCGACCAGGGACTCTTCGGCACGGATTTTCGGGCGAGCGAGCGGCTCGCGCAGAGCATCGTCCAGGTCGCCGGGCGCGCCGGGCGTGCAAGCCGGCCGGGCGAGGTGCTGATCCAGACCGCGTGCCCCGAGCACCCGCTCCTCGTGCGCCTGCTCGCGGGCGGCTACGAGGCCTTCGCCCAGGGCGCGCTCGAGGAACGGGCCGAAGCGCGCTGGCCGCCGTTCAGTCACCTCGCGGTGCTGCGCGCCGAATCCGCGGACCGCGCCGCGGCGATGTCCTTCCTCAACGCGGCGCGCGGGCTCGCGCTCGGGCTCGAGTCCCGCGGCGTCGAGCTGCTGGGACCCGCGCCCGCTGCGATGGAGCGCCGGGCGGGACGGCATCGCGCACAGCTCCTCATCGAGGCCGGTCGGCGCGGCACGTTGAAGCGCGTCCTCGATGAGCTCATGCCGCTCATCGAGGCGCTGCCCGCGGGACGGCGCGTGCGCTGGTCGATCGACGTCGACCCGCTCGACGTCGGCTAGGCGCGCGACCGTCCGCCGCGGCCGCCCGCGCGGCCCCGATCCGGTAGACTTGGACGCGCGCCGCTGGCGCCCACCCCTCCTGGACCTTAGCCTTGAAAGCGACTATCGAACGACTCGTGAGCCAGGCGCTCGCCCGGCTTCCGCCCGATGCCTTGAACGAGGAAGCGCGGAAGCTCCCCCCCGAGATCGAGCGCACCCGCGACCCGAAGCACGGCGACTACGCGAGCAACGTCGCGATGCGCCACGCCAGGGCCGCGCGCATGAACCCGCGCGCGCTCGCCGAGGCGATCATTGAGGCGCTCCCCGCCGATCCCGCCGTCACGCGCGTGGAGATCGCAGGCCCCGGCTTCATCAACTTCCACCTGGCTCCCGCCGCCTATCACGCCGAGCTCGGGCGGGTCCTCGACTTGAAGGTGGCCTACGGCTCGCGCGAGCCGAACTCAGGGGAGAACGTGCTGCTCGAGTTCGTGTCGGCGAACCCGACGGGGCCGCTGCACGTCGGCCACGGCCGGCACGCGGCCTACGGCAGCGTGCTCGGCAACCTGCTGAAGGCCGCGGGGCACGGCGTCGCGCGTGAGTTCTACGTCAACGACGCCGGCCGCCAGGTCGACATCATGGCGGTGTGCGTGTGGCTCAGGTACCTCGAGGCGTGCGGGGAGTCCGTGCCGTTCCCCTCGAACGGCTACAAGGGCGAGTACCTCCTTCCCATCGCCGCCGCGCTCCGCGCGAGCGCCGGGCGCGCGTACTTCAAGAGCGGCGCTTTGATCAGCGCCGGGCTCCCGGCCGATGAGCCGGCGGGCGGCGACAAGGAAGTGTTCGTCGACGCGATCATCGCGCGAATGCGCGAGCTTCTCGGCGCCGAGGGGTTTCGCGCCGTCGTCGATCACTCGCTCGGCGGCATGCTCGCCGACATCCGCGCCGACCTCGCCGACATGGGCGTCGAGTTCGATCGCTGGTACTCGGAGCGCTCGCTCGCGACGAGCGGCGCGATCGACGAGGCGCTGCGGCGGCTCGAGTCGCAGGGACACACCTACCGGAAGGACGGCGCGCTCTGGTTCCGCGCGACCGCGTTCGGCGATGACGAGGATAGGGTCGTCGAACGCGAGAATGGCGTTCGCACGTACTTCGCCTCCGACATCGCCTATCACCTCGACAAGCGGCTCCGCGGCTTTCGGCGCCTCATCGACGTGCTCGGCGCCGATCACCACGGCTACGTCGCGCGCGTGCGCGGCGGGCTCCAGGCGATGGGCGAGCCGCCGGAGAGCCTCGAGGTGTGCCTCATCCAGCTCGTCAACCTCTTCCGCGCCGGCCAGAAGGTCGCGATGGGCAAGCGCGAGGGAAACTTCGTGACGCTACGGCAGCTGCGCGAGGAAGTCGGCAATGACGCGGCGCGGTTCTACTACGTCATGCGCTCGCACGACCAGCAGCTCGACTTCGATCTCGAACTCGCCAAGCGCCGTACGACCGAGAACCCCGTCTTCTACATCCAGTACGCGCACGCGCGCGTCGCGAGTGTCGTCCGCCAGCTCGCCGAGCGCGGGCTCGTGCACGAGCCTGCGCGCGGCCGGGCGGCACTCGTGCGCCTGATCGAGCCACACGAGCACCGGCTCATCGTCGCGATCACGCGCTACCCCGAGGTTATCGAGCTCGCCGCTGCGACGCGCGCGCCACACACGCTCGTCAATTACCTCCGCGAGCTCGCGACCGAGTTCCACGGCGCCTACTCGGCCGGCAACGAAAACCCGGCGCACCGGGTCATCGTCGAGGACGCGGAGCTTCGCGATGCAAGGCTCCTGCTCCTTGAGGCCGCGCGGCAGGTCATCGCGAACGGCCTCGCGCTCCTTGGCGTCTCCGCGCCGGAGACAATGTGAGCGCGCGCGACTACCGGCGTGGCGCGCGGCGCGGCGGGCGCGCCGCGGGTGCCGGGTTCTCGGGCTGGACGGGCGTCGCGATCGGGCTCGCGCTCGGCCTTGGGGTCGCCGCGCTCGTGTGGAACTACCAGTCGAAGCCGCCGCCGGACCCGGTCGCGGTCAAGTCGAAGAAGCCGGCGCCGCAGTCCGCGCGCGATGAGGCACCGGACAAGGAAGCGCCCGGCACCGGCAGCGACTACACGTTCTACGACCGGCTCAAGAACTTCGAGGTCGTGATCCCGGAGAAGGAAAAGGACGTCCACAGGGACTTGAAGCCCGCGCCCGAGACGCGTCCCGGCACCTACGTGCTGCAGGCGGGCTCGTACCGGAACTTCGCGGATGCGGACTCGGTGCGCGCCAGGCTCGCACTCCAAGGCGTCGAGTCGAAGGTGCAGAAGGTCACTGTCGACACCGACACGTGGCACCGCGTGCGCATTGGCCCGATCACGAAGCTCGATGAGTTGAATCGCATCCGCACGCGCCTGCGGCAAGCCGACGTCGATGCGCTCGTGATCCGCGTCGGGGATTGACGGGCGCGCGCCGCGCTCAGTCGAGGGGAGCCGCCGCCGGCGCCTTCGGGTGCGCCGCTCGAAGCGCAATCGCGAACGAGAAGGTCGTGAGGAGCGCCGCCACCAGGAACGCAGCTCCCGGCAGCCGCGCGCTGCCGGCCGCATCGGGACGGATGCCGGCCGCGAAGCTGAGCCCGAAGAGGAGCGGCCCGATGAGCCCCGTGAGTCCCATGAGGCTCGAGTTGACGCCCTGCAGCTGCCCCTGCTCATCGTGCCGGACGCGCTCGGTCATGAACGCCTGCGCCGCCGCGCCGTAGAGGCCGGACACCGCGCCGAACGGAATCGCGGCGAGGAACCAGGGACCGGTGGGCGCGAGCCCGTAGCCCGCGTAGGCGATGGTCGCCGCGAGGAGCCCCAGGAGGAGCGCCTTGCGCTCGCCGAACCAGCGCACCGCCGGCGCGATCATTCCCGCCTGCACGACGGCCGTGCACACGCCAACGAGCGCAAGGGTGAGGCCGACCTGTTGCAGGCTCCAGCCGTAGCGGTAGCTCGCGTAGAGCACGAACACACTCGGCAGCGAATAGTGCGCAAGCGCATACAGCACCTGCATCGAGACGAGCCCCGCGAGGCCGTGGTTGTCGCGAACGAGCGCGAGCGCGCCGACCGGGTTGGCGCGGGCCCAGCGAAACGTGGTGGCGCGTCGCTCGACGGGGAGTGACTCGGGCACCACGAACCAGCCGTAGGCCGCGTTCGCAAGGGTGAGTCCCGCCGCGACCCAGAACGGCAATCGAAGGTCGATGCCGCCGAGGAGGCCGCCGATCGCGGGGCCGATGATGAACCCGGCGCCCCACGCGGCACCGACGTAGCCGAAGCTGGCCGCGCGCTTCTCGGGCGGCGTCACGTCCGCGATGTAGGCGGCGGCGGTCGAGTAGGTCGCGGCGGTGATCCCCGAGATCACGCGCCCGACGAAGAGCCAGGCGAGGCTCGGGCTCCAGGCCATCAGGATGTAGTCGAGCCCGAGGCCCGTGAGCGAGATGAGCAGCACCGGCCGTCGCCCGAAGCGATCGGAGAGGAGCCCAAGGAACGGCGAGAACACGAACTGCATGAGGCCCCACGCGGTCGCGAACACGCTGTAGGTGGTCGCGGCCGCCGCGGTGTCGCCGTGCCGGAACGCCTCGATGAGCTTCGGCAGCACCGGGATCACGATGCCGAAGGCGATCACGTCGAAGAGGATCGCCAGGAGGATGAACGCGACCGCCGCCGGTCGCGCGCCGCGCGGCCCCGCGTCAGTCATCGGCGGTCTGGCGGAAGTCGACCCCGAGCGAACGGAGCTTGCGGTAGAGGTGTGTGCGCTCCATGCCGACGCGCTTGGCGAGTTGGCCGACCTTGCCGTTGCAGAGGAGGAGCTGCTGCTGCAGGTAGGCCCGCTCGAACGCCTCGCGCGCCTCGCGGAGCGGCAGCGCCAGGAGGTCCTGCTTGACGAGCGGCTCATCGTGGGGCAGGTGGGTCGCGAGCTCGCGCTCGATCTCCTCGAGCCTGATCTCCTCCTCGCCGCCGAGGAGGAGGAGACGATGCACCAGGTTCTTGAGCTCGCGGATGTTGCCGGGCCATGGGTAGTTGCGCAGGCGATTCTGCGCCGCGACGCCGAAGCGGCGAAACGTGAGCCGCTCCTCATCGACCAGCCGGTCGACGTAGTACCTCAAGAGCTCAGGCACGTCCTCGGCGTAATCCCGAAGCGGCGGCACCCGGAGCACGATCAGGTTCAGGTGCGACAGGAGGTCGCGCCGGAAGGGCTCGCTGTCGCCGTTCAGGTCGAAGTTGACCTGCGCCGCGCTCACGACGCGGACGTCGAGGCGGTGGCTCTCGTGGCCGCCGACGCGCTGGTAGGTGCCGGCGTCCAGGTCCGCGAGCAGCACGCGCTGCACGGCCGGCTGGAAGTCCTCGAGCCCGGCCAGGTAGAGCGTGCCGCTCGCGGCCTGCTCGTAGAGGCCGGGCTCGACCTTGCCGTCGTGCTCGACGCCGTGCAGCCGCTCGGCGGCATTGCGCTCATCGAGCGCGCCGCCCGCGGCGGCGACGAACGGCCGCTCGGCGCGCGCGCTTAATGAGTGGAGGTAACGCGCAAACGCCTCGCGCCCCGTGCCGGATTCACCGAGCAGCAGCACCGAGGCATCGCGCCCCGCGACCTGTTGCACCTGCTCGCGCAGTCCCTGCATGAGCCGGCTCTTGCCGACGGGAGCGAGGAGCGGCGGCACAAGCGCGCGCGTCGCGAGGCGCTTACGGCGCCCGGAATCGAGCGCCCGCTCGACGACTCGGAGGAGCTTCGCGAGCGAGAGGGGCTTCTCGACGAAGTCGAAGGCACCCAGGCGCGTCGCCTCGACCGCGGTCTCGACGGTGCCGTGGCCCGACATCATGACGACCGGGCAGCTCGGGGCCCCCGCGCGCGACCACTCGCGCAGCAAGGTGATGCCGTCGGTGTCCGGCATCCAGATGTCGAGGAGTACGAGGTCGGGCTCGGCCCGGGCGCGCGCCAGGCGCGCCTGGGCGGCGTCGGCGGCGACGTCGACCTCGTGACCCTCGTCGGTCAGCACTTCTTTGAGGGTGCTGCGTATATCGGCCTCGTCATCGACGACGAGAATGCGGGGGGCGCTCATGCTCGCTCTCTCCTCGGCTCGGGTCTGCGGGCATCACGGGTCGTCGCGGTCGCGAGCGTCTCGCGTCCCGCGTCGTCGAGCGGCAGCAGGATGCGCACGCGCGCCCCGCCGCCGCGGGCATTGTCGGCCTCGATGCGGCCGCCATGCTCCTCGACGAGCTTCTTCACGATCGCAAGCCCGAGGCCGGTGCCCTTGGGCTTGCTGGTTACATACGGGTCGAACACCTGGCCGATGATCTCATGCTGGAAGCCGGGGCCGTTGTCCGAGACGACGAGATCGAGCACCGGGTGGCCGCCGATCGAGGTGCGGTGCGTCTCGACGACGACCGACCCGCCCTCCTGCCCCTCGAGCGCCTCGAGCGCGTTGGTCAGGAGGTTGTTGAGGATCTGGCGGAGCCGGCCCCGGTCGGCCTCGACCAGCCCCAGGTTCGTATCGAGGAACAGCTTGAAGCTGACCCCGCTCCCCTGGGCCCGGTAGAGCTCGGCGACCTCGGTCACGAGCTGGTTGAGGTCGAAGCTCACGAGCTCCATCGCCGGCGCCCGCGCGTAGTCGGAGAAGGCGTTCACCATCTGCTTCATCGCCTCGACCTGCTGCACGATCGTGTGGGTCGCACGCTCGAGCACCTCGGCGTCCTTCTCGTTCATCTGGCCGAGGAAGCGCTTGCGCATGCGCTCGGCCGAGAGCTGGATCGGGGTCAGCGGGTTCTTGATCTCGTGCGCGAGGCGCCTCGCCACCTCGCCCCAGGCGGCGTCGCGCTGCGCGCGCAGGAGCGTCGAGATGTCATCGAACACGATGACGAGCCCGGGCGCGGCGCCCTCGGCCCCGGGGAGCGCCGTGCAGGCCGCCATGAGCTCGCGCCGGCCGCTGTCGCTCTTCAGGGTCAGCTGCTCGCGCCACTCGGTCTGGCCGGCGTTCAGGTGCCGCCGGCACGCCGAGACGAACTGCTCGGCCAGCACCTGGCCGACCGCGACGTCCTCGAACTTGCGGCCGAGCCACTCCTCAAGGTCGACGCCGAGGATGTCGGAGGCGGCCGCGTTCGCGGTGCGAAGCGTGAGATCGCCCTCGAGCGCGACGACGCCGGTCGAGAGGCGCGCCAGGATCACCGCGAGGCTCGCGCGCTCGCGCTCGACCGCCGCGCGGCTCTTCTCCGCATCCGCGCGGGCGCGCCCCAGGCGCTTCGTCATGTCGTTGAACGAGTGGACGAGGAAGCCCATTTCATCGCGGGACGGGAGCGGCAGGCGGGTGTTGAGGTCACCCTTGCCGACCGCGCGGGTGCCGGCGATCAGGTCCTGCACGGGCTTCACGAGCCTGGCCGCCCAGAAGAACGCCCCGTAGACGGCCCCGAGCGCCGAGATGAGCAGCACGATCGTGAGGGTGAGCGTGAACGTCGATTTCAGGTATGGCCGCTGGTAGATGCGCTGCCCGTACTGGGAATAGGCGCTCTGCACGCCATCGGCGAGCGTGCCGAGCTGCTCCGGCACCTCGTAGCTCGCCACCAGCACCCGCGCGCCGTGCGCCGCGGAGGGCGCGAACGCAGTCGCGGTCATGACCCGGTAGCCGCCGCTCGGGCCGGGGTCCAGGCTCACGTAGTTGCGGCCCTGTCGCGCCTCGAGCAGCACCTCGTCCGCCGGCGCCCCGGGGAGCTTCTCGCTCGAGAAGTCCGTGCTCGCCGCGACGATGTGGCCGTGATCGCCAACGACGATGAGCTCGGCGGCGCCGACGACGCGCCGGTAGCGGTCGAGTTGCGAGGGGAGCTCGAACTCGCGCGCGCTCCCAAGCTCCTCCGCGAGCTTGCCGGTGCGCCCGGAGAACTCGCGCATGCGAAGGCTCAAGGCCGCGCGCGACAGTGCCAGTGCATCGTCGAGGCCGCGACCGACGTTGCCGCTGAACCACGAATCGATGCCGCGGTTGATCGCGTTCACGGAGAAGAAGTAGACGATCAGGATCGGCACGAGCGCCAACCCTGAGAACGTGAGCACCGCGCGCGCCTTCATGCGCGAGCCCGGCACCTGCTGGCGCCAGTCGCGGAAGAGCTCGTAGAGCTTGCGGCCTATGAGCCCGACCAGCACGACGACGCCCGCGAGGTTGATCGCGAGGAGCCAGGGCTGCAGCTCGTCGAACCGGCCCGCGTCCTGCGCGGTGCCGGCGAGGAGGACGAGCGAGGCCAAGCTCGCGAACGCGCCGAGCACGGCGAGGATGCTGAGCGCGACGCGGCGAAATGCGGCGGGCGGCCGCAGGCCCCTCGGCACCACGGTCACGGCGGGCGCGACGGGCGCGACGGGCGCGACGGGCGCGACGGCGGCTTGAGCCTCCGCGCGCTCCCCGGCAACCACGTGCCTTAGTGCCGCCGCCTCGGCCGCGGGGTCGTCGGTCGTCATGGCAGCACCGGCCAGGTGTACCACTCGGTCGAGCGCTTCCAGTCGATCCAGAACATCATCACCTTGAGCGCGGTGGGGAGCCCGCCCTCGATGATCGCGACCGCGCGCAGCGAACCCTCGTAGTGCTCGCCCTTCTCGATGAGCGCCTCGTCGACGACCGGGAGGTCGCGCACCCGCGAGAGCGCGGCGAGCGCGGCGGGCAGCGTCGAGTAGGAGCTCTGCTGGCCGCTGTTCAAGCTATTGACGACGAAGCGCTCCGACAGCGCGTGGTACCTGATCTGCCAGCGCTCGGCGAGGTAGGCGACCTGCTGGTCGGGCAGGAAGCGGCGCTTGCGGTCGAGACTCAAGTCGACTTCGAGCGTGACCGGCACGCCCTCGCGGATCGCCGTCTGCGCGTTCTTGCTGAGGGCGAGGTTCAAGGTCGCGTTCAGCTGGTAGACGCGCTCGGCGCGCTCGAGGAAGGCCGAGCGCACCTCGAACCGGCCGCCGTCCTCGAGCGCCATGTCATCGGCTTCCGCGCTCGCCGGGCCGCCGGGGACGAGCGCGAGCGCGGCGAGCGCGGCCAGGCCGAGCAGCCGGGCGCGCAGGCGAAGGGGTGGTGCGACGAATGGGTTCATGGCGAGCGAGCAGCGAATCCCGTCACGTCGATGCATCAGCGAACGCGCCGCTCGAGGCAGGCGTAGTAGAACCCGTCGTTGCCGGCGATCCCCGGGAGAAGCCAGATACCGGGCTCACCCGGGACAGGCGGCGTCGGCAGGCCCGCGAGCTTAAGGCTAGCAGATTCCGTGACATCCACTGCCTCCGGGGTCTGGCTAAGGAAACGCTCGATGACCCCGGAACCCTCGGCCCTGAGGATCGAGCAGGTCGCGTAGAGGAGGCGGCCGCCCGGCAGCAGGCGCGGGAAGAGCGCGGCGATGAGCGCCGCCTGGCGCGCGGCGAGCGAGGGGAGGTCCGAGGGCCGGCGCAGCCACTTGATGTCGGGGTGGCGGCGGATGACCCCGGTCCCGGAGCACGGCGCGTCGACGAGGATCCGGTCGAAGCGCTCATCGCCGAAAGCCGCGGGGTCGAGCGCATCGCCGACCCGGATGGTCGCCTCGAGCCCGAGGCGCGCGAGGTTCTCGTGGATCCGCTCGGCGCGCGCGGCATCGACGTCGAGCGCGACGAGTTTCAAGAGTCCGGGCACCTCCTCGAGGAGGTGGCAGGTCTTGCCGCCCGGTGCCGCGCACGCATCGAGGACCTGTATGCCGGGGGCGACATCGAGGAGCGGCACCGCGAGCTGGGCCGAGGCGTCCTGCACCGAGCACAGGCCGTCCCGAAATTCCGCGAGCTCGCGCACATCGAGCGGCACCTCGAGCGTGACGGCGCGCGGCGCGTACGGCACGAGCTTGAGCGCGTGCCCGGCGGCCTCGAGCCGGTCGGCGAGCGCGCCCGCCGCGATGCGCCGCGCGTTCGCCCTGAGCGTCAGCGGCGGGTGCTCGTTGTTGGCGGCGAGGATGCCCTCGGTCGCCTCGCCCCGCTCGCGGATCAGGATCTCGACGAGCCACTCCGGGTGCGAGTAGCGCCCGGCGAGCGTGCCGTCGGCGCGGGCGAGCAGGTCGCCGCGTTCGCGCTGGTAACGCCTCAGGCACGCGTTCACGAGTCCTGCCGCGCGGCCCTGGCCGAGCGCGCGCGCGGCCTCAACCGTGGTGTTAACCGCCGCGTGCGGCGGCGTCGATGAATACTCGAGCTGGTAGAGCCCGACGAGCAGGATCGCCTGGAGCTGCGGCACATGCTGCTCCCACGGCCGGCCGAGGAGCTGCTGCAGCACGTGCTTGAGGCGATGGCCGTAGCGGAGCGCGCCGAAGGCGAGCGCGCGCGCGTGCGCGCGCTCACTTCCCCCGAGCGCCGTCTGGCCGCGCTCGCCCGCCTCGAGCGCACGCTCGAGCGTCTGGCCGTGACCCAAGACGGCGGCGACGGCCCGCGCGGCCGCGGCGCGACTGGGAGTCCCGTCGCTCACGCGGCGCCATCGAAGCGGGCGCCCGCGTTGAATCCGTCGCGACCCGCGGCGTTGGCAAACTCGCCCGCCGAGACGACGCCGCGTCCCGGCGCCTGCAGGCGCGTGAGCTTGAGCGCCCCCGCGCCCGTCGCGACCTCGATGCCGCCGGCATGGATCGCTTCGATCGTGCCGGGGGCCAGGCCCTCGCCGCCGACGGGCTCGGCCGCGTGGATCCGAAGCGCCGCGCCCCGCCACGCCGCCGTCGCGACGGGCCAGGGGATGAACGCGCGCACCTGGCGGTCGAGCTCGGCGGCGCTCTTGCGCCAGTCGAGCGGCGCCTCGCCCTTCCTTAGCTTCTGCGCGTAGGTGATGCCCTCGGCGCTCTGCGGCGCGGCGACCGCGCTCCCCGCCTCGAGCTCATCGAGCGTCGCGAGGAGGAGCCGGGCCCCCCGGGCGGCGAGCCTTTCGGCGAGCTCATCGGCCGTCTCGCGCGCGCCGATCGACACCCGCTCGCTCGCGTACACGGGCCCCGTGTCGAGGCCGGCCTCCATGCGCATGACGGCGACGCCGGTGGCCGCATCCCCGGCAAGGAGCGCGCGCTGCACGGGGGCGGCGCCGCGCCAGCGCGGCAGGAGCGATGCGTGCACGTTCAGGCACCCCAAGCGCGGGAGCGCGAGTACCGCGGGCGGCAGGATGAGGCCGTAGGCGATCACGACTATGACGTCCGGGCGAAAGGCGGCGATCGCATCGACCGCCGCCCTCTCTTTAAGGGTCGGGGGCTGGAGGACGGTGAGCCCCAACGCCGTCGCCGTCGCCTTCACGGCGCTCATCTGGACGGCTTGGCCCCGGCCCGCCGGCCGGTCGGGCTGCGTCAGGACCGCGAGGAGCCGGTGCGGGGAGTGGCGAAGCGCCTCGAGCGCGGGCACCGCAAAGCGTGGGGTGCCGGCGTAGACGACCGAAAGGGGCACGGGCTTTAGAGCGCCCGGCCGGGCGCGCTGTCAGTCACGCGCTGGCGATGATCCTTCTCGAGCTTGCGACGGATGCGGGTGCGCTTGAGCTCCGACAGGTAGTCGACGAAGAGCTTGCCCTCGAGGTGGTCCATCTCGTGCTGCACGCAGACCGCGAGGAGCCCCTCGGCCTCGCGCTCGTAGCGCTTGCCGTGCCGATCGAGCGCCGCGAAGCGGATCCGGTGGGCGCGGTTGACGTCCTCGTAGTACCCCGGGACCGACAGGCACCCCTCCTGCATGGTCCCGATTTCCTCCCGGCTCAGGATCTCGGGGTTCACGAGCACCAGGGGCTCATTCTTGGCATCCGAGACGTCCGCGACCAGGAGGCGCTGATGGACGTTCACCTGGGTCGCGGCGAGGCCCACCCCCTTGGCGGCGTACATCGTCTCGAGCATCGCGTCGATGAGCTCCCGGAGGGCGGCGTCCACTTCCCCCACCGGGGAGGCCTTGGTGCGAAGCCGGGGGTCGGGATATTCCAGAATCGTGAGGCGGGTCATGTTTATAAGCGGGGCAGTTCGTGCAACCAGCGCAATAATGCTGCTAAAGTTTGGGTGACATTGGACTTAATGTCGCCTGCTCGGCGACTCGTACGGCCGGATTATAGGGTGGCGAGCCCCGTCGGGTCTTCCTCGGATGGGCCTTAATCGGGGTCCACAAGCGGACATGCAACTCCATGAAACAGTTCCCTAAGTTCGCAACTTTCCTGGCGCTTGGCGCCCTCACGGCCTCGCTCGCGCTCGCGGCGGACCCGGATGCCGCCGCTCCCGCGCGAGCGGAAGCGGGCCGCACGACCTCCGTGCCGCTCAGCCCCGACGCGCCCTCGGCCTACGTCGTGCAGAAGGGCGACACGCTCTGGGGCATCTCGGCCAAGTTCCTCACCCAGCCCTGGTACTGGCCGGAGGTGTGGTACCTGAACCCCGAGGTCCAGAACCCGCACCGGATCTACCCGGGCGACACGCTGAGGCTCGTCTACGACGCCGCGACCGGCAAGCCCCAGATCCGCGTCGAGCGGGGCGATCAGGTCAAGCTCGAGCCGCAGATGCGCTCGACGCCCTTGAACGAGGCGATCCAGCCCATCCCGTTCGAGATCGTGGCGGCGTTCATGTCAAAGCCGAGCGTCGTGGCGGAAGAGGACCTCAAGCGCCTCCCCTACATCGTCGCCTTCGGCGACCGTCGCGTCATCGGCGGCGCCGGAGATGTGCTCTACGCGCGCGGCGTCGAAGGCTCCGATCCCGGCAGCCGCTTCAACGTGGTGCACGTCGGCGACGCGCTCAAGGACCCGGATGACGGCAAGGTGCTCGGCTACCAGGGTATCTACACCGGCTCAGGTCGCCTCGATCGCGCCGCCGGTCCCGGCAAGGACGACTTCGCCAAGGTCCTGATGACGGACTCGGCGCGCGAGACGCTCGTCGGCGACCGGCTCGTCAAGGACCGCCTCGACGTGCCGCTCGACTTCATCCCGCACGCGCCATCGGGCCCCGTCAACGGCAAGGTCATGGCGGTCATCGCCGGCACCAGCGTGATCGGCCAGTACCAGGTCATCGCGTTCAACCGCGGCAAGCACCACGGCCTCGAGCCCGGCAACGTGCTCTCGATCTGGCAGGCGGGCGAGAAGGTCAAGGACCGGGGGCCGGGCGGCGCCGCGAACACGAACCAGTTCACCGAGCCCTTCCAGCCGTCGGTGCGCCTGCCGAGCGAACGCGCCGGCACCGTCATGGTGTTCAAGACCTACGATCGAATGAGCTACGGCCTCGTCATGAGCGCCGAGGACCAGATGCACGTCGGCGATTCGGTGCGCAGTCCTTAAGTAAAAGAAGTCGTGAGCGGTGGGGCGGGACGCCCCGCCGCTCGAATGCACAATTGCTGCACGGCCGGCCTTCGCAAGGCGTCAGCGTCCCCGCAATAGGTTGAATCGCGGCGATCGGCCCAGCTTCGCGGTTGGACAAGCCCGGCGAAATGCTGTTAGATGCCCCCGGCTTCGAACCGCTGGACGACGACACGTTGGTCAACCCCTCGGGCCCCGCCGCCCAGACCGTGTCCCTCGTGCTTCCGATCCTCGAACAGCAGGATCGGGTGCGTACTCGCGTCGTTCGTGACCGGCACCATGCCCGCGCGGCACGCGCGAGATGCGCAACATGAAAGACCCGATGAACGACAACGTGCTCGACATCCTGATCTACCTGTTTGAGAACTACCTAGAGTCCGACGACGTGCCGCAGCCGAGCCGCGATGTGCTGCGCGAGGAACTCGAGCACGCCGGCTTCGCCGAGAGCGGCATCGAGCGCGCGCTCGAGTGGCTGGAGGGGCTGTCGGGCGAGTCAGCTCCCCCGGTTGGCGATGCCAACCAGCGCTCGTTCCGGGTGTTCAACGGCTACGAGCAGGCGAGGCTGGCCGCCGAGGTCCGGGGCTACCTGGTGCAGCTCGAGAACATCGGCATCCTCTCGACCCAGCAACGCGAGTTGGTCATTGACCGTCTGCTCGCGCTCGAGGCGGAGGAGATCGACATCGAGCAGGTGAAGTGGGTGGTGCTGATGGTGCTCTTCAGCCAGCCAGGACAGGAGCAGGCCTACCAGCGGATGGAAGACCTGGTGTTCGAAAGCCAGTCGGACGCCCTGCACTGAAGCTGCAGAGCGCTCCGTCGAACGGAGTCGAAACGAGCCGCGGCCCCAAGGTCCGCGGTTTAATTTTTTTAAGGGCATGACCAACAACCTCGTCATCGTCGAGTCGCCGGCCAAGGCCAAGACCATCAAGAAGTACCTCGGCAAGGGCTTCGAGGTGCTGGCCTCCTATGGGCACGTGCGCGACCTCGTGCCAAAGGAAGGCGCGGTCAACCCCGACAAGAACTTCGAGATGCGCTACGCGCTCATCGAACGGAACGAGAAGCACGTCGATGCGATCGAGAAGGCCATGCGCAAGGCCGACTCGCTCTACCTCGCGACCGACCCCGACCGCGAGGGCGAGGCGATTTCCTGGCACCTGCACGAGATCCTGAAGGAGCGCGGCGTCCTCAAGGACAAGGAGGTGTATCGCGCCAAGTTCTTCGAGATCACGAAGAACGAGATCCTGAAGGCGATCGCATCCCCCGAGAAGCTCTCGAAGGAACTCATCAGCGCGCAGCAGGCGAGGCGCGCGCTCGATTACCTCGTCGGCTTCAACCTGAGCCCGCTGCTCTGGAAGAAGATCATGCCGGGCCTCTCGGCCGGGCGCGTGCAGAGCGTGGCGCTGAGGCTCATCTGCGAGCGCGAGGCGGAGATCAGCGCGTTCATCCGCCAGGAGTACTGGACGCTCGAGGTCGATGCCGCGAAGCAAGGCCAGCCGTTTCGGGCCCGCGTCGTCGAGATCGACGGCGCCAAGCTCGAGGCCGATGTCGCCAAAGGCCGCTTCAGCCTGACGGATGAGACCTCGGCGCGCGACGTCGAGAAGCGCCTGGCCGCCGCGTGCGGCGGACGCCTCAAAGTAATCTCGGTCGAGGCGAAGCCGCGCTCGCGAAGCCCGCAGGGGCCGTTCAGGACCTCGACGCTGCAGCAGGCCGCCGCCAACCGCCTGGGGTTTAGCGCGAGGCGCACCATGCAGCTCGCGCAGAAGCTCTACGAGGGCGTCGACTTCGGCGAGGGACCTGTCGGCCTCATCACCTACATGCGCACCGACTCGACCTCGCTGTCGGTCGAGGCGATCGGCCAGATCCGGGACACGATCGGCGCGCTCTACGGCCCCGAGGCCGTGCCCGAGACGCCGCGTTCCTACGCGAACAAGCAGAAGAACGCGCAGGAGGCCCACGAGGCGATCCGCCCGACGTCCGCCGCGAATACCCCCGAGAAGCTGAAGGGGCACATCGACGAGGACATGTGGCGGCTCTACTCGCTGATCTGGAAGCGCACCGTCGCCTCGCAGATGACGAACGCGCTCTTCGAGCAGGTCAGCGTCACGATGCACCCGGCCGCGCAGGCGAGCGCCGGGACCCCGGTCGGCGTGATCCGCGCCTCGGGCTCGACGCTCATCAAGCCGGGCTACCTCGCCGCCTACGAGGTCGACCGGAACGACGATGAGGAGAGCGAGGACGGCGGCAGGCTGCCGGCGCTCAGCCAAGGCGACATCGCCGACCTCCTCGAGCTTCGGCCCGAGCAGCACTTCACCGAGCCCCCGCCCCGCTACACTGAGGCAGGCCTGGTCAAGGCGCTCGAGGAGCGCGGCATCGGCCGCCCCTCGACCTACGCCGCGATCATCGAGACCTTGCGCGCACGCAAGTACGTCGAGGACGAGCGCCGCAACTTCGTGCCGACCGACACCGGCAAGATCGTCAGCCGCTTCCTCGTGCAGTTCTTCCCGAAGTACGTCGACTACGACTTCACCGCCAGGCTCGAGGACGACCTCGATGACATCTCGCGCGGCGACAAGGAATGGGTGCCGGTACTCCGGGAGTTCTGGAAGCCGTTCATCGAGCTTGTCAGGACGATCGAGAAGACCGTCACGCGCGAGCAGGTCGCGCAGTCGCGCCAGCTCGGCATCGACCCCTTGAGCGGCCGCCCGGTCAGCGTGCGCATCGGCCAGTACGGCCCGTTCACGCAACTGGGCACGAAGGACGACGTCGAGAAGCCGAAGTTCGCGGGGCTTCGGCCGGGCCAGAAGATGGACACGATCACGCTCGAGGAAGCCCTGAAGCTCTTCACGCTGCCGCGCACGCTCGGCGAGCTCCCCGCTGGCGAGACGGTATCCGTCGGCATCGGCCGCTTCGGGCCGTACGTGAAGTTTGGACCGAAGTACGTGTCGATCAAGACGGACGATCCGTACACGATCGAGTTCCCGCGGGCGCTCGAGCTCATCGAGGAGAAGAAGGTCGCCGACGCCGCGCGCCTGATCAAGGACTACGGCGTCGATGACATGCAGGTGCTGAACGGCCGCTTCGGCCCTTACCTCACCGACGGCAAGCGAAACGCCAGGATCCCGAAGGACCGCGAGCCCGCGAGCCTCAGCCTCGAGGAAGCGCGCGCGCTCCTCGTCGATGCGCCGCTTCGCGGCACCACCCGTTTTGGCCGGCGCAAGCCGGGGGCGAAGCCCGCCGCACCGGGCGCTGCCGCCGCACCCGCGGCGGGACGGCGCCGCGCCGCCGCGAAGGCACCGGCCGCGACCCCTGCGGCGGCGGCGGCCGTGAAGGCACCGCGCGCCGCCGCCGCGACCAGGACAGCGCCGGGCGCGCAAGCCAAGGCCCTGAAGCCGCGCGCCAAGGCGCTCCCGAAGGCCGCCGCGAACAGCCCGGCGCACAAGCCCGCACGCAAGGCCCTCGCCAAGAAGGCGGCCCGCTGAGGAGTCCGCCGGCCACCGGGACCCGGCTTCGGCGATACTGGCGAGCATGACTCCCGACACGGCCGCGGTGCGCGCGTACCTGCTCACGCTCCAGGACCGGATCACAACGAGCCTCGAGGCGGCCGACGGCGGCGCGAGGTTCAGGCGCGACAGCTGGCAGCGGCCGGGCGGCGGCGGCGGCGAGAGCCGCGTGCTGAAGGACGGCCGGCTCCTCGAGCAGGGCGGCGTCGGGTTCTCGCACGTGACAGGCGATGCGTTGCCGCCGTCTGCGACGCTCGCGCGCCCCGAGCTCGCCGGCGCCTCGTTCGAGGCGCTCGGCGTGTCGCTGGTCTTCCACCCGCTGAATCCCTACGTGCCGACCACGCACATGAACGTGCGGTTCTTCAGCGCCCGCAGGGCGGGCGTGCCGGCGGCGTGGTGGTTCGGCGGCGGCTTTGATCTCACGCCCACGTATGCGTTCGATGAGGACGTGCGCCACTGGCACCGCACCGCCCGGGATGCCTGCGCGCCCTTCGGAGCGGAGGTCTATCCGCGGCTCAAGGCCTGGTGCGACCGTTACTTCTACCTGCCGCACCGCGGCGAGACGCGCGGCGTCGGCGGGATCTTCTTCGATGACTGGAGCGAGGACGGGTTCGAGCGGAGCTTCGCCTTCCAGCGCGCCATTGGCGATGCGTTCCTCGAGGCGTACCTGCCGATCGTCGCGAGGCGCCGCGAGACGCCCTTTGGCGAGCGCGAGCGCGCCTTCCAGCTCTACCGCCGCGGCCGCTACGTCGAGTTCAACCTCGTCTTTGACCGCGGCACGCAGTTTGGGCTGCAGTCGGGCGGGCGCACGGAATCGATCCTCATGTCGCTGCCGCCGCTCGCGCGCTGGGAGTACGGCTTCGAGCCGGAACCGGGGTCCGCCGAGGCGAGGCTTGCGCTCGAGTACCTGAAGGCCCGCGACTGGCTCGGCGAAGTCGCACCTTGAGCGCGTCGGCCAGCCGCGTCGAGCTGCCCTCGCGGCCCCGGCCATGAACTACCGCCACGCCTTCCACGCCGGGAACTTCGCCGACGTGCTGAAGCACGTCGTGCTCGTCGCGCTCATCGACCAGCTCGCGAAGAAGGCGGCGCCGATCTTCTTCATGGACACGCACGCCGGGCGCGGCACCTACCCGGTCGATGCGATCGAGATGCAGCGCACGGGCGAGTTCCGCGCCGGCATCGTGCCGCTCCTGGCAGCGAGCGCGCCGCCCCCGGCCGCCGCGCGCTATCTCGAGATAGTGCGCCGGCTCGGGGTCGAGGACGGCAAGCTCCTCGCCTACCCCGGCTCCCCGCTCATCGCGCTCGAGGCGCTGCGGCCGCAGGATCGCGCGGTGTTCTCGGAGCTCGAGCACGAGTCGGCCGTGGCCTTGAAGCGCGGCCTCGGGCGCGATGCGCGCGCGCAGGTGCACGAGCGCGACGGCTACGAGGCGCTCCTCGCACTCATCCCGCCGCCCGAAAAGCGCGGCCTCGTGCTCATCGACCCGCCGTACGAGTCGCCCGATGAGTTCGAGCGGCTGCTGGAGACGCTCCTTGCCGCGCACACGCGCTTCGCGGGCGGCGTGTACGCGGTCTGGTTCCCGATCAAGCACGGCGATGCGGCGGGACGGTTCCTCGAGCGCATGGCGGCGACCGGCATCCGCCGCCAGCTCATCGTCGAGCTCTGCGTGCAGCGGGATGATTCACCGGTGGGCTTGAATGGCGCCGGGCTTCTCATCGTGAACCCGCCGTGGCAGCTCGATGAACGCCTCGCCCAGGCGATCCCGTGGCTGCACTCGACGCTCGCGCCCGCCGGGCGCGGCCGGGCGCGCATCAGCTGGCACGTGCCGGAGTGACCCGCCCGCCCTCCCGGGGCGGCCGTTGGCGTGCTGGAGCAGGGTGTGCTGAGATTGCACCGAGGGGTGGAGGACCGTCCGGTCCGCCCCGCGGAACTTAAGGACCTTCATGCGCCCCATTCCCGGCTCCTTTCCCCGCGTCCGGATGCGGCGCATGCGCCGGGATGATTTCTCGCGCCGGCTCATGCGCGAGACGCGCCTGTCGGCGGATGACCTCATCTACCCGGTGTTCGTCATCGAGGGAACCGCCGAGCGCGTGCCGGTGCCCTCGATGCCGGGCGTCGCGCGGGTCTCGATCGACGAGCTCGTGAAGGACGCAGCCGAGCTCATTGCGCTTGGCATCCCGGCGCTTGCGCTCTTCCCGGTGCCGCTCGCCGCGACCAAGTCGCTCGATGGCAAGGAGGCCTGGAACGCGGCGGGGCTCGTGCAGCGCGCGATCGGTGCGATCAAGCGCGCGGCCCCGGGACTAGGCGTCATCACCGACGTCGCGCTCGATCCCTACACGACGCACGGGCAGGACGGCATCATCGATTCCAGCGGCTACGTACTGAACGATGCGACCGTCGCCGCGCTCACGCGCCAGGCGCTCTCGCACGCGGCCGCGGGCGCCGACATCGTGGCACCCTCCGACATGATGGACGGGCGCATCGGCGTGCTCAGGGACGCGCTCGAGCAGGCCGGGCACATCCACACGCGCATCCTCGCCTACTCCGCCAAGTTCGCCTCCGGGTTCTACGGGCCCTTTCGCGATGCGGTCGGCTCCGCGGGGAGCCTCGGGAAGGCCGACAAGCGCACCTACCAGATGGACCCGGCCAACTCCGACGAGGCGCTCTACGAGGTCGCGCTCGACCTGGAGGAAGGCGCTGACATGATCATGGTGAAGCCGGCGCTCCCGTACCTCGACATCGTCAGGCGGGTGAAGGACGAGTTCGGCGCGCCGACGTTCGCCTACCAGGTGAGCGGCGAGTACGCGATGCTGAAGGCGGCGACCCAGAACGGCTGGCTCGATGAGCGCGCGGTCGTCCTCGAGACGCTGACCTCGATCAAGCGCGCGGGGGCGGATGGCATCCTCACCTACTTCGCCAAGGACGCGGCGCGCTGGCTCGGGGAAAGCCCAACCACGTGAACTCAAGCGTCGCGGCACCTGATCGCTACGCGCTGATCGGGCACCCGGTCAGCCACAGCTGGTCGCCGTTCATCCACGGCATGTTCGCGCGCGCGACGCTGCAGCACATGCAGTACCGCCTCATCGACGCCGATGCCGAGCGGTTCCGCGCCGCGGCGCTCGAGTTCCTCGTGCAGGGCGGGCGCGGCCTCAACGTGACGATCCCGCACAAGCAGGCGGCCGCCGAGCTCGTCAACGAGATGACGCCGCGCGCGCTCATCGCGGGCGCGGTCAACACCATCAGCGTGATGCCTGACGGCGAGCTCAGGGGCGACAACACCGACGGCATCGGGCTCATCATCGACCTCACCGAGAACCTGAAGCTCGCCCTCGAGGGGAAGCGCATCCTGATCCTCGGCGCCGGCGGCGCGACCCGCGGGGTGCTGGGTCCGCTCCTCGCGCTCAAGCCCGCGCTCGTCGCGATCGCGAACCGCACCCTCGAGCGCGCCACCCAGCTCGCCGCGACGTTCAGCGGCCGCGGGGCGATCATCGCCTGCGGGTTTGATTCGATCGAGCCTGCGCCCTTCGACCTCATCGTGAATGCGACCGCGGCGAGCCTCGAGGGCGCGGTGCCCTCGATCCCGGGCGCGGTGATCGGCCCTGACAGCGTCTGCTACGACATGGCCTATGCGCCTGGCGAGACGCCCTTCACGCACTGGGCCGCCGCGCACGGCGCGCACGCGAACCACAAGGGCTGGGGGATGCTGGTCGAGCAGGCGGCCGAGGCGTTCCTCGTCTGGCGCGGCGTGCGCCCGCAGACCCGCCACGTGCTCGAGCTCCTCGCCGCCAAGGGGCGGGAACTGCCGCGGGTTACTCCGGCTCCCGGTACGAGTCCTTGACCCGGACGTAGTGCCCGGCCGAGTACGCGAGGCTCTCGATTTCCTTCGCTGTCAGCACGCGCGCCAGGCGCGCGGGATTGCCGCGCCACAGCGTACGCGTGGGGAGGCGCGTGCGCGGCGCAACGACGGCGCCCGCGCCGATCAGCACCTCGTCCTCGACGATGACGCCATCGAGCAGGATCGCGCCCATGCCGACGAGGCAGCGGTTGCCTACGTTGCAGGCGTGCAGCAGCGCCTGGTGGCCGATCGTGACCTCATCGCCGATGAGGAGCGGCCCGCCGCCCGGCGAATAAGGTCCCTCGTGCGTCACGTGCAGCACCGCGCCGTCCTGAACCGAGCTGCGCGCCCCGATCGTGATCGTGTGCACGTCACCCCGGATCACGGCCATCGGCCACACGGAGCTGTCATCGCCGAGGCTCACGCGCCCGATGACGAGGGCGGCGGCATCAACGTAGACCCGCGCGCCGAGGCTCGGGCTCACTCCCTGATAGGGGCGTAGTGCCATCGGCTCAGCGCATCGTCACGAGTTCTTCGGCGACCGTCGGGTGGATCGCGATCGTGTCGTCGAAGTCCCGCTTCGTGGCGCCCATCTTCACGGCGACCGCGAAGCCCTGCAGCATCTCATCCGCGCCCTGGCCGATGATGTGGAGCCCGACGATGCGCTCCTCATCGCCGACGCACACGAGCTTCATCTCGGCACCGCGCTTCGTCTCGGTGAGCGCGTAGTACATCGGCGTGAACTCCGCGGTGTAGACCTTCACCGCCGCCCCGTGGAGCTCGCGCGCCGCCGCCTCCGAGAGGCCCACCGTCCCGAGCGGCGGGTGCGAGAACACGACCGTCGGCGTCAGCGCGTAGTCGAGGAAGCGCTCGGCCTGGCCACCGAACAGGCGATCGGCGAGGCGCCGCCCCGCCGCGATCGCGACCGGTGTCAGCGCCTCGCGCCCGGTCACATCGCCGATCGCGTAGATGCCGGCGACGTTGGTGTTCTGGAACTTGTCGGTGATGACGACGCCATCGTCGTAGAGGGCAACCCCGGCGCGCGCCAGGTCGAGCGAGGCGCTCAGCGGCGAGCGGCCGATCGCGAACAGCACGCAGTCGAAGCCTTCGAAGGCGCGTCCGTCCGCGAGGGTGAGCTCGGTGCCGGACTCGGTGGCCTTGAGCGCCGCGGGGATTGCGCCTGCAACGAGCGTGATGCCATCGGCGCCCATCGCGCGCATCAGCGCCGTCGAGAGCATGAGGTCGAAGCTCCTGAGCACGCGGTCGTGGCGGATGAAGAGCGAGACCTTCGCGCCGAGCGCGGCGAAGGCGCCGGCGAGCTCGACCGCGACGTAGCCGCTGCCGATGACGGCGACGCTCCGTGGCCGGGAGGGGAGCTCGAAGAAGCCGTCGGAGGTGATGCCGAGCGCGGCGCCGGGGATATCCGGCACCGAGGGCGCCCCGCCCGTCGCGATCGCGATGTGCGGCGCCGTCAGCACCTCCCCGCCCACGATGAGCGTGTGCGCGTCGAGGAAGCGCGCGGTCCCGTCGAGCCAGTCGACCTTCTGCTTCTCGAGGTTGGCGGCGTAGATGCCATTCAGGCGCGCGACGAACGCATCGCGGCCGGCCTTGAGGCGGCCCCAGTCGTGGCCGTGCACGGTCAGGTCGAAGCCGTAGCCACGCGCATCCTCGGCCGCATGCGCGAGCATCGCGGCGGTCCAGGTGAGCTTCTTCGGCACGCAGCCGACGTTGACGCAGGTGCCGCCGAGGCGCCCGGGCTGGATCACGGCGACGCGCGCGCCGTACTCGGCGGCGCGCTGCGCGGTCGCGAGCCCGCCGCTGCCGCCGCCGATCGCGATGTAGTCGTAGTGGATGGGCATCGATGCCGTTTGCCGGGAGGGAGCGGGCATCATAATCCCGCCGCCGGCCGTCGCGTGCGCTCTGGTAGGATTCTCCCCGCGCCGCCGACTCCGAAGGAACCATCGATGCCAAACCCGCTGCTCGCCACCGAGGGCCTGCCGGACTACGCGGCGATCGGACCTGAGCACGCCGAGCCCGCGATCCGTGAACAGCTCGCCCTGAATCGCGCGCGGCTGGCCGAACTCCTCGCTCTGCCCGAGCCCGACTTCGCGACGCTGGTGGAGCCGTTTGAGGAGCTGCAGCATCGCCTGAACCGCGTGTTCGCGCCGATCGGGCACCTGAACGCGGTCGCCAACAGCGATGAACTCAGGGCCGCCTACAACCTCTGCCTGCCGCTCCTCGCCGAGTACCAGACCGAGGTCGGCCAGAACGCGGCGCTCGCGCTCGCGTATGAGCGGATCCGCGAGCGCGACGGCGCGAAGCTGTCCTCCGCCGAGCGCAAGGTGCTCGACTTTGCGCTGCGCGAGTTCAAGCTGGCGGGCGTGCGCCTCGATCCCGCGCGCCAGGCGCGCTTCAAGGCGCTCATGCAGGAGCTCGCGCGCCTGCAGTCGAAGTTCGAGGAGCAGGTGCTCGATGCGACCCGCGCCTGGTCGCATCGCATCGAGGAGGAGGCTCGGCTCGCCGGCCTTCCCGCGCACGTCCTTGCCCGCGCGCGCGCCGATGCCGCCGAGCGCGGCCAGGCGGGCTGGTACTTCACGCTCGACCAGCCGACTTACCTCGCCATCGTCACGCACGCCGACTCCTCCGAGCTCCGGCAGGTGTTCTACGAGGCCTGGGTCACGCGCGCCTCCGACAAGGGGCCGCTCGCGGGCCGCTTCGACAATGGACCGGTGATCACGGAGATCCTGAAGCTGAGGCACGAGGCGGCGGTGCTCTTGGGCTTTGAGAACTTCGCCGGGCTCTCGCTCGCGACCAAGATGGCGGGGAGCGTTCAGGGTGTCATCGGCTTCCTCGAGGACCTGGCGCGCAGCTACGTGCCCGCCGCGCGGCGCGAGTTCGCCGACCTCGAGGCGTTCGCCGGGCGCAAGCTCGCCGCCTGGGATGCCGCCTACTACGCCGAGAAGCTGCAGCAGCAGCGCCACTCGGTCTCGGAGGAGGCGTTGCGGCCGTATTTTCCGCTGCCGCGGGTGCTCGAGGGGCTCTTCGAGATCGCGAACCGGCTCTACGGGATCCGCATCGGGGAGCGCACCGGTGTGGCCGTCTGGCATCCGGATGTCCGCTACTACGAGATCCACTCGGACGCGGGAGCCCGGATCGGCGGGTTCTACGCCGACCTCTACGCCCGCGAGAGGAAGCGCGCCGGCGCCTGGATGGGCGAGGTGACGGTGAGGAAGCGCCTGAAGGGGGGAAGCGAGCTTCCCGTCGCGAACCTCGTCTGCAACTTCACGCCGCCATCGCCGGGCGCCCCCGCGCTCCTCACCCACGCCGACGTCGTGACGCTCTTCCACGAGTTCGGTCACGCGCTCCATCACCTGCTGACCCGCATCGACTACCCGAGCCTCGCCGGCATCAACGGCGTGCCGTGGGATGCGGTGGAGCTGCCAAGCCAGCTGATGGAGCAGTGGGCGTGGCGCCCCGAGGTGCTGCCGCTCGTCTCCGCGCACGTCGGGACGGGCGCGCCGCTCCCGAAGGGCATGCTGGCGCGGCTCCTCGGCACCCGCACCTTCCACGCCGCGCTCGCGGCCGCGCGCCAGCTCGAGTACGCGCTCTTTGATTTTCGCCTGCACTCGGGCACAAGCCCTGCGACGCCAGAGGAGCTCGAGCGGATCATCACGGAAGTCCGCGCGGCGGTGGGTGCGGTGCCGGCGCCCGAGTTCAATCGGTTCGCGCACAGCTTCATGCACGTGTTCTCAGGTGCCTACGCCGCCGGCTACTACAGCTACAAGTGGGCCGAGGTGCTCGCCGCGGATGCGTTCGCCGCGTTCGCGGAGTCGGGCGTCTTCGATGCCTCGACCGCGCAGCGCTTCCTCGACGAGGTGCTCTCGCAGGGCGGGCGCTGCGACCAGATGGAGGCGTTCGTCGCCTTTCGCGGCCACCGGCCCGATGTCGCGCCGCTGCTACGGCAGGACGGGATCGTGCAGTGAGCGCGCGGCCCTTTCACCTTGCGACCTGGAACGTGAATTCGCTTCGCGTGCGCATCCCGCACCTCGAGGCGTGGCTGAAGACCACCGGCATCGATGCGCTCGGGCTCCAGGAAACGAAGCTGCGCGACGAGGAGTTCCCGGCAAATGAGGTCGAGCGCCTGGGGCTCCCGGGCGTCTGGCACGGCCAGCGCACCTACAACGGCGTCGCGCTCCTCGCCAAGGGCGAGGTGCGCGAGGTCGAGCGCGGCATCCCGGGATTTGCCGACGAACAGGCGCGCGTCATCGCCGGCACCGTCGAGGGCATCCGGATCATCGACGTCTACGTGCCGAACGGGCAGAGCGTCGGGTCGGACAAGTACGCGTACAAGCTCCGCTGGCTGGAAGCGTTGAGGGAATACCTTAACGACGCCCTCCAGAAGTACGAGAAGCTCGCGGTACTCGGCGACTTCAACGTGGCTCCCGAGGACCGCGACGTGCACGATCCAAAGGCCTGGGAGGGTCAGGTTCTCGTCAGCCCCGCCGAACGCGAGGCGCTTGGTCGCCTGACGGCGCTCGGGCTCGTCGATGTCTTCCGGCAGTTTGAACAGCCCGAAAAATCATTCAGCTGGTGGGACTATCGCGCTGCGGCATTTCGCCGTAACGCAGGTCTCAGAATCGACCTAATACTCGCTAGCCCTCGCCTCGCTAAGGTATGCACCGCGTGCCGCATCGATGTCGCCCCTCGTCGCGCCGAGAGGCCCTCGGACCACACGCCGGTTATCGCCACGTTTGACTTATCCCCCTGACATATCGCCGCTCTTTTGGGCGATTTTGAGGGCATAACTGTGGCGGGGGCGTTGATTTTGCGCATAGACTCATCGCGCTATGCAAACCGCCACCGCCGTGCGTCCGCAGTTCTCGCGCCACCGCCGCAATGACTACGACGTCACCAATACCGTCCAGGTGAGCTCGACCACCGCGGTCACTCGCGCCGTCGAGGAGCTTTTTGAGGCCGAGTGGCCCGGCGAATCCTTCGCGCCGGTCGCGACCGCGCTTGCGACCTTCGACCAGCTCTTCACGGGGCGCCTGCCCGGCTACAACGGCGTCGACACCATCTATCACGACCGCCAGCACACGCTCGACGTGGTGCTCGCGATGGCGCGCCTGCTCGTCGGCTACGAGCGCAGCGTCGGCCCCGATGCGCGCCTCGGCTTCTCGCGCGCGGCGATGGGCCTCGTGACGGCGGTCTTCCACGACGCGGGCTACATCCGCGAGAGCACCGATCCGATCAAGAACGGCGCGGAGTACACGAGCTCGCACGTGACCCGCTCGGCGCGCTTCATGTCGCGCTTCATGCCGACGATCGGCATGGCCAGCTGGGTGCCGGTCGCGACCCGCATCGTGCACTTCACGGGCTATGAGATTCCGCTGAATGCGATCGAGGTCGATGACTCGCGCGATCGCAAGGTCGGCCACCTGCTCGGCACCGCCGACCTCATCGCGCAGATGGCGGATCGCTGCTACCTCGAGAAGTGCCGCGATCGCCTCTACCCCGAGTTCGTGCTGGCCGGCGTCGCGACGAGGCGCGGCGAGGACGGCGCGCTTCGCGTGCAGTACGGCTCAGGGCTCGACCTGCTGCGCCAGACCCCTGAGTTCGTGCGCCAGACCATGCACGATCGCCTCGATGGCGTGTTTGAATCGGCATACCACTACGTCGAGAAGCTGTTCGAGGGCCAGAATCCCTACATGCAGTCGATCCAGCAGCACCTCGACTTCCTGCGCCAGGTGATGCGGACCGACAGCTGGCCGCTGCTCCGGCGCAATCCGCCCTGCTTCACCTTCGACCCGAACCCGCTCCCGAACGTGCGCCAGCTGATGCTCGGGCACCTGCGCGAGCTCTGGGGCCGGAGTTGACCGGAGCGGCGACGCCGCTCAGCGCCGCCTTGAGCGGCAAACGCGCGTTCATCACCGGCGGCGGCAGCGGCTTGGGGCGCGCCTTCACCGAACTCCTCGCCCGCGACGGCTGGCGCATCGCGATCCTCGACCGCGAGCCCGCGCGCCTCGCTGACGCGACGGCCCGCCTCACGGCGCTCGGCGCGGCGGCGGTCCACACCTACTCGGCCGATGTCACGGACGAGGCCGCCTTCGGCGCCGCGATCGATGATTTCGCGGCCCGGGTCGGTGGCCTCGAGCTCATGGTCAACAACGCGGGCGTCGCGGTCGCCGGCGCTGTCGTCGACACGCCCGCGGCCGACTGGCGCTGGGCGCTCGAGATCAACGTCGTCGGCGTCGCGATCGGCTGCCGCGCGGCGATCCCGCACCTGAAGCGCGCCGAGCGCGCCTGCCTCCTCAACATCGCCAGCGCCGCGGCGTTCGCGTCCGCCGCCTACATGTCGAGCTACAACGCCTCCAAGGCCGCCGTCGTCGCGCTCACCGAGACGCTCGCGCAGGAGCTCGAGGACAGCAACGTGCACGCGGCCGTCGCGATGCCGGGGTTCTTCCCGACGCGCCTCCTCGATGAGGCGCGCGCGCCGAGCGCCGCGCTCGCGGCGGCGAGGAAGCTCATGACCTCGAGCCACTACACCGCCGAGCGCGCGGCGGCCGACATGCTCGGCGCGTGCGCCGCGCGCAAGCTCTACATCGTGCTGCCGCGCTCGTACGTGAAGCTCTGGCGCCTGAAGCGCTACTGGCCGGCCGCGTTCATGCGGCTCTTGAGCCGCACGCGCCGCGACGCGCTCGCGAAGCGCAGGCCCGCAGCCTAGCGCCGGGGCGGTGCGTCGACGCTGCGCACGTAGCGCGCGTAGACGCGCGGCAGCGCCTGCAGGAGCGCGGCGCGCCCCTCGATCGAGGCATCGCCGATGGCGCTACGCACGGTCGCGAGCCTGAGGCGCCGCGAGGCCTCGCGCGCGGTCGGCGCATGGGAGAGGTGCCAGGGCTCGGGCGCGACGCCGCCGCGATCGATGCGGTACGGCCGATAGAACCCGAAGCGATGCATGTTCGCATCGAGCCACGCGGTCAGCGCCGCGAACGGCCCGCCCGGGGCGTACTCCGAGGGAATGAGCGCGAGCTGGTAGCCTTGCGGCAGCGCCGCCCGATCAAACACGTCGACGTCGGTGCCCCAGTGGTGGCGGCTCGCGCCGGGTGGCGCGGACCAGGCGAGGATCGCGGCGACGCGCTGGGCGGGCCTTAAGCTCGCCGCCTCGAGCGCGCGGCCGGCGCGATCCTGCAGCCCACGGCGGCCGGTCCATTTCTCGTTCCAGATGCGCACCTGGGTATCGAAGTCCCGGAAGCTCGAGGCGAGCGCGAGGTCGATGCCCTCCTTCGCCGCCGCGCGGCGCATCGCACGGAGGGGCTTCACGACCGCCCGGTGCACGACGCCGCGCGGCGTGTCGATTTCAAGCACGTGGCGGCGCGTACGGCCGGTCAGTTCCAGGGCGTCGAAGGAAACCGGGGTCTTCACGCGGACGGGCCTGCCGGGCCCGTCGGCGCGCTCAACCGGTGCTGCGACGCAACATATACCTGCATAAAGCCCCTACTCCCGGGGAAGTCGATGCCTGATGTCGGTGACTTGAGTCGCATTTCGACTACTGGCGGCGGGGGGGCGTCTATATGATGCAGTGCATGCGGTTGCCCGGTCCATTCCGCTCGAAATACCGCACTGCGCTCGTCGCGGGTGTCGCGCTCGTATCGCTGACCGGCGTGCCACTCCTCGTGGCCGCCGTCGCCGCCGCCGAGAGCCCGATCGGCGAGCACGTGTGGCTCCTCGTCAGCGTCGCGTTGAGCTGCCTCGTCGCGGGCGCCCTTGCCGCGGGCTTCCTCGTCAGGCGCCTGCGCCGCCCGATCCGCTCGCTCGTCGGCACGATCGACCAGCTCGGCGATGGCGACTACACCCAGCCCGTCGCCGCCGCGACCCAGCACGAGTTCGCCGAGCTCTCCGCCGCCGTCGAGCGCATGCGCGAGAAGCTGAGGCAGACGACGATCACCAAGAACTACCTCGACGTCGTGCTCAACAGCATGACGGACGCGGTGCTGGTGACGACGCCCGACGGGCGCATCACGCGCGCGAACGAGGCGGCGGTGCAGCTCTTCGGCTGGTCGGAGCCCGAGCTCACCGGGCGCGACATCGCCTCGCTCCTCGCCGTCGATGAACGCCGCAATTTCGTGCTGCAGCGCGCGGTGCGCGAGACGCGCGAGTTCATGATCAAGACACGCGGCGGCGAAGCGGTGCCCGTGTCGATGTCGGGCTCGACGATCGTCGATGGCCACGCGACCGAGGCCGGCACCGACACGCGGCCGCTCGCGCGCTTCGAGGGCTGCATCTTCGTCGCCCACAACATCACCGAGCGCAAGCGCGCCGAGCGGCGCATCCGCTACCTCGCGCGCTACGACACGCTGACCAAGATCCCGAACCGGATGCAGTTCCAGCACCTCCTGCAGCAGGCGATCGCGCGGGCGCATCGCGGCGGCACGACGCTCGCGCTCATGTACCTGGACCTCGACCGGTTCAAGGACGTCAACGACACCTTCGGGCACTCGGCCGGCGATCGCACCCTCGAGATCCTGAGCGAGCGCCTGACGCGCGTCGTTCCCAAGGGCTCGGTGGTCGGCCGCCTCGCGGGGGATGAGTTCGCGGTGTTCATCGAGAACCTCGAGGCCGGCACCGACCCGCGCGCGGCGCTCGCGGCGATCGCGCGCCAGCTCCTCGATGACGTTAGCCGCGCGTTCTTCCTGAACGACACCGAGGTGTACCTGACGCTGAGCATCGGCATCTCGATCTGCCCGGACGATGCGAGCAACACGATCGACCTCATCCGCAACGCCGACGCCGCGATGTATCACTCCAAGCAAGGCGGCGGCAGCAACTACACGTTCTACGTGCCCGAGATGAACGCCGCCGCCGTCGAGCGGCTGATCCTGAAGAGCAAGCTCCGCCGTTCGCTCGAGCGCGACGAGTTCGTGATCCTCTACCAGCCGAAGGTGGACCTCACGACGGGGCGCATGGCGGGCGCGGAGGCGCTCCTCAGGTGGCGGCTGCCCGGGCACGGCGACATCCCGCCCGCCTACTTCATCCCGCTCGCCGAGCAGACGAACCTGATCCTGCCCATCGGCGAATGGGTGCTGCGGCGCGTCTGCACCGACTACGGCAAGTGGCGCGCCCGCGTGCCGGACCCGGGTCGCGTGTCGATCAACCTGTCGCTCAAGCAGCTGCAGCAGGCGAGCTTCATCACCCGCTTTGCCTCCGTGTTCCGCGAGCTTGGGGTCGCGCCCGATTGCCTTGAGCTTGAGATCACCGAGACGACGCTGATGTCGAACGCGCCGCGCACGGTGAAGATGCTGAGCGAGCTGCATGACCTCGGCGTGCGCCTGTCGATCGACGACTTCGGCACGGGCTACTCCTCGCTCTCGGCGCTGCAGCAGATGCCCGTCGAGACGCTCAAGATCGACCAGTCGTTCGTCAGGAAGGCCGCCTTCGACCACGACGATGCGACGCTCGTGAAGACGATCATCGAGATGGGCCGCAACCTCGACATGGAGGTCGTCGCGGAGGGCGTGGAGACGCGCGAGCAGCTCGAGTTCCTGCGCGCGCGCGGCTGCCACTACGCGCAGGGTCGCCTGTTCGGCGACCCGATGACGGCCGAGGCGCTGCTTGAGCTCATGGAAGCGCAGGAGCGCGGCCAGACGCTGCTGCCCTCGGTCGAGCGCCGCCACGGCGCGCCGCGCGCCGTCCCTTAACGCCCGCCGCTCGCTCCCGGGCACGGCGCCCGGTAGCATGCGCCCCGGTCTTTCGGGTCGCCCTCGATGCTCACCCTTCGCGCAGTTACGCTCCGCCGCGGCCCGCGCGCGCTCTTCACCGATGCGACGTTCAGCCTGTTCGCCGGCGAGAAGGTCGCGCTGGTCGGTGCCAATGGCACCGGCAAGTCGAGTCTCTTCGCGCTCCTGAAGGGCGAGCTTGGCGCCGATGCGGGGGAGGTCGGCGTCCAATCGGGCCACGTGCTCGCGAGCGTCGCCCAGGACGTGCCACCGGACCCGCGCGCCGCGATCGAGTTCGTGCTCGATGGCGATCATGAACTGAGGCTCATCGAGCGCGAGGTTGAGGAGGCGACCGAGGCGCACGACGGCGCGCGGCTCGGCATGCTGCACGCCCGCCTCGAGTCACTCGGCGGCTACTCGGCGCGCAGCCGCGCGGCGAGGCTGCTCGCGGGCCTTGGCTTTGACAGCGCCGGGATCGAGCGCCCGGTCGCCGAGTACTCCGGCGGCTGGCAGCGGCGTCTCGCGCTCGCGCAGGCGCTGATGGCGCGCTCGGACATCCTGCTGCTCGATGAGCCGACCAATCACCTCGACCTCGATGCGGTGCTGTGGCTCGAGGAGTGGCTGAAGGCCTACACCGGGACGCTCGTCGTGATCGCCCACGACCGGGAGTTCCTCGACCGGGTCGCCACGCGCGTCATCAGCATCGAGCGCGAGCGCATCGAGTCCTACGCCGGCAACTACTCCGACTTCGAGGCCGAGCGCGCCATGCGCCTCTCGCAGCAGCAATCGGCGTACGCCCGCCAGCAGCGCGAGATCAGCCACGTCGTCCAGTTCATCGAGCGGTTCAAGGCAAAGGCCAGCAAGGCGCGCCAGGCACAGAGCCGGTTGAAGCAGCTCGAGCGGCTCGAGCGGATCGCGCCCGCCCACGTCGACTCGCCGTTCGAGTTCACCTTCGCAACGCCGGCGCGGCTGCCGCGCCCGCTCCTGGCACTCGAGGGCGCGAGCGCGGGCTATGGCGGGACGGCCGTGCTCGAGCGGGTCGCGATGAGCCTCTCGCCCGGGGACCGCATCGGGCTCCTGGGGAGGAACGGCGCCGGCAAGTCGACGCTGACCCGCACGCTCGCGGGCGTGCAACCGCTCCTCGCGGGCTCCCGGATCGCGGCGCAAGACCTCGCCATCGGCTACTTCGCGCAGCACCAGCTCGAGCAGCTCGATGAGCGCGCCTCCGCGCTCGTCCACCTCGCGCGCCACGGCGGCGAGGCGCTCGCACGGGCAACCGAGGAGGAGCAGCGCAACTTCCTCGGCGGGTTCGGGTTCTCGGGCCACCGGGTGTTCGAGCCGGTGGCGCCCTTCTCGGGCGGCGAGAAGGCGCGGCTCGTGCTCGCGCTCATCGTGTCGAGGCGTCCGAACCTGCTGCTCCTCGATGAGCCGACCAACCACCTGGACCTCGAGATGCGCCACGCGCTCGGCATGGCGCTGCAGGACTACGCGGGCGCGATCGTGCTCGTGTCCCACGACCGCTACCTCTTGCGCCTCGTGGCGGATGAGCTCTGGCTCGTCGCCGATGGCAGGGCGCTCCCCTTCGACGGCGACCTCGAGGACTACGCTGCGTGGCTCAGGGAATCCGCGGCGGCCGCAGGCGCACGGACCGAGGGCGCGCGGGCGGGCGAGCCGAGCGCGAAGGACCGCAAGCGCCTCGAGGCCGAGCGGCGCCAGCGGCTGAGCCCACTTAAATCAGCGCTGGCGCGCGCGGATGCCGAGCTCGAGGCGATCGGGGCGGAGTCGACGGCGCTCGAGGCGAGGCTCGCGACGCCGGAGGTCTATGCGGCGGTCGGGCGCGAGGAACTCGCGCGGCTCCTGCTCGGGCGCGCCGACCTGAAGCGCCGGCTGGGTGCGGCGGAGGAAGCCTGGCTCGCGGCGAGCGAGGCGCTCGAGGCGGCGTCCCGCGGCTAGCCGGCGGGCTTGGGCGCCGCCGCCGCGTTGACGGCGCCGATGAGGGCCGCGGCCGCCTCGCCGTAAGCGGTCTCGAACGCCGCGATGACCTCGCGCTGGCGGTCGGCCGTCGCGCGCACGGTGGCGCTCCCCTCCACCACGGCGATGAGCCGGCGCGTGGCGTGCTCCCCGAGCTCGGCGCGCAGCCTCACCCGCACGGTCGGCGGCGTGCCGGCCGAGTAGTCGGCCTCGAACGCCTCGATCTCCGGCTCAAGCAGGTAGTCGCCGCCGAAGGCGGTATGCTCCGGGACGACGGCCTGCCAGCCCCCGGACGACCGCAGGCCCTCGATGAGCAGCGACTGGACCAGCAGCGGCAGCGCCGCGCTCCAGCGGCTGCCGCCGTAGGCATCGAGGCGCTGGTCGGGAAGCGTGACCGCGACGCGCTCGCTGTCGAGCCCGGGGCGCGTGCGGGGCCTGCCGACGCGAAGCGTCGCGGCGATGCGCGCGGGCGCAGCCGCGACGGTGGGAGCCTTCAGCTCGTAGACCGTCGGCACGACCTCGTGCGTCTGGAAGACGCCGCCGCAGGCGCCGAGCAGGAGTGCCGGGAGCAGGATCAGGCCAGTGGCTTTCATCGCGGAATCTCCACGCCCGGCAGCGGATGCTCGTAGAGGAGCCGCGAGGGGTTCTCACGGAGCACGCGCGCAAGCTCGCGCACCTCGGTCGCCGCCTCGCGGCTGTCGTGCATGAGGCCGCGGAGCTCCTCGAGGCCCTGGCCCGCGAACTGATCGATGTCACGCTCGTGGCGCGCCAGGAGTCCATCGAGGCGCGCGCTCAACGCCGCGAGGTGATCGGAGACCTCGCGGATGCGGGTCGCGGCGGCGCCAAGCTCCGGTCCCGCCTCCTTGATGAGGCGGTTCGCGTTCACGGCGACGCCGTTCGCCTCGGCGATCGTCGCGCGAAGCTCGGCCACGAGGCGCGCGCCGTCGCGCGCGACCGCGGGCAGGGGCTCGGTCGCCGCGCGCACGCTCGCGAGCGCCTGGCGGATCGCGGCGAGGTTGTCATCGCCGAGGACCTGGTTCAGGCGGCTCGTGACCCGCGTCGCGTCGGCGACGAGCTCAGGCAAACCGCTCACGAACAGGTCGAAGTCCGAGCGCACCGAGCGGATCACCGGGTACTGCTGGCTCGGCACCTCGTGGTCGGCCGCCGGCGTGTTGGGACCGGATTGCGACAGGTCGATGAAGAGGAGCCCGGTCACGCCCTGCATCGCGAGCCGCGCGCGCGTGTCGGGGGTCACCGGCGTCGCCTTGTCGACGTCGATCTGCGCCTCGACGCGGTCCCCGGCGCGCGGGTCGAGCCGGATGTGCGCGACGCGACCGATGTTGACGCCGAGGTAGCGGACCGTGCTCCCCTCGGAAAGCCCGCTGACGCTCCCCGAGAAGTACACCTCGTAGCGCTGGTACTCGCGCCGCTCGTGCGTGTTGGTGTACCAGAGCACGAACACCGTCGCCATCGCGAGGACGACGATGACGAAGGCTCCGACCGCCACGTAGTTGGCATCGCGATCCATCACGGCCTCCCGGGGCGCTTGAGCAGCGCCTGCCTGCCCCTCGCCCCGTGAAAATACTCCCGGATCCAGGGGTGCGGGTTCTCCACGATACCCTCCAGCGTATCCGAGATCATGTGCTGGTCGACGATGACGCCGACCCGGTTGCAGGTACGGAAGATGCTGTCGAGGTCGTGGGTGATCATGACGACCGTCAGGTGGAGCGAGCGCTGCAGGTAGAGGAGGAGCTCATCGAACGCGCTCGCCGCGATCGGGTCGAGCCCCGAGGTCGGCTCGTCGAGGAAGAGGAGCTTGGGGTCGAGCGCCAGCGCCCGGGCGAGCGCGACCCGCTTGATCATGCCGCCGGAGAGCTCGGCCGGGTACTTGGCGGCGGTGTCGGGCGAGAGGCCCACGAGGCGCAGCTTGAGCTCGGCGAGCCCCTCGAGCGCCTCCTCGGGCAGGCGCCCGGCCTCGATGAGCGGCAGCTGGACGTTCTCGGCGACGGTGAGGGAGCTGAAGAGCGCGCCGTGCTGGAACGTGACGCCGTAGCTGCGCTTCACCGCCCGCAGGGCGTCGCCGTGCAGCCGCGCCAGGTCCTGGCCCTCGATCTCGACGCTGCCGGCGCGCGGCGTCTGCAGGCCGAGGATCGTCCTCAGCAGCACCGACTTGCCGCTGCCGGAGCCGCCGACGACGCCGAAGATCTCGCCCTGGTGGACGTCCATGTCGAGGCCGTCGTGGACGACCTGCGAGCGGAACCGGTTGACGATGCCGCGGACGACGACGACGGATTCGGGGGCCGCGGCTGCCATCAGAAGTCGAGGTTCCAGTAGACGATGGCGAACACCGCATCGACGAAGAGCACGGTGAATATCGACTCGACCACCGCGACGGTGGTGAGGCGCCCGAGCTCGCGCGAGGTGTCGCGCACCTGGATGCCGCGGAACGTGCCGATCATCGCGATGACGAACGCGAACACGGGCGCCTTCAGCAGCCCCGCCCAGAACGTCGTCGGCGCGATCGCCTCCTGCATGCGGACCAGGAACTGGTTGAACGGGATGTCGAGCACGAGCCAGGCGAGCACGGCGCCGCCGGCGAGCCCCATCGCATCGGCGATGATCGTGAGCAGCGGCAGCGCGATGATGAGGCCGATGACGCGCGGCAGCACCAGCACCTCGACGACGTTGATGCCGATGGCCCTGAGCGCATCGATCTCCTCGTTCAGGCGCATCACGCCGATTTCGGCCGCGAAGGCGCTGCCCGAGCGGCCGGCCACGATAATCGCGGTCAGGAGCACGCCGAGCTCGCGCAGCACCGACAGCGTCACGAGGTCGACGACGTACACCTCGCCGCCGAATTGCCTGAGCTCCTGCGCACCGATGTAGGCGACGATGACGCTGATGAGGAACGCGATCAGCGCGACGATCGGGATCGCCTGGATGCCGGTCTCGTAGACGTGCCGGACGATCGACTTGGCCCTGAGGCGCCGCGGGTGCGCGAATGCGCCCGCCCACACCAGGTAGATGCGGCCGAGGAACTCAAGTCCATCGTGGACCTGGCTGCCGAGCCGCACCGTCCAGCGCCCGAGCGCGCCGAGCGGCTCCTCGCGGCGCTGGGTGGGCGCGGGCGGGGCGGCGGCGTCCCCGAGGAGCCTGCCCGCGAACTCAAGCGCCTCGGGCCGCGCGCCGCGCCACTCGAACGGGATGCCCGCCCGGCGCAGGCGGTCCTCGAGGTGGCGGAGGAACCAGGCGCCGGTGAGGTCGAGCGCCTCGATGCGCCCGGCATCGAGCACCGCATGCGTGCCGGTGAGTTCGGCCTCGGCAACGGCGCGGCTGAGTCCCGGCGCCTCATCGGCGCACCAGCGCCCCTCCGCGCTCAAGGAGCGCAGCGCGGCGTCGGCGCGCGAGTCGAGGTACATGGCGCTCCGTGCGTGGGGGGCGGGAACGGCGCTCATGCTAGCAGGCGCCCGCCGCGGCCAGAAAGCGCGATTGCCTCCCTGCGCGCGAGCCACTACTTTGGTGGCAGGGACGGGAGCTCAGATGGATCCTCGGGGACTCGGCACGGTGCTGTTGCTGCTCGCCGCGGTGGTCGCGGTGGTGGCGGGGGTCAGGCGGCTGAAGCTCCCGCCGATCCTCGGCTACCTCGCGGTCGGCATGGCGCTCGGGCCCCACGCCTTCGGCGTCGTCGCCGAATCCTCGACCACGAGCTTCCTCGCCGAGATCGGCGTCGTGTTCCTCCTCTTCACGCTGGGGCTCGAGTTCTCGCTGCCGCGGATGATCGCGATGCGCGGCGAGGTGTTTGGCTTGGGTGCCCTGCAGGTCGGGCTCACGACGCTGGCCGCCGCCGCGATCGCGATCGCCGGCGGCGCGCCGCCCGATGCCGCGCTCGTGATGGGCGGGGCGGTCGCGATGTCATCGACCGCGATAGTTCTCAGGCAACTGACCGAGCAGGCCGAGATCAACCGCACGCACGGGAGGCTCGCGTTCAGCATCCTGCTGTTCCAGGACGTGGTGTTCGTGCTCTTCCTCGCCTTCGCGAACGCGATCGTGACGACCGAGACGTTCTCGGCGCCGGATGTCGCGATTGCGCTCGCCAAGGCCGCCGTCGCGCTCCTCCTCGTGATGCTGGCCGGGCGCTACCTCGCCCGCCCGCTCTTCTTCGAGATCGCGCACAGCCGCGGCCAGGAGCTCTTCACGCTCGCGGTGCTGCTGGTCGCGCTTGGCAGCGCGTTCATCACGAACCTCGTCGGGCTCTCGCTCGCGCTCGGCGGCTTCCTCGCCGGCATGCTGCTCGCCGAGACCGAGTACCGCCACCAGGTCGAGGCGGTCATCCGGCCGTTTCGCGACGTGCTGCTCGGGCTCTTCTTCATCACGATCGGCATGCTCCTCGACCTGGGACTGCTGTTTCGCGAGTTCTTCCTGGTCTCGAGCCTCGTGCTCGGGCTCTACGTCCTCAAGTCCGCCGTCGTCGCGCTGGTCGCCAGGCGCTACTGCGACAGCTGGTTCAAGTCGCTCAGGGCCGGGCTCGTGGTCGGGACGGGCGGCGAGTTCGGGTTCGCGCTCCTCGCGCTCCTCGTCCGCGGCAACCCGCGCCTGGGGCCCTATGCGCAGCCGCTCCTCGCCGCGGTCACGCTCAGCATGGTCGTCTCGCCGTTCGTGATCCGCCACAACAAGCGCATCGCCCGCTGGCTCTTTCGGGAAGCGGGCCCGGCGACGACGGCCATCGCGCGCGAGGCCGCGGCGGATGCGATGCTGGCGCGGCGCGAGCACGTGATCCTGTGCGGGTTCGGGCGGGTCGGGCAGAGCGTCGCGCGCGTGCTCGAGCGGCAGGGGCACGAGTTCATCGCGATCGATCTTGATCCGGCGCGCGTGCGGGCCGCGCGCCAGGCGGGGGACTCGGTCGTGTTCGGCGACTCGGCCGATGAACAGGTGCTCGCCAATGTCGGTCTCGCCGCGGCGAGCGTCGTCGTCATCACCTTCGCCGACCCCGAGGTGGCCTTCGGCATCGTCCGGGCGGTGAGGCGCAGCCGCGCCGAGGTGCCCGTGCTCGTGCGCACGGCTGATGACAGCCGGCTCGAGGAGCTGCAGCAGGCGGGCGCCACCGAGGTGGTGCCTGAGACCTTCGAGGCGAGCCTCATGCTGGTCGCGCACGTGCTCCTCTTCCTCGATACCCCGATGGCCGCCGTCGTGCGCGCGGTCGGCGACATCCGCGGCGAGCGCTACAGCGCGCTCAGGAGCGTGATCCGCCCGCCGGACAGCGAGCGCCCCGATGGCACGCATGCGCCCGGGGATGAGCTTCGCACCGTGGTGCTGCCGCCCGGCGCCTGGTCGATCGGGCGCACGCTCGGCGAGGTGCGCGGCCAGGGCGCGGAGGTCGCCTTCTCGGCGATCAGGCGCGAGGGGATCGTCGGGCGGGACCCCGACGAGTCGACGGTGCTGCGCGAGGGCGACGTCGTCATCGTGTTTGGGTCGCTCGAGGCGCTCGAGCACGCCGAAGCCGTGCTCCTCGCCGGCTGAAGCGCCGGGTCAGCCGTTCGGGCGCTTGGCTCGCGGGTGCGGGACCATCGGATCCGGCGTGCAGGCGGCGCACTTGAAGATGACGCGCCAGATGGTGTTGCCGATGTCATCGGCGACGAGCAGCGTGCCGTCGGTCGCAACCGCGACCGCGGATGGGCGGCCGTGGATCGCGCGCTGCGCGCCCTCGCCCACGAACCCCGTCAGGAAGTCCGCGGGCGGGCCGCTCGGCTTTCCGTCGGCGAAAGGTATCGCCACGACCCGAAAGCCGACAGGCGCACCCGCGAGCGCCCCGCCGAGCGCGACGAACGCGCCGCCGCGGTAGCCCTTCGGGAAGTGATCGCGGCCGTAGAACGCAAGCCCCGCGGGCGATGAGCCCGGCGGGAACTCAAGCTCGGGCGCGCGGCTCTTCGCGACGAACGCCGCCGCGTCGGCCGGGTTCCTCGGATCCGGGTGGTGGCCCGAGTAGGCGTACGGCCAGCCGTAGAACGCGCCGTCCTCGATGCGCGCGAGGAAGTCGGGCACGGGTTCGCCCGAGGGCTGCGTGCGCTCGCGCACGGTCGCGTACAGGCGCCCGCTCGCCGGCTCAAAGGCGAGGCCGCCCGTCTCGCGAAGTCCCGTCGCGAGCGTGCGCCGCGCGCGGCCGTCCGGGTGGAGGGTGAGGATCGTGCCGCGCTCAGGCTCCGTGCGGTCGCGGTAGTCGATCGTGTCGGCGCCGCTCGAGCCCACCCCGACGACGAGACGCGTCTCGTCGGGACTCAACGCGAGCGCGCGCATCCAGTGGTCGCGGCCGCCGGCGGCGGGGAGGTCCGCGAGCGGGTGGCACTCGCCGTGCAGGCGCGTCTGGCCGACCAGGAACGGGCAGCCAACGAGCGCGTCGGTGTTGCCGATGTAGAGGCGGTCGCGCCGCAGCGCGAGCCCGACGGGGCGCTCGAGCCCGGTGACGAGCTGGAAGCGCTCATCGGCGACGCCGGCGCCGGTCGAGTCCCTGAGCAGCGTCACCCGGTTCGCGCTCGGGCGGCCGGCCTCGTCCGCACCGCGGGACTCGGACACCAGCACATCGCCGTTCGGGAGCACGAGGAGCGCGCGGGGACTCTCGAGGTCGCGCGCGAATGCGATGACGCGGAAGTTCGCCGGGGCGTGCGGCATCGCGCCCGCGGGCCAGCCGGGTGCGCCGGCGGCGGGCGGGGCGGGCGGCGGCGCATCGGTCGCGACCTCCGCGGTGGCGAGGCGTGCCGCGGCGAGGAGCATCGCGATCGTCAGGGATAGCGTGAGCAAGGAGCGCATGCCGGGGGGGTCCTCACTCAAGGGGAGGCAAGTCTGCAACGGCCGGGCCGCCCCGGCAACCGAGGCGCTCTGCGGTGCTTCAGCGCGCCGGATGGCCGAGCGGCAGGCGCACACCGACATGAAACGTCACGTCCGGCGAGTGATCGACGAGGATGTCCTCGACGACGCCCGCCTCGATGAGGCTGCCGGAGTCGAGCCGGTAGCGGCCGCCGAAGGTGAGCATGACGGCGGACCCCAGGAACTTGAGTGCCGAGCCCGCCGCGATCGCGCTGCGGGCATCGACCTGAAGCGCCGCCTCGAGGCGCGGCGTCGCGCGAACATTGAACGCGAGCGTGCCGAAGCCGACGCTCGACCTGAAGGGCACGAGCGCGTCCCCGCCCGGGCGCGAGACGCCCGCGCGAAGGCTGAGCGCGAGGCGATGACCGAAATCCGTGCCCGCCTCGAGCCAGAGCGCGGCATCCAGCGCGCCGTTGCCGGTGAGGCGCCCGCGCTCGCCGGTCGGCGCCTCGAGCCCGCCGAATAGAGCGAGGCTCGTGCCGCCCCGCTCGATGAGCAGGCGGCCCGCCTCGAGCGCGAGGTCACCGAGCGCCGTGCCGCCGGGGGCGTCGACTCGAACGCCGGAGGCGTTCGTGTAGCCGACCGCGTAGGCGTAGCGCGGCCGATCCGGGCGCGCGCCCCGCGGCAGCCCGAAGAAGCGGTGCCAGTCGTCGATCGCCCCGTCGAGGACGCCGGTGCTGCGGTTCATCACCGGTAGCGTCGCGCGGAACCGCCACGGGCCAACGACGCGTGCCAGCGTGAGATCGAGCTCGATGGTTTCCTCATCCACGAGCAGCGCCTCGCGCGCGCTCGACTCGATGTTGACGGTGTTGCTCCACTGGATGCCGGCGCTGAACGCCAAGCCCTCGCCCGCCGTCCCCGCCAGCATGGGCAGCGGCACGTAGGCCGAGCGGACCAGCGGGTTCTGGTCGCGGACACTGAAGAAATCAGCGTCGGCGAGCGCGGCGGTCGGGAGCAGCAGCCACGCCGCCGCGAGTGATCGTCGAATCATCATCTCCCGGGGCCTCGCCGTTGCACGCGAGGCCCGAGGATAACAAGAGATCCGCTCCCGATCAGTTCGTCTGGTCGCGGTAGCGCCGCGCCCAGACGGCGCCCGCGATGAATACCGCGCCAATGACAAGCCCGACCCAGAGTTCGGGGGTCGCGAGGAACTCGAGCGGCTTCATGATGGAGAAGAGCGACACGGGCATGTCGACGTCGTTCTTCTTGAACACGAAGCCGAGGCCGTGTGTGCCCTGCGGCCCGAAGATGTGCGCAAAGAGGCCGACCGGCGAGCGCAGGAACAGCATCGTCGCCAGCAGGCGCGTGCCGAACACGATCTTCTCGAGCAGCATCGCGCCGAGCGGCACCAGCACCGCGAAGCCGAACGGCGAGCGCGGCGCGAGCGCCGAGACCAGCAGGTAGAAGGCGACCATCGGCACGTACCAGAGCATGCTCGTCACCATGATGTAGGCATCGAGCGAGAGCACGTTGAGCCACACCACCGGGCTCCACAGATGCGCCTGCATGCCGGTGATCCAGGCGAGCTTGATCGCCGCGGCGGCACAGACGCCGATCTGCGAGATGAATATGCCGGCCGTCGCGGCCGCCGGCATCACGACCGTCGCGACGGTGAGCTTGGACAGTACCGTCTGCGCATCGCTCACCGGTAGCGACTTCCAGAAGAGCACGCTCCGATCGCGCCGCTCGCCGAAGAGCGCGTCGATCGAATAGAAGAACTGCGTGAACATCACCATGATGAGGAACGGCACCGTGACGGCGGCGAGCGACATCGAGGCCAGCGCGTCGAGCTTCTGCGGCGTCAACTGGGAGTTGAGGTCACTCAGCTCCGCGCTGTCCATGCCAAAGGCGATGTGGTGCGACCAGATGCCGGCGAAGATCGCCCCGCCAATCACGATGGCTGCGCAGATCGCCGGCGCAATCCAGACGACCCGGGCCTCCCAGATCTCGCGGCGGATCAGCCAGAGGAACCTGTTCATGCCGCACCTCCCTGGATCTTCGCAACGAAGAGGTCGGCGATCGAGGGCTGGCGCACCTCCCCCAGCTGATCGAGCGCCTCCGCGTCGGCTCCTTCGTACAGGAATACGTGGCGGCCGAGGAGCTGCCGCTCGCTCAGGGGCTTAAGCGCCCGCGCCGCGTCCGCCTCGGCCGGACCCGTTACGAGCTGGTGGTACTTGAGCGCAACGTCGTCCATCGTCGAATCGAGCACTACCCGGCCCCGGTCGATGAAGAGGAGGTCGGTCAGGATGTTCTCGAGCTCCTCCACCTGGTGGGTCGTCACGAGGATCGTGCGCTCGGCGTCCATGTAGTCGGACAAGAGGCTGTCGTAGAAGGCCTTCCGCGACAGGATGTCGAGGCCGAGCGTCGGCTCATCGAGCACGAGGAGCTTGGCGTCGATGGCCATCACGAGCGCGAGGTGCAGCTGCGTGATCATGCCTTTGGAGAGCTCGCGCACGCGGCTCGTGCGCTTGATGCTCGTGCGCGCGAGGAACTGCTCGCAGCGGTCGCGGCGAAAGTGGGGATGCACGCCCGCGACGAAGTCGATCGCCTGGTGCACCTTCAGCCACCTCGGCAGCACCGCGACGTCGGCGATGAACGAGACGCGCTTGGCGAGCTCGTTCCTGTCCTTGTAGGGGTCGAGGCCGAGGACGCTGAGCGAGCCCTCGCAGCGCGCGAGCCCGAGCACGGCTTTAAGTGCGGTCGTCTTGCCGGCGCCGTTCGGGCCGATGAGCCCGACGATGCGACCGGAGCCGACGGTGAAGGAGGCCCCATCGAGCGCACGGGTCGCGCCGTAGGTCTTCGTGAGGTCTTTCGCTTCGATCAGAGTGGCCACCGGGTGGCTCCTTGGCGTTTTTTTAGACGGTCGGGTCGGAGTCGTTGGCGTCGGAGCCGGCGCCCGCCTGGGCGTCATCGGCATCCGGCGCGGGAGTAATCTTCTGGGTCGGGCGGCGCTCCGGGGATGCGGCCGGCGCGATGGCGGCGAGCTCCGGGAAGGTGAGCCCGAGCCGCTGGATCGTGGCGTAGACGCGCGGCCACTCTTCCTCGAGGAAGCGCTGGCGCTCGTCCTTCATCAGGGCCTTCTTGGCGCCGTCGGCGACGTACATGCCCCGACCGCGACGCTTCTCGACCAGTTGCTCATCGACGAGTTGCTGGTAGCCCTTGAGGACCGTCAGCGGGTTCAACCTGAAATCCGCGGCGACATTGCGCACGGAGGGCAACGGGTCACCCTCTTTGAGAGTGCCTTCGAGAATCATGGCCACGACTCGATTCCGGAGCTGCCGGTAAATCGGTTGGCTGTCATTCCAATTAGCGTCCATGGGGGACTCGCTGCCGCTGTGACTGGCAATGCTCATGGTGATCTGGCGCGATACCTAACTACTCTAGCAGAGCGCTTTCGCGGGGCTCAGCGAGCGGCCACGAGGGAGCGCGTCTCGGCGGTCGCCGGGGACACGAGCTCGCGGTCATCGCGCGGCGCCGTCACGAGGACTTCGGCGAGGTAGGCGGCACCGGCAGTCGAGCGGCGGGCCTCGACCAGCACGTTGCCGAGGTCGTGCGGCGCGTAGACGACGACTTCGCCGAGATCGCTCGGGGCGGTGACGAGCACTTCGCCGAGATCGCCGCTGACAACCACCGGGGCCCTCGTATCGAGCGTGTGGCGGGTGTGCTTGACGTACCCCGCCGCGCTCGCACCGGTGACGCCGGCAACGGCAACCAGGGCAACCGCAACTACCAGGTGACGCATCGTGGTGCTGAACATGATCTTCTCCTCTATCCGTCTGGAGGCCTTCGCCTCCGGTTTGGGCGCCCTTCCCGACCGGGAAGTGCTTTGCCCTTCTGGTGTTGTAGTTAACTACAACACCTCATCAGACGCAACTCTTTTTTGAAAGATTCTTTCGAATCTCTCGAATATCATATACATCAATCAGTTATCGGTGAATCCGGCGAGCCGGACCGCCCGGAGAGCGGGTTGGGGCGACCGATTTGCGCGATTTCTGCGTCGACCGGGCGGGGCGGTACCGGCCCAGGGACCCCGTTTTGGTGCCCGGTGGCGCCCGGTAGCCCGAATTTCGGTCGAGTCGGCGGTCCCGGGGCACGGTTGGTTAGAATGCCGCGCCGCTATCTACCACGGAGCGCACGATGAAGCAGCCCATCACCGTCACCATCACCGGCGCCGCCGGGCAGATCGGCTACGCGCTCGCGTTCCGCGTCGCCTCGGGCGCGATGCTCGGGCCCGACCAGCCGATCAACCTGAACCTCCTCGAGATCACCCCGGCGCTGCCGCAGCTGAACGGCGTCGTCATGGAACTCGCCGACTGCGCGTTCCCGACTCTCAACAAGGTGACGGCGAGCGACGATGCGAAGGTGGCGTTTCGCGACGGCGGCGTCGCGCTGCTCGTGGGCGCCCGCCCGCGCGGGCCTGGCATGGAGCGCAAGGATCTGCTGCTCGCGAACGCGCAGATCTTCTCGGCGCAGGGCAAAGCGATCAACGAAGTCGCCAGCCGCGACATCAAGGTGCTCGTCGTCGGCAATCCCGCCAACACCAATGCGCTGATCGCGAGCAAGAACGCGAAGGACATCGATCAAAAGAACTTCACCGCGATGACGCGGCTCGACCACAACCGCGCGCTCGCGCTGCTCGCGGAAAAATGCGGCACGCACGTCACCGACGTGAAGCGCGCGATCATCTGGGGCAACCACTCGGCGACGCAGTACCCCGACTTGAACCACGCCACCGTCGGTGGCAAGGCGGCGCTGTCGCTCGTCGATGCCAGCTGGTACGCCGACACGTTCATCCCGACCGTCCAGCAGCGGGGAGCTGCGATCATCAAGGCGCGCGGCGCATCCTCGGCGGCCTCCGCGGCCTCCGCCGCGATCGATCACGTGCGCACGTGGATGCTGGGGAGCGCGGCGGGTGACTTCCTCAGCATGGGCGTGCCGTCCGATGGCAGCTACGGGATCGCGGAGGGCGTCATCTACTCCTACCCCGTCACGACGGCGAACGGCCGCTACACGATCGTGCAGGGTCTCGCCATCAACGACTTCAGCCGCGCGCGCATGGCGGCGAGCGACAAGGAGCTGCGCGAGGAGCGCGACGGCGTGAAGGATCTCCTCTGAGGCGCCACTCGCCCAGGCGCAGGTTCCAAGGAGCGGTCGCGTGAAGACGCTGCTGCTCGCGTTCACTGCGCTGTTCTCGATCGTGAATCCCCTCTCGGGCGCGTTCGTGTTCTTCGGCGCGACCCAGGGCATGGACGCGCGCACGCGCGCGCAGGTGTCGCGCTGGGTCGCCATCTACGCGTTCGCGATCGTGACCGCCTCGCTCTACGTCGGCGCCTACGTGCTCGAGTTCTTCGGGATCTCGCTGCCGGTCCTGAAGGTGGGCGGCGGCATCATCGTCGCGATGTCGGGCTGGCGGATGCTGACGGGCCCGGATGCGACCGAGCAGAGGAGGAGCGAGACCGCCAATGCGCTTAGGCCGAGCGTCGAGTCGAGCCGGCTCGCGTTCTATCCGCTGACGATGCCGCTCACGACGGGGCCGGGCACGATCTCCGTCGCGATCTCGGTCGGCGCGGGGCGCCCGAACGGGTTCGGCGAGCAGTGGCTGTCGTTCGTGGCCGAGACGGTGCTCGCGGTCACGCTCCTCTGCCTCGCGGTGTATGTCTTCTACCGGAACTCCGGCCGCCTCGCGCACGCGATCGGCCCGACCGGGACGACCATCGTTGTCCGGCTCTCGGCGTTCCTCCTCTTCTGCATCGGCATCCAGGTGTTCTGGAACGGCCTCGAGGTGCTGCTCGCCTCGATCGGCCACGTCGTCCCCGCGGGATCGAGCTGATTCGAGCCTTCCGTCGGCGGAATCAATAGAAACCGACCGGTCGTGCTTTTCCTTAAGTTACGGGTTCTTCGGCCGAAATCTTTCGGTATTATCCCTCCCACCGACCCCACCGCCCGGAGCTACCGATGTTGAGCCTTCTCTGGCCGCTCCTCTTCATCGGTGCGCTCGTGTACCTCGCCTACCGCCGCGCCAGCCTCGGCCAGGCGACGCTGGTGCTGGGAGCGCTCCTCCTCGGCTACACGCTGTGGGGCGAGGGCGGCCCGGTCTGGACCTCGATCCTGTGGGCGCTGTTCGCGCCGGTCGCGCTCCTGAACCTCCCGCCGCTTCGGCTGACCTTCGTGTCGAAGCGCTTCCTCGTGGTCTATCGCCGCATGCTGCCCTCGATGTCCTCGACCGAGCGCGAGGCGCTCGAGGCCGGCACCGTGTGGTGGGACGGGGAGCTTTTCACGGGCGGCCCGAACTGGGACAAGCTGATGACGGCGAAGCGCCCGGAGCTCACGCCCGAGGAGCAGGCGTTCCTCGACGGGCCCTGCGAGGAGCTCTGCCGGATGGTGCTCGACTTCGAGGTCACCCACGAGCTCGGTGACCTGCCGCCGGCGGCGTGGGCCTACCTCAAGGCCAAGGGCTTCTTCGCGATGATCATCCCGAAGAAGTACGGCGGCCTCGAGTTCTCGGCCTACGCGCACTCCTGCGTGCTCGTGAAGCTCGCGAGCCGAAGCGCGACCTTAGGCTCGACCGTCGCGGTGCCGAACTCGCTCGGGCCCGCCGAGCTCCTCCTCCACTACGGCACCGAGGAGCAGAAGAACCATTACCTGCCGAGGCTCGCGCAGGGCGTCGAGGTGCCGTGCTTCGCGCTCACCGGTCCACGCGCGGGTTCCGATGCCGCCTCGATCCCCGACATCGGCGTCGTCTGCAAGGGCAGCTACGAGGGCCGCGAGGTCATCGGCCTCAAGCTCAACTTCTCCAAGCGCTACATCACGCTCGCGCCGATCGCGACCGTCATCGGCGTTGCCTTTCGCCTCATGGACCCCGACAAGCTGATGGGCGACAAAGCCGACGTCGGGATCTCCGTCGCGCTCGTGCCGCGCCAAACGCCCGGGCTCACGATCGGCCGGCGCCACTTCCCGCTCAACGTGCCGTTCCAGAACGGCCCGCTCCAGGGGAAGGACGTGTTCGTGCCGCTCGAGGTGCTGGTCGGGGGCCCGAAGATGGCGGGCCAGGGCTGGCGCATGCTGGTCGAGCAGCTCTCCGTCGGACGCTGCATCTCGCTCCCCTCGAACACCACGGGCGGCGCGAAGGCGGGCGTCTTCGCGACGGGCGCGTACGCGCGCATCCGCCGCCAGTTCAACATGTCGGTCGGGCGCTTCGAGGGCGTCTCGGAGGTCATCGCGCGGATGGCCGGCCACACCTACATCATGGACGCCGCGCGCTCGGTCACCGCAGGCGCCATCGACGGTGGCGAGAAGCCCTCGGTGCCCTCGGCGATGCTGAAGTACCACTGCACCGAGCTGTCGCGCCAGGTCGCGGATGATGCGATGGACGTGCACGGCGGCAAGGGCATATGCCTCGGGCCCCGCAATTACCTCGCGCGCGGCTACCAGGCGGTCCCGATCGCGATCACGGTCGAGGGCGCGAACATCCTGACGCGCAACCTCATCATCTTCGGCCAGGGCGCAGTGCGCTGCCATCCGTACGTGCTCAGGGAGATGACCGCGGCGAAGGACGCGAACCGCGAGCGCGGGCTCGCCGAGTTCGACCGCGCGCTCTTTGGCCATATCGGCTTCACGCTCTCCAACGCCGCGCGCTCGCTCGTGATGGCCCTCACGCTCGCGCGGTTCACGCGCGTGCCCGATGCGGGGCAGAGCACCCGCTACTTCCAGCACATCAACCGCTTCAGCGCGAGCTTCGCCTTCGCCGCGGACGTCGCGATGCTCTCGCTCGGCGGCTACCTCAAGAAGAAGGAGACGCTCTCGGCGCGCCTGGGGGACGTGCTCTCGTACATGTACCTCGCCTCCATGGTGCTCAAGCACCACGACAACCAGGGCCGCCCGGAGGCCGACCAGCCGATCGTCGAGTGGGCCTGCCGCTCGCTCCTCTACCGCGCGCAGGAGCAGCTGCACGGGTTCCTCCGGAACTTCCCCGTGCGCTGGCTCGGGACGCTCATGCGGCTCTTCATCTTCCCGCGCGGGCTCACCTACTCCGCGCCCGGCGATCGCCTCGGCCGGCAGATCGTCGACATCATGATGACGCCCTCCGAGGCCCGCGACCGGCTGACGAACGGCATCTACCGAACGGTCGAGCCCACCAACCCGCTCGGCCTCCTGCAGGAGGCCCTCGTCCTGTCGCTGATGGCCGAGCCCATCGAGAAGCGCATCCGGGTCGAGGGCGTGAAGACGGGCCGGGTGACGGCGCTCGACCTCCCCGGGCAGATCCAGCAGGCGCAGGCCGCCGGCATCATCACCGAGACGGAAGCCGCGCAGCTTCGCGACTACGACCGCAAGGTCATGGAGATCGTCCACGTCGATGACTTCGATACGCGCGAGATAGGCACGCGCAGCTTGTCTCCCGCCGACGCCCGCTCGAGCCAGCAGGTCGCCTGACCGGCGCCGCCCCCGCTGCCCCGGGGCGTCGAGCCCCGGGGCAGCTTCCCGACCCATGACTGGCCCGCCATCCGTGACGGGGCGCGCGTGACGGCGCCCGGGCGGTTTGCTAAGCTATGCATATAATGTGCATGGCTTACTATATCGACCGGGTGACGCATGGCCGCTGAGCGGGTGCCCGAGCGGGCACTCGCCTACCTGCTGGTCGATGCGGTGAGGCTCCTCAGGCGCGATTTTCGCGCGCGCTCCAAGGGCATCCGCCTGACGCCCGCGCTCGCCAAGCTCCTCTTCTACGTGCACCGCGAACCCGGCTCCCGCCAGACCGAGCTCGCCCAGCGCCTCGAGGTGACCCCGGTCACGCTCGGCCGGATGATCGACCGGCTGGTGGAGCGCCGCTACGTCAGGCGCGTGCCGGACCCGGCCGACCGGCGCGCGCTTCGGGTCTACATCGACCGCGCCGGCGAGCCGCTCGTCGGGCGCATGGACCGGCAGAGCATCGAGACGACCGCCCGTGCGTTCAACGGGTTCTCGCGGACCGAGCAGGCGGCGCTCCTGCGCCAGCTCAACCGCATCTGCACCAACCTCTCGGACGGAGCGACTTAAGTCATGGACGCGGCCACCCGCCCCGAAGCCCTTGCCCTCGAGAGCCGCTCCTGGACCCGCCCCGTGCTCCTCTGGGGCCTGCCGCTCGTCGTCGTGCTGGTCTCGGTCTACCTCTACGGCAGCGCGGGCCGCTTCGTCTCGACCGACAACGCCTACGTCCAGCAGGATCGAGTCGATGTCGCTCCGCAGGTCTCGGCCAACGTGGTCGCGGTGCTGGTCCCGGAGAACTCGCACGTCGCCGCGGGCGACGTGGTCCTTAAACTCGATGACTCGCTCTACGCGATCGCGGTCGCCGCCGCCGAGTCGAAGCTCGCCGCAGCGCGCTCGGAAGTCGAGTCGCTGAAGGCGGCCTGGCACGAGAAGAACGGCGAGATCGCGGTCGCGCGGCGCGCGGCCGAGCTCACGACCCGCGACTACAAGCGCCAGGCCGAGCTGGCCGAGCGAAAGCTGATCTCGGCCGCCGCGCTCGATGCGGCCGACAAGACGCTCGAGCTCTCCAACGGCGCGACCGGCGTCCTCACGCTTCAGCTCGCGCAAACCGTCGCCCGGCTCGGCGGCGATGCGACGCGCCCGACCGACAGCTACCCCGGGGTCCGCGCGGCGCAGGCGGAGCTCGATCGCGCGAGGCTCGATCTTGAGCACGCGGTGATCCGCGCGCCCTCGGCCGGGATCGCGAGCCACCTGCCGAAGGTGGGCGCGCGCGTCGAGATCGGGAGGCCCTCGTTCGCGATCGTCACCGACGGGAGCCTGTGGGTCGAGGCGAACTTCAAGGAAACCGATCTTGAGTGGGTGAGGCCGGGCGAGCCGGTGAGCATCGACGTCGACACCTACGCGCAGCACCGCTGGCACGGCCGCGTCGAGAGCATCTCGCAGGCGACGGGCGCGCAGTTCTCGCTCCTGCCCGCCCAGAACGCCTCCGGCAACTGGGTCAAGGTCGTGCAGCGGATCCCGGTGCGCATCGTGCTCGAGCGCAAGGCCGGGGACCCGCCGCTGCGCGACGGCATGAGCGTGACGGTCGACATCGACACCGGCGAGCACACGCGCTTCGACCGCTGGTTCGGCCGCGCCCGCTGAGGGCTCCCGCATGAGTCCCGCCGCCCCTGGCTCGCGCTGGCTGCTGGCAAGCGCGACCGTGCTCGCGACGCTGCTCTATTCGATCGACTCGACGATCGTCAACGTCGCGCTTCCCCACATGAAGGCGAGCCTGCAGGCGACGCAGGACCAGGCGGCCTGGATCGTCACGGCCTACATCGTCGTGAGCGCGATCGCGACGCCGCTTGCCGGCTGGCTCGGCGGCCGCTTTAGCCTCAGGCGCGTGCTGCTCATCTCGATCGCGGGCTTCACGGTCGGCTCGATCCTCTGCGGCATCGCGACCAGCCTCACGCAGATGGTGGCGTTTCGGATGATGCAGGGCGCCTTCGGCGCCGCGCTCGTGCCGCTGTGCCAGGTCGTGCTCCTGCAGGAGTTCCCGCGCGAGAGCCACGGCCGGGTCATGGCGCTCTGGGGCGTCGGCGTGATGGTGGGCCCGATCCTCGGTCCCACGCTCGGCGGCTGGCTGACGGACGAGCTCTCATGGCGCTGGGCGTTCTACATCAACCTGCCCGTCGGCGTGCTCGCCTGGCTCGCGCTCGTCGTCGCGATGCCGAAGGGCCGCGCCGAGCAGCACCGGCCGTTCGACGTGAAGGGCTTCGTGTTCCTGTCGCTCGCCGTCGGGCTCTTCCAGCTGATGCTCGATCGTGGCGAGACGAGCGACTGGTTCTCCTCCCCGGAGATCGTCGCCGAGGGGTTCTTCGCGGCGGTGTGCATCTACATGTTCATCGTGCACTCGCTCACCTCGCGCCATCCCTTCGTCGACATCCACCTCTTCAAGGACCGCAACTTCACCATTGCGCTCCTCATCCAGCTTTGCATCGGCGCGTTCGTCTTGAGCCCCTCGGTGCTCCTGCCGACGTTCCTGCAGCAGCTGCAGGGCTACACGCCGACCCAGGCCGGGGTCCTCATGGCCGCGCGCGGCGTCGCCTCGATCTTCGCGATGTTTGCATCCGCGAAGCTCGTGACGTGGATTGAGCCGAAGCGCACCCTCCTCGTCGGCATCGGGCTCGTGGCGGTGTCGATGTGGATGATGGCGGGGTTCGACATCGATACGCCGGCCCGTGAGTTCGTCATCGTCGGCCTCGTGCAGGGCTTTGGCATCCCGCTCGCGTTCATGCCGATCACCTTCGTCGCCTTCGCGACGCTCCCGGACGCGAGCCGCACCGAGGCGGGCGTGCTGCTGACGCTCGTGCGCAACATCGGCGGCTCCGCCGGGATCTCGGTCGCGATCGCGCTCCTGTCGCACTCGACCCAGGTCAACCAGAGCTACCTCACCGAGCCGTTCACGCCTTTCGCCGCGGCGCTCTGGCAGGCGATCGGCGGCGGGCCCGGCGCGAACCTCGCGACCGCGGGGCTCCTGGGCGAGATCGGCCGCCAAGCGCTCGCGATCGCCTACAGCAACGACTTCCACGTGCTCGCCGCGGCGACGCTGCTGTCGGTGCCGTGTGTGCTGCTCCTGCAGCGCCCGCGGGCCCGGGGCCCTGCCGGCGCGAAGCCCGCCGAGACTGCCGCAATCACCGACGCCTCGCACTGAGCCCCGCTAGAATCCCGCCTTTGCCGGAGCCTCAGATGGCGCAACTCATCCTCGTCAGGCACGCGCAGGCGTCGTTCTTCGGCACCGACTACGATGAGCTGTCGGCCGAGGGCCTGCGCCAGGCCGAGGCGCTCGGGCAGCACTGGGCGCGCCACGGGGTCCGGTTCGAGACGACCTTCGTGGGTCCGCGCCGCCGCCACCGTCAGACCTGCGAGTGCGTAGCGAGCGCCTACCACGCCGCGGGGCTCGAGTTTCCGGCGCCGCGCGAGCTACCGGAGCTCGATGAGCACCACGGCCCCGCGATCATCAAGGCGGCGCTCGGGCAGGACCCGGCGACGGCGGCGCTTGCCGCCGAGCACGTGATGAAGGCGACGGCCTGCGAACGCGAGCAGGCGGTGCGCGATTTCTTCCGCCACTACAACACCATCATGCGCGAGTGGGCCGAGGGCGCCCATGCGCTGCCGGGCGTGGAGTCGTGGGCCGAGTTCCGGGCGCGCACGCTCCGGGCGCTCGACATCCTCTGCGCCGGGGAGGGCGGCGGACGCGTCGCCTTCACCTCCGGCGGCTTCGTCTCATCGGCGGTCGGCTGGCTCCTCGGGCTCGACGCGGGCCGCGTCATCGACATCTCGCTCGTGCTCGCCAACACCGCGCTCACCGAGGTTGGCTGGTCGGCGAAGCGCCGCCGGCTCGTGAGCTTCAACGCGCTCCCGCATCTCCCGGACCCGAGCCGCGTGACGTGGGTGTGACGGCGGGCAGCGCCCTCGACCACCACCAGTAGAACGGCAGGCCCGCCCCCATCACGGCGACGCCGACGAGCGCGAGCTTCGGCGTCGACACGAACGTATTGATGATGAGCCCGATCGTCACGAGGATGAAGATCGCGGGCACCACGGGGTAGCCGAAGGCCCGGTACGGGCGCGTTGCGTTCGGCATCGTGTGGCGAAAGACGAAGAGCGAGCCCGCGGAGAGGCCATAGAAGAGCCACGCGGCGAAGATCACCGAGTCGGTGAGCGTGTCGTACGAACCCGAGATCGCGAGCACGCTGCCCCAGGCGGCCTGCGCGATGATCGCGCGCACCGGCACGCGGCTCGCCGGGGAGGCTTCCCCGAGCCCGCGGAAGAAGAGCCCCTCGCGCGCCATCGCGAACGGGATGCGCGAGTTCGCGAGCACCGAGGAATGCAGCGCACCGAAGGAGGAGAGCATCAGCGCCGCCGCCATCAGCGTCACCGCCGCGGGCCCCGCGATCCGGGTCATGACCTCGGTCGCGACGGAGGAGGTGCTCGAGACGTCCGCGATGGCCGTCGGCGACAGCACGTAGAAGTACGAGAGGTTCACGACCAGGTAGAGCGCGCCGACCACCAGCATGCCGCCGAAGAACGCGCGCGGCAGGTTCCGCGCCGGGTCCTTGATCTCGCCGGCGAGCGGCGTCACGTTGTTCCAGCCGTCGTAGGCCCACAGCGCGCCCAGCATCGCGGCGCCAAAGCCCGCGATGCCGCCGCGTGCGCCAGGCGCCACGCCCTCGCAGCGCCCGCCGACGTTGGCTTCGGCGAGGTGGCCGAAGTTGCCGTGCGCGAGCGCGAAGGCGCCGAGCGCGATGCCGCCGAGGAGCAGTACCTTCAGGACCGTGAGGATGAGCGCCGCCTGCCCGCCGGTCGCGACGGGGCGGCAGCTGATCCAGGCGACCGACCAGATCGCGGCGAGCGCGACGAGCATGAGGCCGTTGAAGTGCAAGGCGCCGACGCTCGCGATCTCGCGGTCGAGCCCGCCGCCGAGCGCGACGTTGAGGAAGATCGCGAAGCCGACGGCAAGCGCGGCCTGGGAGCCCGAGCGCACCACCGCGAAGCACGTCCAGCCGTACATGAACCCGACGAAGCGGCCGTAGGCGCGCCGCAGGAACACGTAGTCGCCGCCCGCCTCCGGGATCATCGCGGCGACCTCGGCGTAGGAGAAGGTGCCGGCGAGCGCGAGGAGCCCGGCCGCGACCCACACGATGAGCACCAGGCTGGCGCTGCCGACGTTGCAGGTCATGACCCGCGCCTTCAGGAAGACGCCAGTGCCGATCATGTTCGCGACGTTGATCGCGATCGCCGCCGCAAGGCCGAGCCCGCGGACCAGTTCCGGGCGGGAGGCGGCGGCGGTGGCCATGCTCGTCGGATCCTCGGCCGCTAGAAGAGCCCGACCACGCGGCCGTTGTCGTCGATGTCGATCATGTCGGCGGAGGGCACCTTCGGGAGCCCCGGCATCGTCATGATGTCACCGCACACCATCACGATGAACTCGGCGCCGGCCGCGAGCCTCACCTCGCGCACGTTGACCGAGTGGCCGGAGGGGGCGCCGCGCAGCGACGGATCCGTCGAGAACGAATACTGCGTCTTCGCCACGCACACCGGGTAGTGGCCGTAGCCCTCCTCCTGCAGGCGCTTCACCTGCGCGCGCACCTTCGAGTCGGCGGTGACCTCGGAGGCGCCGTAGATCTTGGTCGCGATGGCGCGCATCTTCTCCCAGAGCGGCAGGTCGTCCTCGTACACGAACTTGAAGCCGTTGCCGCCCTTCTCGGCGAGCCCAACGACGGCGCGCGCGACGTCGGCGGCGCCGGCGCCGCCATCCGCCCAGTGCCGCGCCGAGATGACCGGCACCTCGAGGTGCGACAGGCGCTTCTTCAGGAGCTCGAACTCGGCCGACGTGTCGTGCGTGAAGTGGTTCACCGAGACGACGCACGGCAGCCCGTAGTTGTTCTTTACGTTGTTGACGTGCCGCTCGAGGTTGGCGATCCCCTTCTCGAGCGCGGGGAGGTTCTCCTTGTTGAGTTCCTTCAGGTCGATGCCGCCGTGGTACTTGAGCGCGCGGATCGTGGCGACCAGCACGACGGCATCGGGCTTCAAGCCCGCCTTGCGGCACTTGATGTCGACGAACTTCTCGGCGCCCAAGTCCGCGCCGAAGCCCGCCTCGGTCACGACGTAGTCGGCGAGCTTGAGCGCGGTCTTGGTCGCGAGCACCGAATTGCAGCCGTGGGCGATGTTGGCGAACGGGCCGCCGTGGATGAACGCCGGGTTGTTCTCGAGGGTCTGGACGAGGTTCGGCTTCAGCGCATCCCGCAGCAGCACCGTCATCGCGCCGTGTGCCTTCAGTTCCCGCGCGCGCACCGGCTTTTGCTCGCGGTTGTAGCCGATGACGATGTTGCCGAGCCGCTCCTTCAGGTCCTTGAGGCTGGTGGCGAGGCAGAAGATCGCCATGACCTCGGAGGCGACGACGATGTCGAAGCCGTCCTCGCGCGGGAAGCCGTTGCCCGGGCCGCCGAGCGAGCAGGTGATGTCGCGAAGCGCGCGGTCGTTCATGTCCATGACGCGCTTCCACGTGATGCGCCGGACGTCTATGCCGAGCGCGTTGCCGTGGTGGATGTGGTTGTCGATGAGCGCCGACAGGAGGTTGTTGGCGAGCGCGATGGCGTTGAAGTCGCCGGTGAAGTGCAGGTTGATGTCTTCCATCGGCACGACCTGGGCGTGGCCGCCGCCGGCCGCACCTCCCTTCATGCCGAATACCGGACCGAGGCTCGGCTCCCTGAGGCAAATGACGGCCTTCTTGCCGATCGTGTTGAGCGCATCGCCGACGCCCACCGTCGTCGTCGTCTTCCCCTCGCCCGCCGGGGTCGGGCTGATCGCGGTGACGAGGATCAGCTTGCCGTTCGGCCGGTCGCCGAGGCTATTCACATAGTCGAGCGACACCTTGGCCTTGTAGCGGCCGTACGCATCGAGCGCCTCCGGCGGTATGCCGAGGCGCTCGGCGATGTCGTTGATGGGTTTCAGCGTCGCTCGTTGCGCAATCTCGATGTCTGACAGCACGTCGATCCTCCGGTCGTAAGGCATTTCGCCGCGGGCGCGCTCTCGAGCCTGGCGGGCGCCGCTCGGCGCCGGCGCGATGGTTGCACGAATCGGTGGCTAAGGCACCCGCGGGCGGGGAAGACCACGGCGGCTCGCAAGTTCGAGCGCCCGCGCGCGGCACTCCCCGGCCGTGATGCGCTCCAAGCCCCCCGGCACCGCCCTCTCGACCCCGGCTTCGGTGATGACGAAGTCCATGAGGATGTCGTGCGGCTGCGGGGTCGTCGTCGGCACGCGCGAGAGCTCAAACGCATGCGCGAAGGTGAGGGGCTTGGGCTCAATCGCGGCGAGCGTGCGGTCGAAGAAGCCGCCGCCGTAGCCGAGGCGATCGCCCTCGCCGCCGATGCCGACCGGCGGCACGAGGAGGATGTCGGGAACGAGCCTCGCGGTACCCTCGGGCACGAGGAGGCCGTAGACCCCCTCGACGAGCGTCGCGCCCGGCCACCACTCGCGAAACTCGAGCGGCTGGGCCTTGGCGACCACGGCCGGGAGCGCGAGCCGGGCGCCCTGCGAGCGGAACCCGGCGGCGACGGGCCGCGCATCGAACTCTGCCTGGAACGGCCAGCACAGCCCGATCACCCAGCCGGGCCCCGCCGGGCAGGCAACCCGAAGCGTCGCCTCGATCAGGGCGCTCCAGCGTGCGTGGTCGGCGGGAGTCGCCGCGATCCGGGTCGCGATGAGTCGAGCGCGCGCGGCGTTCCGCCAGCCGGCAAGTTCCGGGGTCAGGGACATGTGTTCATCCTCGGCCCCAAGTTTACCCGGGCTTAAGCCCGGGTTCAGGGCGGGTCGCGCGGCCTTGGCAGCACGAACGTCGCCTTGGAGCCTGGGTCCTCGAGCGTGCCGCGCGGGTAGTAGCGCTCGAAGAACTCGCGGCAGAGGAGCTCGGGGTAGCGCTCGAGGAAGTGATCGAACGTGAGCCCCGGTGGCTCCTCGATGAGCCGCTCGGCCATGAGCGCGAGGTAGGCGACCGTCAGCGTCTCGTGATAAAGGCTGCTCTTCCCGAGCGTCGCGGCGAAGGCCTTGATCGCGCGCTTCATCGCGACGCAGGCGCCGGGGAAGTCGTGGCGTTTGAGGTACAAGAACCCGGCCCGGAGGTGGCCGCGGTGGCTGAAATCGGCCGGCGGCAGCGTCCCCGCCTCGAGTGCCGCCAGGAACGCCTCGTCCTCGAGCCCCATGCCGCAGCCCCCCCTTCCAGCCGATCACCAATCTGAGACGCCGCTCTCAGCCCGCGGGCGGGCGTCCGGGCGCCGCTGTGACGCCGCTCGCGACGCCCTGGGTCGCGGTCATGCAATATGTCGTACCGATCGCATCCGAGCAATCCGGGCGCCATGGACGTCAAGATCATCGAGCAGAAGCAGCTGGTAGAACGCTACCTGTTCGGGCGGCTGTCGCCGCCGGAGGCGAAGTTCTTCGAGCAGCTGGTGAGGAAGTCGCCGGAGCTTGCCGAGAAGATGGGCCTGCCGATGGCCCTGAAGCGCGCGATGCACCTCCTCGATGAGACCAACACCGAGTGGCGCGAGCAGACGCCGCCGCTCTGGAAGCGCCCGTGGGTGAGCGCGGTGCTCGGCGTCCTCCTCGTGCTCGCCCTCGTGCTCGCGATCTCGATGTGGAGCGGCAAGTCCGCGATGACGCACCGCTACACGCAACTGAAGGAGGCGGCGGCCGGCGGCCTCCTGCCCGCGCCGGCGTTCTCGAAGTCGCTCCGGCTGCGCCCGGCACGCGACAACGAACCGGTCCTGACCTACCCGATGGGCGCGCGCCTGACCTCGCAGCTGACCGAGCTTCGGATCGACGTCGGCTACATCAAGAACAACCTCTTCAAGCTCACGATCAGCCGCGAAGACGGCACGTTCTGGGGCCGTCTCGAGAACCAGGTGAAGGATTCGAACGGCGATCTCAGGGTCGCGTTCAATTCGGCCGCGTTCGCGGCGGGCACCTACTTGGTCGAGATCGACTCGGTGAACCTGCGCGGTGACGGGGAGCCGATCGGGAAGCTGCGCCTCAGGGTCGATCCGACCTAGGGGCTTCGATGCCCTCAGCCCTGGCGCAGCGTCGTCGCCGGCGGCGTCGAGACGACCGAGCGCGTTGCGAGCGTGCCCGCGAGCCCGACGAGGAACGCGCCGGCGCCAAGTCCGAGGAGCCAGAGTCCGGGATCGAAGCTGTACTTCAGGTTGAAGAGCCGCACCGCCAGCTGCCAGCCGGCGATGGAGGCCGCGGTCGCCGCGAGCACGCCCGAGAGTAGCCCGAGCGCGACGAACTCCGCCGCGACACCGCGGAGTACCGTTCCCCGGCTCGCGCCCAGCGTCCTCAGGATCGCGCTCTCGTAGCGCCGCTCATCGCGCGTCGACTGGATCGCCGCGAGCAGCACGAAGATGCCCGCGAGCAGCGTGAACCCGAACACGTACTGGACCGCGAGCGAGGCGCGGTCGATGACTTCCCGCACCTGCCCGAGCAGCGTCTCGACGTCGAGCACCGTGATGCTCGGGAAGCGCCGCACGAGCTCGGCGAGCGCCGGGCGCGAGGCCGCATCGAAGTGCACGCTCGTCATGTAGGTGCCGGTCGCGGTGTCGAGGACGCCGGGCGAGAAGACGAGGAAGAAGTTCGGCCGAAAGCCGTCCCAGCGCACCTTGCGCACGCTCGCAACCGTCGCGACGACGGTTTCGCCGGCGACATCGAAGCTGAGCTTGTCGCCGACCTTGAGACCGAGTTCCTCCGCGAACTCACTCGCCAGCGACACGAGCGGCTCCTTCGGTGTCTCCCCGGTCCACCAGCTGCCCTCCACGATGCGGTTGTCCTTCGGCAGCTCCTTCGCCCAGCTCAAGTTCTGCTCGCGCTCGGCGAAGCCGCGGCCGCGATCGGTGTGCGGCAGGCGCGATTGCATCGGCTCGCCATTGACCTGGGTGAGGCGCGCGCGCACCCACGGCGCGAGTTCGGGCGGTGCGATGCCGTGGGCGCCGAGGAACGCCTTCAGGTCATCCACCTCGGCCGGCGGGATGTTGATGAGGAAATGGTTCGGCGCATCGGCCGGGAGGCTGCGCTTCCATTCATTGAGGAGATCGTTCCGGACGACCGCGAGGAGCAGCAAGACGGTGAGCCCGAGCCCGAACGCGACGATCTGCACGATGCTCTCGCCGCCGCGACGCGCGACGTTGGCGAGCCCGTAGCGCCAGGCGACACCGACCGCGCCCCGTAAGCCCCGCGTGCTTCGCACCAGCAGCCAGCCGGCGCCGTAGAGGAGCGCGCCCGTGACGAGGAGGCCAAGCGCGACGTAGCTGACGAGCCTCGCATCCCGGACGAGCGCGTAGAGGAGCGCGAGCAGCGCGCCTCCCGCGAGCACGTAGCCGAGACCGTAGGCGAGCGGCGGTGGCTCGAGGTTGCGCCGCAGGACCCGCGCCGGCGGCACGCGCCTGAGCTGCAGGAGCGGCGGCGAGGCGAACCCGATCAGGATCACGACCGCGGTGCCGAGCCCGAGCCACGCGGCCGAGAGCGTCGGGGCGGGCAGCGTCTCGGCGAGGAGGTTGCGCGTGAGGGCGGCGAGGCCCAGCTGCGCGATGTAGCCCGCGAGGATGCCGCCGAGGGCACCGGCGAGCGCGACGGTGAGGAGCTCAAGGCCCGTGACGGTAAGCACGAAGCGCTGCGAGGCGCCCATGCACTTCATGAGCGCGACCGTGTCCAAGTGTCGCACCGCGTAGCGGCGCGCGCCCATCGCGACCGCGATCGCCCCCAGCAGCAGCGTCGTGAGCGCCGCCAGGTTCAGGAACCTGCCCGAGCGCTCCATCGCGCTCTTCAGCTGGTCGCTCGACTCGCCGATGTCGATGAGCCGCTCGGCCGGGCTCTTGCGCGCGCGCAGCCACGTCGCGAATTCATCGACCGCGCCGGGCGGGCCCGCAAAGAGCAGGTTCCAGTTCGCGCGGCTGCCGGCCGTGAGGAGCCCGGTCGTCGCGATGTCCTCGTAGGCAAGCAGCACGGTCGGCGCCAGCGTCGCGAATGCCGAGCCCTGGTCGGGGCGGTAGTCGAGCACGTGCCGGACGCTGAGGGTGAGCGCGCCGACCTTGAGCGTGCCGCCGACCGCGACGTCGAGCCTCGCGAGCAGGCGCGAGTCGACCCACGCCTCGCCGCGGGCGGGAACGCCGGGCGTCGTGCGCCCGGGCGCGTACGGCGCATCGGCGATCCGGAGGCGACCGCGCAGCGGATAGGCAGGCTCGACGCCGTCGATGAGGGCGAGGTTGCTCGTCTCCCCCGCGAACACCACGCTCGGGAAGGAGAGCGTGCGCGCGACTTTCAGGCCGCGCGAGGCCGCCTCCCTCGCGTAGCCGCCGTCCGGATCCACCGGGCGGCCGGACTCGAGCCGCAAGTCCCCCGCGAGCACCTCGCCCGCCTGCGACTGGATCGCCTGCGCGACGCGGCTCGTGAAGAACCCGACCGCGGTCAACGCCGTGACGGCGATGAGCACCGCGCCAAAGAGCACCGCGAGCTCGCCGCCCCTGGCCTCGCGGCCGAGCGCCTTCAGCGCGAAGTTAAGCGCCCGCACCGGGACCGGCCGTGGTGAGCAGCCTGCCGGCATCGAGCTCGAGCACCCGGTCGCAGCGCCTGGCGAGCTCGCGCTCGTGCGTGACGAGGACGAGCGTGGTGCCGGCGGCACGGTTCTGCTCGAAGAGGAGGTCCGCGACCCGCGCGCCGGTCACGGTGTCGAGGTTCCCGGTCGGCTCATCGGCGAAGAGGAGTTCGGGGCGGCCGACGAAGGCGCGCGCGATCGCGACGCGCTGCTGCTCGCCGCCCGAGAGCTGGCGCGGGTAGTGCGCAACGCGCGCCTCCAGGCCGACCGCGGCAAGCGCGGCGCGCGCGGTACGGGCGGCATCGTTTTTCCCCGCGAGCTCGAGCGGCAGCATCACGTTCTCGAGGGCCGTCAGCGAGGGCACGAGGTGGAAGGACTGGAACACGAAGCCGACGTGCTCGGCACGGGCGGCCGCCCGGCCGTCCTCATCGAGCGCCGTCAGGTCCTCACCGTTCAGGAAGACCGTGCCACGGGTCGGCTGCTCGAGGCCGGCGAGGATCGCGAGCAGGGTCGACTTGCCGGCGCCGGAGGCGCCGACCACGGCCACCGACTCGCCCGCGGCGACGCAGAAGCTCACATCGTCAACGATGGTCAGCGTTCCGTCCGGGCTGCTAACCTCCATGCTGACGTGGCGTGCCTCGAGTACGTTCAAGCGAGACTCCGGATAATGATGCGAACGAGCCCGCTCCTCGGATTCCTGGCGGCGCTGGCGGCGCTTTGGACGGGTGCGCCTGCCGCAGCCACCCCGAACGAGCCGCCGAGGCTCGTGGTCCTCGGTGACTCGCTGAGCGCGGGTTACGGGATCCGCCCCGAGGAAGGCTGGGTGGCGCTCCTCTCGCGACGGCTCGAGCAGGAAGGGTACGGATACCGGGTGGTCAATGCCAGCGTCAGCGGCGAGACGAGCGGTGGCGGCCTCGCGCGGCTGCCCCGGGTGCTCGGCACGCACCATCCCGCCATCGTGGTGCTCGAGCTCGGCGCCAACGACGGGCTGAGGGGCCTGCCGCTCGATGAGCTGAGGAGAAACCTCGCGATGATCGTGAGCACCTCCCAGGCCGCGCACGCCACCGTGCTCGTCGTCGGCATGAAGATCCCCTCGAACTACGGCGCCGAGTACACGAGCGGTTTTGCGAAGAGCTTCGAGGAAGTCTCCATGGCGCGGCACACGGCGCTCGTGCCCTTCCTCCTCGAGCGCGTCGCCGCGAACGACGCCAACTTCCAGAGCGACGGGCTGCACCCCGTCGCCCGCGTGCAGGGGCTCCTCCTCGACGCTGTCTGGCCGATGCTGAAACCGCTCCTGCACGCGGGCGCGGTGGCGGCTCGGCCGGCGGCGAGCCGATGAGCCACAGCCAGTTCCGGCTGCTCCGCGAGCGGCGGTTCCTGCCGTTCTTCGGCACGCAGGCGCTCGGCGCCTTCAACGACAACGTCTACAAGAACGCGCTCTTGCTGGTGGCGACCTACGAGACCGCCGCCTACACGACGCTCGACCCGAAGGTGCTCACGAACCTCGGCAACGGGCTCTTCATCCTGCCGTTCGTGCTCTTCTCCGGCATCGCCGGGCAGCTCGCCGACCGCTTCGACAAGGCCGTCGTCATGCGGATCGTGAAGGTCTGCGAGATCGGCATCATGGCGCTCGCGGGGCTCGGCTTCGCTACGCACAACATGCCGCTCCTGCTCGCCGCGCTCTTCCTGATGGGCGCGCACTCGACATTCTTCGCGCCCGCCAAGTACGGCCTCCTGCCGCAGGTGCTGTCGGAGGACGAGCTCGTCGGTGGCAATGCGCTCCTCGAGATGGGCACGTTCGTCGCCATCTTGCTCGGCACGCTGCTCGCGGGCGTCATCGCGACGCGGCACGAGCTGCCGCCACTCGTCGGCGCGCTGTTCCTGATCGCGATCGTGGGCCTGCTCTGCAGCCTGCTGATCCCGGCCGTGGCGCCGGTCGCGCCGCGACTCAGGATCGACCCGAACATACTGCGCTCGACGCTCGAGAACATGCGCGCGGCGCGCGCCGACCGGATCGTGTTCCTGTCGATCCTCGGCATCTCGTGGTTCTGGTTCTACGGCGCGCTGTTGCTCGCGCAGCTGCCGACCTACTCGAAGCTGATACTCAACGGCACCGAGAACGTGTTCACGACGATGCTGCTCGGGTTCTCGCTCGGGGTCGGCGTCGGCTCCCTCATGTGCGAGCGACTCTCGGGGCGCCGGCTCGAGATCGGCCTCGTGCCGCTCGGCTCGCTTGGGCTCACGGCTTTCGGGATCGACCTCTTCTTCTCGACGCCCGCGCAACCCGCGGCGGCGACGGTCGACTGGCTCGCGTTCCTCGCAAGCAGCGGCGGCTGGCACATCGTCATCGACATGACGCTGATCGGCGTATTCGGCGGCCTCTACATCGTGCCGCTGTATGCGCTCATGCAGCGGCGCACGCGGCGCGAGGTGATGTCGAGGGTCGTGAGCGCCAACAGCGTCTGGAACGCGATCTTCATGGTGGTCGCGGCCGGCTTCGGCGCGGTGCTCCTGAAGCTCGGCGTGACGATCCCGCAGCTGCTGCTGGTCGGGGCGATACTCAACTTCGCGGTCACCGCGTTCATCTACGCCCGGGTGCCCGAGTTCCTGCTCCGGTTCCTCGCCTGGATCATCGCGCGGGTGCTCTACCGGATAAGGATCACCGGCCTCGAGCACGTGCCGGCCGAGGGGCCCGCGCTCGTCGTCTGCAACCACGTGAGCTTCGCCGATGCGCTCGTGCTCTCGGCGGCGATCCATCGGCCGATGCGCTTCGTCATGGAGGCGGCGATCTTCAGGATCCCGGTCGCCAGGTTCGTGTTCCGCGGCATGAAGGCGATCCCGATCGCGCCCGCGTCCGAGGACGCGGCGGTCAAGGAGGCGGCGTTCGCGCAGATCCTCGCCGAGCTTCGCGGCGGCGAGCTCGTCTGCATCTTCCCTGAAGGCCGGCTGACGGCGGACGGCTCGATCGGTGAATTCCGGCCGGGGCTCATGCGCGTCATGAAGGAGGAGCCGGTGCCCGTGCTCCCCGTCGCGCTCTCCGGCCTCTGGGGCTCCTCGTTCTCCCGCTGCCACCGCGGCCTCGCCCGCTACCTGCCGCGGCGGCTGTGGGCGCGGATCGACGTGCACATCGGTGCGCCGGTCGCGCCCGCCGTGGTGACGCCGGAGGGCCTGCGTGCCCTCGTCGCGGGATTGCGGGGTCCGGTCGCCTGAGTCGCCCGAGGCGAGCGCAGAGCTCCCTTGCGCGTTGGGCGCTCGCTCGATAGCGTGGGATCGGGCCGTCCCGACGTCGGCTCTTGCGGCGCAACATAGGCGGCGGGGTCTCCCTTGGAAAAAGTCTGGCTGAAGTCCTACCCGCCCGGCGTCCCCGCTGACATCGACCCTGAGCGTTACTCATCGCTCAAGGCGCTGATCGAGGAGGCCTGCGAGCGCCACGCGTCACGGCCGGCGTTCTCGAACTTCGGCAAGACCATCACCTACAGGGAGCTTGAGCGCATGAGCCGCGCGTTCGGCGCGTGGCTGCAGAAGGAAGCGCGGCTCGAACGGGGCGATCGGATCGCGCTGATGATGCCGAACGTGCTCCAGTACCCGATCGCGCTCTATGGCGCGCTGAGAGCCGGGCTCGTCGTCGTCAACACCAACCCGCTCTACACGCACCGCGAGCTCGAGCACCAGCTGAAGGACTCCGGTGCCAAGGCGATCGTCGTGTTCGAGAACGCGGCGCACGTGTTGCAGGAGTGCCTCGCCGAGACCGACGTCGAGTGCGTGATCGTGACCGGCATCGGCGATCTCCTCGGCTTCCCGAAGGGACCGATCATCAACTTTACGCTGCGCACCGTCAGGAAGCAGGTGAAGCCCTACGTGCTCCCCGAGGCGCACTCCTTCGCCGAGGTGCTCGAGCAGGGGAAGTGGGTCGACCTCGAGGAGGTGCCGCTTGGCCTCGAGGACGTGGCGTTCCTGCAGTACACCGGCGGCACGACCGGGGTTGCGAAGGGCGCGACGCTGACGCACCGGAACATGGTCGCGAACACGCTGCAGGCGGATGCGTGGCTGTTGCAGTACTCGGCCGAGCGCGAGAAGCCGCAGACGGTGCTCGGCGCGCTGCCCTTCTATCACATCTTCGCGCTCACCTCGATTGCGCTGCTGTGGCTCCGGGAGGGTGGCCACACGATCCTGATCACGAATCCGCGCGACATGAAGAGCTTCGTCAGCGACTTGAAGAAATACCGCTGCAGCGTCTACTACGGCGTCAATACGCTCTACAACGGACTGCTGCATGCGCCCGGCTTCGACGAGGTCGACTTCTCGCGCCTCTTAACCTGCGTCGCGGGCGGCATGGCGCTGCAGCAGGCGGTCGCCGAGCGCTGGAAGGCGCGCACGGGCTGCACGCTGAGCCAAGGCTGGGGACTCACCGAGACCTCGCCGATCGCGACCACGAACCCGCGCAACATCGAATTCAACAACTCGATCGGCCTGCCGATGCCCTCGACCGAGATCTCCATCGTCGACGACCAGGGGCAGGAACTCGGGTTAGGCGCGGTCGGCGAGATCTGCGTGAGGGGCCCTCAGGTCATGCGCGGCTACTGGAACCGGCCGGACGAGACGGAGAAGGTCATGCTCGCGGGCGGCTGGCTGCGCACCGGGGACCTGGGTCGCATCGATGCGGACGGCTTCGTCTACATCGAGGATCGCAAGAAGGACATGATCCTCGTGTCCGGCTTCAACGTGTACCCGAACGAGGTCGAGGGCGTCATCGCCAAGCACGCCGGCGTGCTCGAGGTGGCCGCGGTGTCCCAGCCCGATGAGCACTCCGGCGAAGTCGTCTCCGTGTTCGTGGTGCGCAAGGACCCGTCCTTGACCGCCGAGCAGCTGATCGAGTTCTCGCGCTCGGAGCTCACCGGCTACAAGGTGCCGAGGCACGTGTACTTCCGCACGGAGCTGCCAAAGACGAACGTCGGCAAGATCCTCAGGCGCGCGCTTCGGGACGAGCTCGTCAAGAAGCCCTGAGGACGACCGGCCTTGGGCTAGAGGCTCCGCCTCAGCACCACGAACCTGAGATCCTCGCGCGTCGGCGTGCCGAGGCTCACATCGTCATAGGGAAACGGCCGCACCTCGCCCGTGCGCGCGTAGCCGCGGCGCTCGTACCAACTGATGAGCTCCTCGCGCTGCTCGATGACGGTCATCTCGATCGCCCGGGCTGCGAACTCCTTCTGCACGTAGCGTTCGGCGGCGGCGAGCAGGTGGCGCCCGAACTGGCTGCCCTGCATGGCCGGTCGCACCGAGAGGAGCCCTAAGTAGGCGGTGTCGTTCGCCTCGCGCTTCAGGTGCACGCAGCCGTTCAGCTGGAACTGGCCGCGCATGAGGAGAATCACGCTCGCCGGGTCACCGAGTAGCGCGACGATCGATTCGGCGCTGGTGCGCGCGCCCTGGATCAGGTGCTCCTCGGAAGTCCAGCCGCGGCGGCTGCCCGTGCCGCGGTAGGCGGCGTTCACGAGCGCGACGATGCCGGGCACGTCCTTCTCGGTGCCAAGCGTCGTGAAGAGTTCATCCGGCCCCGCTTCGATCGTCATCGCCTGACCTCCCGAAAACCCTTCCCGCCCGGCATCCGCCCAGCGTCCACTCAGCGCGTCACGGCGGCCGCCGCCGCGTAGCCCGCCCAGGTCGCCACGAGGCACAGCGCCACCGAGGCGAGCACGTAGGCGCCGGCGCGGCCGATCTGGCCGCCCTCGATGAGCCCGACAGCCTGCAGGCTGAACGCGGAGAACGTCGTGTAGCCACCGCAGACGCCGACCATCAGGAACTGGCGCGCGACGGCTGACTCGATCCAGCGGCCGTGTTCGCCGCCGCCGCCGGCGACGACGCCGATCACGAAGCTGCCGGAGACATTCACGAGGAGCGTGCCCCACGGGAAGGCATTTCCCGCGACGAGTGCGATCGCCTCGGACAGGTAGTAGCGGGCGAGGCTGCCGAGCGCGCCGCCAAGTGCGATCCAGAGCACCGTCATAGGCTCGGAACTTTACCCGAAGCGGGGTCGGGGCGCGCTCAGGCGACGGCGGCGGCGGGATAGAGGACGGGACGCGATTGCGCCGCGACCTCGGGGCGCAGACGGCCAGCCTCGGGACCGATCGTGGCATCGAGGAGGCCGGAGAAGCTGCCGAGCCGGTTGCCGCCGCGGTGCTTGGCGGCGTGCATGGCCTGGTTGGCCGAGCGGATGAGGTCATCGGCCGTGTCGCCATCGACCGGGTGGAACGCGATGCCGATGCTCGCGGCGATGCTCAAGGGCTCCGACCCGATCGCAACGGGCGTTGCGAGTGACTTCAGGAGCTTCCTGCCGACCGCGGCCGCGGCCTCGCGCGAGGACACATTTTCGAGGATCAGCGCGAACTCATCGCCCCCGACGCGGGCGAGGAGATCGCCGGCGCGCACCTGGCCCGCCAGCCGCGCGGCGACGGCCTTCAGGAGCGCATCCCCGGCCGCGTAGCCCGAGGTGTTGTTGATGGCGTTGAAGTGATCGAGGTCGAGGTAAAGGAGCGCGAGCACCTGGCCGCTGCGGTTCGCGCGGGCAACGGCGCGTTCGAGCGCATCGTGGAACTGGGTGCGGTTGGCGAGCCCGGTGACGAGGTCGCGAAGCGCGAGCGTCATGAGGCGGCTGCGGCCGGCGCTCCTCTCGAAGGCGATGTCGATCGCGCGGCCGAGCCTCGCGGCATCGAGCGTCTCGGCCTCGAGACAGTCATCGGCGCCGTCGCGGATCGCGGCCACCGCGGCGGCGCGGTCGGCGACGGGCGCGACGGCAAGGAGCGCCGCGCACGGCAGGTACTCCCGGAGGCGCCTGACCTCCGGCGCCTGCGCCGCGTCCGGGCGGCCGAGGTCGAGGACCACGCAGTCGGGGCGGTATTGCCGCAGGCTCTCGATGCCAAGCGCAAGGCTCGCGACGGCGGTCACCGCATAGCGCCCGGGCGCGCTGCCCGCGGCAAGGCGCGCGCAGGCGACCTCGATCGACGCTCCCGCCGCAACCAGCAGCACCCGACAAGACTCAGGCTCGTTCACGCCCTCTCCCACGGTCCACTCAACCCGTATCGGTCGGTGGCGGCCGGCCTAAAGGCCGGTGAGGGCGCAGGCGCCTGTCTTTTAGGGGAAAACGCCAACGGATCGTGGCTCTCACCCCGACGGGGGCGGTGCCCGGGCGATCAGCTCCCGCGGTGGTAGGCCGGGGAGAGCTCGTGGACGGCGGCGACCATGGCACCTGCGTGGGCGGGGTCGACGTCCGGGTGGATCCCGTGCCCCAGGTTGAACACGTGGCCCGAGCCCTGGCCGAAGCTCTCGAGCACGCGGCCGACCTCGGCGCGGATGACGGCGGGCGGGGCGTAGAGCACGGAGGGGTCGAGGTTCCCCTGGAGCGCGACCTTGCCCGCGACCGCGCGGCGGGCGTCGTTCAAGTCCGTGCACCAGTCGACGCCGACGGCATCGGCACCGGTCGCGGCGAGGAGCGCGAGCTGATCGCCGCCGACGCCCTTCGTGAAGAGGATCGCGGGCACCCGCTGGCCGTCGTGCTCGCGGATGAGGCCCTGGACGATGCGCGCCATGTAGGCGAGCGAGAACTCGGCGTAGGCAGCCGGCGAGAGCGCGCCACCCCAGGTGTCGAACACCATGACGGCCTGCGCGCCGGCGCGTATTTGCGCGTTGAGGTAGTCGATCGTCGCCTGCGTCAGCTTCTCGAGCAGCCGATGGAGCTCGGCGGGCGATCCATAGAGCATCGCCTTGATGCGGGCGAAGTTCTTGCTGCTGCCGCCCTCGACGACGTAGGTGCCGACCGTCCAGGGACTGCCCGCGAAGCCGATCAGCGGCACGCGCCCGCCAAGCTCGCGCCGGATGAGGCGCACCGCGTCCATCACGTACCTGAGCTCGCGCTCGGGGTCGAGCGTCGGCAGGCGGTCGATGTCGGCCCTGGTGCGCACCGGGTGCGCGAGCGTCGGCCCCTCGCCCGCCTCGAACTCAAGGCCAAGCCCGAGCGCGTGCGGGATCGTCAGGATGTCCGAGAAGAGGATCGCGGCGTCGAGCGGAAAGCGCGCGAGCGGCTGCAGCGTCACCTCGCAGGCGTAGTCGGGGTTCGTGCAGAGCCCGAGGAAGCTGCCCGCGCGGGCGCGGGTGGCGCGGTACTCGGGCAGGTAGCGCCCCGCCTGGCGCATGAGCCAGACGGGCGTGCGCGGCGTCGGCTCCCGGAGGAGTGCGCGCAGGAAGAGATCATTGGCGAGGGGCGCCGGCACCTCAGCGCGCGCCCGGCGCGAGGGCGCTTGCGATCGAGGCCTGGATCGCCTCGGCGGCGGCGCGGGGATCGCGCGCATCGCGGATCGGCCGGCCGACGACGATGTGGTTGGCGCCGGCCGCGAAGGCCTGCTCGACCGTGAACACGCGCTTCTGGTCGTCCTCGGGCCGGTTCCCGCCCGGGCGGATCCCCGGCGTCACGATGCGCAGTTCGTTCCCCACCGCGCGGCGGATCGCCTCGGCCTCGAGCCCGGAGGAAATGACGCCGGCACAGCCGGCGGCGAGCGCCTGCTTGGCGCGCGACACGACCAGCTGCTCGACGCCGATGCCCGTGCCGAGCTCATCGAGGTCACCGCGGTCAAAGCTCGTCAGCACCGTCACGGCAAGGATGCCGACATCGCTCGAGGCCTCCACCGCCGCCTCCATGATCTGCCGGTGGCCGTGCACGGTCGTGAACGTGATGCCGCGGTTGGTGAGGAGGCGCACCGCGGCGCCGACGGTCGCGGGGATGTCGTAGAACTTCAAGTCCGCGAACACCTTCTTCCTGCGCGCCACCAGCCAGTCGATGAGCTCGTGGTAGCCGCCCGCCATCATGAGCTCGAGGCCGAGCTTGTAGAACTCGACCGAGTCGCCGAGCGTCTCGATCAGGCCGCGCGCGAGCGTGGCGTCCGGGACGTCGAGCGCGAAGATCAGCCGCTCGCGTGGGGGGATGGGATGCATGGGCGCGATTATGCCGTGGCCGGGCACCGGGGCGCGAGCCGGGCGCTCAGCCCTGCGGCACGCTCGGGTCGTAGAGGCGCGCGTGCTCGAGGATCGCGTAGCGGTCGGTCATGCCGGCAATGTAGTCGGCGACCGCGCGCGCCCGGCCGTCGGCGCCGGCGAGCCCCTCGAGCCGGCGGGCGGCGTCGCGGTGCTCATCCGGCAGGAGCCTGAGGTCATCGAAATAGGCGCGGAACAGCGCCTTCACGACCCGCTGTGCCTTGGTCGTCATGCGCACGACGCGAAAGTGCCGGTAGACGCGCTCGTGCAGGAAGCGCTTCAACTCGCGGTGCTCGGAGTGGATCCGCTCGCTGAAGGCGATGAGCGGCTGGCCGTAGGCCCTGACCGCGGCGACGCTCGCGGGCGGGGCGGCCTCGATGCGCGCGCGGGTGGTGTCGATGAGGTCGGTGACGACCTCGTTGATCATGCGCCTGACGACCTCGTGCACCAGCCTTCGCTCGGCGATGCCGGGGTAGCGGCGCTCGACCTCGGCGTGGTGGCGCGCGAATAGCGCGACCTCGCCGAGCTCCCGCGTCGTCACGAGCCCGGCCCTCAAGCCATCGTCGACGTCGTGGTTGTTGTAGGCGATCTCATCGGCGAGGTTGGCGAGCTGCGCCTCGAGGGAGGGCTGCTGGCGCTCGAGGAAGCGACGGCCGAGCTCGCCCAGGGTCGCGGCGTTTCGCGCCGAGCAGTGCTTCAGGATGCCCTCGCGGCACTCGAAGGTGAGGTTGAGCCCGGAGAACTCGGCGTAACGCTCCTCGAGCTCGTCGACGACCCGAAGCGACTGCAGGTTGTGCTCGAAGCCGCCGTAGTCGCGCATGCACTCGTTGAGCGCGTCCTGGCCCGCGTGGCCGAAGGGCGTGTGGCCGAGGTCGTGCGCGAGGCAGATCGCCTCGCACAAGGTCTCGTTGAGGCTCAAGGCCACCGACACCGAGCGGGCGATCTGCGCGACCTCGAGCGAGTGCGTGAGGCGCGTCCGGTACAGGTCGCCCTCGTGGTTCACGAACACCTGGGTCTTGTAGACGAGCCGCCGGAACGCGGTCGAATGCACGATGCGGTCGCGGTCGCGCTGGTACTCGGTGCGATGGCCCGCCGGCGGCGACTCGGCGTGGGCGCGGCCGCGCGAATCCTTCTCGTGGCAGGCGTAGGGCGCAAGCAGCGCATCGGTCGGCGGATCGGCGGGCCGGGGCATCAGGCAACCTCCGCCGTCAGCACCGCATCGAGCGCGCGTGCATCGTAGTCGCCCGTGACGATCGCATCGCCGAGGGACTTCAACAGCACCAGGCGTATCCGGCCGCCCTCGACCTTCTTGTCGAGCGCCATGAGCTCGTAGGCACGCGCGATGCCAATGCGCGGCGCCTTGACCGGGAGGCCCGCGCGCTCGATGAGCGTGCGCACGCGCCTGACCTCGGCCGGCCCGAGCCAGCCCTGGCGCTCCGAGGTCTCGGCCGCGAGCACGAGCCCGATCGCGACCGCCTCGCCGTGCAGCCACTCGCCGTACCCGGCGGCCGTCTCGATGGCGTGGGCGAACGTGTGGCCGAGGTTGAGGAGCGCGCGCGCGCCGCTTTCGCGCTCATCCTCGGCCACCAGCGCCGCCTTGATCGCGCAGGCGCGGCCGATCGCCTCGGCGAGCGCGCTCGTGTCGCGGGCGAGGAGGCGCGGAAGCTCCCGCTCGAGCCAGTCGAGGAATTTCGCGTCCCGGATGAGCGCGCACTTGATGACCTCGGCGAGCCCGGCCTTCAGCTCACGGTCGGGGAGCGTGCGCAAGGTGTCCAAGTCCGCGATGACGACCCGCGGCTGGTGGAACGCGCCGATCAGGTTCTTGCCGGCCGGGTGATTGACGGCCGTTTTGCCGCCGATCGAGGAATCGACCTGCGCGAGGAGCGTGGTCGGCAGCTGCGCGCAGGCGATGCCGCGCTGCCAGGTCGCGGCGGCGAGCCCCGCGATGTCGCCGACCACGCCACCCCCCAGGGCGAGCACCGCGCCGTCGCGGTTGATGCGCGCCTCGGCGAGGCGGTCGTAGATCCGTCCCAGCGTCTCAAGCGTCTTCGTCGCCTCGCCGTCCGGGAGGATGCACTCCACGAGGTCGCGCCCGGCGAGCGCGGCGCGAACCTTGGGCAGGTAGAGGGGCGCGACGGTCGTGTTGCTGACGAGGAGCAGGCGCCCCGCGGGGAGGTGCGGCTCGATCAGCGAGCGCTCGCCGAGGAGCCCCGCGCCGATATGGATCGGATAGCTGCGCGCGCCGAGCTCGATCGACAGTGTCAGCGGGGACGGTGCCATGCCGGGGACGATAACAAGAACCCGGCGCCCGGGTCTCGTTGGCGCCCGTGCAGGTTCGAGTATCTGGGCGATCGCACCGGACGCGCGCGCCCGCCACGCGGGGGGCGCCGGGCGCGCCCGCGAAACCGGACTATCTACCAGCCAATCAATGACTTATGCCGCACCGGCGCGAGCGTGGCGGGCGGTGACGACGGCGTAGCGAAGGAGCGCGGCGGCGGAGTCGAGGCCAAGCTTCTCGCAGATGTTGCGCTTGTGGGAGTCGATGGTCTTCACCGCCGTTCCCATCCGCGCGGCGATCTCGCGGGTCGAGAGCGCAGCTCCCAGGAGCTCGACCACTTCCTGCTCGCGCTGGGTCAGCGCCTCGTACGCGCCCGCCCCGAACGCGCGGCCCTCGGCGAGCCGCTGCATGACCCGCTCGGTCAGCCGCTCGCTCAGGTACACGCCGCCCGCGGCGACGACGCGGATCGCGCGGATGAGGTCCTCGGGCGGCGCGTCCTTCATCGTGTAGCCGCGCGCACCGAGCGCGATTGCATCGTCCGCGTAGAGCGCCTCGTCGAACATCGACAGCACCAGCACCCGCGGTACGTGGTTGAGCGTATCGAGCCCGCGCACGAGCTCGAGGCCGTTCTCATCGCCGAGAGTCACGTCGAGGAGGACGACGTCGGGCTTCAGGAGTTCGATGGCGCTCCTCGCCTCCGCGAGGCTGGTCGCCTCGCCGCACACCTGCAGGTCGGCGTGCGAGTCGATGAGCTGGCGCGAGCCGATGCGCACGACCTCGTGGTCATCGACCAGCAGCACCGTGACGGTCCGGTCGGCCGCGGCGGGCGCATCGTTCGGCTCGACGCCGCTTAAACTGTCGGTCGGCCCGGGCACTTGCTCTCCACGCGGGTGCGGGGCCACCGGCGGCGCCCCAGGGGGTCATTGTTCGGGGTGGTGGAGTTCCCGCCAATGAGGGATTCCCCGAGTCGGCCCTCGGAGCAACCAGCGTTATACGAGCTGGCGGCGCTCGAGTTCCGCGAGGATCTGCTCGGCGACGACCTGGACCTTGCGCCGCTCGGTCGAGACGCTGAAGAGCGCAGTCTCGCGGTAGAGGGGGTCGCGCACCTCCATGAGCTCGGCCAGGCGCACCGCGGGGTCGGCGGAGAGGAGCAGCGGCCGGTGGTACCCGCGGCGCGTCCGCTCGACCTGCTGTTGCACGGAGGCCTCGAGGTAGACGGTCACGCCGCGGCTTGCGAGCGCGGCGCGGTTCTCAGGCAGGAGGACCGCGCCGCCGCCGGTCGCAAGCACGATCCCCGGCCGCTTCGAAAGCTCGTCGATCGCCTCGCGCTCGCGCAGCCGAAAGCCCTCTTCGCCTTCCTTCTCGAAGATGAAGTTGATGTCGACGCCGGTGCGGCGCTCGATCTCGGCGTCGCTGTCGA
>JANXUT010000089.1 GCA_025356075.1 Pseudomonadota bacterium | reverse complement strand
TTGGCCGCGGCAGCTCCGCTGAGCGGGTCGAGACGACGCAGATCGCGCCAACCATCCTCGCGCTCCTCGGCCTCCCCTCCGACGAGCTCGAAGCCGTCCGGCGGGAAGGCACCGAGGTGCTGCCGGAGCTGCGCCGCTAGCGTCATCGGCGCCGCGGTGCCCCGGGCACCGCGGCTGCCCCGACCGGGCGCCGCGCCGGCGCCGCTACCTGCCGCTCAGTCGCCGGCCTGGCCGCCGACGAGCTCGAGCGGCAGCTCCGTCGTGTTCTTCGCCTCCTCGAGCACGATCCGCGACTCGATCGCCTGCACGCCCGGCACCTGCGACAGGCGCTTCTGGATGAACTCGTTGTAGTCGTTGATCGTGCGGGTCGCGACCAGCAGGATGAAGTCGAAGTCGCCGATGACCATGTAGCACTGCACGACTTCCGGGAAGCTCACGACCTTCTGCTTGAACTTGGGCAGCGACTGCCAGCCGTGGCTTGCGAGCTTCACGTGCGTGAAGACGAGGACGCCGAGCCCGACCTTCTCGCGGGAGAGGAGTGCGACGCGCTTCCTGATCACGCCATCGGCCTCGAGCAGGCTGATCCGCCGCCAGCACGGCGACTGCGACAGGCCCACCCGCTGGGCGATCTCCGCCGTCGATAAGGATGCGTCCTTTTGCAGCGCGCTCAGGATCTTCAAGTCCGTACGGTCGATCGCCATGGTAGGAACTATCCAATAAGTCGTCGTTAATGGATAAACTATCCATGTTTGTCGGCGAAGACAAGCGGCTTTAGGTGATTTCACCCGCCGCGCGGCGGTACGCTGGCGCATCGGATCGACCGAGGTAGAGGCATGCCGCACACGTCCCGATTGCACGTTCCGCGCCCGCCGTCGCGCCCGGGCGAAGCGCCGGATTTCGGCTACGTGCGCCTCTCGCCGGCCGGGGCGGTCGCGCGCCCCGACGTCGCCGCCTCCGCGGCCGACATGGAGAGCCTGTCGGTCGACCTGATCCGGGTGCTCGACGATGAGCACCGCGCGCAGGGCCCGTGGAACCCGCGGCTCGACGTCGCGGAGCTGCAGGTGGGCCTTCGGTACATGCTGCTGACCCGCGTCTACGACGACCGCATGCTGAAGACCCAGCGGCAGGGAAAGATCAGCTTCTACATGAAGTCGACGGGCGAGGAGGCGGTTGCGGTCGCCGGCACCATGGCGCTTCGGCCCACCGACATGCTCTTCCCCTCGTACCGCCAGCAGGGCGCCTACCTCGTGCGCGGCTCGGCCCTGGTCGACCTCATGTGCCAGCTCCTCTCCAACACGCGCGACATGTGCAAGGGCCGGCAGCTGCCCGTGATGTACCACTCGGTGCCGGGCCGCGTGTTCTCGATCTCCGGCAATCTCGCGACGCAGTTCCCGCAGTCGGTCGGCTGGGCGATGGCGGCGGCGATCAAGGGCTCCGATGACCTCGCGTCGTCCTGGATCGGCGAGGGCAGCAGCGCTGAGGCCGATTTTCACCACGCGCTCCTCTTTGCCTCGGTCTACCGGGCTCCGGTGATCCTGAACGTCGTCAACAACCAGTGGGCGATCTCGACCTTCCAGGGCTACGCCGGTGGCGAGCAGCGCAGCTTCGCCGCGCGCGGCCCGGGCTACGGCATCCCCGGGCTCAGGGTCGATGGCAACGACTTCCTCGCAGTCTACGCGGCGACCGCCTGGGCCGCCGAGCGCGCGCGCCGCGGCGCGGGCTCCACGCTCCTCGAACTCGTGACCTATCGCGCCGCGGCGCACTCGAGCAGCGATGATCCCTCGCGCTACCGCCCGCGCGACGATGCCGACCGCTGGCCGCTCGGCGATCCGGTCGAGCGCCTGAAGCAGCACCTGATCGCGCTCGGCGAGTGGAGCGAGGAGCGGCACCAGGCGCTGGCCGCCGAGCTCGACGCGCGGGTCGCCGCCGCCTGGAAGGAAGCGACCACCTACGGCACGCAGACCGACGGGCCGAGGCTCGATCCCGACCTCATGTTCGAGGACGTGTTCAAGGAGCTGCCGCAGCACCTCAAAGAGCAGCGCGACGACATGCACCGCGGACGGGGCTGACGATGGCGCAGATGAACATGATCCAGGCGCTGAACGCCGCCATGGACATCACGATGACCCGCGATCCCTCGGTCGTGGTGCTGGGCGAGGACGTCGGCTATTTTGGCGGCGTATTTCGCGTCACCGACGGACTGCAGCGCAAGTACGGCGTGCACCGGGTGCTCGACACGCCGATCGCCGAGGGCGGCATCATCGCCGCCTCCATCGGCATGGCGGTCAACGGCCTGCGGCCGGTCGCCGAGATCCAGTTCGCCGACTACATCTATCCGGGCTATGACCAGATCGTCAGCGAGCTTGCGCGCCTTCGGTACCGAAGCGCCGGGGCGTTTTCCGCGCCCGTCACGATCCGCACGCCTTGCGGCGGCGGCATCCGCGGCGGCCAGACGCATTCGCAGAGCCCCGAGGCGCTCTTCGCTCACGTCTGCGGCATCAAGGTCGTGATGCCCTCCAACCCCTACGATGCGAAGGGGCTCTTGATCGCCTCGATCGAGGACGATGATCCGGTCCTTTTCCTCGAACCCAAGCGCCTCTACAACGGCCCTTTCGATGGCGACCCGAACAAGCCCGCGGTGCCGTGGAGCACGCACCCCAAGGGCGAGGTGCCGGATGGCCACTACCACGTGCCGCTCGGCAAGGCGGAGGTGATCCGCGAGGGGAACGCGCTCACGATCATCGCCTACGGGACGATGGTGCACGTGGCGGAGGCCGCGGCGAGGAGCCTGTCGCTCGATGCCGAGATCATCGACGTGCGTTCGATCGTGCCGCTCGATGTGGAGACGCTGTGCCGGTCGGTCGCGAAGACCGGCCGCTGCGTGATCGCGCACGAGGCGACCCGCTTTTCCGGCTTTGGCGCCGAGTTGACCGCGACCATCCAGGAGCGCTGCTTCTGGCAGCTCGAGGCGCCGATCCAGCGCGTGTGCGGCTACGACACGCCCTACCCGCATGCGTTCGAATGGGAGTATTTCCCAGGCACCCAGCGCGTCGCCCGGGCGCTCGCTGCGGTCATGGAGGCGCGATGAGCCGCTACGTATTCAAGGTCCCGGACCTGGGCGAAGGCACGGTTGCCTCCGAGATCGTCGCCTGGCACGTGAAGGTGGGCGACCTCGTCGCCGAGGACGCTCCGCTCGTCGAGATGTCGACCGAGAAGGCCGTCGTCGAGGTGCCATCGCCCGTGGGTGGCCGCATCGTCTCGCTGGCCGGGGAGCCGGGCGATACGGTGGCGGTCGGCGGCGAACTCGTGGTGTTCGAGACCGAGACGGCAGCACCTGCGACCGCACCCACCGCCGCCGCGCCTGCCGAGGTTGCAGCGGTGGCAGCGCCCGCTGCCGCGCGGGCAGAGGCAACGAACGGGGCCGCCGCGCCGGCCGCGAGCGGCGCACGGATCATGGCATCCCCGGCGACCCGTCGGCGCGCGCGCGAGGCGGGCGTCGACCTCGCCGCCGTCGCAGGCTCAGGTCCCGGCGGTCGCATCGCGCGCGCCGACCTCGACGCGGTGCTTTCGGCCCAGCCGGCGACCGCCGCCGTCGCTCCCGCGGCTGGGCGTGCGATGCGCTCCGGCACCGAGGAGATCAAGGTCATTGGCGTCAGGCGCGTCATCGCGACCAGGATGAGCGAGGCGAAGCGCAACATCCCGCACTTCTCCTACGTCGAGGAGATCGACGTGACGGCGCTCGAGGCGCTGCGCGCGCACCTGAACGCGCGCGCGCCAACGGGGACGGCGAGCCTCACGTACCTGCCGTTCGTCGTCGCCGCGCTCACGCGCGTGCTCGAGTCATTCCCGCAGTGCAACGCGCATTACGATGCCGAGCGCAACGTCATCATCCGGCACCACGCCGTGCACGTCGGGATCGCGACGCAGACGCCCGATGGCCTCAAGGTTCCCGTCGTCAGGAATGCCGAGAGCCGCTCGCTCAGGGACCTCGGCCTCGAGATCCGCCGCGTCTCGCAGGCGGCGCGCACCGGCAAGGCGACGCGCACCGAGCTCGGTGGCTCGACGATCACCGTCACGAGCCTCGGCAAGCTCGGCGGCATCGCGAGCACGCCGGTCATCAACTCGCCCGAAGTCGCGATCATCGGCATCAACAAGGCCGTCGAGCGGCCGATGATCGTCGATGGCGCGATCGCAGTCAGGCGGATGATGAACCTGTCCTCGTCCTTCGATCACCGCTTCGTCGACGGCTTCGATGCCGCCGCGATGATCCAGGCGCTGAAGGACCGGCTCGAATTCCCCGCCACCATCTTCATCGACGATTGAGTTACGACAGAGGATCGAGTTCATGACCAGCACCACCCCGCAAAACGCCCCGTTCGGCAGCATCCTGACCGACGTCATGGCGATCACCTGGTACCGCAAGGGCCAGTGGGAGACCTCCGAGCTCAAGGCGGTGGGACCGATCGAGATGCACCCGGCCGCGCACGTGCTCCACTACGGCAGCGAGTGCTTCGAGGGCTTCAAGGCCTACAAGTGGGCCGACGGCAGCGTGCACCTCTTTCGCATGGACCGGCACATCGAGCGCCTGCGGCAGAGCGCCCGGAGCCTCCTGCTGCCCGAGCCCGATGCGAACCAGGTCGCCGAGATGGTGAGGGCGGTCGTCGATCGCAGCCGCTCGGCGGTGCCGGATGCGCCGGGCGCGCTCTACCTGAGGCCGCTCCTCTTCGGCACGATGCCCAACATCGGCGCCGCGACGACGCCGACCGACGAGGCCTGCCTGGTCGTGCTCGCAAGCCCCGTGTGGGACTACTTCAGTGGCGGCGGCCGGCCGCTCAGCGTCTACCTCGAGGAGCACGCGACGCGCTGCGCCTCGCACCTCGGGATGGTCAAGACCGGCGGCAACTACGCCGCGGCGCTGGGGCCCACGCTCGCCGCGCGGCGCGACAAGAATGCCGACCAGGTGCTCTTTTGCCCGGGCGGCGAGGTGCAGGAAGCGGGCGCCGCGAACTTCCTCGCGATCAAGGAGGGCCACATCCTGACGCGCGGCCTCGACTCGACGTTCCTGCACGGCGTGACGCGTGATTCGCTGCTCAGGATGGCGCCAGAACTCGGCTACCGGGTCGAGGAGCGCAACTTCACCGTCGATGAGCTCATCGAGTGGGTGAAGACGGGGGAGGCGGCGCTCTCGGGCACCGCGGCCGTGCTCTCGGGGGTCGGCACGCTCCTGCGCGGCGACAAGCGCTACCAGGTCGGCGATGGCGAGATCGGCGCCAACACCAAGCGCCTGCGTACCGCGCTCACCTCGATCCAGCATGGCACCGCGCCCGACCGCCACGGCTGGCTCACGCGCGTCTGAGCCTTCGGGGCCTGGCCGCGCGATAGCGCGGCCACGGCCGTCCCCTAGGAGTATCCTGTGCGCCCGCCCGGCCCCCCGCCGGGCGTCGCTTTTTGAGGCTGGTATGTCCTTCGGTGATCTTCCCCTGCACCCGAACCTGCTCGCGGGCGTCAAGGAGCTTGGCTTCACGCGCCCGACGCCGATCCAGGCGGATGCGATTCCGCCCGCGCTTGCCGGCCGAGACCTGCTCGCCTGCGCACAGACTGGCAGCGGCAAGACCGCCGCGTTCATGCTGCCGATCCTGCACCGCCTGATGGATAAGCCGCGCGGCAAGACCCGCGCGCTCGTGCTCGCCCCGACCCGCGAACTCGCCGCGCAGATCCTCGAGGACCTGCAGGACCTCGCGGTGCACACGCCCCTGAACGGCGCGGCGGTGTTCGGAGGCGTCGGCATGGGCCCGCAGGAACATGCCTTTCGCAGCGGCGTCGACGTCATCGTCGCCTGCCCCGGGCGCCTCCTCGATCATTTCCGCCAGCCGTACGCGAAGCTCGATGCCCTCGAGGTGCTGGTGCTCGATGAGGCCGACCGGATGCTCGACATGGGATTCCTTCCATCCATTCGCCGCATCGTGCAGCAGCTGCCGAAGGTGCGGCAGACGCTGATGTTCTCCGCGACGCTCTCGAAAGAAATCGAATCGCTCACGCATGAATTTCAACGCGCGCCGAAAATTATCCAGATCGGGCGTCGCGCAAACCCTGCCGAAACCGTCACGCAGTTCGTCTATGAAGTGCCGAAACATTTGAAGCCCGCGCTGCTGCTGCATCTTCTGAACGATCCAAAAATGGAAATGGTTTTGGTTTTCTCGCGCATGAAACACGCGGCGGATCGCGTCGCGCGGCAGCTTGAACAAAAAGGAATTCGCTGCGCGACGCTGCACTCGAACCGTTCGCAGAATCAGCGTTTGAAAGCGTTGAAAGATTTCAAATCCGGCG
>JANXUT010000080.1 GCA_025356075.1 Pseudomonadota bacterium | reverse complement strand
CAAGGGGAAGACCGATGCGCAAGCTGCAGATCGAGGACGCTGACGTGATGCGGATTGCGATTCAGCAAGAGATCGGACGTAACGAGGAGTCTCGATACGATCATCGACTGCACGGGTTGCTGCTGGTGACGGCAGGCCAATCGTGCCGCGAGGTTGCCGAGCTCTTTGGTGAAGACGGCACGACGGTGCAGCGATGGGTTCGGCGCTTTGAAGACGGCGGGCTCGATGCGCTGCGGGAAGGCGAACGGTCAGGGCGTCCTCGGATGCTCGACACGAAAGCCTGGCGGTCGCTGCAGGGGGACCTACGCAAGACGCCGCGCGATTTTGGCTTGGCTGCGACGCTCTGGGATGGCCCGGTGTTGTCGGAACATCTGCGTCGACGGTATTCCGTCGAACTCGGCGTGCGGCAGTGTCAACGACTGTTCCGGCAGATGGGATTCCGGCTCCGCAAGCCGCGTCCTCAGGTGGCCCAGTCCGATCCGCTGAAAGTCGCGGCAGTAAAAAAAACTCCGCCGTCTGGCAAAACGCGCCGACGTCGAACTCTGGAGCCTGGATGAATGTCATTTCCAGCAGCATGGTTCGCGCTGCCGAATGTGGATCCCTCCGGAGATCAAGGACCCGATTCTGCAGCATGCCCCGACCCGAAAGTCGGTGTCCTGTTTCGGTGCGGTCAGCCTGCGGACTGGCCAATTCACCCGCATGATGGCCACGGTCTTCAACGCCGTTACCTTTCTCAGGTTCCTGAAGCGCCTGCTGCGTCGTCAAACACTCGGCCGCCGGATCGTCGTCGTGCTCGACAACGCGCGCTATCACCACGCTATACTCCTGAAGCCATTCCTGCGGCGTTACTCGGCGCGCATTCGTCTGCTGTTTCTGCCGCCCTACAGCCCGCAACTGGCTCCCATCGAAAGGGTCTGGAAGCTGACTCGGCGCCTCGCCACGCACAATCGCTACTTCGCGACACTCTCCGACGTCGTGCGCGCCGTCAGCGTGTGCTTCGACCGCTGGCGTCAGCCAAACAACGTACTGCGCCGGTTATGCGGCATTACTTAAGTCGTCGTGTTTAGCAGCCTGTCGGACTGACGCTTTGCTTTAGCGGCGTCAGATCGAAGGCGCGGGCAGTTTAAGCGCACACAGTCGGGTGCTCGGATCTAGCTCGGAGCGGCCAGTACTGCGAGGCGGCGGATGTTGTAGGCCAGAGCCACCAACTGCCACTCGCCCTCGACCTTCTCGAGGCCTCGCAACAGGAACTGCCGGAACCGCATCGCGTGCTTGATGATGCCGAACACCGGTTCCGGGACCTGCTTGCGCAGGCCGTAGAGCGCGCGGCCCTCGGGGGTCTTGAGCCGGTGCGCCATGCGCGTCACGGCATCCGCGTCCGCAGGTAGCAGCCCGGGGTCGGCATGGCGGTCGTACCAGGGCAGGTAATGCTGGTCGCGCCGGCGGGCAATCAGTGGCGCGAGGCCCCGCTGCTCGCAGTGCGCGACGTTTGCGGCGCTGAAGTACCCGGCATCGGCCAGGAGCGTCGCCGCGGTGCCGAGCGCCTCCGGCAGCAACTCCAGCGCTCCCACCGTCGGGATCAGCTGGCGCACGTCGCCCGGCGTGTTCGTGAGCCGTGCCACCACGATCAGCCGGGACTCGGCGTCCACCGCCGCCTGGCCGTTGTAGCTCTGCTCGAACCCGCCGCCGCCGGAGCGCGGCATGATCCGCGACTCTGGATCCGTCAGGTTCACCTGATCGGTCGGCCGTACCCCGCCGGTCGGGGGCGCCGGCGGCTTCCCGCCCGGCCGCTTGCCCGTGTCCTTGACCTTCTGTTCCCGGGCCGCGAGCTTCGCCTCGTAGGTCGCCTGCTCGGTGGCCTGGCGCTCCGCCGCCCGCCGTTCGATCTCCACCTTCGCCGCGGCGATCGCCGCGAGGCGCGTCTCGCGCCGCGCCAGCTCCGCCGGGATGTCGAGCGGCCGCTTCGCCTCGGACGTATCCACCTGCTCGGCCTTGGCCAGCAGCTCCCCCACCTCGCGCTTCAGCTGCGCCTCGATCTCGTTCGCCCGCTGGTACGACAGCGCGTGGTGACGCGAAGCGTTCGCGTGCACCTTCGTCCCGTCCAGCGCGATCGTGCCGAGCTTGAGCAGCTTCATCTCCCCGGCAATCGACAGCACCCGCACGAAGATCGCGCCGAGCTCCCCCAGGAACCGGCGCCGGAACGCGCACAGCGTGTCGTGATCGGGGTGGGTGTTGGCCGCGATGAAGCGACAGGCGATCGAGTCGTAGCACGCCTGTTCGAGCTTGCGGCTCGAGTACGTCCCCGTCGCGTACCCGTAGATCAGCAGTGCCGTCAGCATCGCCGGGTGGTAAGCCTGCGACCCCGAGCCCCGGTACTGGTTCGACAGCCCGCTCAGGTCCAACTGCTCGACGATCTCCACCACGAACCGCGCCAGATGATCCGCCGGCAGCCACTCGTCCACCAACGGCGGCAACAGATACGCCGTGCCTCGATCAACCGCTCGGAAGTTGCTCATCCAGTCCCCCGATACACCTAAAATCCGTGTCTCAGAGACTACACAACACTCACTTCAAATACGTTAAGTCCGACAGGCTGCTAGGCGACGGCACGCCTCAGGCGTAGACCCAGTCGGGCACGTGTTGCCAGCCGCGCGTGAGCTCGGCGTCGAGCTCGCGCCAGGCGGGCTCGTGCGACTCGACCAGCCGCCAGAACCGCCCGGAGTGGTTCATCTCGTGCGTATGGCAGAGTTCGTGGAGCATGAGGTAGCGGACGACCGCGCCGGTCTGGAAGAGGAGGCAGACGTTGAGGCTGATGGAGCCCGAGCGCGAGCAACTGCCCCAGCGCGTGTGCTGGCGCCTCATCTGCACGCCGCCGACTTCAAAGCCCCGCTCCGCCGCGAGCGCACGGAGCTTCGGCTCAAGCGCCTCGCGCGCGGTCTGCGTCAGCCAGGCGCGCAGGTGCGTGCGGGCGCGCGGCAGGTTGTCGGGATTGCCGTAGACCTCGAGGAGGCCGTCGTTGACGACCCGCCAGCCCGGCCTCGGGCGATTGACGTAGCGCACGCCCCACGACTGGCCGAGCGCCGGCAGGCGCACTTCCTCGGGGAGCGTCGGTTCGCGCGTGCGTTTGAACGCGCGCAGCTCCTTCACCCGCGCATCGATCCAGCGCCGGTGCTCGGCGACGAAGCGCTCGACCGCCTCGGCGCGCGTGCCGCGCGGCACCGTGACCTCGACGCGCCCGCCCGGGTAGACGCGCACCGTGAGGCGCCGGCTGCGGGCGCTCACCCGTACGCTCCACTCCGGCGTCGCGATCGACGGGTCGAGGAGCGGCAGCTGCAGGTCGTGGCGCGCCGGGGATGCGCTCATAGGCTCGCGGCGAGCTCGGCGCCCTGGCGGATCGCGCGCTTGGCGTCGAGCTCGGCGGCGACGTCGGCGCCGCCGATCAACTTCGCGACCAGGCCACGCATCGCAAGGGGACCGACGAGTGAGCGTTCGGGCTCCTGCCCCGCGCACACGACGATCGTGTCGACCGCGATGACACTCGCGCGCCCGGCGATCTCGACGTGCAGGCCGGCATCGTCGATCCGCTGGTAGCTCGCGCCCGCGGTCATCCGCACTCCCCGCTTCTTAAGCTCGAGCCTGTGCACCCAGCCGGTCGTCTTGCCGAGTCCCTCGCCGAGGCGGCTGGCCTTTCGCTGCAAGAGCCAGATGTCGCGCGACCAGGGTGCGGCGCGCGCGGGCCTCGGGTCGAGACCGCCGGCCATCGTGAGCGTCCGGTCGATGCCCCAGTCGGCGGCGAAGGCGACGGGGTCGAGGCTCGGCGCGGGCCCCGCGGCGCGGCCGAGGAACTCCGCGACGTCAAAGCCGATGCCGCCGGCACCGATGATCGCGACGCGCGGCCCGACCGTCGCGCCGCGCAGGAGTACATCGACGTAGGAGAGCACGCTCGGGTGGTCGAGGCCCGGGATCGGCGGGCGCCTCGGCGTGACGCCGGTCGCGAGCACGACCTCATCGAACGCGTCGATGAGGAGCTCAGGCGTCGCCTCGGTGCCGAGCCTGACGGTGACGCCGAGCACCTCGAGGCGCCGGCGGTAGTAATCGAGCGAGGCCTGGAACTCCTCCTTGCCGGGGACGCGCTTGGCCATGTTGAACTGGCCGCCGATCTGCGCCGCCCGCTCGATCAGCGTGACCGCGTGGCCACGCTCGGCGGCGACGGTCGCGAAGGAGAGCCCGGCGGGACCGGCGCCGACGACGGCGATGCGCTTCGCCCGGGCCGCCGGCCGGTACTCCAGTTCGGTCTCGCGCGCGGCGCGCGGGTTCACGAGGCAGGTGGCGTGGGCGCCTTCGAAGATCTGGTCGAGGCAGGCCTGGTTGCAGGCGATGCAGACGTTGATCTCATCCGCCCGCCCCGCGCGCGCCTTGTTGACGAACTCGGCATCGGCCAGGAATGGCCGCGCCATCGACACCATCGCCGCGCCCCCGCTCGCGAGCACGGCTTCGGCAACCTTTGGGTCGTTGATCCGGTTGGTCGCGATGAGCGGCACGTTCACGTGCGGCTTCAGGCGCTCGGTCACCCACGCGAAGCCGGCGCGCGGCACCATCGTCGCGATCGTGGGGATCCTCGCCTCGTGCCAGCCGATGCCGGTGTTGATGAGCGTGACGCCGGCGGCCTCGAGCCCCTGCGCGAGCTCGATGACCTCCGGCCAGCTGCTGCCGCCCTCGACGAGGTCGAGCATCGAGAGCCGAAAGATCAGGATGAAGTCGCGCCCGACGGCGGCGCGCGTGCGCCTGACGATCTCGAGCGGGAAGCGGATCCGGTTCTGGTAGCTGCCACCCCAGTCATCGTCGCGCCGGTTGGTCCTGAGCGCGATGAACTGGTTGATGAGGTAGCCCTCCGATCCCATGATCTCGACGCCGTCGTAGCCGGCGCTGCGCGCGAGCGTCGCCGCGCGCACGAACGCATCGATCTGGCGGCCGACGCCGCGGCTGCTGAGCGAGCGCGGCGTGAACCGCGTGATCGGCGCCTTGCTCGCCGAGGGCGCGACGAGGAGCGGATGGTGCGCATAGCGCCCCGCGTGCAGGATCTGCATGCAGATGTGGCCGCCCTCGGCGTGCACGGCGTCGGTCACGAGGCGGTGGCGTGGCAGCTCGCGCGAGGAGCTCAGCTTCCCCGCGAACGGCGCGAGCCAGCCGACGACATTCGGCGCGATGCCGCCCGTCACGATGAGCCCGGCGCCGCCGCGGGCGCGCTCGGCGAAGTAGGCGGCGAGCTTCGGGTAGTCGGCGGCCCGGTCCTCGAGCCCGGTGTGCATCGAGCCCATCAGCGCGCGGTTGCGCAGCCGGACCCAGCCGAGGTCCAGCGGTTCGAGGAGATGCGGATAAGGCGTCCGGGTCACCGGGCGCGATGATATCAGGCGAGCCTGGCGCCGCCCGGTTCCTCAGCGCGGCGCGGCGAGCCGCGCGAGGTGGCGGCGCGCGGCGGCGAAGTCGGGCGCGATCAGGAGCGCGCGCTCGTAGGCGCTGCGCGCGCCGACGAGATCGCCGTCCTCCTCGAGGCCGCGACCGACGAAGAGCCACGCCTCCGCGCCGCCCCAGGTGGGCGAACCGGGTGCGCTCGCCTCGACCTGCTCGAAGCGCTCGGCCGCGCGCGTGAAGCTCGTGCGGGCGAGGCTTCGGTCGGCGGGCGAGCGGGCGGCCCTGAACCAGCCGAGGATGCCCGCGGTCAGCAGCACGCGCGGATTGGCGGGGGCGAGCGCGCGCGCCGCCTCGAGGCTCGAATCGCGCCGGTGGCCGGCGGTGAGGTGCTTGATGCCGCCGAACTCGGCGAGGTAGCCCGCGCAGCCGGCGGCGAGGCTGAGCGCCTCGGCGTTCGAGCCAAGCGCATCGCCGAGGCGATCGAGCGTCGTGAGGCAGTCCGCGCCTGCGGCCTGCGCCTCGCGCGGCAGGTGCGCGATCGCCGCGAGCTGCAGGCGCCGGAACGAGGCGTGCGCGTAGCCGTAGAGGTCGAGCGGGTCGCTCGATTCCCTGAGCGGGCGGATCTCGGCGATGAGTTGCTCGAGCGCGTGGCGGTCGGCGGTGAAGTACGCGTACTCCGACTTCGCCTCGGCGTCCACGAGTAGCTCGGTGTTCGCGGCGCGCGCACCGGGTGCGAGCGCGAACGCGAGCGCGAGGCCAAGCCCAAGGAGCCGGGCGTGCGCGCAGCGGCCGGTCGGCGGGCCCTCGGGTACTGGGATCGTCATCGTGGCGTCGCTGCCGCGCAAAATCGGATGCGCCGGACGTTACCATAGCGACATGGACGCTCCCGGGCCGCTTGTCGATATTGGAATCAACCTCACGCACGACAGCTTCGAGGCGGACCGCGAGGCCGTCATCGCGCGCGCCCGCGCCGCCGGTGTCGTGCACCTGATTGTGACGGGCAGCTCACTCGCCTCCTCCCCCGCGGCCGCCCGGCTCGCCGCGACGGACCCCGGCTTTATGTCATCGACCGCGGGGGTGCATCCGCACCACGCGGCCGAGCTCGGGCCCGCCGAGCTCCCGGCCCTCGCGCGCCTCATCGCCCACGACACCGTCGTCGCGGTCGGCGAGTGCGGGCTCGACTACTACCGCGACCTCGCGCCGCGCGCTGTGCAGCGCCACGCCTTCGAGCTGCAACTCGCCCTCGCGCAGGAGACCGGCAAGCCCCTCTTCCTCCACCAGCGCGACGCGCACCGGGACTTCGCCGCGATGATCCGCGCGCTCGGCCCGCGCGCGCCGCGCGCGGTCGCGCACTGCTTCACGGGAACGCTCGAGGAGGCGCAGGAATACCTCGCGCTCGGGCTGTACCTCGGCATCACGGGCTGGATCTGCGACGAGCGGCGCGGCCGCCACCTCGAGGAGGTCGTGCGACACGTGCCGCCCGACCGGCTCATGCTCGAGACCGACGGCCCGTACCTGTTGCCGCGGACGCTGAAGCCCAAACCCGCCTCCCGCCGCAACGAGCCCGGCTATCTCGGCGAGGTGTGCCGCGTGGTCGCGAACGCGCGCGGCGAGTCGCCGGAGTCGGTCGCGCGCGCGAGCACCGCGACCGCGGCGCAGTTCTTTGGCCGCGCGTTCGTGACACGGGCCGCCTAGCCGTACAAATAGAGTACTTTAGCTATATTCCCTAGTTATCTGATTATATTGACTTATATAGGCAAAAAATGGACACCGCAGCCGCCGCCCGATTGATCGACGAACGTTGGCGCGAGAGCGCCCAGCCGTGCCTCGAGGCGTACATCCGCATCCCGAACAAGTCGCCGCTCTTTGATGCGCAGTGGCAGGCCAACGGCCACATGCAGCGTGCCGCGCGCCTCCTCCTCGAGTGGTGCAAGACGCGGCCGCTCAAGGGCCTCAAGGTCGAACTCCTCGAGCTCCCGGGCCGGACCCCGGTGCTCTTCGCCGAGATCGCGGGCAGCGCGCCCGGCACGGTGCTTCTCTACGGCCACTTCGACAAGCAGCCGCAGTTCACCGGCTGGCACGCCGGGCTCGACCCGTGGACGCCGGTCGTCCGCGACGGGCGGCTCTACGGCCGCGGCGGCGCGGACGATGGTTATGCGGTCTTCTCGAGCCTCCTCGCGCTCGAGGCGCTGCAGGCGCAGGGGCTGGCGCACGCGCGCTGCCTCGTCCTCATCGAGGGCTCCGAGGAGAGCGGCAGCATCGACCTGCCCGCCTACGTCGAGCACCTGGGCGCGCGGCTCGGGACGCCGGACCTCGTCGTCTGCCTCGATGCGGAGTGCGGCGACTACGAGCGGCTGTGGCTGACGACCTCGCTGCGCGGCACGCTGGTCGGCACGCTTTCCGTCGAGATGCTGACCGAGGGCGTCCACTCGGGGATGGCGAGCGGCATCGCGGCCTCGCCCGTGCGGATCCTGCGCGGCCTCCTCGACCGGCTCGAAAACGTCAACAGCGGCGACGTGATGCTCGAGGATCTGTACGTGCGCACGCCGCCGGGTCGCATCGCCGAGGCCCGCGCGGCGGCCGCCGTGCTCGGCGATCGCGTCGCCGGCAAGCTGCCGTTCATCGAAGGCGCGCACGCGATCAGCACCGATCCGACCGAACTGCTGCTGAACTCAACGTGGAAGCCGGCGCTGACCGTCACGGGTGCCGACGGACTCCCGCCGCTCGCGAACGCCGGCAACGTGATGCTGCCGAAGGTCGCCGTGAAGCTGTCGCTGCGCCTGCCGCCGACGCTCGAGGCTGGCCGCGCCGCGCGGCGCGTGCGCGAGGTGCTCGAGGCGCAGCCGCCCTACGGCGCGCGCGTCGGCTTCGAGGGCGGTGCGCTCGGGGGCTGGCATGCCGAGCCGCTCGCGCCCTGGCTCGCCGCCGCGGTTGATTCAGGCTCGAAGGCGTTCTTTGGCACCGGCGCGCTCGCGATGGGCACCGGCGGCAGCATTCCCTTCATTGGCATGCTGGGCGAGCGCTATCCGGGCACGCAGTTCGTCGTGACGGGGGTCCTCGGTCCTGGCTCGAACGCCCACGGACCGAACGAATTCCTCGACCTCGCGACGGTGCGCCGGGTCACCGGCTGCGTCACCGAGGTGCTCGCCGCGCACGCCAAACGCCCACGCTAGCGGCGCCTGAGCGGGCTCGGGCTCGCGGCGGCGGTGAGCCGCTCCCAGGCGGGACCGAGGCGCGACAGGACCGCTTCGCTACCGAGGCTCCCGAGCGGCGGCAGTTCGGTCGTGAGCGAGCCGAGGCGTGTGACGGCGCGCGGGTGGCCCTTCGGGAACGTGCCGCGGTCGGTGAACACGATGCGTCCCTCGACCGGCACGCCATCGCCCGCGAGCCCGCGCACGACGGCGACGCGGTCGTAGAGCGGGCCGAGCGGATTGGGGAACGTCGAGCGCTGGTGCTTGTGCATGACCGTCCACTCGGTCATGGGTTCGCTGCCGAAGATGAGTCCGGGGAGGTCCCTGAGGTCGATGACGACGATGCCGGCACCGGTCAGCAGCAGGAAATCGACGTGGAACCAGCCCTCGTTGCCATCGGGCAGGAGCACGTCCTGCAGGTACGCCGTCGCGACCGCGCGGATCCGCTCGAGGAGCGCGCGCCGCGCGCGGTAGCGCCGCCAGACGGGATAGAGCGCGGCTCCGGCGCCGAGTGCGAGCACCCCGCCTCCCGCGACGAGCCAGCCGGTCGGGACGGTATCGAGGCTCATGCGAGCGCCGCCTTGAGCGCAGCGAGTGTCGCAGGGATCTCGCTCGCCTGCCGCGGCAATGACAGGAGCCGTGCCAGCGCGGGCGGCACCTCGAGCGTCGCGCCGATCAGGGGCTCGATGGTTTCCGGGAACTTGGCCGGGTGCGCGGTCGAGACCAGGATCCACGGGCCCGCCGCAGCGGCGGCCGCGCTCAGGCGCGCATAGGTTTCGGCGGCGATCGCGGTGTGCGGGCACCAGGTGCGGCCGTAGCGCGCGCGGTCGGTCTTGATGCGGGCGCTGAGCTCGGCATCCGTGACGACCTCGGCGCTCACGGAGTGCTTGAGCTCCGTCCACACCGGGTGCAGGTTCACGAGGCGCTCCATGTTGCTGGGGTTACCGACGTCCATCGCCGAGGCGAGCGTCGCGATGCTCGGCCGCGGCCGCCACTCGCCGCTCGCGAGGTAGTCGGGCACCGCGCGGTTCACGTTGAAGCCGAGCACGAGTTCGCCGATGGGGAGCCCGACTTGCTTCGCCCACACGGCGGCCAGCACGTTGCCGAGGTTGCCGCTCGGCACGATGAAGTTCGCCTTCTTGCCCGTGCGGCGCCACGTCGCGAGGCTCGCCTGGGCGTAGTAGGTCGCCTGCGGCAGCAGCCTGCCGACGTTGATGCTGTTGGCCGATGAGAGCTCGCGCGCCTGCCGCAAGGAGGCATCGGCGAACGCGGCTTTCACGAGTCCCTGGCAATCGTCGAAGGTGCCCCGCACCGTGAGCGAGCGCACGTTGCCGCCCCAGCAGGTCAGCTGCTGCTCCTGCCGCGGCGAGACGAGGCCCTTCGGGTAAAGGACGATGACCTCGATCTGCGGGCGGGCGTGGAACGCCGCGGCCACCGCGCCGCCCGTGTCGCCGGAGGTCGCGACCAGGATCGACAGCGGCCGCCCCGCCTGCCTCGGCAGGCGCGCGAACGAAGCGGCGAGGAACCGCGCGCCCACGTCCTTGAACGCGGCGGTCGGCCCGTGGAAGAGCTCGAGCACCGCGACGTCCCGCCCGCTCCCGCCGCCCTCAAGCTCGACGAGCGGCACCGGGAAGTCGAAGGCGTCGGCGACGATGGCGTGCAAGTCAGGCGCGAGCGCATCGCCCGCGAAGAAGGGTTCGAGGAAGCGCGTGGCGACCTCGGTGAGCGTCGCCTTGCCCGCGAAGTCATCCGCCGCGAGGCGCGGGAACTCGACCGGCACGTAGAGGCCGCCATCGGGCGCGATCCCGCGCGCGAGCGCCTCGCTCAACGTCGCGGTGTGGCTGGGATCACGGGTACTCGCGTAGCGCATCAGTCGATCACCCGCGCGCCCTTCGGCTCGATCGATGAGACCCACTGATCGCAGCCGAGCTTGTGGAGCGCGAACTGCGCGGCCATCGCCGCGACGATGGTCGGCGCCGCGGCCTCCTCGCACCAGGCGAACACCGTCGGGCCCGCGCCCGAGATCGAGCAGCCGAGCGCGCCGTTCGACATCGCCGCTCGCTTGACGTCCTTGAAGCCCGGGATGAGCGCCTGGCGCTGTGGCTCGACGACGACGTCCTCGAAGGCGTCGCGGATCATGTCGAGGTCGTTCGTGTAGCAGGCGGAGATGAACCCGGCCAGGTTCGCGCACTGCCAGACGAGGTCGGAGAGCTCGACCGTCTTCGAGAGGATCCGCCGCGCCTCGCGCGTCGACAGGAACATGTGCGGGTGCACGAGCACGCATCGAAGCCCCGGCGGCACCGGGATCTGCTTGGTGCGCGGATGGTCGATGCCGACGGTGAGCACGAGCCCGCCGAAGAGCGAGGGCGCAATGTTGTCGACGTGCACGGAGCCCGAGGCCACCGCCTCGCCCTTCATCGCGAACTTGAGGAGCTCGAGCTTCGTGAGCGGCTGCTCGAGCAGCGCGTTGCCGGCGACGACCGCCGCAACCGCGGAGGCCGCCGAGCCGCCGAGGCCTGAGCCGAGCGGGATGCCCTTCTCGATCGTCATGTCGATGCCGAAGTCGAGGTTCTGCGACTCGACCAGGCTCTTGAGCGCCATGCCGGCGGTGTTCCGCTCCGTCTGCAGCGGCAACGACGCCTCGCTCCCGGTGATCGCGAGGATGCGCACGCCGCGCCGCACCGAGCGCTCGACGCGGACCGTGTCGCCGATCGCCTCGACCGTGTGGCCGAGGATGTCGAAGCCGATGCCGACGTTGCCGACGGTGGCCGGGGCGAAGGCAGTGGCGCTGTTACGCAAGTATCACCTCGTGTGGGCGCCGCTAGATCGGCGCGCCGCGGTAAGCGCACAGGCGCAGTAGATCGCCAAACACCCCGCCCGCCGTCACCTGCGGCCCCGCGCCCGGCCCCTGCACGATGAGCGGGTTGTCGCAGTAGCGGCGGGTCTCGAAGCGCACGACGTTGTCGGTGAGCGCGATGTTCGCGAACGGGTGGCGCTGGCCGAGCTTCACGAGCCCGACGGTCGCCGTGCCCTTCGCGACATCGAGCCGCCCGACGTAGCGAAGCACGTGGCCCTCCGCGCTCGCCTGCGCGAGGCGCTTGGCCATCAGCGCATCGAACTTCGGCAAGCGCTCGAGGAACTCATCCGCCGTGCCGCCGGCGAGCTCGGGGGGCACGAGGCTCTCGACGAGGACATCGGCGAGCTCGAGCTTCAAGCCGATCTCGCGGCCGAGGATGATGAGCTTGCGCGCGACGTCGGTGCCGGAGAGGTCATCGCGGGGGTCGGGCTCCGTGTAGCCCTTTTGCTTCGCGGCGCGGACGATCGAGGAGAAGGGCTCCTTGCCGTCGAACACGTTGAAGAGATACGCGAGCGTGCCGGAGAAGATGCCCTCGATCGAGCGCACTTCATCGCCGGTCTCCCGCAGGTCGCGCAGCGTTTGCATGATCGGCAGCCCTGCGCCGACCGTCGCCTCGTAGAGATAGTGCGCGCCGCCGGCACGCGCCGCCTCGCGCAGGCCCGCGTAGTAGGCGAAGGCGCCGCTGTTGGCCTTCTTGTTCGGCGTCACGATGTTGATGCCGGCGGCGAGCCACTCCGCGTAGTGCGCCGCGACCGTGGCGCTCGAGGAGCAGTCGATGATCACCGCGTGCGGCAGGTGGTCGGCCTTGACGTGGCGGGCGAAGGCCGCGAGGTCCGCCGCCGCGCCAGCGCCCGCCCAGGCCGTCCGCCACGCGCCCAAGTCGAGCTCGCCCCCGGCGAGCAGCATCTTCCGGGAGCCGAGGAGCGCGCGGACCCGAAGGTCGAGGCGTGTCGCGCCCTTCAGTCGCTCGACCTGCGTGTGGATCTGGTCGAGCAGCGCGCCGCCCACGTGCCCGGGGCCGATCAGGCCGATCGAGACGGTGTGGGGCGAGAGGTAGAAGCCCGCGTGCACGGCGCGCAGCGCACGGGTCGAGCTGCCCGCCTCGATGACCACCGAGATGTTCCGCTCGGAGGCGCCCTGCGCGATCGCGCGCACGTTGACGCCGGCGGCGCCGAGCGCGGTGAATACCTGGGCCGCGACGCCGTGGCTGCCGGCCATGCCATCGCCCACGACCGCGAGGATCGCGCAGCCGCGGCTGACCTCGACTTCCTGGATCTGCCCCTCGCGAAGCTCGTGCGCGAACGCGCGCCTGACGACATCGCCGGCGGCGCCTGCCTCGGCGTCCGGGATCGCAAAGCAGATCGAGTGCTCGCTGCTCCCCTGCGAGATGAGGATCACGGAGATGCCGGCGTCCCTGAGCGCACCGAACAGGCGCTGCGCGGTGCCGGGCACGCCGATCATGCCCGCGCCCTCGAGGTTGACGAGCGCGACCTGATCGATCGTCGTGATGCCCTTGACCTGCAGCGCCGAGGTGGGCTCGGCGCAGATGAGCGTGCCCGGCTTCCCGGCCGCGAAGGTGTTCTTGATGAGGATCGGGATCCGCCTCGTCACGGCGGGGGCCATCGTCTGGGGATGGATGACCTTGGCGCCGAAATAGGCGAGTTCCATCGCCTCGCTGTAGCTCAGCGAGTCGATGACCTTCGCATCGGGCACGCGCCGCGGGTCCGCCGACAGGACGCCATCGACGTCGGTCCAGATGACGATCTCGCGGGCGTTCAGGAGCGCGCCGAAGATCGAGGCCGAGTAGTCGCTGCCGTTGCGGCCGAGCGTCGTTTGCAGGCCGCGCTCATCCGTTGCGATGAAGCCCGTGATGACGAGCGTGCCGCCGTAGTTCCCGGGCACCAGTCGCGCGATCGCGGCTTCCGAGGCCGGCCACTGCACGACGGGGCCGAGCACGCCCTTGGCGACGATGACGGCCTGGCGCGCATCGAGCCAGCGCACGCCGCCGACGCGCTTCGCGCGCGCCTCGAGGAGCCGCGCGAAGAGCCGGGTCGACCAGATCTCGCCGTAGCCGGCGAGGAGGTCGCGGATGTTGTCGGCGGCCGAGCGGATGAGCGCGACGGTCTCGAGGATGCCGGCGATGTCCTTGCAGTCGGCTTCGACGGTCGCGGTGTACTCGGCGGCGGAGCCCGGTGCGAGCAGCGAGGTCGCGAGCGCGGCGTGACGATCCTTGAGTGCCTTCAGCTTCGCGGCCTGCTCGCTCGAGCGCGCTTCGGCGAGCGCGACGAGCTCGAGGAGCGCATCGGTGACGCCCTTGCAGGCGGAGAGCACGACCGCCACGTGGCTCGGCGCATCCGCCTCGATGATGTCGGCGACACGCCGGATGCACTCGGCATCGGCGACCGAGGAACCGCCGAATTTGTGCACGATCCAGTTCGACGGCGGGGCGTGCGGGGGTTCCGGGCGGGACATGGACATCGACCTTTCTAGTTGCGCCGCACAATCTACTGGCGCTCGCCCGCCGGGGGCAAGCGGCGCGGGAGGGAATCCGTTCAGCGACGGCGGGCCTGCCGGGCGTGCCAGGCCCGGAGGAGCCCGAGGGCCCCGGGAATCCGGACGAGCGCGATCAGGAGCCGCCCGGTGAGGCGCTGCGACGGGGTCGGCTGGAATCCGGCGAGGAGCGGGTCGAACAGCCTCGGCAGCGGCTCGTGGCGCGGCAGCTCCTCGTTCATCGCTTGCGCACCGACGCCGGGGTCGTCGGCAGGCCCGTGTGCTGGGTGCGCGCGCGGCCGACCGGCGAGCGCGGCAGCCGCTCGGGAGCCCCGCCCGTTCCGGCCGGCTGCCAGGCCGGAATCAGCTGGTGCTTGCCGCTGCCGATCAGCTCCGCCCGGCCCATGCGCTTCAGCGCCTCGCGCAGCACCGGCCAGTTGTTGGCATCGTGATAGCGCAGGAAAGCCTTGTGGAGCCGGCGGATCTTGAGGCCCTTCGGCACGATGACCGACTCGCTCGTGCGGGTCACGCGCTTCAACGGGTTCTTGCCCGAGTGCCACATCGCGGTCGCGGTTGCCATGGGCGATGGCAGGAACGCCTGCACCTGGTCGGCGCGAAAGCCATTGGCCTTCAGCCACAGCGCGAGCTCCAGCATGTCCTCGTCCGTCGTGCCCGGGTGCGCGGCGATGAAGTACGGGATCAGGTACTGCTCCTTGCCGGCCTCGGCCGAGTAGCGGTCGAAGAGCTCCTTGAAGCGGTGGTAGCTGCCGACCCCGGGCTTCATCATCTTCGAGAGCGGTCCCTCACCAATCGCCTCGGGCGCGATCTTGAGGTAGCCGCCGACGTGGTGCTGCGCGAGCTCCTTCACGTACTCGGGGGATTCGACCGCGAGGTCGTAGCGGACGCCGGAGGCGATCAGCACCTTCTTGATGCCGGGGAGCGTGCGCGCGCGCCGGTAGAGCTTGATGAGCGGCGCGTGGTCGGTGTTCAGGTTCGGGCAGATGCCGGGGTAGACGCAGCTCGGGCGGCGGCAGGCGGATTCGATCGCCTCGCTCTTGCAGTGGAGCCGGTACATGTTGGCGGTCGGGCCGCCGAGGTCCGAGATGACGCCGGTGAAGCCGGGCACCGTATCCCTGACCTGCTCCACTTCGCGGATGATCGAATCTTCCGAGCGACTCTGGATGATGCGACCCTCGTGCTCGGTGATCGAGCAGAAGGTGCAACCGCCGAAGCAGCCGCGCTGGATCGTGACCGAGAAGCGGATCATCTTGTAGGCGGGGATCTTGGCCTCGCCATAGCCCGGGTGCGGCACGCGCTGGTAGGGAAGCTCGTAGACGGCGTCCATCTCCGCCGTCGAGAGCGGAATCGGTGGCGGGTTCAGCCAGACGTCGGTGTCGCCGTGGCGCTGCACGAGCGCGCGCGCGTTGCCGGGGTTCGATTCCTGGTGGAGGATCCGCGAGGCATGCGCGTAGAGGACGGGGTCGTCGCGCACCGCCTCGAAGGCCGGCAGGCGGATGACGCTGCGGCCGCGGTCGAGGTTCTTGACGCGACGCGTGAACTTGACGACGACGACGCCGGGCTCGGCCACCGGGGCCGCGTTCTGCGCGCGGATCTCCGGCTCCATCGCGTACGGGTCGATGGGCGGCATGAGCGGCCCGGGCGTGTCGAGCGTCGTCGAGTCGATCTCGATGGTGCCCTCCGGCGCGCCCTTCCTCGTGAAGGCGGTGCCGCGGATGTCGGTGAGCGCATCGATCGCCTCGCCCGCCGCGAGCCGGTGCGCGATCTCGACGATCTGCCGCTCGCCGTTGCCATAGACGAGGAGGTCCGCCTTCGCATCGAGCAGCACCGAGCGGCGCACCTTTTCCGACCAGTAGTCGAAGTGCGCGATGCGCCGAAGCGACGCCTCGATGCCGCCGATGACGATCGGGACGCCGGGCGCCGCCTCGCGCGCGCGCTGGGCATACACGAGCACCGTGCGGTCGGGTCGCTGGCCGCCGGCGCCGCCGGGCGTGTACGCATCGTCGCTGCGGACCCGCCGGTCCGACGTGTAGCGGTTGACCATCGAATCCATGTTGCCGGCGGTGATCCCAAAGAAGAGCGTCGGCAGCCCGAGCGCGCGGAAGGGCTCCGCGCTTCGCCAGTCGGGCTGGGCGATGATGCCGACCCGAAAGCCCTGCGCCTCGAGGAGCCGCCCGACGATCGCCATGCCGAAGCTCGGGTGGTCGACGTAGGCGTCCCCCGTCGCGATGATCACATCGCATGCGTCCCAGCCGAGTTCGTCCATCTCGAGGCGGCTGGTCGGCAGGAACGGGGCCGTGCCGAAGCGGTGCGCCCAGTACTTGCGGCGGCTGAACAGGGGGGACGGCGGTGCGAGGGCGGTCGACATCCGGCGATTGTCGCCGATCGGGCCCTGCCGCGGCCACCCGGATCGCGTCTATGTTATGGAATGGCCACGGATTCCGGGCCGGTTCATCTAAAATCCGGCTTCGCCCCGCCATGCCCCCCAAGGAGGCGCCGTGCACGATTCCGGGCTTGAAACGAGGCTTGCGACGCTCGCCGGGATGCCCACCGAGCTCGCCTCGCGTGCGCACGCGTTTGCGGCCGGGGATCGGTACCGGCGCAGCGCCGCCGGCGGGTTCTCGCTCATCGAGCACGCCTGGCACCTCGCCGACCTCGAGGAGCGGGCGTTCGCGGTCCGGATCCGGCGCCTGTCGGCCGAGGTGGATCCCGCCCTCGCCGACTTCGACGGCGCGGCGGTGGCGATCGCCGGCCGCTACCAGGAACAGACGCTCGAGCCCGCCCTCGCCGCGTTCGCCGCGGCGCGGGCGCGCAACCTGGAGCTCCTGCGCGCGCTCGGCCCCGCCGAGTGGTCGCGGCGCGGGAGCCAGGAAGGCGTCGGGGCGCTCAGCCTCGCGGACCTGCCGCGGCTCATGGCCGAGCACGACGCCGCGCACCGCGAGGAGCTCGCTGCGCTTCGCGCCGAGCAGCTGTGCGAGGCGCTCAGCAGCGCCCCGGCGCGCGTGAAGGCCCTGCTCGGGGAGTTCGACGAGCCATCGCTCAGGCGCCCGCCCGACACGACGCCGGTGGATGCCGAGGCGCTGTCCGCGATCGGCCACGCCTGTCACCTGCGCGACATCGAGATCGAGGGCTACCACGTGAGGATTCGGCGCACGCTAGGCGAATCCAATCCCCGCCTCGCGAGCCTCGACAGCGACCGTCTCGCGCACGAGCGCGCGTATGCGAGCGCCGACCCCGCGGCGGCGCTCGGCGCGTTTGCGATCGCGCGCGGCGAGACGGTGGCGACGCTGCGTGGCGTCCTGCCGGCGCAGTGGTCGCGCCCGGCGGACTTCGATAGCTACGGCGAGGTGACGCTGCTCGGGCTCATCGAGATCCTCGCCGGCCACGATCGCGCGCACCTCGCGGCGCTCCGCGCGATGCCGACGCGGTAGCGCCCTCGGGCTCGGCGCTCGCCGGACAGCACGAATCGCCGCCTGGCAGGTCGTGTCAGGTAATCGTTAGTATTGGTTTCGGTGTACCCGCGCGGGCGTCCGCGCGGAACTCGCCCGTGGCGCGCGGCGGTAGAAGCGCCGCCGGCCCCGCTCTATCCTCAAGGCGCTCACGGCGCCGCCACCCACGGAACGTTCGACCATGCACATTGCTCGCGGTTACTGGCCCCGCTCCCTCGGGCTCGCGTGCCTGACGCTCATCGCCGCAGGCGCGCTCGCCGCCTCGCCGACGCCGGAGCTGCAGAGCGCCGTGCGCGCGGGGACCTTCGAGGTCGTCCTGCCGAAGTGGCCGACCGAGCGCCTCACCTACGAGAAGCCCCTGCCGCTCGACCTGATCCCGTTCGTGATCAGGAACGACAAATACTGGTCGATCGGCACGGCCTTCGCGGTGACGCCGGACACCTACGTCACGGCCTTCCACGTCCTGCGGGAAGCGATCGGCAGCCAGCTCGGCCTGCCGGCCATCCGCGACGGTGCCGGCCACGTCTACGTCATCGACCGGGTGCTCGCCTGCTCGGCCCACGAGGATTTCGTGCTCTTCACCGTCACGGGCGCGCCGCCCGCGGCGGCGCTCGCCGTCGCCTCCGAGCACACGCTCGATTCGGTCGTGTTCGCGGTCGGCAACGCGCTTGGCGAGGGCGTCGTGATCCGGGACGGCCTGCTCACCTCCGAGACGCCCGAGGCCCAGGATGGCCGCTGGAAGTGGCTCAGGTTCTCGGCCGCCGCCTCCCCCGGCAACAGCGGCGGGCCGCTCCTCGATGCCGAGGGCCGCGTGCACGGCATCGTGCTCGCCAAGTCCGAGAACGAGAACCTGAACTACGCGCTCCCCATCGAGCGCGCGCTCGCGGCGCGCGGCAAGCCAGGTGCGGTCGATGCCCGCTACCAGACCTCGCTCCCCATCTCGCGGGCGAGCGCGGTCTCGACGTTCAAGGCGGAGTTCGCGTTGCCGGCGAGCTTTGCCGACTTCGCGCGCGCCTTCCAGGCGGCGCGGCTCAAGAACGCCGCGGCCGACGTCAAGCACATGCTCGATGAGAACGCGGCGAAGCTCTTCCCGCACGGCAACTCCGCCAAGCTCCTCGCCAGCGCCCGCGAGTCGAAGCTGCCGGCGTTCGTCCAGCAGCTGCGGGATGATTCGTGGGACGCGCCGCGCGCGAGCGAGCAGAGCACCTTCGACCTGCCGCCGCGCGGCCTCGTGACGACCGGCAAGCAGCTCGGCGTCGAGGTGTTCCGCCTGCGCCGGCCGGCGGGTGCGCTCGATGAGAAGTTCTACGCCGACTCGAAGACCTCGATGGACATGCTGCTGCAGGGACTGACCCTCTACCGGCAGGTCGGCGCCGAGAAGATCCGCATCACCTCGCTCGGCGCGGCCGAGCGCGAGACCCCCTACACCGACCACTTCGGCCGCCACTGGCAGGTGCGCGCGTGGCCGCTCGGCTACGTGAACTCGCACGTCCTCGTCTGGCTGCTGCCGACGCCGGAGGGCTACCTCGGCTTCGTGCTTGAGTTGAGCTCAGGCAACGCCGAGGTCGCCGCCGAGTCGCTCAAGGTGCTGGCGGATTACTTCTACGCGAGCTACGAGGGCACGCTGCCGCAGTGGTCGGCGTTCCTCAAGCGCCCGGCGCTGCGGCCGAAGTCCTTCGACGCGATCAGGCTCGATCCTGCGCCCGGCAAGTCGCTCAACTACAGCTCGCCGCGCCTGAAGCTGCAGGTGCCGACCGAAGTCTTCGGCGTCAACGAGGAGAGCACGCTCGAGCTCGCGATGTACTACCTCAGCGACGGCAGCAAGCTCACCTGGGACGTCGGCGAGGTGAGGCTCTGGGCCGAGGAGACGCAGAAGACCTACGTCGTCGCGCGCCGCCACGTGAAGCCCGCCGACGACACGAACCCGACGCTCACCGAGGAGTGGAACGAGGTCGCGCAGCGCGGCTCCTCCTACCGGGGCGTCGCCGGCCACGACTCCGAGTTCAAGAACTACTGGATCGCCGATGTGGCGATGGCGCCGGGCCAGACGAGCGCGGGCGCGGACGCGACCGCCTCGGTCCTCTATTCGATCGGCTACGGCACCGAGGCGAACAAGGTCCCGCGCGAGCTCGCCGACTCCTTCGCGCTCATCCGCAGCGGCATGCAGGTCCTGGAGCGCTGAGTGCGCGCGTCCTCGGGATCGGCGTGCGCGGCGGCCGCCCTCGCGCTCAACCTCCTCGCCGGCGCGCTGCCGACGCCGGGCGCGGCCGCGACGCCGCCGGCGCCCTCCAAGCCCCGGGCGACGCCCGCCGATGAGCTCGATGAGTGGGACCGTTCGCTTGCGACGCTGCGCACCGGCATCTGGCTCCTGCACGCCGGCACCGCCGCGCGCGGCGCCGATCCGAGGGGGCGAACGATCGATGAGGACATCGCCGAGTGGCTGACGACGCCGGACTCGATCGTCACGCTCGAGCGCGCGCGCCGCGATGCGGGCGCCCGACTCGCGGCGGGCGATCGCGCCGGCATGACGGCGGCGCTCGACGCCGGGCGCGTGGTGCGGGCGCGGTGGCTCTCGAGGCTCGCGCTCCTTGATCTTTACTGGAGCGCGCGAGCCGCTCTCGACTACCAGAGCGGGGCCTGGGGCCGCTGGGCGGCGCGAGCGCCGGCGAGTGCGCGCGCGCAGAGCCGCGCCCACCTGCAGGCGCTCGAGGCGGACCTCGCCGCGCGCCTCGTGCCCGGGGTCACGCAGGGCGAACTGAGGCCCGCGCTCGAGGATCTCGGGCGCGCCTACAACGCCGAGCGCGAAAAGCTCGCGCGCCTCGTCGGCACGAACGGTGACGACGGCCGGGTGCCCTCGCCGCGCGCGAGCCGCCTCCTGTGCCACGGCGGGGAGGCGCCCGAGCCCACCGGCCCCTCGAGTCCGCCGGCGCAGGCGATTTACCCGCGGGACGCCCAGCGGCTTGGCGTCTGGGGCGAGGTGCGCCTCGCGCTCGCACTCTCGGCGACCGGCTGCGCGCTCAGCTCGCGCGTGCTCTCCTCCTCCGGCGCCGCCCTCCTCGATGCGGCGGCGCTCGACTGGGTCGAGTACGCCCACTTCGAGCCCGCGCAGATGGGCGGCCACCCGATCGCATCGACGACGGTGATCCGCCTCGCCTTCGTGCTGCCGGGACGCACGCCCGACCCCACTGTCGATGCCGCGACCGCCCGGCGCAACCGGCCGATGACCGACCTCGGCGGCATCGCCCTCGGGATCACGCGCAGGGAGCTCGAGAAACTGAAAGGTCGGCCCGCCGCGACGACGGCGCGCCAGGAGTCGTTCAACAGCCTCGATGCCGCGCACGATGGCGTGCTGACGGCCACCTTCGGCGCCGAGTACACCGATGATGCCGACCGCGTCGTCGGCGTCGACTACGTGGGCGACGGGGTGAGCGCACCGCACGAGCTGCCGCCGCTGCGCGGCCTCACGCGCAAGGAACTCTATGCGCAGGTCGGTGAACCGCAGGCATCCGAGCAGCTCTCGAACGACTCGGTGCGGCTTCGCTATCCGAGCGGACTCTACGTCAACGTAGGCGGTGGCCAGGTCACGGGCTACGGCATCGCGCCGACGCATGTACAGGCGCCGCCGGAGATTCGCATGACGATCGAGTCAAGCACGCTGCCGGCACGGCCGGCGCCGCCGGTTGCGCACCCGGTGGCGCAGGCGCGTCCGCGCGTGGCGCCGGCGCCAAAGCGCTGACCGATGCCCGCGGGCGATGCGGCGATTTTCAGAGGCCGCGCGCCTCGAGCTCGGCGCGCAGCGACTTGGCCTCCGTGGCGACGCGCGCCGGCACATCGGTGCGCGAATTTCCGGCGGCGGCGCCTCCTCGGGTAGCCGGCGGATGGGCTGCACCGGCCTGAGTCAGCCCGAGCGGGAGCGGTTTCGGTCCGACTCCGACCTGCCAATCCGCGAGCGACAGGTACAAGAGCTTCAGTCGCTCGCGCACCGGCGGATCCGGGTTCGCGCTCAGAATGGCGAGGATCGCCATCTTGACCGTCTCCTTTGAGTTCGGGAGCCCCGCCACGTCCGCCACGAACGACCGCTTTCCGATGGTGGCGGAGGCGTAGGCGTTGACGATGCGCTCGGCGTCGGCCGCGGTCATCGTCAAGAGCGCGGCTTGGCGTCCGGATCGGCCCAACAGGCGATCGAGTATTCCCACGACGGCTAACCTCCCTGGCCCGGACAGCGATCCTACGCCGCCGCCGGTCCTCACGACTTGGAGCTGGTTCACAGCCGCGAGCACGACTCGATAGGCTTACCCTCCTGGATTGTCGGTTTGAACGTCGCTTTCTTGAGGCTGCCATGAGCGATCGCCGCACGGGGCGCGCGATGCCGCCGGATCAACGAGTTCGCCCCGCACCGGCCCTACTGTTCGCGCGGACGTGCGGCCGCCGCGGCGAGCGCCAACGCCGGAGGGAAACGGTTGCGGGAGTAACGGGTGGTGGGCCGTGATGGGTTCGAACCATCGACCAACTGGTTAAAAGCCAGCTGCTCTACCACTGAGCTAACGGCCCCGGACGGGGCGCGCATTCTAGCCGATCTCGGTCGCGGGCCGCCCTGCTCCTTGCAAGTGGGCATTCGGGTCGCGGCATCGTAGGCTAGCCGCGCCCGCTGCCCCGACCGGAGTCACTCGCCGATGACCCTCTGCCCGCTTCAGCATTTCCTGCGCCGATTGCGGCGCGCCGGCAGCTGAGGTGGGCCGGGCGATCATGGTCTGCGGCACGACGAGCGGCGCGGGCAAGAGCTTCCTCGTCACCGCGCTCGCGCGCTGGTTCGCACGCCGCGGCCTCAGGGTCGCGCCCTTCAAGGCGCAGAACATGAGCAACAACGCGCGCGTCGTCGCGGATGGGGAGATGGGCAGCGCCCAGTACTTCCAGGCGCTCGCCGCGCGGGCCGAGCCCGAGGTCCGCATGAACCCGGTGCTCCTGAAGCCCGAGAACGACACGCAGAGCCAGGTGATCGTGCTCGGGAAACCGGACGCCGAGCTCTCGCGCACACCCTGGCGCGAGCGCTCGGAGCGGCTCTGGCCGACGATACGGGCGAGCCTCGACTCGCTCGGCGCCGAGAACGACCTCCTCGTCATCGAGGGCGCGGGCTCGCCGGCCGAGATCAACCTCGAGGCGAGCGACATCGTCAACATGCGGGTCGCGGAAGCCGCGAACGCGGCGACGGTGCTCATCTGCGACATCGACCGTGGCGGGGCGTTCGCGCACCTCTACGGCACGCACCAGCTCCTGAGGCCCGCGCACCGCGCACTCCTTCGCGGCTTCGTGTTCAACAAGTTTCGCGGCGATGCCGCGCTCCTGCCGCCGGGACCGCAGATGCTCGAGGAGCTGACCGGCGTCCCGACGCTCGGCGTGCTGCCGATGTGGCGCGAGCACGGTCTGCCGGAGGAGGACGGCGTGTTCGATGCCGAGCCCGCGGCGAGCGGCTTCTCGGTCGCCGTCGTCGCGTATCCGAGGATCAGCAACCTCGACGAGTTCGCGCCGCTGAAGCGCGTGCCCGGTCTCTCGCTCAGCTGGGTGCGAAGGCCCGAGAGCCTCGCGCGCGCCGACCTCCTGATCCTGCCGGGATCGAAGCACGTCGCGGGGGATCTCGAGTGGCTCCGGGCAACCGGTCTCGATGCGGCGATTGCCGCCCACGTCGGCGCGGGCAAGCCGACGCTCGCGGTCTGCGGCGGGCTCCAGCTCCTCGGCACCGAGCTCAAGGACCCGGACGGCGTCGAGGGCGCGGCGGTCGGCCTTGGCATCCTGCCGCTCATCACCGAGTACCGCGCCGGCAAGCACCAGCATCGCAGCCACTACACGCTCGACCATCTCGGCGGCTACTGGGCGCCGTTGAGCGGCATCGGCTTCGACGGCTACGAGATCCGCCACGGTCGTACCGAGGTCACGGGTGCGATCGAACGCCACGCGGCACTGCGCCTCGCGCTGCCGGGCGATGGCGGCTGGCAGCAGGACTCGGTGCTCGCGCTCTACACGCACGGCCTGTTCGAGAGCGCGGCGGTCGTGAAGGCGCTTTTTGGTGCGACGACGCCGACGCTCGAGGACACGCTCGAGGGTCTCGCCGACTTCATCGACGAGCACATCGGCCACGACCGGCTGATGTCGCTGCTTGGCTGAGCGCGGGGTCCGCTAGGCGCGGTAGGTCGTCGGATCGGGTACGTTCGCCGCGCTAAAGCCCGCGCGCCTCAGCCGGCAGGAATCGCAGCGACCGCAGGCGCGCCCGGCGGCATCGGGCTGGTAGCAGGAGATCGTGAGCGCGTAGTCGAGGCCGAGTGCGACGCCCCGGCGGATGATGTCGGCCTTCGAGAGCGACACGAGCGGCGCGACTATCTTGAGCGGGCGTCCCTCGACGCCGGCGCGCGTCGCCCGCGCGGCCAGCGCCTCGAAGGCGGCGATGAACTCCGGCCGGCAGTCGGGGTAGCCGGAGTAGTCGACCGCATTGACGCCGAGGTGTATCTCACCCGCGCCGAGCACTTCCGCCCAGCCGAGCGCGAGCGCCAGGAAGACGGTGTTGCGCGCCGGCACGTACGTCACCGGGATGCCCTCGCCCGGGGTCTCCGGCACCGCGATCGAGGCATCGGTGAGCGCGGAGCCGCCGATGCCGGCGGTGTCGATGCGCATCGTGCGGTGCTCGTGCGCGCCGAGTGCGGCCGCGATCCGCGCCGCGTGGTCAAGCTCGATGCGGTGGCGCTGGCCATAGTCGAGGCTGAGCGCGTAGCACTCGCGCCCCGCGGCTCTCGCAAGCGCGAGCACCGTCGCCGAATCGAGGCCGCCGGAGAGGAGCACGACGGCCCTGGGCGCGCTCATCGGCCGGGCTCCCCGCCCCACAGGAGCTTGTGGAGCTGCAGCTGAAAGCGGACGCCGAGGCGATCGGCGAGGATCCAGTCGGCAAGCTCGCGCGGCGCAAGCTCGCCCGCGCTCGGCGAGAAGAGCAGCTGCGCGCGCCCCTGCAGCGCGTGCGCGCGGATGAACCCAACCGACCACTCGTAGTCGGCGCGGTTGCAGATGACGAACTTGACCATCTCCTCCGGCCTTAGCGACTCGAGGTTCGGCAGGAAGTTGCGCTCGACCTCGCCCGAGCCCGGCGTCTTCACGTCGAGGACGCGAATGACGCGGCGATCGATGGCGCGCGCATCGATCGCCCCGCTCGTCTCGAGCGACACGCGATAGGACGAATCGCACAGGCGCGCGAGGAGGCGCGCGGCATTCGGCTGCGCCAGCGGCTCCCCGCCCGTCACGCAGACGTAGCGCGTGCCGAAGGGCTCGACCGCGGCGAGGATCGATGCGATCGACTGCCAGCCGCCGCCGTAGAACGCGTACTCGGTGTCGCAGTAGCGGCACCTGAGCGGGCAGCCCGTGAGGCGCACGAACACGGTTGGAAAGCCGGCGGTGTCGGCCTCCCCCTGCAGCGAGTGGAAGATCTCGGTGACCCGCAGGCGCTCCGTCGCCGGGATCGCGTCGCGCGCGAGTGCGGCCATCGGTCAGCGGTGTTCGGCGTCCATGCGCCTGAGGAGCTTGTCGGCCTCGCCCGCGGCGGCCGAGTCGGCGTAGTTCTGCAGCACCTTGGCGAGGTAGTCGCGCGCTTCGCGGTAGCGCTTCTGCTCGTACTGCGTGAAGCCGGCCTTCAGCAGCGCATCCGGCACCTTGCGCGAGTCCGGGTGCTCGCGCACGACGCGCTGGAACGCGCCGAGCGCCTCCGCAAAGCGCTTCTCGACGTAGTAGGTCTCGCCGAGCCAGTACTCGGCGTTGTCGACGAGCGGGCTCTGCGGGTAATTCGTGATGAAGGTCGTGAACGACTGCTCGGCGCCCGCGTAGTCGCGCGATTTCAGCTTGTCGAGCGCGGCCTGGTAGAGGTCGTGGTCGGTGGCCGCAGCCGCGCTGCCGCCGGCGGCCGTCGGGCCTGGCGCCGCGGCGCCGCTCGAAACGCGCGCATCGAGCGCGGCGAGGCGCTTGTCGAGGTCGCCGTAGAGGTCGCGCTGCTGGTCGCGCGAGGCCTTGGCCTCGTGCTGGAAGTCCTCGAACTCGCCGCGCAGGTGCCTGACCTCCGCCTGCACGGCCTCGAGCTGGCGCTGCAGGTCGAGCAGCGCCTTGTTCTGGTTCTCGATCCGATCGACCCGCTCCTCGACCGCGGTCGCCTTCACGTACGCCGGCTCCTCCTCCGGTCGCGTCAGCGAGCAGCCGGCGAGGCTGAGTGCGCCAAGCCCGAGGGCCGCGAGCGTACGGGCCTGCACGGGGGTCAGCGCCCGCCGAGGTAGACGATCTCGACCCGGCGGTTCTGCGCCCAGGCCGCCTCGTCGTGGCCCTCGGCGGTGGGTCGTTCCTCGCCGTAGCTCACCGTCGCGAGCTGGCCGGGCGCCGCGCCCTGCAGCGCGAGTGCGCGCTTCACCGCCTGCGCGCGGCGCTCGCCGAGCGCGACGTTGTACTCGGCCGAGCCGCGTTCGTCGGTGTTGCCCTCGAGCCGGACCTTGATCGTGCGATCGGAGGCGAGCTTCTTGCCGTGGGCGGCGAGCGTGGCGGCGTACTCGGCGCGGATCTCGGAGCTGTCGAAGTCGAAGTAGATCGTCGACTTCGTGACGCCGGCATCGGCGCCGGTCGCGCCACTACCGCCGAGCTCCTTGCCCTGGCCGCCGGTGGCATCCGCGGCGGGCGCCGTGGTGCCCGCGCTGCTCGCGACGCTTTCGCCGGTCGTGGCTGGCGGCTTCACCTGCGCCTTCTTGCCGGGGCAGGCAGCCAGCAACACGGACAGGGTCACGAGAGCAGTGATACCAAGGATGCGATTCATTCGCCAACTCCATGAAAAACAATCATTTTCGACAGGAAATTCGTTCGGGGGGCGACGCCGTGATTTTGCCACAGCGAGTGGCCGGCCGCGCCTGTCATTGCGATTCGACGCGCGGCGACCACGCAGGTTCCCGCACGTCGCCCTCGGCGACGCTGATGCGGCTCGAGACGCTGCCATCGACCGAGGCGGTGGCGAGCACGCCGTGCCCGCCTTCGCGCGCGGCGTAGAGCACCGTCTGGCCATTCGGCGCGAAGCTCGGGCCCTCGTCGAGGCGACCGGAGGAGATCACGCGCGAGCGCCCCGTCGCGACCTCGACGAGCCCGATCCGGTAGCCACCGTCCTCGAGCGTGACGACCGCGAGTTGCGTGCCGTCGGGCGAGACCCTGGGCCTTGCGTTGTAGGAGCCCTCGAACGTGACCCGCACGGGGCGCTCCTCGCGGGCGAGCGTGATGCGGTAGACCTGTGGCTTGCCGGAGCGATCGGACGTGAAATAGAGGCTGCGGCCGTCCGGCGACCAGCAGGGCTCGGTATCGATCGAGGGGTCGTCGGTGATCCTCGACAGGTTGCCGCTCGCAAGGTCGAGGACGAAGAGGTCGACGTTGCCGTCCGGCTGCGAGAGCGCCAGCGCGAGGCGCTTGCCGTCGGGTGAGAACGCGGGCGCCCCGTTGATGCCGGCGCGCGCCGAGATGCGCTCGCGGTTGCTGGTCGCGACCGTCTGCACGTAGATCGCCGAGAGCTTCCCCTCGAAGGACACGTAGGCGAGCTTCGTGCCGTCCGGCGACCAGGTCGGCGACATGATGGGCTCGGGCGAATCGAGGATGGTCGTGTAGTTCTCGCCGTCGGAATCGGCGACGTAGAGGCGCCAGCGGCGCGCGGCCGCGGTGCCGCGCACGTTCACGTACGCGATGCGGGTCGCGAAGGCGCCGGGGACGCCCAGGATCTTCTGGTAGATGAAGTCCGCCGTCTGGTGCGCGGCGAGCCTCAGACGCGTATCGGCCGCCGAGATCGCGAACCCGCCGAGGCGCTGGCCGGTCACGACGTTGAAGAGCTCGCATTCGACCCGGTAGCCGGGAGCGGCGCCGTGCACGCGCCCGATGACGACGAAGTCGGTCTTCATGAGTCGCCACTGCGCAAGGTCGAGCGCCGCGCCCGTCGAGGGGTGCTGCAGCATCTGGGCGCGCGGCAGTCCCGCGAATCGGCCGCTGCGCGCCAGGTCCGCCTCGATGACCTGCGCGAGGTCGACGGGCGTGCCCGCGTCCGATGCGAAAGGCACGACGGCGATCGGGATGGGCGATGTGACGCCGCGGGTGATCTGCACGGTGAGCTGGGCCTGCGCGGGCGCGGCCGCGAGGAGGAGGATCGCGAGGGCGAAAAAGAAGCGAGGCAGGTAGCGGCTAGCGTTCATGGGGTTCAAATATGAGTCGCAGGTTGCGTTCGAAGAGGCTGGGATCCGAGGGCATCGGCAAGGGCGAGGCCCGGTAGACGGCGAGCGTGATCGACTGCTGGACGGCGGCATCGCCGTTGCACTCGCCCAAGCGCACGTTCGTGACCGTGCCACCCGGCACCTGGCTCACGAACACCGTGCAGCTTAGACCCGGGCGCGCCGTCGGCGGGCGGTTCCAGGCGCGCTCGATGCGGGCCTGGATCTCGGTGATGTACTTGTCGAGGAGGCCGGAGCGCGCCGCGCCCTCGCGATGCTCCTCCTGCGCGAGCTGCTTGGCGAGGTCCGATTCCCGCGCGGTGCGCTCGGTGGCCTCCGCGCGGCGCTCGGCCTCGGCCGCCGCCTCGACCTTGCGCCGCGCGTCCTCGGCGCGGCGTTGGGCGTCGGCGGCCTGGGCGCGGCGCTTCGCCTCGCGCTTGGCCTCCTCCGCCGCCTCGGCGCGCCGCTCGGCCGCGGCGGCGGCCTCGCGTTTGGCGTCGGCGATCTTGAGCTCCTCGGCGTGTACGGCGCGCGCCTTGACCGCCGCGCGGTCGGTGGCGGCGCGCTCGGCGATGCGCGGGTCCGGCAGCGTCGGCGGCGCGGCTTCGGTCGGCGGTGCGGGCGCGGGCGCGGGCGCGGGCTCAGCCGCCGCTGCGGGGGCCGGCGGCGGCGCGGCCGGTCGCGGCGCCGGTCGCGCGGCGATGTAGGCCTCGATCGCGGCGGGCGGCGTCAGGTGCGGGGCGACCGACCAGAGGGTCGCCGTAATTGCCGCGGCGGCGGCGAGGACGTGCAGCGTCGCGGAGCCGATCAGCGGGCCCGCGTGTTCCTTCAGGAACGGGTTCACGCGGGGCGTCTCAGCGCGCCGGGCCCGGCGCGAGCGCGGGCGGGTCGGTGAGGAACCCGACGCGGGCGGCGCCCGCCTGCTGCAGCAGCACCATCGCGCGGATCACCCGTCCGTACGGCACGCTCTGGTCGGCCTTGAGGAGCACCGGCGTCTGCGCGTCGCGGCTGAGCACCGTGCGGACGCTCGCGCCGAGCGTCGTCTCGTCTATCGGGGCTTGCTTCGCCTCGCCCACGTTCACGTAGAAGCGGCCGCGACGGTCGATGCTGACGACGAGCGGCTCGTGCTTTTGCTCGGTGAGCGGCGTCGCGGCCGCCTTCGGCAGGTCGACCTGCACGCCCTGCGTGAGCAGCGGCGCGGTCACCATGAAGATGATGAGGAGCACCAGCATCACGTCGATGTAGGGCACGACGTTGATCTCCGCCATCAGCCGCCGGCCGCGCTTGCCCGTCGAGTTCACGGCGCGGCGGCCCGCGGCGCCGAGGCGTGCCGCTGCAGGATCGTCGAGAACTCCTCCATGAATGTGTCGAACCGAAGCTCGAGGCGGTTCACCTGGTCGGAGAAGCGGTTGAACGCGACGACCGCGGGGATCGCGGCGACGAGGCCGATCGCGGTCGCGATGAGCGCCTCGGCGATGCCGGGAGCGACCATCTGCAGCGTCGCCTGCTGCACGTTCGCGAGCCCGCGGAACGCATGCATGATGCCCCACACCGTGCCGAAGAGGCCGACGTACGGGCTGATCGAGCCGATCGTTGCCAGCATCTCGAGGTTCGACTCGAGCCGGTCGATTTCCCGGAGCTGCGCCACCTTCATCGCGCGCCGCGCCCCTTCCATGAGCTGCGCGGCGTCGATGGAGGCCTGCTTACGCAGGCGCGAGAACTCGCGAAAGCCGGACTCGAAGATGCTCTCCATCCCGGTAGTCTTGTCCTTGCGGATCTCGATCGTGCGGTAGAGGGCACCGAGGTCGCCGCCCGACCAGAACACCGTCTCGAAGGAGTCGGCGGCGGAGCGGGTCGCGACGAGCGCGCGGCGCTTTTTCAGGATGATCGCCCAGGAGACCACCGAGGCACTCGCGAGCACCGCGAGCACCATCTGCACGATCACGCTCGCCTCGAGGATGAGGCCTAAGAAGGACTGGTCGATCATCGTCTGGCTGATGGGCATTCAGGGTTCCATTAACTCGGCGTGACGAGAAAATCGGCGGCGAGGCGCCGGGGCTTCAGCGTGTCCGCATCGAGCGCCGCGCAGCGCACCTGCGCCGCGACCAGGAGCTCCTCGCCGCGGCGCACTTCCTGCGCAAAGCTGAACGAGGCGCGGCCGCGCGAGGCCAGGTCGGCGGTCACGGTCAGGAGGTCGTCGTAGCGGGCTGGCCTGCGCCATTCGATCTGCATATCGACCACCGCGAACTGCAGTCGTTCCGTGTCCTTGAGAGCGCGCTGGTCGATGCCGGCCGCCCGCAGCCATTCGCTCCGGGCGCGTTCCATGAAGCGCAGGTAGTTCGCGTGGTAGACGATGCCGCCGGCGTCGGTGTCTTCCCAGTAGACCCGCACGGGCAGCTCGAGGGCTCCCGCCACCTCAGTCGCCCCCGCCGAACAGCGCGAGGGAGCCGGGTGGCGGCGTCGGCGGGCTCAGGCCGAAATGCAGGTACGCCGCCGCCGTCGCCATGCGACCGCGCGCGGTGCGCAGCAGGAACCCCTGCTGGATCAGGAAGGGCTCGAGCACGTCCTCGATGGTGCCCCGCTCCTCGCCGATCGCGGCGGCGAGGCTCTCGACCCCGACAGGTCCGCCGCCGAACTTCTCGATGATCGTGGAGAGGAGTCGCCGGTCGGAGACATCGAAGCCCTGCCGGTCGACCTCGAGCATGTCGAGCGCGGCGCCCGCGACGGCCTCGCTGATGCGCCCGTCCGCGCGGACCTCCGCGTAGTCGCGCACGCGCCTGAGCAGCCGGTTCGCGATCCTCGGCGTCCCGCGGGCGCGCTCGGCGATGCGCGCGGCGCCGCCCGCATCGACGTTGAGCCCGAGGATGACGCCCGAGCGCGTGACGATCCGGGTCAGGTCCTCGACCGAGTAGAACTCGAGCCGCTGCACGATGCCGAACCGGTCGCGCAGCGGCGAGGTCAGGAGCCCCGCCCGCGTCGTCGCGCCGACCAGCGTGAACGGCGGCAGGTCCAGCTTGATCGAGCGCGCCGCCGGGCCCTCGCCAATCATGATGTCGAGCTGGAAGTCCTCCATCGCGGGATAGAGGATCTCCTCGACGATCGGGCTCAGCCGATGGATCTCATCGACGAACAGCACATCGCGCGGCTGCAGGTTCGTCAGGATCGCGGCGAGATCACCCGGGCGCTCAAGCACCGGACCGGAGGTCTGCTTGAGGCCCACGCCAAGCTCGTGCGCCACGATGTTCGCGAGCGTCGTCTTGCCGAGGCCGGGAGGCCCGAAGATCAGCAGGTGATCGAGCGCCTCGGCACGGCGCCTGGCCGCCTCGATGAACACCTGCATCTGCTCCTTGACCGCGGCCTGGCCGACGTAGTCGGCGAGGAGCTTCGGGCGCACCGCGCGGTCGAGCGACTCCTCCTCGCGCCCGCCCTTCGCCGTCACGATGCGGTCGGGCTCGATCATCCGGCCGCTGCCTTGAGTGCGCGCCGGATGAGCTCCTCGGTGCTCGCGCTGTCATCGGCGACGCTCTTCAGGAGCCGCGCGATCTCGACCGGGCGGTAGCCGAGGGCGACGAGCGCGCTGTAGGCCTCGTGCTGCGGGCTCGGGACGTGCCCGTCGGCGCCCGGGAAGCTCGTGCTCGCGGCGCCGAGTTCCTTGACCCGGTCGCGCATCTCGATGAGCAGGCGCTCGGCGGTCTTGCGACCGACGCCGGGTACCCGCACGAGCGCATCGGCATCCTGGGCCTCGATGCAGATCAGGAAGCCCTCGACGCTGATGCCGGAGAGGATGCCGAGCGCGATGCGGGGACCGACGCCGCCCACCTTGAGGAGGCTCCGGAAGAGCCGCCGCTCGTCCTCGGTGCCGAAGGCGTAGAGCAGATGCGCGTCCTCGCGGACGACGAGGTGCGTGCGAAGCGTGATCTCGCTGCCCGTTTCCGGCAGCGTGTAGAACGTCGACATCGGCGCCTCGCACTCGTAGCCGACGCCGTTGACGTCGACGACGAGCGCCGGCGGGTGCTTGGCGGCGAGGCGGCCGCGCAGCCAGCCGATCATGCCGCACCGCTCGTGGCTTGGCTAAGCGCGACGCGCAGCGACCGGCCGTGCGCGTGGCACAGCGCAATCGCAAGTGCATCGGCGGCGTCCGCGCCGAGTGGGCCCTCGAGGCTCAGGATCGCGGTCACCATGCGCTGCACCTGCACCTTGTCGGCGGCGCCGGTACCGACGATGCCGAGCTTGACCTCGCGCGGCGAGTACTCGTAGATCTGGGCCGTGCACCCGAAGGTTGCCGAGAGCGCGGCGCCGCGCGCCTGGCCGAGCTTCAGGGCGCTGTCGGGGTTGCGGCTGATGAAGACGCGCTCGATGGCGATCTCGTCGGGCCGGTGTTCGGCGACGATCGCGACGACGCCGCGGTAGATGTCCTGCAGGCGCCGCGTGAAGTCGCCCGTGCCTGCGCGGATCGCGCCGCTCGCGACGTAGCGAGGACCGGCGGTCGTCGTCTCGACGACGCCGTAGCCGGTGACCCTCGACCCGGGGTCGAGGCCGAGGACGCGAACGCAGGGCGAGGCCTCCTCGACCGGCGCCGGCCGGGGCGCGCCCGGCTTATACGATTGCCACGAAGAGTATCGGCGCATGCGTCCTTGGATCGGCTGGGATCATCGCCCGCGTATGATACCGGGATACGCGCTCGAGGACACCGCCACCGGGCGCATTTCCGCCGTGGAAACAACCACTTTCGACAACGATCAGGTTGCCGCCGCCGCCGCCCTCGCGGCGAGCGCGCGCCTCCTGGCGAGGCTTGCCGAGCCCGCGCCCGCGGCGCTCGAGCGCGCCATCGGCATTGCCCGCATCGTCGCGCACTTCGACCCCGATCCCGCCGCGATCGAGGGCAGCGTGCTCGCGAGCCTCATCGCCGCGGGGGGCCTTGAGCTTGAGGCGGCCAAAGCGCACACGAGCCCGGCCGCGCTTGCCTTCGCGCGCTCGCTCGGGCGGATCGGCCGGCTCGACCCCGGGTTCACGGCGGGCGACGGCGCCGCGCTCGCGCCCGCTCAGGCGGAGACGCTTCGCAAGATGCTGCTCGCCGTCATCGCGGACCCGCGTCTCGTGCTCGCGCGCGTGGCCGAGCAGCTGTGGCTGCTACGAGCCGCCCGGACGGCGCAGGAGCCCGAGCGGCGGCGCCTCGCCGCCCAGACGCGCGATATCTACGCGCCGCTCGCCAATCGCCTCGGCCTCGCGGTCTTGAAGTGGGAGCTCGAGGACTTCGCGTTCCGGTACCTCGAGCCCGAGCCCTACCGGCGGATCGCAGGCTCGCTCAACGAGCGGCGTAGCGATCGCGAGCGCTACATCGCCGAGTTCAGCGCGACGCTTCGCGCCGAGCTCCTCGCCGCCGGCATCGATGCCGAGATCGAGGGCCGGCCGAAGCACATCTACAGCATCTGGCGGAAGATGCAGCGCAAGTCCCTCGCCTTCGAGCAGGTGTTCGACGTGCGCGCGGTGCGGGTGCTGACGGGCTCAATCGCCGACTGCTACGCGGCGCTCGGGGTCGTGCACGGGGGCTTCGACTACCTGCCGGGCGAGTTCGACGACTACGTCGCGACACCCAAGCCCAACGGCTACCGCTCGATCCACACGGCGGTGCACGGCCCCGGCGGCAAGGTCGTCGAGGTGCAGATCCGCACCCGCGAGATGCACGAGCGGGCCGAGCTCGGCGTCGCCGCGCACTGGCGCTACAAGGAAGGCGGCCGCCGCGACGCCGGGTTCGAGAAGAAGGTCGAGCAGCTAAGGCAGCTGCTCGCGCCGGGCGCGCTCACCGACGACGACCCGCTCGGGGAGGTCGGCGCGACGCTCTTCGCCGAGCACGTGTACGTGTTCAGCCCGGACGGCGACGTCGTCGAGCTCCCGGCGGGCTCGACGCCGCTCGACTTCGCCTACCACGTGCACACGAGCTTGGGTCACCGCTGCCGCGGCGCTCGCATCGACGGGCGCATGGTGCCGCTCGACATGAAGCTTGAGCACGGCGTGACCGTCGAGATCATCACCGCCAAGGACCCGAACCCGAGCCGCGACTGGCTCCTCGAGAGCCGCGGCTTCCTCGCGAGTCGCTCGGCGCGCGGCAAGGTGCGGGCGTGGTTCCGCAAGGTCGACGAGGACGAGCACGCCCGCGCGGGGCGCGCGATCCTCGAGCGCGAGCTTGGCCGGCGCACGGGCTCGCTGCCGCCGCCATTGGGCGATCTGGCCGCGGAACTCGGCTTCGCGAGCACCGAGCTCCTCTCGATCGCGCTTGGCGCTGGCGATGTGTCGGCGGCGCAGCTCGCCGCGGCGCTGCAGCGGCGCGAGCGCGCGAGCGCACCGGCCTCCCTCACCGTCGCCCAGGCGCCAAGCACCGCACCGGTCGCGGCGCAGGGCATCCGCGTGATGGGCGTCGGCGATCTACTCTCGCACTTCGCGCGCTGCTGCCGGCCGGTGCCGCCGGAGCCGATCGAGGGCTACGTGACGCTTGGCCGTGGCGTCACGATCCATCGCGCTGCGTGCGGCAACCTCGCCCGCATGCGCGCGCAGGCGCCCGAGCGCCTGCTGCCGGTCGACTGGGGCACGGATCGCGACCAGGCCTACCCGGTCGAGTTCTCGGTGCTGGCCTTCGACCGGCGCGGGCTCGTTCGGGACGTGAGCGGGGTGCTCGCCGACGCCAAGCTCAGCATCGAGCGGATGACGACCGTCACGCACGCGCGCGACAAGACCGCCGACATGACGTTGGGGGTGAGGATTCACGACCTCACCGAACTCGAGGCGGTGCTCGGCCGGATCGCGGGGCTCAAGGACGTGATCCGCGTCGAGCGCCGCTAGCGATTCGGGAAGTCGATCGCCTTCTTGTCGGCGGCGAGCGCCGCCTCGTGCAGCGCCTCCGACAGCGTCGGGTGCGCGTGGATGGTCCGCTGCAGGTCCTCGCTGCTCGCCGAGTACTCCATCGCGAGCACGGCCTCGGCGATGAGCTCGCCCGCCATCGGACCTATGATGTGAACGCCGAGCACCTCGTCATCGTCCGACGCCGCGATCAGCTTCACGAACCCGGCGGTTGATTCCATCGCCCGCGCCCGGCCGCTCGCGAGGAACGGGAATTGGCCCACCTTGTAAGGCCGGCCGGAGGCCTTGACCTGCTCCTCGGTGAGGCCCACCCAGGCGATCTCGGGCGCGGTGTAGATGACCGAGGGCACGGTCTTGTAGTTGACCTCGCCGTGGTGGCCGGCGATGAGGTCGGCGACCATGACGCCCTCCTCCTTGCCCTTGTGCGCGAGCATGGGGCCGCGGACGCAATCGCCCACCGCCCAGACGTTCTCGGCGCCCGTGCGGCACTCATCGTCCACCTTGATGAAGCCACGCTCGTCGAGCGTGACGCCGGTGCCCTCGGCGAGGAGCGCGAGCGTCTGCGGCCGTCGGCCGATCGCGACGACGAGCCGGTCGACGGCCAGCGTCTGCGGACCCTTCGCGTCCGTGTAGGCGACCTCGACCACCCCGTCCTTGACGGAGGCGCCGGAGACCTTCGCGCCCAAGCGCACGTCGAGCCCCTGCTTCTTGAAGTGCTTGAGCGCTTCCTTCGCGACCTGCCCATCCGCCATCGGCAGGAACGCATCGAGTGCCTCGAGGACGACGACCTCGCTGCCGAGGCGTCTCCAGACGCTGCCGAGCTCAAGGCCAATGACGCCGGCGCCAATGACGCCGAGGCGCTTCGGCACCGAGCCCAACTCAAGCGCACCCCAGCTGTCGATGATCTCGCGGCCGTTCACGGGCGCCGACTTGAGCGGCGTCGGCACCGAGCCGCTCGCGAGGATCACGTGCTTCGCCGTGAGGACCGTCTTGTTGCCATCGAGACCCGTGTACTCGACCTTCCGTCCCGGCAGCAGGCGCCCGTGGCCGGGCAGACCCGCGACCTTGGCGGCCTTGAAGAGCGCGAGGATGCCCTGCGTCGAGGCCTTGACGATGCCGGCCTTGCGCGCTTGCATCTGCTTGAGGTCGACCTCGATGCCGGCGAGCTTGATGCCGTGCACGGCAAACTCCTCGCGCGCGCGGTGCACGAGCTCGGAGGACTCAAGCAGCGCCTTGGAGGGGATGCAGCCGGCGTTCAGGCACGTGCCGCCGAACGCGTGGCCGCCGTCCAGGTTCTTCCAGTCGTCGATGCAGGCAACGCTAAGGCCGTTCTGGCCGGCGCGGATCGCCCCTGGATAGCCGGCGGGTCCGCCGCCGATGACGATGACGTCGTAGGTATCGGTCATGTGGGGTCCCGGAAAGTCAGACCTGCAGGAGCAGGCGGGCCGGATCCTCGAGGCAGTCCTTGATCGCGACCAGGAACTGCACGGCTTCGCGGCCGTCGACGATGCGGTGATCGTAGGTGAGCGCGAGGTACATCATCGGCCGCACCACGACCGCGCCGTCGATGACGACGGGGCGATCCTGGATCTTGTGCATGCCGAGGATGGCGCTCTGCGGGGAATTGACGATGGGTGTCGAGAGGAGCGAGCCGAACACGCCGCCGTTGGTGATCGAGAACGTGCCGCCCGTGAGGTCCTCGAGCGTGATCGAGCCGTCACGCGCCTTGCCCGCGTAGGCGGCGACCGCGCGCTCGATGTCGGCGTAGCCCATGAGGTCGGCGTCGCGCAGCACCGGCACGATGAGGCCGCGGTCGGTCGAGACCGCGACGCCGATGTCGTAGTAGTCGTGGTAGAGGATGTCGCTGCCATCGACGTAGGCGTTGACGGCGGGGAAGCGCCTGAGCGCCTCGACCGCCGCCTTCACGAAGAACGACATGAACCCGAGCCGGACGCCGTGCGTCTTCTCGAAGCGATCCTTGTAGAGCGCGCGCGCGGCGTTCAGCGATTTCATGTCGACTTCGTTGAACGTGGTCAGCAGCGCCTGGGTCGACTGCGCCTCGACGAGCCGGGCGGCGATGCGCGAGCGCAGGCGCGTCATCGGCACGCGCTGCTCGGTGCGGCCGCTGCGCGCCTGGGCGGGCGCCACCTTCGGCGTGGCGGCGGGTGTCGAAGTCGGTAGCGGCGCCGGCGCGGCGGCGGGCTTGGCCTCGAGCGAGCGGACGACGTCCTGCTTGGAGACGCGTCCGTCCCGGCCGCTGCCGGCGATCTGCGCCGCGTCGAGCTGCTTTTCCTCGACCAGGCGTCGGGCGGCCGGCGCGAGCTTCGCGGCCTCGCGCGGGCTCTCGGCGCGCGGCGCGGCAGCGGCCGCCGGGGCCGCGGCGGCCTCGGGCGCGCGGGCGCCGGCGGCGCCCTCCTCGAGCACGGCGAGCAGCACGCCGCTCGTCACGGTCGCGCCCGCCTCCACCTTCAGCTCGCGGAGGATCCCGGCGATGGGCGCCGGCACTTCGAGCACGACCTTGTCCGTCTCGAGGTCGGCGAGGTTCTCATCGCGCGCCACGCTGTCGCCTGGCTTCTTGTGCCAGGCAACCAGCGTCGCGTCGGCCACCGACTCCGGCAACTGCGGAACACGCACTTCGATCGTCATGAGGTCTTCCTGAGGGATTGGGGGCCTGCGGACGGATCCGTCCGGCCCTTGAGGCGGGCGGTCTCGCGCGCCGTGTCCTCGGTCGCGGTGGCATGGAGTGCGGCGCCAACGAGCGCGCGCTGCTGTTCGACGTGCACCTGGTAGATGCCGACGGCGGGCGCGGCGGAGCCGGCGCGGCCGGCGTAGAGGAGCACCGCGCGCGCCGGCAGGCGCTCCTGCAGGCGGTGCTGGATCTGGTACCAGGCGCCCTGGTTCTGCGGCTCCTCCTGGCACCAGACGACCTCGCTCGCGTTCGCGTAGCGATTGAGCACCGTCTCGTACTCGTCGGCCGGGAACGGATAGAGCTGCTCGAGCCTGACGATGGCGACGTCGGCGATGCCATCGCTGCGGCGCTGCTCGAGGAGGTCGAAGTAGACCTTGCCGGAGCAAAGGACGACGCGCCTGACCGCCTCGGCGTCGATGGGATCCGTCTCATCGATGAGGCTCTGGAACCAGCCGTGCGTCAGTTCCTCGAGCGCGGACACCGCGAGCTTGTGGCGGAGCAGGCTCTTCGGCGTCATGACGACGAGCGGCTTCCTGAGCGGGCGCACCATCTGCCGGCGGAGCATGTGGAACACCTGCGCCGGCGTCGAGGGGACGCACACCTGCATGTTCGATTCAGCGCACAGCTGCAAGAAGCGCTCGAGCCGCGCGGAGGAATGCTCCGGTCCCTGCCCCTCGTAACCGTGCGGTAGGAGCAGCGTCATGCCGCAGACGCGGCCCCACTTCGCTTCCCCTGAACTGATGAACTGGTCGATGATGACCTGCGCGCCGTTGGCGAAGTCGCCGAACTGCCCTTCCCAGAGGACGAGCGCATCCGGCGTCGTCGTCGAAAAGCCGTATTCGAAGCCCATGACGGCCTCTTCCGACAGCACCGAGTCGATGACCCGAAAGCGCGGCTCGCGCGTGAGCTCCGTGAGCGGTGTCGCGACGCGCTCGCTGCCCTGGTCGTGGAGCACCACGTGGCGGTGGAAGAACGTGCCGCGGCCGCTGTCCTGGCCGGTGAGCCTGACGCCGTAGCCCTGGTCGACGAGCGTCGCGTAGGCAAGCGTCTCGGCCGCGCCCCAGTCGAGCGGCGCGAGCCCTTGGAGCATCTTGGTCCGCTCCTCGTAGATCTTCGCGACCCGGGGATGCAGCGTGAAGTCCGCCGGGATCGCCACCATGCGCGCGCCGAGCTCCTTCAGGTGCTCGAGCTCGACGCCGGTCATGACCTGCTCGTTCGGGTCCGCCGAGAGGTGCGCCGTCCAGTCGACGGTGTACTTGTTGCCGATCATGCCGAGCGCGGCGCGCGCCTGGGGCTTCCCCTGGTCGAGGCCGTCGCGGTACTCATCGACCATCTGCGTCGCTTGCGCGGGGGTCAGCGCCTCGGCGGCGACGAGGCGCTGCGCGTACAGCTGGCGCGTGGTCGGGTGCTTTCGGATGACCTGGTACATCGAAGGCTGCGTCGCCGCCGGCTCGTCGGCCTCGTTGTGGCCGTGGCGGCGGTAGCAGACGAGGTCGATGACCACGTCCTTGTGAAACTTCATCCGGTAGTCGAGCGCGAGGCGCGTGACGAACACGCACGCCTCCGGGTCATCGCCATTGACGTGGAAGATCGGCGCCTCGACGATCTTGGCGACGTCGGAGCAGTAGAGCGTCGAGCGCGCGTCGCGGGGGTCTGAGGTCGTGAAGCCGACCTGGTTGTTGATGACGAGGTGGATCGTGCCGCCCGTGTAGAAGCCCCGCGCCTGTGACAGCTGCAGCGTCTCCATGACGACGCCCTGCCCCGCGAACGCCGCATCGCCGTGCACCAGCACCGCGAGCACGCGCTCGCCGAGCGCGTCGCCACGCCGTTCCTGGCGCGCGCGCACGGAGCCCTCGACCACGGGGTTCACGACCTCGAGGTGCGAGGGGTTGAAGGCGAGCGCGACGTGCACGTTGCCTTTGGGGGTGCGCAGGTCGGAGGAGAAGCCCTTGTGATACTTCACATCCCCGGAGCCCTTCAGGTGCGAGAGGTCGTACTGCCCCTCGAACTCGCTGAAGAGCGTGGCCGGCGACTTGCCGAGCAGGTTCACGAGTACGTTGAGGCGCCCGCGGTGCGCCATGCCGATGATGCATTCCTCGATCGCGTTTGCGCCGCCTTGCTGGATCAGGTCGTCCACCATCGGGATCAGTGCGTCGGCGCCTTCGAGCGAAAAGCGCTTCTGGCCGACGTACTTCGTGTGCAGGTAGCGCTCGAGGCCCTCGGCGGCCGTCAGCTGCCAGAGGATGCTGTGGCGCTCCTCGGTCGGGAAGCGGTAGGCGAGGCGCCGGTCCTGGTAGGTCTGCTGCAGCCACAGCCGCTCCTCGCTCGAGGAGACGTGCGCGAACTCGGCTCCAATCGTGTCGCAGTAGACGTACTTGAGCTCCGCGACGAGGTCCCTGAGCTTCATCCGCGCGGGCACGGTGTCGGAGGTCGTGCCGGTCAGGAACTCGGTGTCGAGGTCGGCATCGCCGAGGCCAAAGTAGTCGAGCTCGAGCACGCGCGGCATCGGCCGCTGCATGAGCCCGAGCGGGTCGATGCGCGCGACGAGGTGCCCGCGGTTCGCGTACACCTGCACCATCCGCGAAACCGCACCTTGCTTGGCGGCCTGGTCGGCGCCGATGGCGGCGGCTGGCGCGGAACCGGCGAGGCGCGGGCGGCGCGCGCGCGCCTCGAGGTCATCGCGCACGGGCCCGTGCGGGACATCCGGGCGGCCGGAAGCGGCGAGCGAGCGGAAATATCCGCGCCACGCCGGTGACACCGACTCCGGGTCCGCGAGGAAGCGTTCGTACAGATCATCGACGTACGCGGCGTTGCCACTGCCAAGCGCGCTCGTCTTCACGAGATCGTTGAGGGAGGACGTCATGCGCGGGGCACGCTCGGCACCCGATCAGTCGACATTGACATATGTCGAAAGTCTAGCGGATGCGGCCGCGCGAAACAAAAGCCGATTCAGGCGCTTAGGCGAACTGTGACGCGGGTCCCCGAATCGCTCAGGCGAGCCGCTCGAGGAGCTTGAGTTCGTAGGCGATGAGGACGAGGTAGGCGGCGAGCACGACGTGCACGAGCACCTGCGCCCGCATCACGCGGAAGATCCGAAAGCGCGCGAGCGAGACGAGCGTGAGCACCCCTGCCCCGGTCATCGCGAGCTTCACAATCGCGAAGCGCTGGGCATCGCCGTAGACGTAGAGCGCCATGAAGGGATTCGCCTCGATGGCGCCGCCGGCGAGGAGCCTGAGCGTCAGGAACGCATCCGCCGCGCACAGCAGCAGGATCAGCGTCGAGCTCGCGAACAGCCACGGCCCGTGCCAGTCGACGATCGGGCGGTGCAGGTCGCCCGCCCGCCGGCCGGTGCGGCGCCTCGGGTTCATGCCGCCGAGCAGGAGCGAGTGCCACAGGCGCGCGCGCCGGTCGGTGCGGGCGCGACGCCGCTCGAGGCCACCCGCGTGGGCCCCCGCCACCGCCGTCGCACCGCTCGTGTCTGTCACCGTCAGCCCCCGCGAAGTACCGGTCCCGTCAGCATACCGGTGCAAGAAGCGCTCCAGTGGCGCAGGGCCCTGATTCCATTCGGGAGGCGCCCGGGAGCCGCTTCCCGATCGTAAAGATTGCCGACACTGCCCCCTGTTGGGGCAGCGGCGGCCGGGCCCCGGTCACCCGGCCGCCGGGCGCCGGCGTCAGTGGTAGATCGCGCCCCGCGCCATCACGAAGCTCGGATGCTCGGTCGCGGCGATCGTCTCGAGGGGGTTCCCCGGCACCGCGACGATGTCGGCGGATTTGCCCGCCTCGAGCGAGCCTGTGACCGCATCGAGGCCGAGGAGGTGCGCGGCCTCGCGCGTGCCGGAGAGGAGCGCGGCCGATGGCGTCATGCCGAGCTCGACCATCAGCGCGAACTCGTGCGCGTTCATGCCGTGCGGCGAGACGCCGGAGTCGGTGCCGAAGGCGATCGGCACGCCGACTTTGAGGGCGTTCCTGAACATTTCCGCGTGCGCGGTGAGGAGCTGGCGCGCCTTGGCGGCGATGACCGGCGGGTAGCCGTCGGCGTGGGCATTGCTCCACCACGCGGCCATCCGCGTCGGCACGAGGTAGGTGCCCTTCTGCTTCATGAGCTTCAGCGTCTCGACGCTCAAGAAGCTGCCGTGCTCGATCGAATCGACGCCCGCCTCGACCGCGAGGCGCGCCGCCTCATCGCCGTGCGAGTGCGCGGCGACCTTGCGGCCCCAGGTGTGCGCCTCGCTCATGATCGCGTGCAGTTCATCGGGCGTCAGCTGCGCGACTTTGAGCGGATCCGATTCCGAAAACACGCCGCCCGAGGCGCAGATCTTGATGACGTCCGCGCCCCACTTCATCTGGTCGCGGACCGCCTCGCGGCACTGCTCGGGACCCGAGCAGATGCCCTCGACCGGCGTCAGCGGCTTCACCCGGTCGGGCGGGAACGGCGACTGGTCGCAGTGACCGCCGACCGAGCCGATCGCGTGGGCGGCGGCGATGATGCGCGGGCCCTGGACGAGCCCCGCATTGATCGCGTTCCTGAGCGCGATGTCGACCCAGTCGTTCGCGCCGACGTTGCGCACCGTGGTGAAGCCCGCGGCGAGCGTCTTGTGGGCATTCCTCTCGGCGTAGAAGGACTGCTCGGCGGGGAGCCTCAGCATGCCCTCGTAGAAGTCGCGGTAGGAGTTGCCGGAGTCCTCGTCGGTGAGGTGCACGTGCGCGTCGATGAACCCGGGGAGCAGCGTCGCATCGCCGAGATCAATCACCTTGGCGCCCGCGGGCACGGTCGCGTTCGCGCCGACGGCCTTGATCTTGTCGCCCTCGACGACGATGAGCCCGGGGCTCACGAGCTGGCCGCTCTTGCCATCGAAGAGGTGCGCGGCCTTGAGCACGATGACCGCGGGTGGCGAGGCCTCCGCGGCGTTCGCGGCGTTGAGCGGAACGAGCGCCGCGAACGAAAGACAGGCAGCGGCGACGGCAAGACGTGCACGAGACATGGAACCCCCTCGAGTGGACAGCCGGTGGCAGGCAAGCGCGGCGGGCCGACGGCGGCCGGCCGAGGACGCGAAGTGTAGGGTGGGACGCGAGGCGCGGCCAGCGGCGGGAGCGTCTGGATGCTAGCCCTTCACGCTCCAGGTCCACTTGACGACCTGCCACGCGGCGGCCGCCTCGCCATTGACGCGCCCGGGCTCGATGGAGGCGCTGCGCATCAGCTTCAGCGTCGCCGCGTCGAATGCGGGGATACCGCTCGAGCACTCAAGCCTGACATCGCCCACGTGCCCGTCGGCAGCGACGAGGAGGAGCACGACGACGCTCCCCTGCCCGCCCTTGCGCCTCAGCTCGCTCGGGTAGAGCGTGCCGGCGCGCTCCACGAGCGCGGCCTCGTCGCGGATGACCGCCCGCGGCGTCGGGCCCTCGGGCGAGACGAGCCTTGCCGCGGAGGCAAGCTCCGTCGGCGCGAGCGCGTTCTTCAACTCGTCGCGATCGTGGACGAACCCGGCGCGCAGTGCCTCGCTCGCCGTGCCCAGGTGCTCAAGCGCCGCATCGAGCCAGAGGAGCGCGAGCGGCTTGTCCTGCGGCACGTCGACGCCGCGCACGAGCTCGAGGCCGAGCCTGCGGGCCGCGAACGGATCGCCGAGGTGTCCCGCGCGCCGCCACAGGTTGATCGCCTCGGCGGGGTCGATCGGAACTCCCTCGCCGGTCGAATAAAGCTCCGCCAGTGCGCTCGAGGCGGAGGCGGAACCGCGGTCCGAGGCGAGCTTCAGGTATCTCGCGGCCATCCCCGCGTCCCTCGCCACACCCGTCCCATCGAGGTACATGCGTCCGAGGATCACGCAGGCCGAGTCGTAGCCCTCGTCGGCGAACGGACGCAGTGCGGCGAACGCCGTCGCGTAGTCGCCGCGCTGGTAGGCCTCGGTCGCGGCGGTCACGGCGCTCGCGCCGGCCGGTGATGAAGGGGCGGTCATCGCCAGCACGAGGCAGCAGGTCGCAAGCAGTGAGCGGGTCATGAGGTCTCTAGCAGGCTGCTGAAAAAGGAGTTTTGATGGCCACTAACTGCCAATTCCAACAATTGAAACAGCTATAAAACAAGTACTTGATGAATGAATGATCACAGAATTCATGGTTGCCAAAGCCTTTTTCAGCAGCCTGCTAGAG
>JANXUT010000006.1 GCA_025356075.1 Pseudomonadota bacterium | reverse complement strand
CTCATCGTGGCTGAGCAGGGACAAGTCTTCGCCAAATGCGCGTGGCGTCTGATCCCGTTCATGATGCTGCTCTATGTTGTCAGCTTCATTGACCGGACGAATGTTGGTTTCGCCGCGCTGACAATGAACAAGGATTTGGCGTTCTCGCCTTCTGTCTTTGGTCTTGGTGCCGGTTTGTTTTTCATCACATACAACCTGTGCCAAGTCCCAGCCACGATCCTCCTCAAGCGCTTTGGAGCGCGCCGCGCAATCTTCTGCATCATGTTCGTGTGGGGTTTGCTTGCGGCGTCAAATGCGTTCGTGCGTGGGGCACAAACCTTTTTCGCGTTGCGCTTGCTGTTAGGCGTGGCTGAAGCCGGGTTCTTCCGTCCCGGGCATGATCTTCTACCTGACCTTGTGGTTCCCGCAGTCCTACCGTGGGCGCTTTTCCGGAGCCTTCAGTACTGGCATTCCGCTGGCGGGCATCATTGGTGGCCCGCTCTCCGGCATCATCCTTGGGATGGACGGCGTGGCGGGTATGCACGGCTGGCAATGGATGTTCGTCATCGAGGGCTTACCTGCGACCTTGCTTGCGTTTGCAGTACTCAGATTTCTACCGGATGGTCCTGCGCAAGCGCCCTGGCTCAGCGATGAGGAAAAAGGGACCGTCGCCACGAGCCTTGCGTCCGATACCGCCATTCAGGATCGGGGGCCTTGGCTTACTCTGGTTGATTCGCGCGTTTGGGCGCTCGGTATCGTGGGGTTTTGCAACGGGTGCTCCGTGTACGGGCTGGCGATCTGGCTGCCGCAGATGATTCAGGCAATGGGTTTTTCGAATCGCGCGACAGGCTTCGTTTCGGCGGTGCCATATATAGCTGGCATGGCGGCGATGATCTTCTGGGGTCGTTCAAACGATTTCAGGGGAGACCGTATCTGGCATCTGGCGCTTGGCTACCTGCTCGTCGCGGTCAGCTTCACTTCCGCTTGCCTCACCCAAAACCATACGCTGCAACTCCTTGCGCTGACCGCGGGAGTAATGGGCGTCTACGCTGGGTTTGGCCCCTACTACAGCCTGCCGTCGTCGTTCTTGCGCGGCACGTCCGCGGCAGGCGGCATTGCGCTCGTCAACTCCATTGCCAGCATCGGGCATGGGCGGGTTTGTCGGGCCGTTCGTCATCGGCGTTATCAAAGAACAAACCGGCGGCTATACGACAGCAATGGCGGCGCTTGCCGTTGCGGAGGTTCTGGGTGCGATAACGATCCTGGCACTCGGCCGTGTCTTGGTCCCAAGACCGACTCCAGCCCAGCCATCTCGCTCCAGCTAGGCGGAAGCTTGCGCCTAGGGTCAGGCGCGGTCCGCGCGGCCGGGGACAGACCGCGAAAGGGAGCGTCGTTTTTGGTTGCTCCGAAATGACGGCTACCGTTCAACGGCGGACCGTCGAACTGCGCGCTCGGCGCCGTGCGCAGAGCCAGCTGGCGCAGTACCGCGGGCGGAGCTGCGCCGGCGGGATCCTGAATGGGAAGGTGGTGGCCAGGGGCGGAATTGAACCGCCGACACGCGGATTTTCAGTCCGCTGCTCTACCAACTGAGCTACCTGGCCGCGCTAAGTCTTTGATTATACACGAGAGAGCCGCGGGCGGCACTCAGGCGGGCGCGTATTAGACCGGGCCTCGCTGGAGCGCGTCAAGAAGCGGGCGGGTCGGCCTTGGGCTCAACGAAGCCTTCAGGTTTCGTGGCTCCCGCACCGAACAGGAACTTCTGCATCTCGGCGACGAGAAATGCCCGGGCCTTCGGCTCGATGGGCGTCAGACGGTATTCGTTCAGGAGCATCGTCTGGTGCGCGACCCAGCGCTGCCAGCCTTCCTTCGAGACCTCGTTGTAGATCCGCTGGCCGAGCTCGCCCGGATACGGCGCGTAGTCGAGTCCGTCCGCGGGACGTCCGAGCACGACGCACTGAACGATTCGGGTCATTCCGTCTCCGGTTCGATCTAGTTTGCCGAACCTTCGTCCGGCACATCGGCGAGCGAACGAAGCAGCGTCGCAACCGGCGCCGCGAGCCCGAGTTCGGCCGGCGCGCGCGAGTTGTACCACGTCTGTGCCGGACCCTCCGTGACGCGCGCACCGTCACGCTCGAGGTCGGCAAAGAGCGGCGTGATCGCAAGATCGAAGTGGCTGAAGGCGTGCGTGATCGTCGCGGCGACGGCGATCTCGCCCAAGGCCGGCGCCGAGCCGCGCAGCTCCTGCAGAGCGCGCTCCGCCTGCGCGAGGCTGGTGAATTCGGGAAATCCCCACAAACCACCCCAGATTCCCGCGGGCGGGCGCTGCTCGAGCAGCACCGATTCGTGGCGCCTGAGCACGAGCCAGACGACCTCGCGCTGCGGGCGGGCGCGTACCGGCCGCGCGCCCGGGAAGTCGGCGATGCGATCCTGCAGGCGCGCGGCGCAGTCACCGGCGACCGGACATCTATCGCAAGCGGGGTTCGCGCGCGTGCAGAGCGTCGCACCGAGATCCATGATCGCCTGCGTGAAGTTTGCGGCATGAGCCGGCGGCGTGACCTCATCGCTCAAGTCCCACAGCGCATTCGCGACACGCGTCGCGCCCGGAAAGCCCTCGACCGCGCCCCAGCGCGCGAGCACGCGCTTGACGTTGCCATCGAGGATCGGGTGGCGCTCACCGAAGGCAAGCGCGAGTATCGCGCCCGCAGTCGAGCGCCCGACACCGGGTAGCTCGACGACGGTGGCAAAGTCGCGCGGGAACTCACCGTCATGCTCGTCGCGGATGATCACCGCCGCGCGATGGAGGTTGCGTGCTCGGGCGTAGTAGCCGAGCCCGGACCAGTGGTGCAGCACCACATCGAGCGGTGCGTCGGCGAGCGCCTGCACGTCGGGGAAGCGCTCGACGAACCGCTCGAAGTAAGGCGCGACCGTCGCGACCTGAGTCTGCTGGAGCATGACCTCGGACACCCAGACCCGGTAGGCAGAGCGATCCCTCTGCCAGGGCAGCCCCTGACGACCGGCCACGGCATGCCACGCGAGGGCCCGCGGCCCGAAACTCGCCCGGTCGGGGCCGGGTCCGGTCATCGGTCGCCTCCCGGCCGCGAGGCACGGCCGGCCGCCACCGCGGTGCCGCGTACGAGGGGGTCGATCGGCGGAATTGGGGTCACGTGCGTCCTCGGGGCCAGGTCCCATTGTAGGGCCGCGCGGACCCTGCCGGGGTTCCCTGCGAGACCCTCAAGTCGGCCGATCCCGGGCCGACATCAGGACGAGGGGGTCCCGGTGCAACGCCGGCCCTAGCCGGAGACTGCTGTCGATTCACATGAACAAGTGGGGCATCACCGCCAAGCTCTTGCTGGTACCGATTGTGAGCGTCGCGCTGCTCACGCTCGCGATCGCGTTCACGGCATTCACCCAGCGACACTACGAATCGGTCGCCCACCTCGGGGTCGCGGCGCAGACCGTCAAGTCCCGCCAGTACGCCACGATCCTCAACAAGCTCGAGGACCAGCACGCGCGCTACCTCGACCTCGCCACCGCCCGCCTCGCCGGCACCACCGGACCCAAGGAGCGCAAGGGCCTGAACGCACTCCTCGGCGCCGCGCTCGACCTCAACGCCGAGCTCGACGCCGTCGCTCTCGAGGTTCCCGCGGGTGAACCCGATGGCGCGCGGCTCACCGGCGCCTCGAAGCTCCTGTCGGACTTCCAGGACGTCGTCGCACGACTCAGCCTCGAGCGCGGCGCCGACGACATCCGCGCCGACGTCATCCAGTCGAACGGCCAGGTCAGCCGGATCTCGGCGACGCTCGCGCAACTCCTCGCCAATGCCCGCACGCAGAGCGACGCGGCATTTCGCGACCTCGAGGCCGAAGTGCGTCGCTCGCTCTCCATCCTCGCGATCGTCATGGTGCTGGTCGGCGCACTCGCGATCACGCTCACAGTCTGGGCGCGGCGCGCGATCACCCGGCCGCTTGGGGCCGTCGCGACGGCGATGCGGCATTTCCGCGAGGACGCCGCAACGCCAGTCTCGATCGCCGCCGAATCACGCGATGAGGTGGGCGAGATCATCGGCGGCTTCAACGAGCTCGTCGCCTCCGTGCAGCAGCGCGAGCGCGCGCTGACCGCCTCGACCGCGCAGCTGAAGGACGGCAACCTGGCCCTCCAGACCGAGGTGCGCGACCGGCGCAGCGCCGAGCAGCAGCTGCTGAGATCGCGCGAGCTCCTCGAAGCCGCCCAGTCGGCCGGCGGCATCGGGGTATTCGATCTCGACCTCGACGACCACCTGCTGCGCGGCTCGGGCCAGTTCTTCCAGCTGCAGGGCCTTAACCCGTCCGCCGACGTGATGCACCAGGACCAGTGGCTCGCGCTGGTGCATCCCGAGGACCTCGAGATCCTCATCAACGCATTCACGACGGCCGTCGTCTCCGGCGGCGGCTACCGCGTCGAATACCGCATTCAGCGGGTCGATCGCACCACTCGCTGGGTGACGAGCGCCGGACGCGTCGTCGTCGGCGATGGCCCGTCGGCGCGACGCATCGTGGGTTCCCTGATGGACATCACCGAGCGCAAGCAGGCGGAAATCGCGCTGCGCGACGCCGAGGCGCGCCTCGCCCGCGCAGTGCGCGGCACGAGCGACGGCCTGTTCGAGCACGACGTGACCCGCCAGCGCATCTGGTTCGCGCCGCGCGTCGCGGAACTCCTCGGCTACCCACCGGCGAGCTTCGTCGATTCGGTCGATGCGTTCGAGGGCCTGGTGCACCCGGAGGACCGTGCGCTCAGGGCCGAGGCGCTCGCCGCGCACCTCGAGCGGGGCGTCGCCTACGACATCGAATTTCGCGTGCTCGACTCGGCCCATGCGTGGCAGTGGATCCGCTCGCGTGCCCAGGCCAACCGCGACGCGAACGCCGACTCGATCATCCTGTCGGGATCGCTGCAGCTCGTCACTGACCGGCGTCAGCAGGCGGCGGACCTCGAGCGCGCACGCACCGCGGCCGAGGAGGCCAACCTCGCTAAGAGCCAGTTCCTCGCCAACATGAGCCACGAAATCAGGACGCCCATCAACGGCGTGATCGGCATGTCGCACGTGCTGCTTGATTCACCGCTCTCCGACGGGCAGCGCGAGTGCGTCGAGATACTGCGCTCGAGCGGCGAGTCGCTGCTCGCGCTCATCAATGACATCCTCGACGTGTCGAAGGTGGAGGCCGGCAAGATGGACCTCGAGCACATCGACCTCGACGTGAGGGCCGTCGTCGATGATGCGCTCGGCGCCGTCGCGATGACCGCACTCAGCAAGGACCTCGAGGTCGCCGCCCACGTCGGCGCCGACATCCCGGCGCGACTGCGTGGCGACCCGGGGAGGCTCCGCCAGTGCCTCGTCAACCTGCTCGGCAATGCCACCAAGTTCACCGCGCGCGGCGAGGTGACCGTCGAGGCGGAACTCGTCGCGCTGGTGGGAAGCGAGGCGGTGCTGCGATTCACGGTCGCCGACACCGGCATCGGCATCGCCGCCGACCGGCTCGATCGCCTGTTCCAGCAGTTCTCGCAGGTCGATCCGTCCACGACCCGGCACTTCGGCGGCTCGGGGCTTGGCCTCTCGATCGTCAAGCGGCTCGCGGCGCTGATGGGCGGCGAGGTGGGTGTCAGCAGCACGCCGGGGGCCGGCTCGCGCTTCTGGTTTACCTCGCGCTTCGAGGTGAGCGCTGCGGCAACCGTCCATCCGACCGGCCTCAAGGTGCTCGTGCTCGAGTCGAATTCGACCGCCGGGCGCTTCCTCGCGCGCCAGCTCGAGAGCCTCGGCCACGTGGCCGAATCCTGCGCGACCCCGGAAATCCTCGAGCGCACGCTCGGCGCGCTCCCCGCGGGCACGCCGGTCGTCGTCATGGTGGATGCGCGCCTCGAGGGTGCCGATCCGATCGCCGTCGCCGCCCGTTGCCGCGCCATGCCAGCGACACCGTCCATCGTGCTGCTCGGGCGGCTCGGCGATGCGCCGACGCGCCCGCCGGCCGGGATCCACGCGGTGTTGACGAAGCCGGTGAGAAGCCTGCAGCTCGCCGCCTGCCTCGAGCGCCTGCAGGACGCGCCGGGGGGGGTTGGCCCCGAAAGCGTCGAGGCAACCGGCGAGCATCCGGTGTGGCGCGTGCTGCTCGTGGAGGACAACGCCGTGAACCGGCGGGTGGCGGAACACCAGCTCACGCGCCTCGGCTGCATCGTCGGCATCGCCGCCAACGGAGTCGAGGCGATCGCGGAAGTCACGGGCGCCAAGTGGGACCTCGTGCTGATGGATTGCCAGATGCCGGTGCTCGACGGCTTCGGTGCAACGCGCGAGATCCGCCGCCACGAGCCAGCCGGCCGGCGCGTGCCGATCATTGCGCTCACGGCGAATGCGCTCTCGGGCGACCGCGAGGCGTGCCTCGCGGCCGGCATGGACGATTTCCTGTCGAAGCCGCTCGAACCTGCGGCTCTCGCGGCGTGCGTCGAGCGGTGGGCCGCCCGCTCTCGGGATCCGGCGCCGGCTACCGTGGCGGCTGCGAACGAGCAGCCGCCCGCCGACGAACCGGTCGATTTCGCCGCGCTCAATGAGCTCACCGACGGCGACACCGGGTTCCAGTGCGAGCTCATCGATGTGTTCATCGCAAGCGGCGACACCACGCTCGCGGCACTGCAGGAGGCGCTCGGCGCCGGGGACCTGCCGGCCGTGCGCCGTTACGCCCACTCGCTCAAGGGCGCGAGCGCCAACCTGCGCGCCCGCGCGCTTGCATCGCGCGCCCTCGTGCTCGAGCAGGCGGCCGCGGCAGGTAACCTCGCGGATTGCCGGGACTTGAGCCAGGCGCTGGAAAAGGATTACCGGATTGCGGCCGAGTTCATCGGCGCGCGGCGCGCCTCGCTCGCCTAGCGCGTCAGCCTACGAGCTCGCCGGAGGTCACCCGATCGCGCCCCGCCTGCTTGCTCTGGTAGAGGCAGACGTCGGCCTGCGCGAGCAAGGCATCCGGAATCCCGGCCTCCGGCCAGTCTTTGCCGACGCTCGCGACGCCGAAGCTCGCGGTCAGCGAAATCCGCGCCTCGCCGTGCGTCACGACGAGCGCCGCCGCCGCGGCCCTGAGCTTTTCAGCGACCGTGCAGGCGCCCGCGAGGTCGGTCTCCGGCAGCACGATCACGAACTCCTCGCCGCCGTAGCGCGCCACCCAGTCAACGCCGCTGCGTAGAGCGCTTCCAAGGAGCGAAGCGAACGACCGCAGCACCGCATCGCCGGCGGGATGGCCATGGGTGTCGTTGACCCGCTTGAAGTGATCGATGTCGCACATGAGCACCGAGAGCGGGTGCCGGTAGCGACGGGCCCGCTCGACTTCCGAGGGCAGTCGCTCGATGAGCTCGCGGCGGTTGCTGGTGCCGGTGAGTGCGTCGGTCAGTGACAGCCGCAGCGCCTCCTGCTGGGCGGCCCGAAGGCTCCGCTCGAGCTCGGCGATCCGCCAGCCCGTCTTCATGCGCGCGAGGAGCTCCGCCTCGTCGACCGGCTTCGTCAGGTAGTCATCGGCACCTGCCTCGAGCCCGGCGAGGACCGACTCGCGCGAATCGCGCCCGGTGAGCAGGATCGTGAACACGTAGCCCGGCCACTCGCCGCTTCGCACCGCCGAGACGACGCCGAGGCCGTCCAGTACCGGCATCTCCCAGTCGGTCAGCAGGACCGGGAAGAAGCGTGCCCTGAGCGCCTCGAGCGCGGCACCACCGTCGGCGACGGCGACGACCTCGTAGCCGGCCTTCTTGAGCAGCCGCGCCGTCATCAGCCGGGCGACCGGGTCGTCCTCGGCCAGCAATACGCAACGAGGCTCGGGCGCGGGGGCCTGAGCCTCTGGAAGAGCGGCGCTAATTGCACTCACGGGCGGGCAACCGATTGAGGCTTACGTCCTCATTAATCGGCCGCCCGCGCCGGTACTTGAGGGCGGACGCGTCGCCGCGTAAGGGCGGAGCACCCCGCCCTGCGGGTCGCCGGCCGGATTCAGTGTTTGCTGCAGATACTCACGTCCCCGCTCTTGGTATCGACCTTCACGCGGGCGGTCCCGGCACCTTCCTTGTAGGACAGGCGCGATCCCGGCCCGTAGTGCTCCTGGACCGGCTTCTGGCCGAAGCAGGTCGTGACGTCGCCACTGAAGGACTGCACGTCGAACTCGGCGGGCGGGACGCTGCCGTTGAAGGTGATCTGCACGTCACCGCTGACCGCTTCGGCTTCGAAACGACCGTCGGCGCTGAGGCCCGCCGTGAGGTTGAAGTCACCCGACACCGACTTCGCCCGCAGGCGGCTCACGGTCCCGACCGACACCACGCTGTCGCCACTGACGGTGTTCACGCTCACATCCCCGCCGCCGCCCGCGATCTGGATGTCGCCACTGACGGTGCCAACCTCGATGAGCTTCGTATCGTTGCCAGCTATCAGGCGCACATCGCCACTCACCGTCCCGAGGCGCACTTCGCGGCTGGCGGCGATGCGAAGGTCGCCGCTGACGGAGTGGATCTCCTGGTTGCCCTGCACGTCGGCGACGTACAGGTCGGTGCTGACGAGCGTCGCGCTCAGGCTGTTCGCGCGCGGCACGTGCACGACGAGCTCCGCATCGCCGCTATTGCCGCCCCAGTCCCAGTGCGTGATGTGGTTCTCGTGCTGCACGACGCGCAACGTCGTGCGGTTGCCGGCGGTCGTGATCTCGAGCTTCTCGACGTTGTCGCCGATGCTGCCCGTCACGCCGAGCTCGGCCTTGTCCCAGCCGGTCACGTGGACGACGCCGCTGACGACGACGATCTCGATCTGACCCTGGGCGTCGACCGCGCGGTGCTCATCGACCGCGCGGCGCGCGGCGATCGCCGCACCTGCTGTCAGGGTGAGCGCTAGCCCGATCGCGAGAGCGGCGAGGGCCTTGAACGGCAAGCGGCTGGAAGTGCAATTCATGTGCGTGTCCTCTGGGCGGCGGGATCCTTGATCCGCGCCACGGTTGCGTAAAGATTGAATTCCTGTTGCCAGATGCTCTCGAGCAGCCGGTTGAGTACCGGGCTCTGCGGATCGGCTGCGAGCGCGCGCTGGATATCGGCGTTGGCATTGCGGATCGTGTCGAGGTCGCGCTCGATGCGCGCGCGGGTCCTCGGCTCAAGCATCTGCAGGTGCTCGCTGTAGGTGCGCTCGAGGCTGGCGCGCGTGGCGAGATAGTCGGTGCCGGACGGCGCGGCGAAGCCGACCAGCCGCTGCGCCTCAGAGCGACTCGGCACGGGACCACTCGCGGCAGCAACCTCGGTCGGTGCCGAGCGGCCGCCCAGCCAGCCGACGTAGCCGGCGGCGATGGCGACCGCTACCCCTGCCGCGAGCGCAAACGGCCAGCGCACGCGCGAGGCGCCTTGCCCGCGGGGCTCGGCGGAAATCTCCGCGAGGATCCCGGGCCAGAGGTCGCGGGACGGTTCCGCCTCGGCCGGTAGCGCCGCGAGGTGCGCATCCAGGCTTCCGACGGGGGACGGGTTCTCGGCGGTCATGATGCCTCCTCAACGAGACCGAGGCGCGCGGACAGGAGCTGGCGGGCCCGGTGGAGCTGTGCCTTGCTGGTGCCGACCGCGATGCCAAGCTCGCGCGCGGCTTCCTCGTGGCTGAATCCATAGAGTCCGACGAGCACCAGCACGTGGCGCGCGCCGTCCGGCAGGGCGCCGATCGCGGCCTCGAGGTCGAGCGCCGGCGTATCGACGTTGACGCGCCGGTCGAGCGTAGTGATGTCCGCATCGACGCTGATCTCGAAGCTCTGCGCGAGCCCCCGCCGGCGCGCCAACACCGCGTTCACGGCGATGCGGTGCAGCCAGGTCGAGAAGCTGCTGCGGGTCTCGAAGCGCGGCAGGGCGCGCCAGGCGCTGACGAAGGCGTCCTGGACGCAATCCTCGGCGAGCTCACGCTGACCGGTGAGCCTCAGGCACAGCCGGTTCACCCGGCCGACGTGGCGGCGGTAGAGGTCCTCGAACGCGCGCCGGTCCCCACGGGCGGCCGAGGCGATCGTCGTCGCCTCGGCGGCGGCGTCCCGCGTCGCCGCGTCCGGGAAATCGACGACCTGTGCGCTCGCACGCATGCCAGCCTCCAACCGGATCGTACCGGGATTGGAGGCGGCGGCGGACCGAAAGGTTTAAGGGTGGGTCTAGCCGACCGCCGCGAGCTTGGGCTGGCCGTGCACGGCCCCTGGAATCGCCTCGGCGGGGACCGGCCGGCCGAGGTAGTACCCCTGCACGAAGTCGGAGCCGGCGACCTCGAGGAACTGGAGCGCCGCCGCGGTCTCGACACCCTCGGTGCAGACCTTGAGGCCGAGGTTGTGGGCGAGATCGACCAGCGAGCGGACGATCGTGCGCGCCTCGCGGCTCTGGTGCAGCTCAAGTCCCAGCGACTTGTCCACCTTCAGCTCGTTGAACGGCATGCGGTAGAGCTGGGTCAGCGATGAGTAGCCAGTGCCGAAGTCATCGAGCGACAGGCCGAAGTTTTTGACCCTGAGCCGCGTCAGGATGTCGCGCGTCCGCGCCGGGTCCTCGAGCGCGGCGGTCTCGGTGATCTCGAGCGTCAGGCGGGAGTTGTCGAGCGCGTGCGCCCGCATGAGCTCCGCGAGGCGGTCCGGAAAGTCGAGCTCGCGCACGAGGTGCGGCGAGAGGTTGACCGAGAGGTCGAGGTCGACGCCCTGGCCGCGCCACGTGCCGAGCTGCCGGATGCCTTCCTGCAGCACGAAATCGGTGAGTGCGGCGATCACGCCGGTCGATTCGGCGAGTGGAATGAAGGCATCGGGATAGATGAGGCCGGCCTCCGGGTGCTGCCAGCGGATCAGCGCCTCGACGCCGACGACCTGCCATTCGCCATTGCGCAGCCGGCACTTCGGCTGGTAGTGGACGACAAGCTGGGCGCGATCGATCGCGCGCCTGAGCTCATCCGCGGTCGGCGCCCGCGGCACCTGCAGGTATTGCGTCAACACCGCCTCGAGGTCGGCGAGCATGATCGGCTTTTGCAGGATCCCGGCCATCTTGAGGCCGTGCGCGACGCCGAGCTGCTCGGCACTCACCAGCACCCGCTGGTCCATGCCGCTCGAGATCAGGACCGCGGCGCGGGTGCCCAGGTTGCCAAGCTCGCGGATGAGCTCGACGCCGTCCGTCTGCGGCATCTGCAGGTCGAGGATCAGCAGCGTTGGCTTGAACTCGTGGAGCGCCTCGCGAAACTCCTGCGCGTTGTTGGCGAGACGCACTTTGAAGCCGATCGCCTCGGCAACCTGGCCCACGAAGTCGAGGATGTCGGGCTGGTCGTCGACGACGAGCAGTCGGTTGCCATCAGTCAGCATGGGAAGTCTCCATATCAAGGACGGCGCGGACGCGCCGGGCCAACTCGCCAATCGCATAGGGTTTGTGAAGCAGGTTGCTGCCGGTCGGGGCCGCGAGATCCCTGAGGCCCGGCTGCGACAGCGCCGAGGTATGCAGGACGCGAAGGCCCGGGCGTGCCGTGCGGGCGCGGGTGGCAAGCTCGGCGCCTAGCATGCCACCCGGCAGGATGAGGTCGGCGAGCATGAGACCGACGTCGGCCTCCTCGGCGAGCATCCTGAGCGCCTGCGCACCGTTGGCGGCCTCGAGCACCTTGTAGCCGAGCATGCGCAGCGCCGAGGCGGCCGTCGCGCGCACGTCCGCATCGCCATCGACGACCAGCACCGTCTCGTGGCCATTCGGCAGCTCCACCTCGTCGCTCTCGCCCTCGAGCGCGAGCGAGCCCGGCAGCAGCGAGCGCGGGAAGAAGAGCCGTACGACCGTGCCGCGGCCGGGGGCGCTGTCGATCGTGGCGACGCCGCCCGATTGCTCCGCGAAGCCGTACACCATCGAGAGGCCAAGGCCCGTGCCCTTACCGGTCTCCTTGGTAGTGAAGAACGGCTCGAAGGCGCGCTTGAGCACCTCTGGCGTCATGCCGACGCCGGAATCACGGACGCTCACCTCGACGTAGTCGCCGGGGACGAGGCTCGGGTGCCGGGTCGTGTCGTCGTCGCCGAAGCTCACGTTGCGGCTCGCGAGCGTGAGGGTCCCGCCGCTCGGCATCGCGTCGCGCGCGTTGATTGCGAGATTGAGCACGGAGGACTCGAGCTGGCCGGCGTCGGCGAAGATCGGCCAGGTCTCGGGCGGCAGGTCGCTCTTGAGTTCAAACGTCGCGCCGAGCGTGCGCTTCAGGAGGTCCTTCGTACCGCCTACGAGCCGGCTCGGGCTCAGCACCCGGGGCTCGAGTACCTGCTGGCGCGCGAAGGCGAGCAGGCGGCGCGTGAGGTCGGCGCCCCGCAGCGATGCCCTGAGCGCCGTCGTGATGTGCGCGGCGAGCTTGGGCTCGGACTTGAGCGGCCGCTCCAGGAGCTGCAGGTTGCCGATGACCACCGACAGGAGGTTGTTGAAGTCGTGGGCGATGCCGCCGGTCAGCTGGCCGACGGCTTCGAGCTTCTGCGCGTGCCGCAACTCGCTCTCGAGGCGCCGCTGCGCGGTCACGTCGCGCACGACCGCGAAGAATCCCTCGACGACGTCGGCAACGCGGTGCGGCAAGTAGCTGACCGCGAGGTCGCGCTCCTCCTCGCCGCGCAGGCCGCGCGCCGTGTACTCGACAGTGCGCCCCGACAGCGCCGTCTCGACCCTGGGCGCCATCTGCCGGTAGTTCTCCGGCGTCGTCATGGCCTCGAGCCGCCGGCCCTGCAGGGCGGCGAGCGGCAGGCGGAACCACTCTTCATAGCCGCGATTGGCGTAGACGAACTCGCGCCGGCGGTTGACGTAGGCGATGTTGAGCGGCAACGAATCGAGGATCAGCTCGTAGAATTCCTTGGTCGCGCGCACGGCGTCGTGCGCCTGCTCGAGGTCAGTGACATCCTTGTGTGTGACGATCGCGCCGCGCCGGCCGTCGACGTCGAGCGGGCGGATGCTCATCTGCAGCGCGCGCTCACCGTCGTCGTTCTCGGCGCGGTAGTCGAGGCGCACTTCGGGCTCGCGGCCGGCAATCACGTTATCGACCGCAATCGCGGCGGCCGGTCCCGCGCCGCAGCGCTCGACCGCCTCGCGGCAGAGCCTCGCGTAGTTCTCGCCGAAGCCGTACCTGAGGCCGATGAGCGCGCGATCGCCCGCGAATTCTCGCCAGGCGCGATTGATCTCGACAAGTTCGCCGAAGGAGTTGAGGACGCCGACCGCGAAGGAAAGTCCATCGAGCGTGCGCCGGAGCGACTCCTCGGCGCGGCGCCGCGCGGATTCGGCGCGGCGCTGCTCGGTGATGTCCTCGAGCCGGCCGGACATCTGCACCGGCCGGCCGGCGGGATCGCGCGTTGCGGCACCGCAGACCCGGAACCAGCGGAACTGCCCGGAGGCCGCCCGTACCCGGACCGGCAGGTCGAACGGCTGGCGGGACTCGATGTGGAGCCTCAGCGCCTGCAGCATCAGCGGGCGCTCGTCGTCGTGCACGAGCGACTGGAAGGCCGCGAAGGTATCGGCGAGGTCGCCCGACTCATAGCCGAGCAGTTCCTTGAAGCGGCGCTCGTACCAGACGCGACCCGTCAGCAGGTCCCAGTCCCAGTGACCGGCACCCGACCCGCGTGCGGCGCGCAGCAGGCGCGCCGCCGGATCGTCGGCCTCGCTACCCTCATCGGCCGCGGCATCGTGCAACTCAGGCGCATCGCGCATGACGATCAGGTAGTAGGGTGACTCGCCGCCAAGTTCATGGCGGGTAATCGTCACGTCAGCGGCGATCACCGCGCTTCCCTGCCGGTAGGCGACGCGCTCGCGCTGCGGTGAGTGTGCCGCGCAGGCGAGCGCGGCCTCCGCGAGCGCCGGGCCGAAGGCGACCGCATCGCCGAGCAGGAAGCCGGCCGCGGGCATGTCGGCCCACTGTGCCTGCGCGCAGAAGGAATCGTTCGCGTAGATGACCTTGAGATCGGCCTCGCGCCCGTCGACGACGGCGACGCCGACACCGGTCTCGCCGACCGCGGCGCTCAATAGCGCGACGGCCTCGGGAGGAGGTGGTCGAAGGGACGCAGGGACTCGTTCGGGATTCGCCCGCATAAGACCGCGAAAACGCTGGACGCGAGGCCTTCCCCCGCGTCCCTTTTATCGTCCGCGCGGCACCCCGACTTGATGCGGGGCCGGCGAGAGCAGGGATTTCCTTACAAGGAGCTGCGGATCGCAGGGCCCTCAGGCAGCTCCGGCTTCGCGACCTGAGAACCAGTTCACAGCATATTGGACGAGCTGCGAGCCGGTCGCGAGGTTCAACTTGCGCTTGATCCGCTGCCGGTGCGATTCGACCGTCTTGACCGAGAGGTTGAGGGCCTCCGCCGCCTGCCGCGTCGACAGCCCGCGACCGATCATGTGCAGGATCTGCAGTTCGCGATTCGACAGCCGGTCGATCGGGTTGGCCGAAATGTACGCGCCGCCCGAGGCGAACTTCTGGATCATGCTGTTGCCGACCACCTCGCTGACGTAGATACCGCCCTCGAGTACGCGCCTGAGAGCCACGAGGAACTGGTCGCTCGCCGCCTGCTTCATGATGTAGCCGTTGGCACCGGCCGACAGCATCCGCTCGGCGTAGATCGTCTCGTCGTGCATCGACAACACCAGGATCGGCAGGCTCGGGTAGTGCGCCCGCGCATCCTTGACGAGCTCGATCCCGTCGCCCTGCTTGAGCGAGATGTCGACGATGATGGCTTCTGGCTTGAGCTCGCGGATGGCGGCCTTCGCCTCGCGCGTGCTTTCCGCCTCGCCGCAGACGGCGAGATCCTCCTCCTGGTCGATGAGGCGCCTGAGCCCCTGCCGGACGATCGGATGGTCGTCGACGATGAGCACCCGGTGGCGGGCGCGCGGCATCGTGCCGGTGGAGTCTTTTCGAACCGAGGTTGCGCTTTGCATGTCATCTCCCCCTTATCTGAATCCTATCCCTGTATCGACCCGGTCGCCCGGCCGCGTGATGTCTGGCCCAGGCCGTCACGTGCGCGACCCGGCGCCTGGGGCATCCGGGTCCGGCTGCAGGAGCGTGCAGGCGATCCGCGTGCCGGTCCCGGCCGTCGCAGGCTCGATGGTGAGTTCCCCGCCCAGCATGTGGGCCCGGTAGCGCATGATCTTGAGCCCCATGCCGGTGCCCGCCGCCGCGCCCGCGATGCCGCGGCCATCGTCCGTCACGGCTAGCGTCACGCGCGGGCCGCGCACGGTGAACTGGACCGTCACGAGCTTCGCGCGCGCGTGGCGCGCGGTATTGGTGAGTGATTCCTGCGCGATCCGGTAGAGGTGGCCGGTTGCCGCGGCATCGAGGGTCACGCGTGGCGTGACGCGGCTCCGGAAGCGGATGTCGATGCCGTACATCTCCCGGGCGTGCGCGGTCAGCGCACGCAGCGCGTAGACGAGGCCGCCGCCCTCGAGCGCGACCGGCGAGAGGCCGCGCGCGAGCGTTCGTGTCGTGTCGATCGCGCCATTGACGAGAGCCACGACCTCCTCGAGGTCGGCGACCGCGAGCGATGTGCCCCGCTCGACCGCGCTCGTGAGGCCGCGCAGCATGAGTGCGATGCCGGTGAGCTCCTGGCCGAGGCCGTCGTGCAGGTCGCTGCCGATCCGGCGCTGCTCGCGATTGGAGATCTCGAGGATCTCGCGCTCGAGCGCGCGTCGGTCGGTGATGTCGGTCGAATAGACGATCACGCCGGTGATCTTCCCACCCTGCTCCACCGGGCCGACGCGATTTTCGAACAGCACCGCGCTGCCATCGGCGCTTAGTCCGCGCGATTCGAACCGCACCGGCCGGCCGGTCGCGAGGACGTTGCGCAACCGCCGCTCCATCTCGACGGGCTCAAGCGTCGTCGCCGAGGCGAACGGTCGGCCGACGACGGCGATCGGTGACTTGCCGGGGCGGCCGCGATTCACGAACAGCACATTCAGGTCCGCATCCGCCACGACGATGTAGTCGGGCGAGTTTTCCGACACCGAGCGGAGCACAGCCTCCGACGAGCGCAGCGCGTCCTCGGACGCGCGGCGCGCCGTGACCTCGTAGGTCGCGCCGATGACGACCGCCTCGCCGTCCGCCGTGCCCTGGATGATCCGGGTCGCGAGCCAGCGCATGCGTCCGCTCGCATCCTTGACGCGAAACTCACGCTCGGCCGGCTCGCCCGACCGGGCCGTGCGCTCGAGCGCTGCGCGGACACTGGCGCGGTCGGCGGGATCAGTATCCTCGAGATCCTCCGCAAGCGTCGCCGCGATCGGAATGTCGACGTCGAACGAGGGACTGCGGTATTCGACGACGAGGCGATCGTCGCTCGGGTGCCAGCGCCACGCGAGCACCTGTGCCGCGTCCATCGCGAGGCGCAGCCAGTCACTCTGTTCCTGGATGCGAAGCTCGCTGCGCTTGAGCGCCTCGATGTCCTGGAATGCGCCGTAGAGGCGCACCGCCCGGCCGTCGACGTGCTCGGCGCGGCCGTTGGTGCGGATCCAGCGGCGCTCGCCGCGCGCGGTGACTATTTCGAGCTCGAGGTCGAAGCCCTCGCCGGTCTGCACCGCGCGGCGCACCGCTGCGCGGATCGTTGGCGCGCTCTCGGCGGCATAGAAGCTGAGCACGAGATCGACCGTCGGCTTGAACGTCGCGCGGCTCGTGCCGTGGATCCTGTGCGCCTCGTCGCTCCAGGTAAGCTCCTGCCGGCGCAGGTCGAGTTCCCATGAGCCGACGTGCGCGAGCGCCTCGGCCTCGCTCAGCAGCCGCTCGGCGCGACCTTCGCGCGACACGTCGAGCGCGCAGCCGATCACGCGGATGATCTCGCCCTGCTCGTCGCGTACCCGCACGGCGCGATCGAGCACGTCGACGTAGTGGCCATCGGCATGGCGCAGCCGGTAGCGGCTCGAGACAATCCGGCGCTCGTCGTCGTTGCGCAAGCGCTCGCCGATGAAGCGCTCGACGTCATCGGGGTGGATCCGCTCGACCCACCAGTCGAGGTGCGCACGGACCGCCTCCGGTCCGAAGCCGAGTACCTCGCCGATCGCGCCCGATGCGCTGAAAATTCCGCTTGCGACGTCGCGCTCGTAGATGATGCCGCTGACCGCATCCGCGGCGACGCGAAACCGCTCCTCGCTTGCGCGCAGGCGCTCTTCCGCGAGCTTGAGGCTCGTAATGTCGTGCAGCGTCCCCATGATCGAAATGACGCGGCCGGTCTCCGGTTCCGGCAACGGGAATGCCGTCGCCGCAAACCAGACCCACTCGCCCGACTTCGCGAGGAGTCGCGTCTCGCCACGGCGCGGTGCGCCGCCAAGCGCGCTCGCGCCACGCGCCTCCGACTCCGCGCGCTGCTCCGCGTGCACGAGTGAGGCGACGCCGCCGCGCGCATTGACCTCCTCCATCGTCCAGCCGAGGATCCGCGTGAAGCCCTCGCTCGCCCAGCGCAGCATGAGTCGACCGTCCACGCCCGGCGCGCTCTCGTGCACGAACCCTGGCGAAATCGCCACCACGGTGCGGTAGCGGGCCTCGCTCTCGGCGAGTCCGCGCTCGGCACGCTTGCGACGGTCGACGTCGAGCAGGATGCCGACGATGCGACTCGCCCGTCCCGCGAGGTCGCGCTCGAGCACGCGCGCCCGCTGGTGCACCCAGATCCAGTCGCCCGGATGGGCCGGCACGCGAAACTCCGCGTCCCATTCGTTGAGAGGCCCGGCGATCAGCTGCTCGAACCCCTCGCGAAGCGCCGCCTCGTCTTCCGGGTGCGGCTGGCGCAGGTATGCCCCGCCGATCGGCTCGCGCCCAACGGGTGGCGCGAAGCCGCGCATCACATAGCACTCGTTGCTGACCTCGACGGTATCGGCGGCGACGTCGTACTCGAAGAACCCCGTGCGCACGCCTTCGGCGGCGAGCCTCAGGTGGTCGCGGGCCTGGTCGGCAGCGAGCGCCGCGCGCGTGCGCGCGGTTTCATCGTGACTGCGGGCGGCGAGCGTCGGGGCGGGAACCGGCGCGAGTCGCGTGACGGTGAGCACGACCGTATCGGGCTGGTCGTCAAGGGCGCGCCAGCTCACTTCGCCGTCGCGCGCGCCTGCCGGAGTCGCGAATGTGGCGCGCACCGCCGAGGCGGGCCCGAGGAAGAACGCCGCTGACGGAATCGGCGCGCCGTCGGGCGACTCGAGCGCGAGGAATCCGGCCGGCCGCCCGATCAGCGACTCGCGCTCGAGCCCGCTCGCCGCCTCGAAACGCCGGCTCGCCCAGTCGGTTACGCACCCGTCGCAGGCGCGCCTCAGCAGCAGGACGCCCTCCGCAACCGAATCGAGCACCGCATCGAAACCGGGCGCCGGCGGCAGCGGGACGCCAGTCGACGCATGGAACTCGGGGCGGGCGCTCATGGTGCCTCGATTGTTATCTTCGGCCCCGAGCCCGCCTACCGGGGATTCCCCTAATACCCCCTCGGTGGCTCCCTCGTTCGTTGCGGAGCGCTAATAGACCTCGCGCTGGTGCACCCGGCTCGCGGGGCCCGGGAAGACACCGAAGGTCCCGAGCCCCACGGGGCTCGTGCCGCTCGCCCAGCTGTACTGGAGCCACGCGGGCGCGGTCGCGGTCACCGACAGGGCCCCTGCGTTCCCCGCCCCGGGCGCCGCCAGGTGCAGGTTGAAGGCGCCGGCCACGGCCGTTGAGAGGTACCGGCTCGACGCGGCGGCCGCCGCCGCGCAGCCGACGCCGGAGGCCCCTGGGCTACCGCTGTCGCGGACACAGGTCTCCCCGGCCGTCAGGTTCAGCTGGTAGTTGCTGAACGAGAGCACCGGCGCCGTCGTGCAGGAGTCGTCCGCATTCGTGGTAAAGCCCTGCGTCGCGCTCAGGTAGTACTGGGTGGTCAACGACATTGGAAGGTCGAGGAGTTCGGAGCCGGCGCCGTCGCGCAGCGCCAGCCTTCCATAGCGCTGCACTGCGCCCGTGCTGAAGCTCATGCCGGTACCGCTGCCGAAGGTGACCGGGTTCGCGGCCGTGACCGCATCGGTATCGATGACGTTGATCCCGAGCGCGAGGTTCGCGCTGAACGGGACGATGGCGCCGCCCCGGCCGAACTTGAGGCCCGTGCCGCTGCCGAAGGTGAGCGACGCCTGCCCGTTGCCGAGGTCGGCGATCGCGGGGTCCGTGGTCGCGGCGGGGAGCCCCGAGAGATCAAGCGCCGGGCTCGCCGGCGTCGGTGTGTAGGTGCGCCCGGTGAGCGAGGCGTTGGTCAGCTTGAGGAAGGCGCCGGTGTAGTTCCTCGCCGTGGCGCCCGTGGCCGCGAGCGCGGTGACGGTGACCACCGGCGCGACGGTGTAGTTGAGCGGCTGGCCAAGGTAGCTGTAGCCACCGGCGCTACAGGCGGTGCCAATGACGGGCGTATTGAGCGCCGTGCCGAACGAGTTCGGGATGAAGCGACCGATCTTGCCGGACGCCGTGCCGGTCACGGTTCCCGAGCCCAGGTAGCTCGCGACGCTCGGCGTCACCGTGATGATGCCGACCTCCGGCCAGTTGAACGTCGTGCCGGTCGCGACGCCGCTCGAGAACGCACCGAAGGCCGAGGCGTTGTTGAGCGCGGCGGCGTTGCCTGCCGCTGGCAATTGCAGGTTGGCCGCGAGCGTCACGCCCTGCGGCGACACCTCGCGGCCGTAGTTGGGCGTCGTCGCGCCATTGAAATTTGTGGCCGTGACGGTCGCCGTGAACGACTGGCCCGCCTGGATGAACGCCGCCCCGGCCGCAGTCGTGGCGCCGGGGTTGTTGCCGGGCGAGGCGAGTGCCGGGCTGCAGGTGCTGGCGCTATAGGTCGTGCACTTGATCCCCGACAGCGTGAACGAATAGGGCTGCACGACGAACTGGCCGCTGCCGGTCATGTTGGTCGAGGACGCGCCGCCGCCGCCAAGCGGGATGTTGTAGCGCGCGATGAGCGTGATCTGGCCGACGTCGATGTAGTTGAGGGTGAACGGCGCCTCGGCGTTGGCGGTGCTGAACCTGAGCGGCACGCTTGTGTAGGTGGCGACGCCGCTGTTCGGGTTCGAGGCGATGTTGGTCGTCGTCGAGTTGTTGGTGATTGCGAGCGTCTGCCCGGCGACACACGTCGTCGGGTTGTTGCACTGGTAGGCGAGGCTGATGTTCACGGTCGTGCCGCTCGCGAAGGCCGCCGTGCAGGCGCCGGTGTTGGTGTCGGTGCGGATCGCCTGCAGCGCGAGGCTCTGCGTCGAGGTCTTGCCGGCAACCTGGGTGCCGATCGTCGTTGCAACGTTGCTGCCGGTGGTGAAGCGGAACCCCGACGGCGAGAAGGTCAGTGGCAGCTGCTCCGAGGCGATGGCGCTCCCCGAGCTTTGCGTGATGCTGCCGTTCGCGACGTTGATCGTCAGCGTCTCGGCGACGGTGTCCTTGAGCGAGAGCACGACTGCGCCGTTGTCGGCGCTGACGTACGTATAGCTGGCCGTCCCGCTGTTCGCGGCCCCAGCCACGAATGTGCCGCCACCGGTCGTGAGAGACCAGTCGCCGTGGCCAGTGCTCGTGCTGACTGCGATCGTCGCGGTCGCGGCGACCGCGGCGTGGCTCGAGTTGTGGGCGGTGATCGTGACGGGCGTGGCCTGGCAATTGACCGCGGTGCCCGCGTTACTGATCGCGAAGTGATCGGGCGTGACGCCCGACGAGGGGCTGAAAGTCGCAATCGAGGCCGCCCAGCCGCTCAGGGTCGCGGCCGTCGTCCAGGTGATGCTCTGCACGGCCTTCGCGCTCACTATCTGGTCGGCCCCAGCGCCGGCCGTGGCGCCGGCATTCTGGTACTGGACGGCACGCACGGTGTAGCCGCTCGTCGGCGTGATCGTCGTGAACTGCACCGCGGGGTTGTCGACACCGAACACGCCGACGACGAGCTCATTCAGGAAGCTGGTCGCGGCCGTCGTCGACACGCTCGCGGTCGCGCTCGAGCCGGTCGTTGAATTGACCCGGTCGACGGCGCCGACGCCCGAATACTCGAGCGCAACGGCCTGACTCTGCGAGGCGCTGTCGTTGGGCGGCGTCGCAACGGTCACCTTCAGCCCGTTGGCGGTGGACGTCACCGGCGCTGAGTAGACCGAGGAGCTCTCGTACCACGCGCCCTGCAGGATCGTCGCCTGGGTGACTTGCGTGTAGGTATTGCCGGAGCTGTCCGACAGCACGATCGTGGGTGCGGTGTTCTGGGTCCAGGTCCACACGAGCACGACGATCGTGTCGCCGATCGCGGGCTTGCTCGTGAAGGCAGTTGACGTCGCGGTGATGCCGGCCGTCGTTCCGAACATGCCGGTCGATTGCACGAGCGCAATCTGGGCCATCGCGGGCTGCGCGGCGAGCAGGAGCGCAGCGATGAGCCCCCACAGCACGCGCCCAATGAACCGCCGGATCCCCGTCGCTCCTCCGCGGGCGACCGCCGGCGGCGCGGCCGCGAGGACCACGTTGCCGCTCAAGTCCGGGTCGGGACGTGGCACGTGCATCAGGTCGCGTCCGTGAAGGTGCCGCTGACGACGCGGTGCACGTAGGCGGGCTTCCCGTAGCCGCCGCTCGTTGCGCTCGAGCTCAGCACCCAGGAGGTATTCGGCGTCGCGCCGGTATTGTAGGCGGTCGCTGTACAGGTGACGACGACGGAGAAGCCGTTGAGCGCGGCCTCGCTGAGGCTCAACGTGGTACTGGCCGCGCAATTGCCATTGAGCGCCCGATAGACGCCCCACTCGATGCCGGCGCGCGCCGCCGCGAGTGCGCGTGCCTCCTGCAGGCTCATCGTGACCGCATGCTGCTGCCCGGTTCCCACCCGGATCGCGACGACCGCCAGCATCCCGAGTACGACGATCAGGAAGAGCGCGGGGATCAGCGCGAAGCCCCGGCGGACGCTGCGCTGGTGGAGTTGCCTGTTCATGGCACGTTGACGACCTGCACCTCGTTGAGGAGCTGGATCGACTCGCCGCTGTTGGTGAGCGCGAGCGTCAGGGTTGCGAGCGCGTTGCGCTGGGCGGTGCCGGATGAGTACGTGAACTGGCAACTGCTGACGCCGGATGCCACCAGCGCCCCGCTTGCGCCGGCGCCGAGGAGCGCCGCACTCGTCGCCGGCTGAGTGCTCGCGATCGTGTAGCCGGAATACCTCGTCAGCGTCCCCGCGGCCGAATCGCAGAAGTAGGTGACCGGGCCACTCACGAGGTAGACGCGCTTGCCCGGTGAGCCGTACGCGAACTTGAACGCCGGGCTCAGCGTCACGAGGTTCTGGTTGGCCGTGGCGCCCGCGCTCACGGCGATGCTGGTGCCCGCCGGCGTGATGATATTGGCCATCTCGTAGGCATCCGCGCCCGGCACGCCGACGTTGTAGATGGCAAGGTACGCGCTCGTCGAGGACCACGGTAGCGTCAGCTGCGTGAACGGCACGGTGGTCGAGAACGCGCCGTCGGCGGCCGTGAAATCGAGTTCAAGCGCCGGGTTCGAGAGCGGTCCACCGTCCTGGTAACGGGCGCCGTCGAGCGTCGCGAGCAGCTCGAGCGCCTGGGTCGTCGCCCCGCCCGTCACGCGCACGCTGTTGGGAAGGGCGCTGTGCAGGTCGCGGCCGATGAACCTGAGCGCACTGTCGGCGGAGTCGACCAGCGTCGCGCGCCGCGTCTGCGCACTGTAGGCGTTCATCGGCATCACGATGAACATCGCCATGAACGCGACGACCACCGAGCCGACCGCGATGGTGATGACGAGCTCGACGAGCGTGAACCCGCGCGGGCGCCGGCGCTGCGCTGATCCGGATCGGGACGGTCCGGCGCTCATGTCAGTAGTTCGTCCGGTATCCCGACAGCGTCACGCTGCCGGTCGATGAATAGGACACGCTGACATCAACGCGCCGGGTCGCCGCCGACGGGGCACCGGCGAGGCCGGAGGACTGTGCGACCGTCACGCTCACCGTGTACCCGGCGAGGCCAGTGATTGCGTTCCCGAACTGGTCGCGTGCCCCGGCATCGACCAGGCCGTTGTACTGGTCGACGAGGTCCCAGCTACCCCGGCCGGTATTCGGCGGCGCGCCGTTCGGATCGACGACCCAGCGCTGCAGGATCTCATCGAGGTAGGCCTGTGCGATCGCGATCGCCTGCTGTTGCTGCATCGCGACGGCACTGCGGCTTGCGACCGCCGTGATCGCACCGAGAATCGTGGTCGCGGCGATCGCGACGACGGTGATCGCCACGATGAGCTCGATCAGGGAGACGCCGCGCTGGGTGCCGCGCATGGCTACTGCACCTGCACGAGGCCGGTCGCGGCGACGATGGTGATCGTGCGCGAACCGACGGTGACGGTAGTGGCGGGGCTCGAGCTCAGTTTTCCCTGGCTATCGAACTGGAACACGCCTGTCGGGCTCGAGCTGCTGCCCGAAGGTGCGGTGTTCTGGATGGCCGCGCCGTCCGCGCCGATGAGCGGCGTCGCCCAGGTTGCGTCGGCGGGGTTACAGGTATTGCCGGCGGCAGCCTGCTGCGCCCCGCTGTAGGACGTCGCGGTTAGCGTGAGCCGCGCCGGGCAGCCGGTTATGACCGCGGCCTTCTGCGCGAACCTGAGCGCCGCGGCGACCTCATCCGCGTAGCCGCGGTCGGAGAAGGTCTGCTGCGTCCAGAAGCGCGGGGCGATGAACGCGGCGAGCACGCCCGCGATCGCCATAACGACCACGAGCTCGACAAGCGTGTAGCCTGCCGAGCTCGCGGGCTGCGCGCGGTAAGGGGCCGTGCGCGGCATGTGTCATCCACTCCGTGCGGGACCGATCCCGCCTCGAGCGAACCGAAGCGGTTTAGCAGCCCGCCGTGTTGGCCGAGATGACCGGCGTCGCGTTGGCGGCGGCGGCCGTGTAGCTCACTACGCAAGTCGCGGGCGTCGGCGCACCGTTCTTGGTCCAGGTCGCGGCCGTCGTCGTGCCGGAGCCCGCGCTGAAAGTGAAATCTCCACCAGCGAGAGTGTTGGCATTCACCGCCTGCGGTATGCCCGCCGCCGTCGCATCGGGGTAGCTGTTGAGCAGCGTCACCGCCGTGCCTTCCATCGTCACGCTGGCCGTGCTGCCGGTCGCCATCGACAGGCCGCGGGCGAGCGCCGCGGCGCTCTTCACGCTGCCGGCGAGGCCATTGATGGTCGCGGCGCGGGCCTGCGAGTCAAGGGCAATGAACTTGGGCACCGCGAACGCGGCCAGGATGCCGAGGATCGTGATCACCACGACCAGCTCGATCAGGGTGAATCCACGAGATTTTGGCATCGTCATTTGCTGCTCCGCGGCGCAACGGCGCCGTAGTGGTTGATTCATCAGGGCTGAGGCTACAGGCCTCGCATTTGTAAAGTCGGCCGCGACCCGCCGCTCTTGAGCGGTTACGGCCCCCGGAGCGAATGATTCGCACTCATCTGTGACGACGTTCACGGTCGATAACGGGCTCATCCGACGTGCCCGACCTTGCCGATCATGTTCCACATGGGCAGGAACACGCCGAGCGCCAGGATCAATACCATGCCGCCGACGCCGACGATGAGGATCGGCTCCAGCATCGCCGTCAGGTTCCTCAAGCGGTAGTCGACCTCGCGCTGGTAGAAGCCCGAGACCTCCTCGAGCAGGCGCGTGAGCTCGCCGGTCTCTTCACCGACGATCATCATCTGCAGCACGAGCGGCGGGAATATCCCGGCCGCGGATGCAGCACGGCTCAGGGCATCGCCCCGCTCCACCGCATCGCGCAACCGGATGAGTCGCTCCGCGAGGAACTCATTGCCGGCCGAGCGCGACAGCAGGGTGAGCGCCTGGATCATCGGCAAGCCTGCCTCCAGCGAGATCGCGAGCGAGCGGGTCACGCGCGAGAGCACCGACAGGTTGAGCAGCTCGCCGAGCACGGGGACGTTCAGCTTGAAGCGATCCCAGCGATACCGGCCTGGCTCGGTCGCGATGTACCGGCGCAGGCCGAAGATCGCGCCGATCGTCCCCAGCACGAGCGCGATACCGTGGGCGCGGACAAAGTCGGACGTCCCCATGATGATCCGGGTCGGCATGGGAATGTCGTTGCCAAGCGTCTTGAAGAGCGGTGCGAAGTTCGGGATCACGAACACCGTGATGACGGCGATCGCGATGCCGATCACGCCGACGACGATCATCGGGTAGCGGATCGCGCTTTTCACGCGGTCCTGCACTTCCTGGTCCTGCCCGAGGTATTCGCAGAGCCGCAGGAAGGAATTGTCGAGCGTGCCGGTCGATTCACCGACCCGCACCATGCTTATAAAGAGTGCCGAGAAGATGTGCGGGTGGCGGGCGAGCGAGGTCGCGAAGTCGCGCCCCGACTCGAGGCTCTGCAGCACGTCGTGGAGTGCATCCCGGAGGAGCGCATTGTGCGTCGACTGCGCGAGCCCGCGCAGGCCACGCAGCAGCGGTAGCCCCGCCTTCGTAATCGAATACATCTGCCGCGCGAACAGCACCAGGTCCGCGGTCGAGGGCCGTCCCGCGCCAAAGCGCTGCATCAGTTCGCTGAACGAGGCGCCTTCGACGGCGGCAGGGGCGATCTCGAGCGGCGTGATGCCGAGATTCAGCAACCGGCTCGCGACGGCGTCAATGGTCTCAGCCTCGAGGCGTCCCGTGATCAGGTCGCCGCGCCCGGAACGGCCGCGGTAGCGGAAGTCTGACACGCGTTACGCCCGCTGCTCGAGCAGCGTCGCGACGGTCGACTCCGCGAGCGGAGCGGACTGGTCGACGTCGACGAGCTCCTCGAGGCCGCTGCCGACCGCCATGGCCTCGGCAAGCGAGGTGACACCGGACAGCGCGAGGTCGATGGCACCCTGCGCCAGCGGCACGTAGCCCTCGCGATTGCGGGCGGCGCGGGCAAAGCCCTCGAGGTCGCCGCGCCTGATGGCGTCGGCGAGGGCCCGGTCTATTTCGAGGATTTCATATACCGCGACCCGACCCCGATAGCCCGTGAGGTTGCAGTAGGTGCAGCCGTTGCCGGCGACGAGCTTCTGGCGCTCGATGTTCAGTGTTGGCCGGCAGGTCGCCAGCCACGCGATCTGGTTGGGCGTGGGCACCGCCGGTTGCGCGCAGTCGGTGCAGACGCGCCGTACGAGGCGCTGGGCAACGACGCCGTTCACGGCGGCGGCAATCATGTAGCCGGGCGCGCCCATGTCGAGGAGACGGTTGACGGTCGCGACCGCGTTGATCGTGTGCAGCGTCGAGAATACGAAGTGCCCGGTCATGGCGCCGCGCAGGCCGATCTCGACGGTCTCGCGGTCGCGCATTTCGCCGACCAGGATGATGTCCGGATCCTGCCGCAGCGCCGTCCGTAGCACGCGCGAGAAGTCGAGGCCGATCTTCTGCATGACCTGGACCTGCGTGATCCGGTCGAGCCGGTATTCGACCGGATCCTCGACAGTGATGACCTTAACGCCCGGCCGGTTGATGTGGTTGAGCGCGGCGTAGAGCGTCGTGGTCTTGCCGCTGCCGGTCGGGCCCGTGACGAGCACCATGCCCGCGTTTCGCTCGACGAGCTTGCGGAAGCGCTCCTCGGTTGCCGCCGGCATGCCGAGCTTCTCGAGCGACAGGAGTGCGGTCGACTGGCTGAGAAGGCGCATGACCACGGATTCACCGTGCGTCGTCGGCATCGTCGCGAGCCGTACATCGATGCCCGCATCCCTGACCCGCACGCTGAAACGGCCGTCCTGCGGCAGGCGCTTCTCGGCAATGTCGAGGCCGCACATCAGCTTGAGTCGCGTCACGAGGGCGCCGGCCACGCGGCGACCCTCGATGATCTGTTCTTGCAGGACGCCGTCGACGCGCAAACGGATCCTGAGCTTGTCCTCGCCGGGCTCGATGTGGATGTCGGAAGCCCGCGCCTGCATCGCGTCGTGGAACATCGTCTGCAGCAGCCGCACCACTGGCGCGTCGGGCGAGCCCTCCTCGGCGGAAAGCTGCTCGATGTCGACGTCGCCTTCCTTCAGGTCGTCGCGGACCGCCTCGGCGAGGCTCGCGATCTCGTCGGTCTGGCGGTAGACCGCATCGAGCGTCTTGAGGAAATCCGCCTCGCCAACGAGCGCGACCCTGAGCGGCAGCTTGAGCTTGGTCTGCAGCTCATCGTACGCGTGCAGGTCGGAGGGGTCCGCCATGCCGACGAGGAGGCCGCGCGCGTCCTGCTGGAGCACCAGCGCACGGTAGCGCCGTGCGAGGGGCTCCGGCAGCAACTTGACTGCTTCGCGATCGACGCGCGCCTGCTTCAAGTCAACGAATGGAACCTGCAGGTGCTTCGCGAGGAACTCGTGCAGCGCCGACTCCGGCAGGAAGCTCAGATCGGCGAGCACGCGGCCGAGCTTGCGCCCCGAGCGGCGCTGCTCGACGAGGGCGGCGGCGAGCTGCTCCTCGGTGATGACGTTCTGCTGGACTAGCAGCTCGCCGAGTCGAATCCTGCGCTTGACCGACATGCCCTGCTCCGCCGCTACCGTACGCCGTCGGCGGCTTTCGGGTCGAGCGCGACGGCGTGCTCGAGGCTCTCGCCGGCGAGCTGCTTCCACTGCTCGTCGCTGTCGACGACCACCGGCCGGAGCAGAATCACGAGCTCCGTGCGGTCTTCGCTGCGCTGCTCGCTGCGGAAGAGGTGCCCGAGCACGGGAATGTCGCCGAGGAAGGGAATGCGGTAGTCCTGGTTGTTCCTGGTGGAGCGCATCAGGCCGCCGATCACGATGACCTGGCCGCTCTTTGCCTTGACGACGCTGTCGGACTCCCGTACCTGGCTGAACGCGAGCGGCAGCGAGTTCGACTGGCCCTGCACCTGGACGGACAGCGTTTTCTGCGTCACGTCGCTGACGGTCGGGTGGATGTGCAGGATGATCTGGCCGTCGGCGGAGACCTGCGGAGTCACATCGAGCGACACCCCCGAGAAGAACGGCGCGAGTTCGAGGTTGTTCGCCGTCGCCGAGGAGGTCCCGACCACCGTGTTGCTCGAGACGCCCGTGACGAAGTACTCGTCCGAGCCCGCCTTGATGACCGCCTTCTGGTTATTGAGCGTCGACACGCGCGGGCTCGATAGCACCCGCGTCTTGCCCTGCGTGCCAAGGAGCTCGACGTAGGCGTTGAAGCTGCCGGTGTTGGCGGCGAGCGCGAACGCGCCGCCGAGCGTGTTGGTAATGGTGCTCGAGATCACGTGGCCGGGCGTCAGAGGCACCGGCACGGACGGCTGATTGAGGAGGTTGTTGCTGCCGAAGCCCTGTTGCGGGCCCGTCGCAAAGCCGCTCAGGGTCCGCCCGTTGCTCTGCGCGATCGCAGCCCAGTTGATTCCCGCCTGGAAGCCGCTCGATAGCTCAACCTCGACGATCTTTGCCTCGAGAATCACCTGGCGCGTCGCAATCTCCTGGATCGTAGCAAGGAAGGCCGCGACGTCCCTGATTTCGCGCGGTGTCGCATGGACGGCAATAATTCCGGACTGCGAATTGAGGACGACCGCGCGCCCGCCATCGGTGCCGACTAGGCCGCGTAGGCTCGTGTCGAGGTCGTGCCAGAAGTCGGACGACGAGCGGGTGGAGATGCTGGTGCCGGTAATCTCGCGAACACGGTCGCCCTCGTGGCCGGCGCCGTGCGAGCCGAACACCGCTCCCGGGGGCTCGCTCAGGCTTCCCTGCGACTGCTGGTCCGAGCTCTGCCCGCTCGAGCCCGTCGGCTGGGAACTCGAGCTCTGGCCAACCTGGCCGGAGGCGACGCGGGTGCGCGAGGTACCGCGACGCTCGAGATCAATGTAGTTGACCTGGAAGATCCGCGTCTGCATGGCCGGCGGTACGATGACGAAGCCGGACGGCATGCGGCGGTAGTCATAGCCGTACGCCTCGCGTACCGCGTCGAGGACTTCCGGCACTGTCACGCCCTTTAGCTTCAGCGTGACCGTCCCGCCGACACCGGGCTCGAGCACGATGTTGTACGGCGTGCCGTCGGCAATGCCTTCGAAGAATGTGCGCGCCGGTGCGTCGACGACCGACACGTCGAAGCGTGCGTCGTCGGCGCTCGCCACCGGCACGAGCGTCGCGTAAAGGAGCGCTGCGAAAACGAGAATTCTGGGATACATAGTCACTGCACTCCGCCCGCGCCATGCCCACTCGGGGCCGCGGGCTTCTTGAATGTCGATACCGGACGGGGCAGATGCAGCTCCTGGACGAGGCCGTCGTGCCGGAAGCGCACGCCGTCTTCGAGGACCGCCTCGATCGTGTAGGAGCCGACCAGCGCGCCGTTGTGGACGAGCTGGCCGTTGAAGATCGCGCTGCGCTCGCCGTTGAAGCTCATGATCGCGCTCAGCACCGGCGCGGGCTCGCGCGGTAGCGCCGCGTGGCCGGCTGCCTGCGGCGGCCGCGTCGGATCGCGCGGCTCGACGGCCAGCGCCGGCTGAAGGATGAGGAGTCCGCAGGCGGCGAGCGTCAGTCGATTCATACGGCGATCCAGTCGCTCGAGAGGCTCAACGCGCCGATCACGATGCGAATGCGATTCAGCGGGTACTCGCCCGCCGCCAGTTCGACGCGCTGCCAGTGAATGCGCCACGGCAGAGCCTCCAGAGCGCGCAGGTACGCCACGAGGCTCGCGTAGTCGCCCTCCACGATCATCTCGACCGGATGCAGGAACGGGCCGCGATCGTCGGGCGCGATGGCGGTGACGGCGCCGGGAGTTGCGCCCGGAACCGCTGTCCGCGACAGGCTCTCGACGGGCAGATTCGCGAGGCTCACGAGCTTTAGCCCCTGCTGGCCGGCGAGGAGCTCGCGCAACAGCTCCGGCATCCGGTCGGGCGCGACGTAACCCTGCGCGAGCGATTGCAACTCGGTCTCGAGGGCCGCGAGGCGGCCAGCCAGCGCCCGGTTGCGGGCGGCGGCGGCGAACGCCGGATCCTGCGCCGATGCGACGCCCGCTTCATCGAGCACCGAAGCCTGCCTGCGGACGTCCGCGAGGTGCTGTTCGGCCGCCTTCGCGCGCACGGCGAGCGGGTCCATCAGCAGCGCCTGCCACGCCATGTAGACGATTGCGACGCCAGCACCGAACACGAGCGCCCGCTCGCGCAGCGAGCGTGCATCGAGCCGCTCGACCAGCGGTCGGACCCGGGAGAGGGCGCTGCCAAGGGTAGTCACTTGCGCAGCTCCAGTGTCGGGAAGGAAAGCCCGGGGGCACCAAGTGCGAAGACGAGCGCGGCCGGCGCCTCCTCCTCCTTCGCCCGCCGCATGGTCAGCGTGTCGAAGCGGACGCCGTCGAGTGCCCGCTCCTCGGCAAGCGCCGCTAGGTAGGCCGGCACCAGGCGCGCGTCGATGGTCCGGCCCTGCAGCGCTAGCCGACCATCGCCCGAGCCCACGACGATCTCGCGCAACCAGATGCCCTCCGGCTGGCGGCGCGCGAGCGCCTCGAGCCTGGCCGCAAAGCTCGAGCCCGGCGTCGTGACGCCGCGCTGCACGACGTCGAGCGCGCGCTGCCGTGCCGCGATCTCGGCGGCGAGGTCCTTCGCCTGCCGGTCGAGATCGGCGACGCTCAGCGTCGGCCGCATCGCGGCGCCTGCCTGTTCCGTCCGCGCCAGCTGCCGGACCTGGTCCCGCTCGAGTTGCGCAACCGCGCGCTCGACGCGTCCCGTGCGCCAGGCGGCGAAGCCGCCGAGACCGCCGAGGCAAGCCCCCAGCAGCAGGAGCCCTATACCGATCGCGCGCGCCGAGAAGAGGCGCTTTTCGGCGCCCAGGATCGGCTGGTAGAGATTGACTTGCTGTTCCATGCCGGCGCCTATAGCGAGAGCTGCTCATCGCGGAGCGCCGCACCGACCGCGAGGAGGCAGGTCGCCTGCGTGGCAGCATCGAGCGACAACGAACAGGTCATGATCGAGTCGAGTTCGAGGGTGGAGACCTCAAGACCCGTCTCGCGGCTGAGATCCTCGGCAAGCTCGACGGAGCGCGTGCTCGTCGGCGACACGGATATCCGCGTGATCGGCGGCTGGTCGAAGTGGCGCTCGTAGTAGTCGAGGGAGCGTTGCAGCTCGAGTACGACGCTGGCGGCATCGAGTCTGCCACTCGGGATCGTGCCCGAAGCTATGCGCAGCGTCGCCTGCAGGTCCATCTGGCGCGCAAAGTAGAAGGTCGAACCGCGCACGAGAACGATGGTCGCCATCGTCTCGCCAAGATGCAGCAGGGCTACCCCGCTCGCCGCCGCCGGCAGGAGCGCCGCGAGGTTCCGCAGGCACAGCTCCGGCACGTCGACGACATCGAATCCGGGCTGCGTCACGAGCGCAGCAGCATGACGCTCTACCGAAGTGCGACGCGCGGCGACCGCGTACATCATCCGGCCCTGGCCACCGCGGTTCTGCGCAGGCACGTCGAAGACGTCGATGACCGCGTCCTCGACCCGAAAATCGATCGCGTCCTTGAGGCGCCAGCGCATTGCCGCGCGCAGTTCCGCCGGCGGGACGTCCGGCGCTTCGATCATCGCGAGTTGATAGTCGTCCGGACGGAGCACCGTACTGATGGGCAGGCGCGGCAGGTCCGCGGCGCGGAACGTCGCAGCGACGGCTTCCGGGCCCCCTTTGGGGTTGAACGGAATCAGCTCGCAGCGATCGAGGATGACAGTTCCGCCGTCGCGGTGAACGACCGCGAGGGCAATCTGATCGCCCGCAAACGCAACGCCAATGCGGCCCTTCGGGCCGGTAGACTTTTTAAGCAGTCCGAGCACGCGACACTCCATGCCGGTCAGGCGGTGCAATTCCGCCTGTCACTGCATGGAGTAACGGACCGCTATCCCCGATCTTTAACAGAACGCGGCGTTAAAGCCGCCGTAGGCCGATGCCGCCCGTCGAATCGTGATTGCCATCACACTCCGGGCGCGGCGCTCGCACCGGCATCGCTCATGCGGGCGGGCGAGCCGATCAGGGGCCCGCTCGGTCGTGGCGCTCGTCTGCGAGCCGGCGTGTGATGCGCGTCACGCGCGCTAGGGTTGACGTGCGTCGGCTGTCTCCCACTGCATCGCGTAGCGAACGAGGTCGCCCGCCGACGTCAGCCCGAGCTTTTCGCGCATGTTGCGTCGGTGGGAATCGACTGTCTTGGCGCTCATGCCGAGGAGCACTGCTATCTCCTGCGTGCTGAGCCCGCGTGCAATCGCTCGCAGAACCTCGTGTTCGCGCGCTGTCAGCTGACCCGAGGGAACCCGTGCCTGGCTCGCCCGGGTGGCGCGGGCTACGAGCCGCGCCGCGAGCTCGGCACGGACGTAGTGCTCGCCGGCAATGACCTTTCGAAGCGCTGTCAGGAAGACCTCGGAGGCCTCCTGCTTCATCACATAGCCGCGGGCGCCAAGCGACAGCATCTTTTCCGCGTACACGGTCTCGTCGTGCATCGAGAGCACCAGGATAGGCAGCGACGGCGAGCGGCCGCGCAGCGTCGCGACCAGCGCGACGCCGTCGTCCTGGCCCAGGGTCAGGTCAAGGACCACCACGTCGGGATGCAGCGCGTCGATGGCGGTGAGTGCGCTCGCAGCGCTGTCGGCTTCGCCGCAGACTTCGAGATCGGTGTGGCCGGCGATGAGCTCAATCAGACCCTCCCGCATCAGCGGGTGGTCATCGACGATTAGAATACGAGCTGCCATCGTGTCCGTCCGCACGCGTTCCGCCGGGTCCGGTGCTTGAGACGCGCCCGTGCCCGACAAGCCGTGGTCAATCCATGAACGGCGCTAGTCAGTATATGTAGATTCCGGGCCCATCGGTACTCCAGGGTCCGGCACGCGCCGGGCGCGCGGGTCCTCCTCGTTGAATATTGCGATGCACCCGCTCGCCTTGCCGTCCGGGCGGACATGCGGTGCGATCGTGACCGCAAGGCGGCCGAACTGCCCGTCGGCACGGCGGCCGTCGAGGCTCAAGTGCTCCGTGGCACCGCCAATCACCCGCGCGAGAAGTTCGTCGGCTCTCCGGGGCCCGCCGGCGCCGAGCAGTTCCGCGAACGACCATCCAAGTGGCACCTTGGGAAAGCCGAACCAATCGAGAAATCGGCGATTGCAGTACGTCAGGGTGCCGGAAGTGCTGAAGCGGGTCAGCGGGTATGGCAGCGCGTCGAGGATCGATTCGTGGCAGCGTTCCGCCTCAGCGGCGGGACCGGTCAGGATGGCCGCCGGTTCCCGCTCGATGACGATTCCGATGAAATCGCCCTGCAACGGGTCAACGATGCTGGCGCACATGAGTACGCCGACCTTGCGACCGTCGCTTCGCACGTACGTTCGCTCCAAAGGAGGCGTATGCCCGCCGCTCTCGAGCGCCGTGCCGATTGCATCCGCCAGGGAGGCTTCATCGCTCGACACGAGCGAGTCGAGGTGGATGGGCAGTTGCGAGGCGCGCACTCCCAGCATTTCACGCAGGCATTCATTCGCCTCGTCGAGGCTCGAGCGACGCAGGTTCCCGAACATGAACCCGACGGCGTTTGAATCGAACAGGTTCCGGAACCGGCGCTCGACCGAGCGGCGCTGCCGATCCGCGAGCTTCAGCTCGCCAATGTCGAGCACGGTTGCCTCGAATCCGGCCACTGCGCCCTCTTCGTCCCATTGGGTGCGCAGGTTCGCGGCGAGCATGACCGGGACGCCGTCGCGTCGGCGCAGCGTCATCTCAATAGCTGGCAGCTCACCGCCCTGCCTCGCCCGCTGCAACAGCGCATCGAACGTGCCGGGGCCGGCGTAGGTGTGATCGCGAAAATCGGCTCCCAGGAATTCACGCTCGCCGGCGTATCCGAGCAGGCTAAGCAGGGCGCGATTGGCCGCGCGCGGGCGCCCATCGGCGCTGATGGCCAGTATTCCGGCGGCCACGCTCTCGTATCGATCGCGCGCATTGCGGTCGGAGGCTGCGAGACTGCGCCGGCTGTCGCGCAGGCGCAGCAATTCGACGCGCTGGCGCACAAAGACGGTTGTGACGAGCCCAATCGTCACGATGGCGACTGCCGCGAGTGCCCAGGATCCGGCCGGCGATGCTCCACCCATTGCGATGAGCGCGACTCCGGCGGTGAGGGCCACGGCCGGCACGGCCCAGGCGAGCGCGCCAAGACGGCCCGGTTGTACGCCCCTCGGCACACCGCGCGATTCGCTAGCCATGCTCCTCCACCAATGCAACCCGGTCTCGCCGGGCGCATGCCCGGCTACCGGAGAGTCGGCGGCGAAGGAACGGTCTTTAGGAGAGTCGGCCGGGCAGCGCTAGTGTTTCGGCGCCGCGGCCGGGGCTGCGGCCGGCTTGCCGGCCGTCGCTGCCGGGGCAGCCGCCGCCGGGGCGGATGCGAGCACGAGATGCACGACGACGTCCACCTTGCGCCCGGCAACACTCTCGTCCGCCCATTCCCCGGCCCCGACGCCGAAGTCGAGTCGGTCGAGCGTCACGCGCGCATCGAGCACGTTCTTGCCGGAATCATTCTTCCAGGTGAACGGGAAGCTAATCCGCTTCGTCTTGCCCTTGATCGTCAGGTCCGCGTCGCCGACCGGCCCGGCGGACGAGATGCGAATGGTCGCGGCGTGGAAGGTCGCGGTCGGGAATTTTGCAAAATCGAACCAGTCGGCTCCCGCAAGCGCGCTGTCCCGGTCCTGACTCTTGGAGTCGAGCGATTTGAGGCGAATCGTCACGTCGATGTGACTGCCTGGCAGCTGGTCGGGGGCATAGGCGATGCGGGCGTCAAAATCGCGGAACACCCCGGTGAACCTTTCGCCCTGCTGCGTGCCGCTGAAGCTCAACGAACTCTGCGCCGCGACCGGCACGTAGGCGGGCGCGTCGGCCGCGTAGAGCGTCGGGCAGGCCGACAAGCCGAGCACGCCGACGAAAAGGAGCAGCGCGGGCGAGGGATGTCTGGTGTTCATGGGTCGACTCCGGTACCCGGCGCTTTGACACCGGGCGTCATCAGGGCAAGCGTTCGATCGCGGTCTATAAAGTGGTGCTTCAGGGCGGCCGCCGCGTGCAGCGCCACGAACGCAACCAGCGTCCATGCACCGAGTTCGTGCGCTTCACGCGCCAGCGACTTGAGCGCCGGATTGGCGTCGACGAGCGCTGGCAAGTTCACCTGCCCGAACCACTGCAGCGGAAATCCCGCGGCGGAGTTGAACAGCCAGCCCGCGAGCGGGACCAGGAACATCAGCGCGTAGAGCGCCACGTGCGTGGCGGAGGCTGCGCGCTCCTGCCACGCCGGCATCGGCGGCAGCGACGGTCGACGTTGCGTCGACCGCCAGAGCAGGCGCAATGCTGCGAGGGCCAGCAGCGTGAGACCGATCGATTTGTGCAGCGCGTAGAGCTTCAGCTTCTGCTTGCTGAGCGGCAGGTCCGCCATGTAGAGCCCGAGTGGAACGATCACCAAGAAGAGGCCGAGCATGCCCCAGTGGAACAGGCGCGATAGGCCGCCCCATCTTCCGGGAACCGTCGTTGCTGTCGCCATTGCTTCGCCTCTGATGCCCGCGCCTGCCGCCATCCGCTAGGGATACTTCGACCGGGGGCGAGACGGCAAGTTCGCCCAGCCCCGGCCCGTCGCGCCTGGCCCGGTGGCCGGGCCGGCTTCCCGTGGGGAGTCTAGTGTGAACTTCGCGCGGCGCCACCCAACACTCGAGTCTTGTGCCCGGCCTGCAGGCAATGTCGGCGACGCCGCGACCGGCGCTCGGGGTAGCCCCATCCAAGTGCACTCGATTCCGCGGTGGGCGTGGTCTACGCTTGCAGCCCTGCACCCCGCTGACGTGCGCCATGCTGGAGCGAGTCGATGGCCAAAGAAATCGTACCCGGTAGCAAGGCAGTGATCGAATTCGATGCAGCGCGCTGCATCCATTCCCGGCATTGCGTCCTCGATCGCCCGGATGTGTTCGTGCCGAACGTGGAAGGCGCCTGGATACACCCGGACGCGGCCACGCCCGACGAGGTCGTGGCGCTCGCCCGCAACTGTCCCTCCGGGGCGATCGTGGCTCGCCGTCTGGATGGTGGGCCGGACGAGTCACCACCCCTCGTGAACACGCTGCGCGTGCGCGAGAACGGACCCCTCGCCGTACACGCGACCCTCTCGATCGGCGGCACGACCGTGGGGCTGCGTGCGACGCTCTGCCGCTGCGGCCAGTCGAACCGCAAGCCATTCTGCGATGGTTCACACACCGCGGCCGCCTTCGCTGCGACCGGCGAACCGCCGCCCAAGGACTCGATGCCGCTGGAGCGACGCGGTGGCGTGCTCGAGGTCACTCCGACCCCGAACGGACCGCTGAAACTCCGCGGCCCGGTCGAGGTCGTGACGGGCACGGGCCACACGATCAACCGCGCGACCGAACTCTACATGTGCCGCTGTGGACAATCTAAGAACAAGCCGTATTGCGACGGCAGCCACAAGGCCGCCGGCTTCCTGGCTCCATAGGCGGCAAACCAATCGTTGTGGCCGGAGCCGCTTGGCCTTCACAATGGCGATTCGCGACGTAGCGGGTGGAGCGGCATAGCAAACGTGAGTGACCAGGACCCTCGTCGCAATACTCCCTTTATCGTCGGCGTTTCCGGTCATCGCGACCTTAGCGTCGACGGCCTCGCCGGTGTGCAAGGCGCCGTCGCGACATTTGTCGCGGAGCTCAGGCACTTTCTGCCCCACACTGAACTACGGGTTGTCGTCGGGATGGCCGAGGGCGCCGACCTCTTGGTCGCGCGCACTGCGCTCGATCTCGGCATCTCGGTCGACGCGGTCCTGCCGATGCCCCTTGAACGCTACGCGAAGGACTTTGCCCCGGACGCGCTCGTGGTGCTCCGCGAGGTGCTACGCGATCCACGAGTCCAGCTGACTGAGCTGGTCGCCGAGCCGAGCGCAAGCCCCGCAGCGATCTATGCAACCCTGACTGCCACGCTGATCCGACGCAGCAGCTTGTTGCTCGCGGTGTGGGACGGCCAGTCCTCGCCGCTGCCGGGCGGAACGGCCGACACGGTACTTCGCTACGTTGGCGCTCGTACCGAGGAGAACAAGGAGGAGATCGCGCTCGAGTTCGTCGACTCGACGCTCGATATGGATTCAGCCGACCACCTCGTGTTCTGGATCCCAGCCGCGCGCAGTGACGGCCGGTCGCCCGACTCCAAGGTTCAACCGAGCTTCGTCCTCGGTATCGGCGACAACCTGCTGCAGGTGCAGCGGTCGATGCCGCCGCAGCTGCAAAACCAGCTGCATGAACTCGACAACTACAACCGCGATTTCGCGCAGCTGACCGCGGCCGCGGCGCTCGGCACTCCCGATTCGCTCCTCGAGGGGCTAGCCCTCGACATCGACGCCGGCGAGCGAGCGGCGTTGCAGGCGATCGACGCCGCCTATGGCAAGGCGGACACTCTGGCAGTCTATTTCCAGTTGCGCTCCAACCGCTTGTTCGGGCTGTTCGGTGTCATGACCTTCACGATGGGGCTTGCATACCTGATCTACGAGAAGCTCACGGAGTCGCGATTGGTGCTGCTCGCCTACCTCGCAATCCTTCTTTCCAGCCTCGGTCTCTACCACCTGCTGCAAAGCCGGCGCTGGTTCGCCAAGCACCTGACGTACCGCGCGCTGGCCGAGACTATGCGCGTGAAGTTCTACCTGACGCTCGCCGGGGTCGGCCGGCGGGTGGATGCCGCCGAGGTGCTTGCGCTCTCGGGCATAAACAGGTTCCGCGGCTTCGGCTGGCTCGGCTACGCCCTGAAGTCCGTCGAGCCGCTGGGATCGTTCGATGCGGCGGCCGGCCCTTCGAACTCGGCACGATCGCGTCGCGTCGAGGCGGCCTGGATCGAGACCCAACATCGATACTTTGCCTCTCGGGTGGCCCGGCTCGCCGAGAGCAGCAAGCGGCTGAAACTTCTTCGGAACACTCTTTTCGTGGTGATTCTGCTCGTCATCGTCACACTGTTCGTCTTCGGCGAACACATGCATCACGCCGACGCACGCCTCGGCATTCCGCTGCAGAATCTGCTGACTTTCTGCATGGGCTTCCTCGCCGTGCTGCTCGGGGTCTGGGAACTCCACGAAAACAAGATGGCGACGCACGAGCTCCTCTGGCAGTACCGCAACCAGCTGAGTCATTTCTCCCGCGCGCAGCTGCAGCTGTCGCGAACCTCCTCGGCAACTCACCGCGACGACGTGCTGGTCGAGCTAGGCCGCGATTCGCTGATGGAAAGCTACCTGTGGACGATCCACAGGTACCATCGGGAGCACGAGCCTCCCGCGGCGCGCTAGGCCGGCCGGGCTACGCGCGGAGACTCACGCCGCGGCTCCAACGGATGGGCAAGCGCTGCTCGCGTCGCCTCAACGACGGTTGCCGCGGCGGGGAATCGCCGCAGCGGGTCGGTCAACTCGATCTGGACGCCCTGCTCCCGGGCGCCGCGATTGCAGATGTTTGTGACCTGCGTCGCGGGGAACCGGTGCCCGCCGGTCTCTGCGCCGATCTGCATCGCCAGCAGCGCGCCGGCGAGCCGGTCGCGCAGCGCCGTGTCCCGCCCACCGAGCAGCACCTTCGGTTCCGCGCCCGCGCAGCCATGGATCGCGATGACGGTCGCACAGGCGGAAATTAGCCCAAGGCACTCCGGCTCGTCGAACAGGTGGCTCGTCAGGTGCAGCGAAAAGTAATTTCGCGACGCACGCACGCCCTCGAAGAGGTAGAGGTTGTGCTCGTGGCCAGCAATGGCAGTCGCGATCTCGGACGTCCCGTCCTCGATCTCGCCACCGTGCGGGGCGATGACCGCGATCGGCGAATCGTGCCTGCGCCTGACGGTGATCTCGTAGTCGCGACCGCGCACGTGCGCGCGCGCGAGGTCCGCGAAATTGCGGAACGTCCGGGCATCGGGGCTATCCGGCATGCGGGCGCCGATTCAATGAAAAGCCGGAGCGGCGCAGCCTAGGCGATCGCGTACAGGTACTCCACGAACGAGCCGATCGCCCCGTCGAGTCCCTGTACCTTCGGGTTGGTCGATTCGATCAGGTAGTACTCATCCGGCGCGTGGGCGCCCGTCCCGTGGCCCATGCCGAAGTGGCCGGCAGGCAGGCTGAGCGGCGCGTTGGTGAACACATAGCCCGGCCACGAGCCGGCCGAGCGAGGCCAAAGCTGCGGTTCAGCGCCGAGTTGCCTGTACGTCGCGAGCTGCGTCTTGATGAGCTTGCTGTCCATGTCTGTCTGCGTCGGGTCGTAGCCGCCGCTCATGTTCACTTCGATGTCGCCGAAACCGTGCTTCTCCAGATGGGCCTTGAGCTTGGCAAGCGTATCCGCGGCGGTCATGTCGGGAACGAGCCGCATGTCGATCTTGGCAACCGCGCGATGCGGCAGAACGGTCTTGCCGCCAGGGCCCGTATAGCCCGCCACCAGCCCCTCGATGTTTATCGTGGGCTTTGATTCCAGCAGCGTCAGCGCGTCGACCCACTTCGCGTCGTGTACCCAGTGCTCGACGCCGAGCACCTTCTTGACGGTTGCCTCCGAGGTCTTCGACGCACGCTCCTCGATCATCTGCTTCTGGATCGCGGTCAGCGGCTTCGCCTTCTCGAAGAACCCCTCGACTGCCGGTGTATGGCCGTCCTTCTCGACGAGCGTATTGAGCGCCTGCACGAGGTGCCAGGTCGGCGAGTCCACCTCCGCCTCGAGGCTCGAGTGGACGTCATGCATCGGCCCTCTTCCCCACTTCTCCCCGCTCGACACGAGTTCGAGTTCGACGACGCCTTTCCCGCCGAGGCTGACCTGGACACCACCGTCGCGATCCTGCCGTGCGTCCGGCATGAACACGCCGACGCACTTCTTAAGCTCGGCGAGCACGTCCGGGTGCATGACGACCTCGCCGAAATGCGGCGAGCCGATTTCTTCCTCCCCCTCGCAGACCAGCACGAGATTGACGGGCAATTTCTTGCCGGCCGCCTTGAACGCCATCAACGCGCCCAGGAACGAGTTCTGCGGACCCTTCTGGTTGACGGCGCCGCGCCCCATGCAGACGGTCCCGAGCCCCTCCTTTTCGACCAGCCGGCCTTCGAGCGGCGGCGAGCTCCACTCCTCCGGCACGAACTGCTTCACGTCGTACATGAAGTAGATCGCCATCGTCGTGCGCGCCCCGGCGTCGAGCTTGCCGAATACGCCCGGTTTCCCCGAGGTGGGCAGGATCCTCACGCCGGTGAATCCGGCGTCGCGCGCGAGCTGGGCCATGTATTCCGGGCCTTGCGGGAAGTTGCGGTTCTCGGCGGCGATCGACGGCAGCGCGATCCAGTCCTGCAGTCGCTTGATGTTGGCCGCGTGCATCTTCGGGATTTCCGCGAGCACGGCGGCCTTGTCGGCGCCTTTGCCGGACATCGCTGCCCGCACGGAGACGGGCAAGGAGGCGATGGCCGCAACCACTACCGAGCCCTGCACGAATCCGCGCCGGCTCAGGCTCCGCAAGATCGCATCAGGCATGGGTATCCCTCTATCCATGTGCAGGTGGTGCCAGCGCTGAAGAATACTACCTTCGCCCGCGGCACGGCCCGCCCGGCCACCGCCGTCACCGCGGCCGGGCGCCACGCTATAGTATCCGGGGCGGTTGCAATGCGACGCCGTTGGTACTCGAGCGCGCGACGCCCCTAGAACAACATGCTTCCCGGGGGGAATTCCATGCGAGCGTTGACCGGACTCGTGATGATACTCATGGCCGTCGCGACGCAGGGCGCGGAGCGCTTTGACGGCGTCAACTGGTGGGAGACCGTGAAGGTGCTCGCCGACGACCGGTTCGAAGGCCGCGAGACCGGCAGTCGCGGGGAACGGCAGGCGCAGGAATACCTTGTCTCGCAGCTCAAGCTGATTGGGGCGGAGCCGGCAGGATCCGACGGGTACTTCCAGCCGGTGAAACTCCGCTCGCGCGAGATCGTCGAGCGGGACAGTTCCCTTGCGCTAGTCCGCGACGGTCAGGTCGAGGCGCTCACGATTGGCGAGCAGTTCGTGTTGAGCGCGCGGGTCGACCTCGCGCCCGAGCTCGAGGCTCCGCTCGTGTTCGTCGGCTACGGACTCTGTGTTCCGTCGATGCATTACGACGACTTTGCGGGTCTCGACCTCAGGGGAAAGATTGCCGTCTACATCTCCGGGTCGCCGTCAACCATATCGACCGCCCTCGCTGCACACTCCCAGTCGACGGCGGTGCGCTTTCGGGCGCTGAAGGCGGCCGGGGCGGTCGGTGCGATCGTTTTACCGAACCCCGCGTCGATGGACATTCCCTGGCCACGCATTGCGATCAATCGGTCCCGGCCGAGCATGTACCTGGCCGCGAACGAGTTCAACGAGACTGACGGCGCCAGGCTAAGCGCGATCTTCAATCCGGCGTACGCCGAACAGCTGTTTCGCGGCACGGGCCACACGTTTGCCGAGATCGCGGCACTCGGCAAGGATCGGCGGCCGATGCCTCGATTTGCGCTGCCGCTCTCCGCCCGCCTGAAGTCGCGCCTGACCGTCACTGACGCCGACTCGACCAACGTCGTTGCGACGATCCGGGGGCACGACCCGGCGTTGCGCGATCAGTACGTCGTGTTGTCTGCGCACATCGACCATCTCGGCATCGGCGAGCCGATCAACGGCGACCGAATCAACAACGGCGCGATGGACAATGCCTCGGGAAGTGCGCTGCTGCTCGACCTAGCGCGAGCGATCGCGAAGCGGCCGCGGCCGTTGAAGCGATCGGTACTCTTTGTCTGGGTCACGGCAGAGGAAAAGGGCCTGCTCGGCTCGCGCTACTTCGCGGCGCGCCCCACCGTTCCGGCCGGATCGATGGTGGCCGACATCAACACCGACCAGTTTCTCCCGATCGTTCCGCTCACCGTGCTGACGGCGTACGGACTTGCCGAATCCGATCTCGGCGACCGACTGCGGCGGATAGTCGCGGGCGGCAGCGTCAAGGTGCGTCCGGACCCCGAACCGCTTCGCAACATCTTCATCCGCAGCGATCAGTACAGCTTCATCCGAGTCGGGGTCCCGTCGTTGATGCTCGCCGTCGGCGCCGTACCCGGGTCGCCGGAGGACAAGATCCTGGCTACCTGGCGCACCGAGCGCTACCACGCCCCCTCGGATGACACGAACCAGCCGGTTGACCTCGCTGCCGCCGGCAAGTTCGAGGACATCATGCTGGCGCTCACGATAGAGGTCGCCAACGATCCCCGCCGGCCGAGCTGGCACCAGAAAAGCTTCTTCCGGCAGTTCGAGGCCTCGCCCGATCGTGGCGGGGCCGCGCCCTAGGTCCGCAGCCGACGGGCAGCCGCCCGACTTGCCACGACACGACACGACACGAGAGAGACCGTCCATGCACCGCATCGCCGCGACTTGCCTGCTTTTTCCGGTCCTGGCGGCGGCTGGCGCAGGACACCCACCTCCGCTCCTGCCCGAGAACGAGGTCGCCGCCCTCGCCGATGAACTGAGCGGCGAGACTGCCAAGCGAAATCTCGAGGGCCTGGCGCGATTCCACCGGCAGCGCGGCTCGCAGGGGTTTCATTCGGCGGCCACGCTCGTCGCGGAACGCGCACAGGTCTATGGGCTCAGCGACGTCGAGATCCTCAGGTTCCCGACGGACGGGCGGAGGATGTACGGCACCCAGCGCGCGCGCCGGGGATGGGACGCCGAACAGGGCGACCTGCTCGAGCTCACGAGCGCGGGGCCGAGGACACTCGCAAGCTACGCCGCGACGCCCATCGCGCTCGCCGAGGACAGCGAATCGGGAAACGTGACCGCCGATCTCGTCGACGTCGGCGAGGGCACGAAGGAGCAGGACTACGCCGGCAAGGACGTCCGCGGCAAGCTCGTACTGGTCGCGGCGCAGCCGAGCGCGGTGCAGGACCTGGCCGTCGGCCGGTTCGGCGTGGCCGGCATGGTCAGTTACGCGCAGAACCAGCGGACGGCGTGGTCCGGTGAGTACGATGGCGCCGTCCGCTGGGGGCACCTCGACTCCTTCTCCGCGAACCCGACCTTCGCGTTCATGGTGTCGCTGCGCGTCGCGCGCTCGCTGCAGGCACGGCTGCGGGACGGTGAGGCAATCCGGCTGCAGGCAATTGTCAGAGCCGGCCAGCACGACAGCGCCTACGAGATCGTGACCGCGACGATTCCGGGATCCGACCCGGCCCTCAGGGGTTCGGAGATCGCCTACTCGTGCCACCTCGACCACCAGCGTCCGGGCGCAAACGACAATGCCAGCGGCTGCGTGACGATCCTCGAGGTCGCCCGCTCCCTGCAGAGATTGATTGCATCCGGCGCCCTGCCAAGGCCCGCGCGCACGATCCGATTCATCTGGCCTCCCGAGGTCGAGGGAACGGTCACGCTCCTGAACGCGCGCCCGGAATTTGCGAGTCGCATCAAGGCCGCGATCCACATGGACATGGTCGGCGGCGGAACCGACACAAAGGCGGTCTTCCACGTGACGCGGGGCCCCGCCAGCCTGCCGTCGTTCGTCCACGACGTGGCGTGGGCATTCGCGGATTGGGCCAACGAGGAAACCTACCAGTTCGCGGCGACAGGCAGCGCCGCCTATCCGCTGGTGGCGCCCGAGGGCAGCAAGGATCCACTGCGCGCCTCGTACTCACCTTTCTCGATGGGCAGCGATCACGACGTCTACCAGGACTCCTCGTTCGGCATCCCGGCCATCTACCTCAATGACTGGCCGGACCGCTACATCCACACGAGCCTCGATACGGCTGCCAACATTGATCCGACGAAGCTGAAGCGCGCCGCTTTCATCGGCGCCGCAAGCGGCTATTTTCTGGCGAATCTCTCGTCGCGCGACGCCGCCGCGTTGAACGGCGCCATTGCCATGGGAAGGCTGATGCGAGCCGTTACCTCGTTGCAGCGCCAGACGGCGCCGGAGGCGGCGGATCTCTATGAGCGGGGCGTGCACGCGTCGCTCAATTCGTTCCTGTCGGGTGCGCTGCCACCGGCACACCACACGGCGCCGACGACAAAAGGCGATGGCGGGCTCGTATTTCACCGCCGCGCCGAGCCGCGCGGACCGCTCGCGGTCTTCGGCTACGACTACTTCGAGGATCACCTGAAGGCGACGAGCGTGAAGCGGCCCGGGCTCCTTTCCTACGAGGGTACCTGGGGGGCCGGTGAGGAGTACGCCTACGAGGCGCTCAACCTTGCTGACGGGGTGCGGACCACCGCGCAGATCACCGCCGTGCTGAGCGCGGAATACGGGCCCGTTCCGCTCAAGCTCGTCACCGAGTACCTGCAGGCGCTAAAGAATGTCGGCGTCGTCGACTAACCGGATGCGCGCGCCTCGCCTTTCGCAACCATCGTGCCGACGAGCAGCAGGAACCACGCGACCCCGAACACGACACCGTTGAGCGGCAGGCCAAACATCGTGTCCTTGTTCGGCATCAGCGCCGCCGTCGCGGGATCGACGAGCAGGCCGCCGTACCGGGCGGAGGTGGCGGTAGCCACGAAGAAGCCTCCCAGCAGCACGCTGCCGAGCACGGCTGCCAACGAGCTCCCGAAGCGCGGCCGTTCGCGATAGAACCAGATGAAGTACAGGATGACGAGCGCGAGCAACGCGGCGGTAGCCGTCCGAGCTCCGCTCCTCTTTGTGGGCGACGCCGCACATCTGATGCCCCCGACCGGCGGATTCGGCGGCAACACCGGCATCGCCGATGCGCACACGCACGTGTGGAAGCTCAGTATGGTTCTCGCCGGAACCGCGGGCCCCGCGTTGCTCGACAGCTACGAGACCGAGCGCAAGCCTCAGTGCGAGCTCATCGTCGAGCAGGCCTACGCTCGCTACATCAAGCGCGTCGACCCCTCGCTGCCGACGACGAATCTCGCGCCCCTGCTCGGGGACGTGGCGATCGAGCTCGGATCGGTCTACTGCTCCGAGGCAATATTGGATGAGAATGAGCGCCGCGACGACGCGGCGCCGGTCGAGGATCCGCAAAATCCGAGCGGCCGGCCGGGAACGCGGATGCCACACATCACGCTGCAGCTGAACGGCGCTTCCTGCTCGACCCTCGATCTGCCTGACAACGGCTTCGCGCTGCTCGCGGGCGCCGACGGCCTCCACTGGGTTGAAGCGGCCCATAGCCTGGCCGCGGCGGAGCTTCCCCTCACGGTGCACGGAATCGCACCCGCCGGCGCTCTGGTCGATGCCGACGGCCGCCTCGAGGAGAAGGTAGGAATCGGCGTGCGAGGCGCTTTGCTGCTGCGGCCCGACGGCGTGATTGCGTGGCGCACCGCGCGTGCGCATCCGGATCCGCTCGTGAGGCTCCGCGACGTGATGACGCCGCTGACATTCGGTCGGTGATGTTACCGACGAGGGCCCGCCATGGCGCGTAGACGGGCGCCGCCGACCGCAGGCGCCCGGCCGCACCTTACCCATCACTACTGAAATTACGGATATTAGTGCATTTTGATAACTTATCAAATATCCGTATAATCTACCGATGGACGCTGTACAAAACCCCTTTGCGCCCGGCGCGGGCACTCCGCCTCCGGACCTGGCGGGCAGAGATGAGCTGCGGGCGACGCTCCGGACGGCTCTTGAGAGAGCCCGCATCGGGCGCCCGGCCAAGAGCGCCATGCTCGTCGGTCTGCGCGGAGTCGGAAAGACCGTCCTCCTCGACCGGGTCCGCGAAGAGGCTGAGGCGGTCGGCATCCACACTGTTCGCATTGAAGCCCCGGAAGGGCGGTCACTTCCCGCCCTGCTTGCGCCCCAGCTTCGGCAAGCACTGCTGCGACTGAGCCAGATAGATAAGGCGAAGGACTTTGCCGTGCGTGGACTGCGTGCACTCGCCGGCTTTGCCAAGAAGCTGAAGGTGACCTACGCCGACATCGAAGTCGGATTTGATTATGAGCCGGAGCCGGGGCTCGCCGACAACGGTGATCTGGAGCACGACCTGCAGGCGCTGTTTGAACAGGTCGGTCTGTCGGCCAAGGCGGCCGGAACGGCGTTGGCAATATTCATCGACGAGCTGCAATACGTCGAGCAGCCACAGTTGGCGGTCCTAGTTACCGCCATCCATCGCACGGAGCAACGAAGGCTGCCGGTCGTGCTTGTCGGCGCTGGACTTCCGCAACTTCGCTGGCAGATGGGGAATGCGAAATCCTACGCCGAACGGTTGTTCGACTTCCCGACCATCGGCGCCCTGCCGCCCGATGCTGCGCGCGAGGCAATCGAGAAGCCCCTATGGAGCGAGAACGTCGCGATAGCGCCGGAAGCCATGAATCTCATTCTTGAGGTGACACAGGGCTACGCATACTTTCTGCAGGAGTGGGGAAGTCACACATGGCTCGCCGCCACTCAATCGCCAATATTGCCGGATGCGGTTAGGCAGGCATCCGTCACCGCGGTTGCCGCGCTCGATGAAAGCTTTTTCAGAGTGCGATTCGACCGGCTTACGCCCAAAGAAAGGAAATATCTTCGCGCAATGGCCGAACTGGGTCCCGGGCCACACCGATCTGGCGATATAGCGGACGCATTCGACGCCCGCGTTTCGTCACTTGCACCAACACGCAGCTCGCTCATCGGGAAGGGGATGGTGTGGAGCCCGAATCACGGCGACACGGCGTTTACCGTTCCGCTATTCGACGAATTCATGAGGCGCATCATGCCGGGTGCCGATTGGCGCTAACCGAGCGACGATACCGCCGTGACCGCGTGCGAGTCCCGTGATGCGCGGGACAAGTTGACCGATATGCAGCGGAGCCGAGCGACGTCAGACCGGACGGTTTGAGCCTCGAGCGCAGGTTGGACCGGGCGATGGGAATCGAACCCAAACGATTTCCCGAACTGGCTGTATAGAATCAACAAGCTATGTAGTCCACTCCCCAATGCGTGCGAACAGCGTGTGAATCCAATGGCGGATTCGGCGCGGTCCGCGTTGGCATCTGGCCGTCTGGCCTGCGATATCAACCGCGAATAACGGACCCGTGCCCATTCAGCGAACCCGAGGTCGGGTCAGCCCGGACGCAGCTGGCGCAAGCGAACAGGGCATGATAGCTTCTTTGCACCACTTTACCATCCGGCTATCGATCAGAGGTTGGTATGAGCACGATCACGGTCTCGTCGAAGTACCAGATAGTCATTCCGTCAAAGATTCGAGAAGCTTTGGGAATCAAGCCAGGGGAGAAACTCCACGCGATTGAATACCGCGGGCGAATTGAGCTAGTGCCAATACGCCCCGCTCGGGCCGCGCGGGGCTCGCTGAAGGGTATTGACACTCGCGTACCCAGGGATGCCGACCGCGTATGAACGTGGTCGACTCGTCGGCCTGGCTAGAATATTTCGCCGATGGTCCGAACGCGTCGGTCTTCGCAAAACCCATTGAAGCGACTCGATCGCTGCTCATTCCGTCGCTCGCGCTCTACGAGGTCTTCAAGCGCGTAAGCCAGCAGCGGGATGAAGACGAAGCGCTGCGGGCGATAGCCGTTATGGAGCAAGGTCGAGTTGTCGATCTGGACCGCGCCACGGCACTGGAAGCCGCACGCCTCTCGAATCAACACCGGATTGCGATGGCCGACAGCATCATGCTCGCGACGGCCCAGCGGCATCGCGCGACGCTCTGGACCCAAGACGCGGATTTCGATGGATTGCCCGGCATCAAGTACTACGCGAAGCGCGGGTAGAACAACGGGCGCTGCGCTCGATAGTCGAGAGTCATGCACGTTCTTGGTTGTTGTTGGCCAGTACCGGCCGGGATTGGAGCGGGCGATGGGAATCGAACCCACGTTAGTAGCTTGGGAAGCTACAGTTCTACCATTGAACTACGCCCGCCGAGGGCCGTGATTCTATTCGGGAACGCGAAGCGCCCGCAACTTGATGGCCAGTCGAGAACTCCGCCGCGGGCGCCACCCGGCGGCCGGCGCCTCACGCGGTTCTGCGGCCCCTCAGGGCGCGATCCGGCTCGCGACGACCGCCTGGCCCTGAACCGTGCCCTGCACGGCGGCGATCGCATTGATGTCGGCGTCGCTCCAAATCATCTTCAGAGAGCCAAGCGACGTGCCGCCGCGCGCCAGCGTCACGTTCGCCGTGACGGCGCCGGTCGACGTGTTCCACTTGATCTTGCCCGACACCGCGACATCCGTCGTGTAGCGCACGCCATCGAGCGTGAACAGGTAGCCGGTGCTTGAGCTCGCGTAGGTGAATGCGCCGCCACGCAGGCCGCTGCCGGTCGTGCCGAAGGAGGCCCAGTACCTCGCCAGCACGTCGCCAACGGCCTCAAGCGCTGACGCGGCGATTCGACGCTGCGCGGCGCCCGCCTTGTTGCCCGAGAGCGCCGTCAGCGGCGCAAGCTCCGCCGACGCACGCGCGAACAGCGGCACCGTCCTCACTGGCCTCACTCCAGCGGTGCAGCTCGTGTCGCCAGCCGCGAGGTTCTTGACGAAGCGCTCGACGATCGAGAGCGTGCAGCCGATGTAATCACTGTCCGCGACGACGTGGAAGAGATTCGGCACGACGACGTGCGTCGCGTTCGGGAACTGCGCCGCAGTCTCGGCAGCATCCTCGGCCGAGGTGATCGAGTCGATGTCACCGGAGAGCACGAGCGTCGGCACGGCCGGAAAGCGAGCGCTCCGCGGCAGCGGCTGGCCTTGCGTCTGCGTCGACGGTGGCGCTCGCCACGGCAGGCACGAGTCGAGCGGCGTGATGTAGACGTTGGAATCAAGGCCCTCGTCGACAGTGAACGGCGCGAACAATTTCGGCCGGTGCTGCTGCGCGCTCGCGAGCGCCTGGTTGTACTGCAGCCGCCGGGTCGCATCCGGCGCCTTGAGATCGTACAGAAGCGGATAGTCGACGCACGTGACCATCGTGGCGAGGCCGTAGCTGAAGTCGACCGGATCGTCGGCGAAGTCCGTGCTCTGCTCCGCGATCAGCCGCAACAGCGGCAGCGGGTCGCCGGAATCCGTCCAGGCACGCGCGCCGGCATCAAGGTCGCGGTAGATCGATGCGCCAAAGCCCGCCGAATCGATCAGCCGGATCAGCGCGCTCACATCGAGCGTCACAGCCGCCGGGTCGCCGTAGGCGTCAGGTGCGGTGCCTTTGATCGGCTGCTGGCGGAGGTCCGCGATCAGCTGCTGGACGCGCGCGGTCGCGGAGCCCGGCAGCGCGTTGCAGCTCGGCGAGCGCCCGCAGGTCCGATCGATGCTCGCCCACGCGGTTGCCCAGTCAGTCGCGAACCAGGGATCGGGCGCGCGCACCGGGTAGGCGCTATCGAGGATGATGCTGCGCAGACGCGTCGGATAGAGGCCGGCGACGACCTGCCCGACGAAAGTGCCGTAGCTGTCGCCGTAGAAATCGATTTCCGGGATGCCGAGCGCATCGAGCACCGCAGCGATGTCTCCAGCCGCGAAGGCGGTCCCGTAGAACCACGACGAGCGGCCGAGCTGCTTGGTGCAGTCGGCCACCGCGCTCAGCGCCGTCGAGCCTGTCTGCAACGCCGGGCAATTGATCGCGTTCGAGAGACCCGTGCCACGCTTGTCGATGATGAGCACGTCGCGCCGGTTCCGCAGCGAGTCGAACAGGCTCAGGTAGAAATCGCGCGTGCCGGTGGAGGAATAGCCGGGACCTCCCTCCTGCGGCACGATCGTGCCAAGCCCGGGCTTCGTCGTGTCGGTGCGCGGATAGAACTCAAATCCGATGCTGAGCGAGCCCGGCACGACGCCGGCCGGATCGAGCGGCCGGGAGATCGACCCGCAATAGCCGGTATAGTCCGTATTACATAACGTCAGCGCCAGCTGACCGACGGTGATAGTGTTCGGAGGCGCGGCGAAGGCGCCACCGGCGAACAACGTGAGCACGGCGCCGAAGGCGCTCGTGCGTCGCGGGCAATAACCCGTAGTCATTTGGATTCCCCAGAGTGCGCTACTTTTTTTTCAGCCTATCACGCGGCACGACGAGGCGCGCATGACCGGCGCCAGCGGCGGTCGTTGCCATCGATGCGGTTTGCGGCGCTGCGATGCGCCCGTGCGCCAACCAAACGAGACCTTTGCATGACGACCGAGCTGCTTTTTCGTGACGATGCGTACCTCAGGACCACCACGGCGCGGGTGGTGTCGGTCGGCGAGCGCGGCATCGAACTCGACCGTACGATCTTCTATCCGACCGGAGGCGGCCAGGCGGGCGACACGGGCGTGTTCATTCGTGACAGCGGCGAGCGTGTCGCGGTCGCTGACACGCGCAAGGGCGAGGCCTTCGATGCCGTCGTCCACGTTCCGGCGGCGGGAGCCGTCCTGCCCGCCGTCGGCGAGCCACTGACGCTTGAGCTTGACTGGGAGCGCCGCTACGCGCACATGCGGCTGCATACGGCGCTGCACGTGATGTCCTGCGTCGTCGTGGCTCCGGTCACCGGTGGCAACATCGCGCTCGACAAGGCGCGGCTCGACTTTGACATCGACATGGAGTTGCTGAACGCCGCGAATATCGAGGCTGGCACCAACGCGCTGATCGCACGCAGGATCGATACGGAGACGGTGTGGATAACCGACGCCGAGCTAGACGCGAGGCCTGAACTCGTCAAGACCATGAGCGTCAAGCCGCCGCGCGGCGCCGGTCGCGTCCGATTGCTCAGCATTCCCGGCATCGATCTGCAGCCGTGCGGGGGCACCCACGTCCGAAACATCGGCGAAATAGGGGCGATCCGGGTGCTGCGCATCAAGAGCGAGGGCAAGCGCAATCGCCGCGTGGAGATCGCGCTCGGCGCTTAGTCGGCCGGCCCACGCATGGACTCCGCTACAATCCGTTGCGCGCAAAGCTTCGCGCCGCAAGCCTGCCCAGGAGTGAATGCTACGTGAGTTCTGCCAGACGAAAGCCGGCGAAGCGAGCGGCGCCAAAGGGCCCACCGAGCTCCTTCACGCGAGTCCGTCGCCTCGCGAAGCGCGGCGTCTACGAGTCGAAGGCGATCTACGCGATTCTCGACAAGGCGACGCACTGCCACGTGGCACACATCATCGACGGCCGGCCCGTCGCGATCCCGACCCTTCACTGGCGGCACGGCGATCACCTCTACTGGCATGGCAACGCCGCGAGCCGGATGCTCGGCACGAACGCCGCCGGCGGCGAGGTGTGCGTCACCGTCACGATCATCGAGGGGTTCGTGCTGGCACGCTCCGGTTTCAACCACTCGATCAACTATCGCTCGGTCATGTGCTTCGGTGCGCCCGCGGAGGTCACCGACCCCAAGCAGAAGAGCGTCGCCCTTGAGCATTTTCTCGAGCACTGGCTGCCGGGCCGCTGGGCGACGCTGCGACCGCCGACGCGGAAGGAACTGGCGGCGACACGGGTGTTCTCGATCCCGCTCTCCGAGGCCTCGGCAAAGATCCGCGAGGGCGGTCCCCACGACCCGCCGGCGGATGCCCGCTGGCCGACCTGGGCAGGCGTGATCCCGCTCGTGACCCGGGCGGAGGAGCCGATCATCGCCGAGGACTACACGGGCCGGCACCGGGCGCCGCGCTTGTCGCACGTGCGCGCGCTCAAGGCGCCGACGCGGACGGTCGCGACTCGCCGCTAGCGCCTCTTGAGGGCGCCGACATCGAACAATCTTCCGGACGGAGTAACTACGATGATGGGTAGCACACGCAACCTGACTGTGGGGCTTCTGGCAATCGCGCTCGGTGCGCCGGCCGTAGGCTGGACGGAAGTGTTCTCAATTGAGCAGGTGCTTGGCGCACCGTTCCCGTCGGATCTTGTCGCCGCGCCGGACGGCGGGAGGCTCGCCTGGGTCAGCAACACCGCGGGACGCCGCAACGTGTGGCTCGCCTCACCGAAGGGCGCGGCCTACGAGACGCGTCGGCTGACAAACTACACCGAGGACGACGGACTCGAGATCGCCGATCTCGCGTTCGTGGCGAAGTCCGGCGCGCTCCTTTTCGTCCGTGGCGGCGATTTCGAGACGCCGGACAAGCCGCCGCCGAACCCCTCGCACCTGACCGACGGCGTCGAGCAGGACATCTTCATGGTCGGCACGCACGACGGCGCACCGTTCAAGCTTACCGACGGCCGCGCGCCACAGTCATCGCCGGGCGGCGATCGGATCGCGTTCCTGCGCAAGGGCGAGGTGTGGACGATTGCCCCGGCGCGGAACTCCAAGGCGACGCAACTGTTCAAGACACGGGGAGAAGTCGACTCGCTGCGCTTCGCCCCGGACGGCACTGCGCTCGCCTTCGTCAGCAACCGCGGCGATCACAGCTTCATCGGCGTGTACACGTTCGCGAGCAAGGCCCTGCGCTGGATCGACGCGAGCCTCGCCCACGACCTCGAGCCACGCTGGTCGCCGGACAGCACGCGCGTCGCTTTCCTGCGCATCCCATCCACACACGATGAGCTCGCCATCGGGCCGCACCGCAGCGGAGCACCGTGGTCAATTCGCGTGGCGAGCATCGCGGACGGTCGCGTTGCCGAGGTTTACCGCGCCCCTGCCGGGCCGGGCAGTGTCTTCCATCCGCTCAGCTCCGATGCGCAGCTCTTCTGGGCGGCTGGCGATCAGCTCGTCTTTCCGGCAGAAGCGGATGGCTGGCTCCATTTCTACGCAGTCGCCGCCAATGGCGGGGTCGCACGCCTGCTGACGCCCGGAAAGTTCGAGATCGAGTACGCGAGCGCCGCCCCCGATGGCAGCTCGATCGTATTCGCAAGCAACTCCGGTGACATCGACCGGCGGCACCTGTGGCGGCTCGGCCTGCCGGGCGGCACCGTCGAAGCGCTCACCAGCGGCAGCGGGATCGAAACCCAGCCAGTGGTCGCGAGCGACAGCAGGACGGTCGGGCTCCTTCGCTCGGACGCAAAGTTGCCGATGCGCCCGGCGCTGCTTGCGGGCGGCAATCTGAGCGTCGATCTCGCCGGTGACACGCTGCCCGCTGACTTCCCGTCGGCAGCGCTCGTGGTGCCGGATTCGATACAGCTGCCGGAGCGCGCTGGCATCGCTGCCCACGCGCAGGTTTTCACGCCGGCGGCGGGAACGGCGCTCGCTCGCCATCCCGCGATCATCTTCATGCACGGCGGGCCGGTGCGGCAGATGCTGGTCGGCTGGCACTACATGGACTACTACAGCAACGCCTACGGCCTGAACCAGTACCTCGCGAGTCGCGGCTACGTGGTGCTTGCGCTCAACTACCGCTCCGGGATCGGCTACGGTCTCGACTTCCGCGAGGCCGAGCACGAGGGCTCCGAGGGCGCGAGCGAATACAACGACCTCCTCGCCGCCGCAGATTACCTGCGCGGCAGAGCCGACGTCGATTCGTCGCGGATCGGGCTCTGGGGCGGCAGCTACGGCGGCTACATGACGGCGCTCGGCCTGTCGCGGAACTCGAACCTGTTCGCGGCCGGAGTCGACCTCCACGGGGTGCACGACTGGCACCACTGGAACCTGACGCAGCGCGACGGGCACCCGTTCTATGAGCTCGACGCGACGCAGCCGGTGCGCGCGACGGCACTCGCGGCTTCGCCGATAAGCGCCGTGAAGCAGTGGCGCTCGCCGGTGCTCCTCATCCACGGCGACGATGACCGCAACGTCGACTTCTCCGAATCGGTGCGCCTCGGTGAGGCCTTGCGCGAGGCCGGCGTCGAGTACCAGGAACTCGTGTTCCCGGACGAGATCCACGATTTCCTCCGGCACGAGACCTGGCTCAAGGCCTATGCGGCGACGGCGGCGTTCCTCGACGGCAAGCTCCGACACTGACGCGCCGGCCCGTGGTGGCGGCATTGAATCGACCGCGACGGAGCAGCTGGCTCCCCGGGGCTCTCGTGGCCGCGCTCGCCTCGGCGCTGGTCGGCCTCTTCGGCACTTTCGCGCGAGCGGCGGATGCGCCCGCCGTCGAGCCGCTCCTCGGGCCCGCGACGCTGCTCGAGCGCGTGTTCGCGCTCGCGGACGAGCGCCTCGCGCTGATGCCGGCGGTCGCCGCGGCGAAGTGGCCACGCCACCTGCCGGTCACGGACGAGGCCCGCGAGGCCGCGGTCGTCAAGAGCGTCGGGGAGCGAGCGCGGGCCAGCGGCCTCGAAGCCGGCCCCGTCGAGCGGCTCTTCATGCTGCAGATCCGGATTGCCCGTTCGGTCCAGGAGCAGCTCTACCGGCAATGGGACTCGAGTGGCTTCGCCTATGCCGGCGAGCGACTCGACCTCGGTAGCGAGCTGCGGCCGCGGCTCGACGGGATATCGGCAGCGCTCATCGAAGCCCTCTACCTCGCCGCCCCGCTCGTGGCCTCCGGGCCGCCATCAGCTTCCGAGCTCGCGCAGCGCTTCCTGCCGCCCGAGCGATGGAACGACGCCGATCGCGCCGAGCTCCTCGCGGCACTCGCGAGCATCCGCTACGCAAGCCCGCCGTCGGTCGAACGCGCCCGGGCGGCCGGCATCCTGCGCGTCGGCACGCCGGCCGACTACGCGCCGTTCAGCGTGGCCGGCGCCGCGGGCGTGAGCGGCGCGGATGTCGAGCTCGCGCGCCAGCTCGGCGCGGCGCTGTCACTGCGGACGGTCTTCGTGCACACGAGCTGGCGCGCGCTCATGCAGGACCTGCGTGCCGACCGGTTCGACGTCGCCGTTGGCGGCATATCGGTGACGCCGGCGCGGGCGGCGGTGGCCGCGTTCTCCGTGCCCCTCTTGCGCTCGGGCAAGACGGCGATCGGTCGCTGCGCAGATGCGCGCCGCCTCGACCGCCTCGCCGCGATCGATCGAAAGTCGGTCACCGTGATCTTCAATCCGGGTGGCACGAACGAGGCCTTCGCCCACAGCCGCCTTCACGCCGCGCGGCTCCTTGAGTACGCGGACAACCGCACAGTCTTCGAGGAGATCGTGGCGCGGCGCGCCGACGTGATGTTCACCGATGAGACGGAGGTCGCGCTCGTGACCCATCGCCACCCGGAGCTCTGCCGGCTGCTGCGCGACTCCTACGAGCAGGCGGACAAGGCGGTGCTGCTGGCGCCAGACGCAGGCTGGGCAGCCGTCGTCGATCCGTGGCTGACCGAGCAGCTGCGCGCGGGCACTCCCGCGCGACTCCTGTCGGAGTACCTCGCCCGCTAGCCGCCGGCGCGCGAGCCCGCCTGCGCGGCGCCTCCCAAACGCCGCCAATCGATGTACGCTGTCGGCCTCTACGCTGGAGACACACCATGGTTACGCGGCGGCATTTCTTTTCATCCGGGGCCGTTGCGGCCGGTGGTCTCGCGGCGCTCGGCGCCGTTCCGGTCTCGGCGCTCGCCGCGGCAACGGAGCCCGCCGGCCACCTGCCACCGTCGATCGCACGCCTCAAGTCGCGCAAGCACGAAGCGAAACCGATCAGCCGCGATGAGCGGAGCGCGCGACAGGAGCGCGCCCGCAAGCTCATGACGGATGCCGGACTCGACGCGATCGTCCTCGCCGATGGCACCTCGCTCGACTACTTCACTGCCGTGCGCTGGTGGGGCAGCGAGCGGTTCTTCGTGGCCGTCATTCCGGCGAAGGGTGAGCCCTTCTACGTGTGCCCGGCGTTCGAGGAGGGACGCGCGCGCGAGCAGCTGGCGGGGGGTCCCGACGGCGAGCACCCGGACGTGCGCACCTGGCAGGAGGACGATAACCCGTACCAGCGCCTGGCCGAGGGGTTCCGCGATCGCGGAATCGGCGCCGGCCGGATCGGCATCGAGGAAGCGGTGCGCTTCGTGTTCGTCGATGCGATCGCGACCGTAGCCCCGAACGCTCGCCTCGTCAGCGCGACGCCGGTGACCGCCGGTTGCCGCATGATCAAGACACCCGCCGAAATCGCGCTGATGCGCCTCGCCGCCGAGGTCACGCTCGCTGCCTACGAGGCCGCCTACCTTGCGATCGTTCCGGGGATGACGGAGCGGGACGTGAGCGAGCTCAGCCGCAAGGCGCACGACCGCCTCGGCTTTCCGGGGGCGGCCGACCTCGTGCTGGTCGGGGAATACTCGGCATTCCCGCACGGCAGTGTCGCCCCGCAGCACATCCGCGAAGGCACGATCGTGCTGTTCGACGGCGGCTGCACGATCGAGGGCTACTGCTCCGACATCAGCCGGACCTTCGTGCTCGGCAAGGCGACGGCGAAGATGCGCGCGGTGTTCGACGCCGTGCACCACGCCCAGTCGGCCGCGCTCGCGGCCGCGCGACCCGGCGTGGAGTGCGGAGCGATCGATGCCGCCGCGCGGCAGGTGATCACGGATGCCGGCTACGGGCCCGACTACCGGCATTTCACGCATCGGCTCGGGCACGGCATGGGCATGGACGGCCATGAGTGGCCGTACCTCGTGCGCGGCAACACGACCAAGCTCGCCGCGAACATGACGACCAGCAATGAGCCTGGTGTCTACATCCGCGGTGAGTTCGGCGTGCGCCTCGAGGACGATATGCACGTGACCGAATCGGGCGCGGAGCTCTTCACGCCGCAGAGCTCGTCGCTCGAACATCCCTTCGCGCGCGCCTAGCTCGGGCGATACGCCGCCGGCCGGCCTCAAGAGGCAGCCGGCGGCGCCGATAGTCCGGTATTCAGGGAGCTGGTGGACCGTCCGTGGCCGAACCGACCGACTGGAAGGCAAAGCACCTCAGCTCCCTCAGGGAGATGGAGCTCGAGGAGCGCCGCTGGCGCGCGCTCGAGCAGGTCCTTCGCCGGCTCGTCAACCGCCTGTGCGCGTCGGCGATGGGAATCGACCCGAGGCTCGACACGCAGCTCGCGAAGCTGGCCGATGCGAACCGGCGCAATGCCGACGTCACCGAACTTGGCGCCCGCCACGATTCCCTTTCGGATGCGCTGAAGGCGCTCGACTCTGGCATCGGCACCGCGACGATGACCGACCTCGCGGCGACGATACCGGCGACTCGCCCGCCGCCCGCCGCTGCTGGTACTTCGCGACCGGCGCCCAACCTCGCCCAAGTGCGCGCAGCGGCGATGAAGGTCGTCGAGCGTCTGGCCTCCATCGACCCGGCCGACAAGCGGATTCGCGAGCTGACGAAGCAGCTCACCGCCGTGGCGAGCGAAGCGGCGCTGGCCGACGTGCTGATGCGGATCGCCGACCTGGTCGCTGAGCTCGGCGAGGATGCTGCGCGCGAGCGCAGCGCGGCCGCGGCAGTGCTCGCCCAGGTCACCGAGCGCCTCGAGGAGATGGCCGTCTACCTGGGTGGGCTCAACGACGAGCGGCGCACGCGTCTCGACGATGCCGAGTCGCTGAACACCACGGTGCTCACGCAGGTCACCACCCTCTCGACCGAAGTCCACGGCGCGACCGACCTGCCGTCGCTGCGCGCGCTCGTGGCCTCGCGACTCGAGAGCGTCGCAGGCCAGGTGCGCGACTTTCGTGCGCGCGAGGGCCAGCGCTTCGTCGAGCACTCGGCGCGGTCGGAGGCGCTGCGCGATCGCATCGTGGAACTCGAGCGCGAGAGCCGCGAACTCAACCGCAAGCTCGAGCACGAGCGCAGGCGCAGCCGCGTCGACTCACTCACCAAGATCGCCAACCGCCCGGCGTTCGACGAGCGGCTCGCCGAGGAGCTGCCGCGCCTGAAGCGCCTGCACACGCCGGTCACCCTGCTCCTGTGGGACATCGACCGCTTCAAGGGAATCAATGATTCCTACGGACACCGGGTGGGCGATGCGGTGCTGCGCGAAGTCGCGACGTGCCTCGCGGCGCGGGCGCGGACCACCGACCTCGTCGCCCGCTACGGCGGCGAGGAGTTCGGCATGCTGCTGGTCGGTACCGCGGCGGGTGACGCGCTCGCGCTCGCCGAGGAGCTGCGCCAGTCGATTGCCGGGCTCGGCTTCCACTTCAAGGGGGCACCGGTCGTCGTCACCGCCTCGTGCGGCGTCACCGAACTCAAGGAGTCCGATACCGCCGCGAGTGCCTTCGACCGTGCGGACGGTGCGCTCTACGCGGCGAAGGACGCCGGCCGGAACCGCTGCGTCACCGCCTAGGAGCCCGTCCGGGTAACGGCGATTTGGCCGAGCCGGCGAGCGGTGTTGAGCGTTGTATGGCGCATTGATGCTGGAGTTTGATGACGGGGCGACGCACAACGTCGCCCGTTCTTAGTCTGAAGTTCCCCCGCCATTTTAGTGGCTGAGTAGTCAGCAGATCCCTATTTTTTCTGTGTTTGAGGCGAGTTGGGACGACTTAGATGGGTACATATTGTAGTCACTAAATAGTTGACTATGTTATGTGATTGTGCTACGT
>JANXUT010000076.1 GCA_025356075.1 Pseudomonadota bacterium | reverse complement strand
TTCCTCATGTCGACCGGCGCGCGGTGCAGGTACACGCGCTCGATGCCCCGATCAGGACGCAACATCTCGCTGCCCAGACGTCAACGACAGCAACCACGCCGCCGGCGGCCACTCGCCGCACTCGATCACGAGGCCGCTCGCATGGATCAACCGGCACACCATCGCGTTGCGCGGCGGTGACGACATCGCCAGCGACAAACGCGGCGCGTCTACAACACGCACCGCGGCGAATGCCGAGTTGCGCCTCCACGGCCGATCCGTCGGCGGCAAGACACCTCGCCTGCGCAATGCGACGACTGAATCGTGCAGCTGTCTGGCGTTCAGTCCATGCGCTCGCGCGTACTGCGTCAACCCAGTGCCCGCGGCTTGCGCGGCCTGCAGCGCCACCATCGCCACCCGTTGCTTGTCCGTCAAAGCCCACGACATCACGCACCTCCGCCTCGCCTGGCAAAGAGCGTGCCCGCTCGGACATCAAGCCGGAAGAACGTGGATCCTTAGGCGCTTACAAATATCCGTAGAGCGAAAATTGATTCGAGTAGCAGATCCGAGCCTCGAGATTCTCGCCGTGATGCCTCATCCGATTGAAGGGGCGGCCGACCAGTTCCTCGAAGACGTCATCAATCTGCGATGCAGACTGCTTCGCGGTTTTTGGAGCTAGTCGCGGATTGACGATCTGAAGCAGCGCTTTTAGGTCATCGGCATGGCTATCGACTGCGACGAAGAGAAGCTCGAGCGCGGCCATCAACCGGGACCAGTCTTGAGGCGCACCGGCGACCGGCCGCCGACTCGGGACCAATTTGGCGACCTCGTGCATTCGCTGTAATACCTTGGCGAGAGACCGCGAGTACAAAGCGGCCGGGTGCCGGCGAGGTTCGTCGTGTCGATCGACGTAGCGCCCGTCCGGCATTACCGCGAGGCGGGCGCGGAGTGCCAGGAGTTCGTCGAAGTCGGAATTGAGCTTCACCGTCGCGGGGCGGTAGCCGCCACGTAAAGCTGCGTGAAGTGTAGCCGGAGGTGTAGCTTATTGGTCACACACCATCCGGGCGAACGGGTAACTCATTGATTTACTGGTGGGCGCGACAGGGATCGAACCTGTGACCCCTTCCATGTCAAGGAAGTGCTCTACCGCTGAGCTACGCGCCCGGCTTTCGCGGAGGCGCGCAGAATACTGGAGCGGATACCCCGCAGCAAGGCAACGGCCCGCCGGCTCTCAACCACCGCCGAGAATTCCCGCCGCCGAGGGGAGGAGGAGGGCGACCCCGAGTACCGCGAACATGGCCGCCGCGACGATATGCACCGCGCGTGTCGGCAGCCGCCCGGCCAGGCGGTCCCCGAGCAGCACCGCCGGCACATCGGCCAAGAGGAGCCCGGTCGTCGTCCCGGCGACGACCCAGTAGAACGAGGCGTAGCGGGCGGCGAGGGCGACGGTCGCGATCTGCGTCTTGTCGCCCATCTCGGCGAGGAAGAACGACACGACCGTCGTGCCGTACACGCCGAAGCGCCGGAGCCGCTTCTCGTCCTCGGTCGGTGGCTTGTCCGGGATGAGCGTCCACACCGCCATCCCGAAGAACGAGAGCGCCAGCACCCACTTCAGGAGCTCAGGCCCCAGCATCCTGACGACCCATGCGCCGAAGGCGCCTGCGATCGCGTGGTTGATGACGGTCGCGGTCACGATGCCGGCGATGATCGGCCACGGGCGCCGGTAACGCGCCGCGAGCACGAACGCGAGCAGCTGCGTCTTGTCGCCGATCTCGGCGAGCGCGACGACACCGGTCGAGACGAGGAATGCCTCCATCGATGGAGGATAGAGATTCTTAAGCGGGACTTCACCTCGCACTCGCTATCATTGCTGCCGTTCGACCAGGTCGCCGCCCATGTCCGCGTCCGCCCGCGCACTCTCCCATCCGCTCGTAGCACCGGCCGCACTCGCGGCCCTCGTGCTCATCGCCTGCGCGCTCAGCGCCTCGACCTGGTCGACGTTCGGCCACACGTGGGACGAGCCCGAGCACCTCGCCTCCGGGCTCACGCTCCTCGACCACGGCATCTACGAGTACGACATCCAGCACCCGCCGCTCGCGAGGCTCTCGCTCGCGCTCGGGCCCTACCTCGCCGGTGCCCGTTCGCAGGGCTCACCGCCCCCCGACGGCAAGCCCGAGGGCGATGCGATCCTCTACGGCAGCGGCCACTATGACGAGTACCTGATGCTCGCCCGCGCGGGCGCGCTGCCGTTCCTCGCGCTCCTCATCGTCATGAGTTACGTCCTCGCCCGGCCGCTCGCGGGCACCGCAGGCGCGCTCCTCGCCGCGGCGCTTTGCGCGACGACGCCGGTCGTGCTCGGCCACGGCGCGCTCGCGACACTCGATGTGCCGGCGGCGGCGACCTGCCTGCTCGCGCTCGACGCGACCCAGCGCTGGCTCGAGCGCGGACGCGTCCGCGATGCGCTCTGGCTCGGGCTCACGCTTGGCATCGCGGTCGGGACCAAGCTCTCGGCGATCCCGTTCGTCGGTCTCGGCGCGCTCAGCCTGGCCGCGCTCGCGGCCTGGGCGGGCGGCGACTCGCTCGCACCGGCGCGGCCGCGATCGCGCATTGGCGAGCTCCTCCTCGTCGGCCTGGTCGCGAGCGCGTTCCTGACGCTCATCTACGGCGGGCGGTTCGTGTACCTGACCAACGATGCCCACGTGTACAGCCAGCCGCTCGGGTACCTCTTCGGATATTCGGGCCGCATTCACGACCTGGCCTATGCGATCGCCGCCAAGGTGCCGGTGCCGGATGCGTTCCGGCTGATCTTAGGCGGCATCGAGGCGCTCTCGTACCACAACCAGCTCGGCCATCCGTCGTACCTCCTCGGGGAGGTGCGAAGCGGTGGCTGGTGGTACTTCTACATCGTCGCGCTCGCCGTGAAGACGCCGCTGCCGCTGCTCGTGCTCGGCCTCGCGGGACTCGGGCTCCTCGCGCGTGACGGGATCAGGGCCCGGTCGGCGGCGCCGCTCGCGCTCCCGCTGCTCTTCGTCGTGCTCCTCGGGTTCTGCAGCCTCTACAGCCGCATCAACATCGGGGTCCGCCACGTGCTCGTGCTCTATCCGCTCCTCGCGATCGGTGCCGCGGTCACCGTACTCAGGCTCATGGCGTATGCAAGGGGTGCGGGCGGTGGCCTGCGGCGCCTGGTGCTTCCGGTACTCGGCGTACTCCTCCTCTGGGAAGTGAGCGCGGTCGCACTGCACTGGCCCGACTACCTCTCGTACTTCAACGAGAGCGTCCGGGATCCCGAGGCCGTGCTCATCGACTCCGACCTCGACTGGGGCCAGGATTTGAAGCGCCTCGAGGGGCGCCTCGCGGCCCTCCATGTCGGCTCGGTGTCCTTCGCCTACCTCGGCAGCGCCGACCTGAAGCGCGAGCACCTGCCGCCGTACGTGCTCCTTCGGCCCGATGAGCACGCGAGCGGCTGGATCGCGGTCACGGCGCTTGCCCGCGCGCATGCGCCCAATCGCTTCCACTGGCTCGACGCCTACCGGCCGCGCGAGCGCGTCGGCACCAGCATCGACCTCTATTACCTGCCCGCCGCGCCGTCCTCGTGACAGCGGTCCTCAGCGTCCGGGGACTCACGCGGCGCTTCACGCCCGACCGCCCGCCGGTGCTCGAGGGCCTGAGCTTCGCGCTGCAAGCGGGCGAGTACGTCGCGATCATGGGCGAGTCGGGCGTCGGCAAGTCGACGCTCCTCAACCTCATCGCCGGACTCGACCGGCCGGAGGAGGGCAGCATCGAGCTCGACGGGCGCGAGCTCACGCGCCTCGATGACGATGCGCTGACCCTCGAGCGGCGCCGCTCGATGGGGTTCGTGTTCCAGGCCTTTCACGTGCTGCCCTACTTGAGCGTCGCGCGAAACGTGGCGCTGCCGCTCGAGCTCTTGGGCTGGCCAGCCGCCGAGCGCGAGGCGCGGGTCAACGCGATGCTGGCCGAGGTCGGACTCGCCGACTCCGCGGCGCGCCTGCCGCGGGAGCTCTCGGGCGGCGAGCTGCAGCGGGTCGCGATCGCGCGCGCGCTCGCGCACCGCCCGCGTCTCCTGCTCGCCGATGAGCCGACCGGGAACTTGGATCCCGGCACCGCCGCGCAGGTCCTGAGGCTCCTCAAGACGCAGGTCGCGGCGCAGGGTGGGGCCGGCATCCTCATCACGCACTCGCGCGCGGCCGCAGCGACCGCCGATCGCGCGTTCATGCTCGACGGACACTCGCTGACGCCGCTCGCGGTCGCCGGATGAGCGGCTTCGCGCGCGCGCGGGTGGCGTTCACGGTGCTCGCGGCGCAGTTGCAGGACCGGCCCGAGCGGCTCCTCGTGACCATCGGAGCGATCGCGCTTGGCATCGCGCTCAGCGTGAGCGTGACGCTCGTGAACGCAAGCGCCGCGGATGAGTTCGGCCGCGCGAGCCGGGCGCTCACGGGGAGCGCGGATCTGGTCATCGACGGCGGCCGCGGCGGGTTCGACGAGGCGCTCTACCCGAGCGTTGCGCGTCGTCCGGAAGTGACCGTCGCGAGCCCCGTCCTCGAGACCGAGCTCGCACTCGCCGCCGGCGGCACGCTCATGGTGCTCGGCGTCGACCCGTTCCTCGCCGGGCGGCTCGAGCCCGCGATCTACGGCGACCTCGCGAGCCATTTCACCGGCCTCCTCGGCGCACGCGCGATCGTGCTGAGCGCCGCCGCCGCGACCACGCTCAACGTCGGACGCGGCGGCACGCTGCGCGTGCGGCTCGGCCGCGAGGAGCGGCTCCTCGAGGTCATCGACGTGCTGCCCTCGAGCGCCTATCCCCGGCCGCTTGGCGTGATGGACCTGGGCTCGGCGCAGTGGACGCTACTGCGCCTCGGGCGGCTCTCGCGGCTCGAGCTTCGCCTGGCGCCGGGCGTCGACCCGGCGCGCTTCGGCGCCTCGCTCGCGCTTCCGGCGGGCGCCCTCATCGCGCGCGGCACCGACCTCGAGGGACGCGGCGCCTCGCTTAGGCGTGCCTACTACGCGAACCTCGACATGCTCGCGCTCGTCGCGCTCCTGACCGGCGGGTTCCTCGTCTTCGCGACGCAGGCGTTGAGTACGCTCCGGCGCCGCGCGCAGTTCGCGCTCCTGCGCGCGCTCGGCGTAACCAGGGCCGAGGTCACGCTCGCGGTCGTGCTCGAGGGCGCGCTCGTCGGGCTTGCCGGCGGCATCCTCGGCACGGCCCTCGGCTGGGTGATTGCACGCGAGGCGCTCGCGCGCTTCGGCGGGGATCTCGGCGCCGGCTACGCGGCCGGCCCCGGCACGCCGCTCGCGGCGCCCGCGACGACGCTCGTCGCCTTCGTCGCGCTCGGTGTCCTCGTCTCGGCGTTGAGCTCGTGGCTGCCGGCGCGCCGGGTCGCGGCGCTTGCGCCGGCGCGGGCGCTCAAGGGTGGCGATCCTGAGTTCGCGCTCGCGACTTCAAGTGGTGGTCGGCGGGGAGCGGGACTCCTCATCGCCGGAGGCGCGATCGCGTTCGCCCCGCCCCTCGGCGGTCTCCCTCTCGCCGGGTATCTTTCGATCGCGCTCCTCCTCTTTGGCGCCGTCCTGCTGGTGCCGTCATTCGCCCGCCTCGTGCTCGCGCACCTGCCGACGCGCGTAGGTCCCATCGGCCGGCTCGCGCTCGCGCAGCTACAGGGCACCGTCGCCGAGTCCGCCGTCAGCCTCGCGGCGATCGTGGTCAGCTTCTCGCTGATGGTATCGATGGCGATCATGGTGCATTCGTTCCGCGACTCGTTCGAGCGCTGGCTGGGCGGGGTGCTGCCGGCGGATGTGTACCTGCGCGTCGCGCCCGGGAGCGACACGGTGCTCTTGAGCGACGCCGATGGCCGCGACATTGCCGCGATTCCCGGCGTCGAGCGGGCGGAGCTTCGGCGGGTACTGCCGGTCCTGCTCGCGCCCGACCGGCCGGCCGTCGCCTTGATCGCGCGGCGCCTCGACGCGGTGTCCGTCGACAGGCTGCCGCTCCTCGAGCGCGCGAGCGCGACGCCCGCGGACCTGCCCGCGGTCTACGTCTCGGAGGCGGTGCACGATCTCTACCGCGTCGGGATCGGCAGCCGGCTCACCTTGCCGGTCGGGGGACAGGGTCGTGCGGTCGTCGTCGCCGGCATCTGGCGCGACTACGCAAGGAGCTCGGGCACGATCCTCATCGAGCAGGGCACCTATCGCGCCTGGTCGCACGATGTCGCCTCGACCGACGCCGCGCTCTGGCTGAAGTCAGGTGCCAGCGCCGCCCTCGTCGGCGCCGAGCTCACGCGGCGCCTGAAACTTGGGGCCAGCCTCGAGCTCATCGAGACGAGCGATCTCAAGGCGCGCTCGCTCACGGCGTTCGACCGGGCGTTCACGATCACCTATCTCCTCGAGGCGATCGCGGTCGCGATCGGGCTCGCCGGGGTGGGCTTCGCGTTCGCCTCGACCGCGCTCGCGCGGCGCGCCGAGTTCGGGGTGCTGCGGCACCTCGGCTGCTCGGCCCGGCAACTTAAGCGGCTGCTCGCGGGCGAGGGCGCGCTCGTCGGCGCGCTCGGCGCGCTCTATGGACTCCTCGTCGGCGGGCTCCTCAGCCTCGTGCTCGTCTACGTCGTCAACCGCCAGTCCTTTCACTGGAGCCTCGACTTCGTCGTTCCGGTCGGGCAGCTCCTCTTGGTCGCGCTCGCGCTAGTCCTCGCCGCGGCGACGACCGCGCGGCTCGCCGCGCGCGGCGTGCTCGGGACGAGCGCGGTGCGGGCCGCGCGGGAGGACTGGTGAGGCGGGGGATTCGGGTGCTCGCGCTCGCGAGCGTCCTCGCCGCCGTCGGGGTCGCGTCGGGCGCGGTGCCCTCGTACCCGGACGTGGTTCCGGGCAACGCGCTCAATTTCCCGGCCGATGAGGGCGCGCACCCGCCGTTTCGGACCGAGTGGTGGTACGTGACCGGCTGGCTCAAGACCGCCGCCGGCGCGCCGCTTGGGTTCCAGGTCACGTTCTTTCGCACCCGCCCCGACGTCGACGCGGCGAATCCGAGCGCATTCGCGGCGCGCGAGCTCGTGATCGCCCATGCGGCACTGTCCGATCCCGCCGCGCCGCGCGCCAAGCACGCCGAGCGCATCGCGCGCGCGGTCTTCGGGCTCGCGAGGGCCGCCGTCGGGCGCACCGACGTCACGCTCGGTGACTGGCAGCTCGTCAGTTCGGGGGCGCTCTTTGCGACGCGCGTGAAGGCCGATGACTTCGCCTTCGAGCTCACCCTCCGGCGCCGGGGTCCGGTCCTGCTGAACGGGCAGGGGGGGTTCAGCCGCAAGGGTCCCGCCGAGACCTCCGCGAGCTGGTACTACAGCATCCCGGGCCTCGCCGTGACGGGCGCCCTCACCCGGAACGGCCGGCCGGAGCCCGTGACGGGCGAGGCCTGGCTCGACCACGAGTGGTCGAGCGCCTACCTCGATCCGGAGAGCGTCGGCTGGGACTGGCTCGGCCTCAACCTCGACGATGGCGGTGCGCTGATGGCGTTTCGGATCCGGGATGCGAAGGGCCAGGCGCGCTGGGCGGGGGGATCGCTTCGCTCCCCCGACGGCAGGGTCCTGATCCTCGAGCCCGGCGAGGTCGACTTCGTGGCCGGGCGGACGTGGCGCTCGCCCCACACGGGCATCCGCTGGCCGGTCGAGTGGCGGGTCCGGGCCCGGTCGCTCGAGTTTGGGCTTCGGCCGCTCCTCGATGACCAGGAGAGCGATTCGAGGCTCACGACCGGCGCCGTCTACTGGGAGGGCGCGGTCACGGCGATGGGCCCCGCCGGCCGCCTCGGCCGGGGATACCTGGAACTGACCGGCTACGGGGAGCCGCTCAAGCTCCGCTGAGGCCTCGCGGGCGGGCCGGCTTTGCTAGACTGCCGGGCTTTTCTCACGAGGCCAGATCGATGCCGGTGATCACGCTCCCCGATGGCAGCCAGCGCCCCTTCGACCACCCGGTAACGGTGGCCGAGGTCGCGACCAGCATCGGTGCGGGCCTCGCCAAGGCCGCGCTCGCCGGGCGGGTCGACGGGCGCCTCGTCGACACCTCGTTCCTGATCGAGCGGGACGCGACGCTTGCGATCGTGACCGAGAAGGATCCGGCCGCGCTCGAGGTGATCCGTCACTCGACCGCGCACCTCCTCGCCCAGGCCGTGCAGGCGATCTACCCGAAGGCGCAGGTCACGATCGGTCCCGTCATCGACGACGGGTTCTTCTACGACTTCGCGTTCGAGCGACCCTTCACGCCGGAGGACCTCGAGAAGTTCGAGGCGAAGATGAAGGAGCTCGTGAAGGCGAACCTCCCCATCACGCGCCGCGTGCTGCCGCGCGACGAGGCGGTCAAGCTCTTCAAGAGCATGGGCGAGTACTACAAGGCCGAGATCATCTCGAGCATCCCGGCCGGCGATGACATCAGCCTCTACGGCCAGGGCGAGTGGTTTGACCTGTGCCGCGGCCCGCACGTGCCCTCGACCGGGAAGCTCAAGGCCTTCAAGCTCATGAAGCTCGCCGGCGCCTACTGGCGCGGCGACTCCAAGAACGAGATGCTGCAGCGGGTCTACGGCACCGCCTGGGCGAACGAGGCGGACCTCAAGGCGTATTTGACGCGCCTCGAGGAAGCGGAGAAGCGCGATCACCGGCGCATCGGCCGGGAACTCGACCTCTTCCACCAGCAGGAGGAAGCGGTCGGCAGCGTCTTCTGGCACGCGCCCGGCTGGACGCTGTGGCGCGAGGTCGAGCGCTACATGCGCGACCGGCTCGATCAGGCGGGCTACCAGGAGATCAAGACGCCGCAGCTCCTTGACCGGACGCTGTGGGAGAAGTCCGGCCACTGGGAAAACTACCGCGAGCACATGTTCATCGCCGAGAGCGAGAACCGCGTGCTCGCGGTGAAGCCGATGAACTGCCCGGGGCACATCCAGGTCTTCAAGCAGGGCATGAAGAGCTACCGCGACCTGCCGCTGCGGCTCGCGGAATTCGGCGCGTGCCACCGCAACGAACCCTCGGGCGCGCTCCACGGCCTCATGCGCGTGCGGGCGTTCACGCAGGACGATGCGCACATCTTCTGCCTGCCCGAGCAGATCAACGCGGAGACGGTCGCGTTCTGCGCGCTCCTGCAGAGCGTGTACGCCGACTTCGGCTTCACGGACGTGCACGTCAAGTTCTCCGACCGGCCGCCGAAGCGGGCGGGGTCGGACGAGACCTGGGACCGGGCCGAGAGCGCGCTCAAGACCGCAGTCGAGTCGGCGGGCCTCAAAGTCACGCTGAACCCGGGCGAGGGTGCCTTCTACGGCCCGAAGCTCGAGTTTGTGCTCAGGGACGCGATCGGCCGGGACTGGCAGTGCGGGACGTTCCAGGTGGATTTCGTGCTGCCGGAGCGCCTGGGCGCCGAGTACGTCGCCGAGGACGGGAGCCGCAAGGCCCCCGTCATGCTCCACCGGGCAATCCTCGGGTCCTTCGAGCGCTTCCTCGCGATCCTCATCGAGCACCACGCCGGGAAATTCCCGGTCTGGCTGGCGCCGACGCAGGCGGTTGCATTCAACATCACCGAGCGGCAGGCCGCTTATGTGCAGGAATGCACTGATTACCTGAAAAATCAGGGGGTTCGGGTCGAATCCGACTTGCGAAACGAAAAGGTGGGCTTTAAGATTCGCGAACATACGCTGCGGCGGGTCCCGTACCTGCTGGTGGCGGGGGACCGGGAAGTCGAGTCCCACTCGTTGGCCGTGCGCACGCGATCAGGCAAGGATCTCGGCGCCATGCCACTTGAAAAAGTGGCGGCGCTGCTTGCGTCTGAGATCGCGGGCCGCGGCCGTAATTCTTTGGAGGATTGACCTATCTCTACTAGCAAGCGCGTACGTCGCAACGAAGAAATCCTTGCGCCCTCGCTGCGCGTGATCGCAGCCGACGGCAGCCAGGCAGGAGTGATGACCCGGGCGGAGGCGCTCGCACTCGCACTCTCCCAGACGCTGGATCTCGTTGAGGTGTCGCCGACCGCCGAGCCGCCCGTGTGCCGGGTCATGGACTTCGGCAAATTCCTGTTCGAGGCGAACAAGAAGGCGCACGCGGCCAAGCGCAAGCAGAAGCAGATCCAGGTCAAGGAAGTGAAGTTCCGCCCGGGTACCGACGAGAATGATTACCAGATCAAGCTGCGTAACATCATTCGGTTCCTGAGCGAGGGCGACAAGGCCAAGGTGACGCTGCGCTACCGCGGACGCGAGCTCGCGCACCAGGAAGTGGGGCGGCGGATGCTGGACCGGCTGGTGCTCGACTTGTCGCCGCACGCGATGATCGAGCAGAACCCGCTGATGGAAGGCAAGCAGCTCGTGATGATGTTCGCGGCGAAGAAGAAGTAGCTTCCCGCCCGAGCGACGCTGAAGGATTTGGGCGCTGGCCGGGCAACCGGCGGGCGCCCGATAAACACACGCGCACAAGCGCGTGCGACAAGTGACCGGTCGGGACTCGCGCAAGCGGTTCCGGGCGGTACCGCCCCGAGCCCGGCAGGCCACAAGCCGCCCGGTGCGACAGGGTTATAAAGCGCCGGCGGGAAACCGTCCGGCAGGAGAGTGTCTATGCCTAAGTTGAAAACCAACAAGGCTGCGGCGAAGCGTTTTCGCAAGACTGCGAATGGCTTCAAACGTGGCCAGTCCCACAAGCGTCACATCCTGACGAAGAAGCCATCGAAGCGTAAGCGTCAGCTGCGCTCCGGCAAGATGGTTCACAAGACCGACGTCGATCGGGTCACGCAGTTGCTGCCGAACCATTAATCGACGCTAACGTTTAGGAGAGTGACATGGCACGAGTAAAACGCGGCGTCGTTGCAGGACGCCGGCACAAGAAGGTCCTGGCTAAGGCCAAGGGTTACTACAACGCGCGGCGCAAGGTCTATCGCGTCGCCAAGCAGGCGGTCATCAAGGCCGGCCAGTACGCCTACAAGGGCCGCAAGCTCAAGAAGCGCGACTACCGCTCGCTCTGGATCCAGCGCCTGAACGCGGCCGCGCGGTCGCTGGGGCTCAGCTACAGCCGCCTCATCGCGGGCCTCAAGGTCGCCGGTCTCGGCATTGACCGGAAGGCCCTCGCCGATCTCGCCGTGAATGAGCCGGCCGCCTTTGCCGCGATCGTCGAGCAGATCAAGGCCTCGACACCGGAGCCGGCACCGGCACCGAAGAAGGCGGAATCGAAGAAGGCCGGCAAGGCCGCCTGAGGCCCCCGGATCGGATCGCGCCGGCCGGGGTCCCTCGCGGGACGTCGGCCGGCGTCATTGAAGCGGAGCCCACCCGTGGACCTCGACAGCCTCGTCGCGAGCGGCCTCGCCGAGATTGCTGCAGCTGAAAATGCCGCGGCGCTCAACGACGTGCGCGTGCGCCTGCTCGGCAAGAAGGGCGCAGTCACCGGACAGCTCCAGTCGCTCGGGAAGCTCTCGGCCGCCGAGCGCCCCGCGGCCGGCGCCCGCATCAACGAGGCGAAGGCGACTTTAGGCGCGGCGATCGATGCGCGTGCGCTCCTCCTTGAGCGGGCGGCAGTGGCGGCGGAGCTCGCGGCGGGCGCCATCGACGTGACGCTTCCCGGGCGCGGCGAGCGCGCGGGGGCACTTCATCCCGTGACCCGCACGCGCCTCAGGATCGAGGAGATCTTCGTGCGCGCGGGGTTCGAGGTGGTCGAGGGCCCCGAGGTCGAGGACGACTTCCACAACTTCGAGGCGCTCAACATTCCCGCCGATCATCCGGCGCGGGCGATGCACGACACGTTCTATTTTGGCGACGGGCGGCTGCTGCGCACGCACACCTCCCCCGTGCAGGTGCGCGCGATGATGTCGCGGCCGCCGCCCTTCAGGATCATCGCGCCCGGGCGCGTCTACCGGAACGACTCCGACCAGACGCACACGCCGATGTTCCACCAGGTCGAGGGGCTCGTCATCGACGAGAACATCGGCTTCGCGAACCTGAAGGCGATCCTGAGGCGCTTCGTCTCGGAGTTCTTCGAGAAGCCCCTCGCGATACGCCTCAGGCCCTCCTACTTCCCGTTCACCGAGCCCTCGGCGGAAGTCGACTGCCAGTGCGCGTTCTGCGAGGGCAAGGGCTGTCGCGTCTGCAAGCAGACGGGCTGGCTCGAGGTGCTTGGCTGCGGCGTCGTGCACCCGAACGTGCTCAGGAACTGCGGCCTCGACCCCGAGCGCTACAGCGGCTACGCGTTCGGCATGGGCATCGAGCGGTTCTCGATGCTGCGCTACGACGTGAATGACCTCAGGCTTTACTTCGAGAACGACCTGCGCTTCCTCGCGCAGTTCGAGCGGGCTTAAGCGTGAAGGTCTCACTCGCCTGGCTACGCGACTGGGTTGACCTGAACCCCGACGTCGCCGCGCTCGCCGATGAGCTCACGATGGCGGGCTTCGAGGTCGAGGGGCGCGCGTGCGCGGCCCCGCCCTTCACGGGCGTTGTCGTCGGCGAGGTGCTGGAGGCCAGGCGCCATCCCGATGCCGAGCGCTTGAGCGTCTGCACCGTGACCGCGGGCGGGGATACGCGCTACACGATCGTGTGCGGCGCGAGCAACGTCCGCGCCGGGCTCAAGACGCCGCTCGCGAAGGTGGGCGCCTCGCTCCCGGGCGGCGTTCAGATCAAGCGCGCCAAGCTGCGCGGCGTCGAGTCGGAGGGCATGCTCTGCTCGGCGCGCGAACTTGGGCTTGGCGATGAGGCCGAGGGCATCCTCGAGCTCCCGGCGGACTTGCAGCCGGGCGAGGATTTCCGGGCGGCGCTTGGCCTTGATGACACCGTCGTCGAGGTGAACCTCACGCCGAACCGGGGCGATGCGCTCTCGGTGCTCGGGCTTGCCCGGGAGCTCGCCGTCATCGGCGGGACGACGCTGCGGATGCCCGCGATGCCGCCCGTCGCCGCTCGCTCGGGCGAGCGTGTTTCGGTGCGGCTCGACCGGCCCGAGGCGTGCGCGAAGTTCGCCGGCCGCGTGATCGGCGGGCTCAACCCGAAGGCGCCGACACCGCTTTGGATGCGCGAGCGGCTGAGGCGCGCGGGCTTTCGGAGCCTGGGTCCGCTCATCGACGTCACGAACTACGTGATGCTCGAGCTCGGGCAGCCGATGCACGCCTACGACCGGCGCCGCCTCAAGGGAGAGGTGCACGTGCGCCTCGCGACCCCGCAGGAGCCGCTGACGCTCCTGGACGGCAGCAGCCTCGCACTCGATGCCGACATGCTGGTCATCGCCGACGACGCGGGGCCGATCGGGCTTGCGGGCGTCATGGGCGGCGAGCGAAGCGCGATTGCGCCGGACACCACCGAGGTGTTCCTCGAGGTCGCCTGGTTCAGCCCGAGCGCCGTCGCCGGGCGCGGCCGCAGGCTCGGCGTCATCACCGACGCCTCGCAGCGCTTCGAGCGGGGCGTCGACCCGGCGGGCCAGGAACGCGCGCTCGAGCGCGCGAGCGCGCTCCTCATCGAGATCGCGGGCGGGGAGGCGGGACCTGCGGAGGTCACGCTCGCGCGCGAGCACCTGCCGAGGCGCGCGCCGATCGCGCTCAGGCCCTCGTACCTGAAGCGCCTCATCGGCATCGAGGTGCCGGGCACGGAGGTCGCCTCGATCCTCACCGCGCTCGGCATGCCGACGACGCCGACGCCGGGCGGCTGGACGGTGACGCCGCCGAGCTGGCGGTTCGACGTGACGCAGGAAGCGGACCTCGTCGAGGAGGTCGCGCGGATATTTGGCTACAACGCGATCCCGGAAATCGACGCCGCGATGCCGCAGCGCCCAGGCGCGGTGCCGGAAGGGCGCATCGAGTCGAGGCGCCTCGCGACGCGGCTCGTCGATCGCGGCTATTTCGAGGCGATCAACTACACGTTCGTCGACCCCGCGCTGCAGCGAAAGCTCTTTCCCGACTCGCCCGCGCTCGCGCTCGCCAACCCCATCTCGGCGGATCTCGCCGAGATGCGGGTGTCGCTGTGGCCCGGCCTACTCGCGACGCTCGGTGCCAACGTGCGGCGCCAGCAGGCGCGCGTGCGGCTCTTCGAGATTGGCGCGAAGTTTATTCTGCAAGATAATGTTTTAAAAGAGATTAATTGCTTGTCTGGCGTTACCTGGGGTGATGCACTACCGGAACAATGGGGAATCAAGCGTAGGGCGGGGGATTTCTACGACGCGAAGGCGGACCTCGAGGCGGTGCTCGCGGCGAGCGGACCGGCAGCGGATTTCAGCTTCCGCGCCGGCGAAATTTCGTGCCTGCATCCGGGCCGAAGTGCGCGGATCTACCGCGATTCCCAGCCTGCAGGGTGGATCGGCGAGCTGCATCCGGAACTCGCGCGGAGCCTCAATTTGCAGCCTCCGCCGTATCTGTTCGAAATCGAATTAGACATAACGTCGCCCGCACCGTTGCCGGCCGCCGAGGAGCAGTCGCGCTTCCCCGGGGTCCGCCGCGACCTCGCAGTGGTCGTGGATGAATCCGTCACTTTCAGCCAGTTACGCGAATCTGTTACTGTCGCCGCGTCGAGCCTGATGCGCGAACTCAAAGTTTTCGACGTGTACCGGGGGCAGGGGATAGATTCCGGTAGAAAAAGCGTCGCTTTAGGCTTGATTTTGCAAGATAAATCGAAGACCCTGACCGACGCGGACGTTGATTCTGTGATGACGGCTGTCCGCGAGCGATTGGACCGGGATCTGAAAGCGACTATCCGCGACTGAGCACGAGTCTAAGAACGCATGGCACTCACGAAGGCGGAAATGGCGGAGGCACTGTTCGATCAGCTCGGCCTCAACAAGCGCGAGGCGCGCGAGCTGGTGGATCTCTTCTTCGAGGAAGTGCGCGCGGCGTTGTCGCAGGGCGAGCAGGTGAAGCTCTCGGGCTTCGGCAACTTCGACCTGCGCGACAAGAACCAGCGGCCGGGCCGAAATCCCAAGACCGGCGAGGAAATTCCGATCAGCGCACGTCGCGTCGTCACGTTCCGACCGGGTCAGAAGCTGAAGGCTCGCGTTGAGGCCTATGCTGGAACCAAGCAATAACGCCGAGCTGCCGGCGATACCCGGCAAGCGCTATTTCACGATCGGTGAGGTCAGTGAGCTGTGCGGCGTGAAGCCGCACGTGCTGCGCTATTGGGAGCAGGAGTTCCCGCAGCTGAAGCCCGTCAAGCGCCGCGGCAACCGCCGCTACTACCAGCGCCAGGACGTGCTCGTGATCCGCCAGATCAGGAGCCTCCTCTACGACCAGGGCTTCACGATCGGTGGCGCGCGCCAGCGCCTCGCCGGGGATGAGGCGCGCGAGGACCTCTCGCAGAGCCAGCAGATCGTACGCCAGGTGCGCGGCGAGCTCGAGGCGCTCTTAAAGTCGCTGCGCCGCTGAGGGCTTCGCCTCCGGCATAGCCGGGCGTCGACGCTTCCTTTAGAATCCGCCCCGCTTCAAGTTTCCGCCGCGACGTCGCGGCAACCCTCCGGTCGGGGCGTGGCGCAGCCTGGTAGCGCACTTGCATGGGGTGCAAGGGGTCGCGAGTTCAAATCTCGCCGCCCCGACCAATTACTGACGAACCTCGGGTTCCTTGCGGTTGGAATTGGCCAATCGCGGGGCTCGACGGCGGGCGGGCGTGAGGATGACTCCATCGGGCGTTGAGCCGTGCTCGCGTCGCGCTGGCCCGCCGGACGAGGGTGCGCCCCGCAGCCGGGCGATCCTGTGGGTCATCGTCGCGATGCTCGTGATGATGGTGTTTGGCCGCTTCGGCCTCTGTGCGAGCGACTTCATTCCCGCGCCGCGCACCGTCGCGACGGCCGAGATTCTCGCGATCGTGGTCGGACTCTTCTACGGCGCGGTTTTCCTTGGCGTCGGCGGCTTCGGCTTCAACGCGAGCGACCCGCGCGTGGCCGCGCAACGGGCCGGGCATCGCTACGTCGCGAACCCGTGGTGCCGGGTGCCGGTGATGGTTCTCGTCACGAGCCGCTTTGCCGCGACCGCGTTGTCCTCGGGCTTGCCGTGCCCCGTGAACCGGCTGATCGGCTCCTCCGGGGAGATGACGCCGGTCGTCGATGGCTGGCAAGCGAGCAGCCGCGGCTTCGGCTCGGGCCGCCAGTGCGCGCGGCCGACGTTCAGCGACGTGCCGAAATTGATGACGGGCCGCGCGGCCGCCTGCGTGCCGGACGGCACGAGTGCCGCCGATTGTCCGGTGGGCAGCCGGGTGCAGTTGATCGGCCGGGCATCGGCGCTCGGCGTCAGCGCCGAGCGCTTCAGGCTCGTGGCGCCTTAACCGGTCCGACATGGACGACGCGCCGTCTCGCGCCGGCAGCGGCGCTACACTCGGCTCGAGGATCGGGAGGTCGCACGAATGCTAAGAGTGCCGCACGTTCACCGGGGGCTCGCGCTCCTCGCTTTGCTGCTGCTTGCAGCGGGCGACGTCAGCGCCGCGCGTTCGAACTGGCGCTTCATGTCGGTCGGCCAGTTCCAGGTTTACAGCACGCTCAACGACACACGCACGCGCGCGGTCGCGCGCGAGCTTCAGGCGTTCAGCCAGACCGTCGGTGAGATGCTGAAGGCCAGCGACCGGTTGCCGGATATCCCGACGCGCGTCTACCTGGTCAGCCACTCGGACTTCACGGACTTCATGGCCGACCACCGGGATACGGCCGGTCGATTTCGCGATCTTCCGGGCCAGAACCTCGTCGTCATTGATGCGGGCGAGGATTTCAACGTCGTCAAGCGCGTGATATTCAGCGAGTACACGAACGGCATTCTCCGGGATTCGCGTGCGTTGATCCTGCCGTACTGGTACCACACCGGTTATTCCGAGCTCTTCAGCTCCTTCCGGATGCAGGGCAACGACGCGTACGTCGGCGAGCTCCCGGCCCGGATGACGGTGAGCATCGAGCCGAGGACGTGGATTCCACTCGAGCGGCTCCTCGCCGTCCAGTCGGGGAACGACGTCGTGTTCAAGGACAGCATCAGCGCGCAGCAGTATCGCGGTGAGGCGTGGGCGCTCGTGCATCTTCTCCTCTTTGACACGACGGAGCTGGCCCGTCCGACCTCGGACTACCTGTCGGCGATGAACCTGTCGGTCTCCGAGCCGGAGGCGTTCGCGCATTCGTTCCCCTTCGACAAGGCTGCGCTTGACCTCAAGCTCCGGCAGCTCATCCACGGCAAGGTCATGCACATCAGGAAGCTGATGTACTCGAGCCCGGTGTCGATCGAGGCGGTGACCCTCAAGCCACTCACGCCGCTCGAGGCGGACATCGAGCTCGCCCGGGTGGCGTTCCTGCGGGCCCGTCCGCAAAATCTCGTCGACTCGCTGGTGGAGGCGCTCGTCAGGGAGGCGCCGCAGGATCCGGGAGTGCGGGCGCTTGCCGCACGGGTGGCGGCACGGGCGAAGGCACCGTTCGATATCACCGACCTCACCGCGAAGCTCGCCGACGGCGGCACGACCGATGAGCAGGCGCGCATCGATGCCGCCGATGCGCTCATCAGCGCGGATACGTCGAAGGCCACCGGGAAGCAGGCGCTCGCGATCCTCGACGGCGTCGTCCGGGGCGACGCGCCGTCCATTGACGCAGTGAGGTACTGGTCATACGCCGGGCAGCTCGCGGATATCGACCCGGCCCGGCGGCTCGCCGTGCTCGAGCCCGCCTCCGCGCGGGCGCCGCACGACACGTGGCTGCTTCGCAACCTCGCGACTGCGAGCGAGGCATTGGGGCGGACCAAGGCTGCGCGCGCCTACTACGCGCGGATCATGGAGGTCAGCCGCAATGCCGATGAGCGCCTGTGGGCGCAAAAACAGGTCGATTCGGCGCGGCTCAGCGCCGAGCAGAAGGTCGTGAAGTGATCCGCAGGGCGACGCTGCGGATCGCCTGCCTCGTCGTCGCATTGCCCGCCCATCGAACGAGGACCGCATGAAACGACTTTCAGCCGCTGCCGGGCTCCTGTTGCTCGCCGGGCCCGCGTTCGGGGGACCTGCCGAGGATGCCGCCAGCCGCGCGCTCGCCCGCGACATCTTCAAGGAACTCATCGAGATCAACACGACCGAGTCGTCGGGCAGCGTCACGCGCGCGTCCGCGGCGATGGCGGCGCGGTTCCGGGCGGCGGGCTTTGCCGACAGCGACATCGCGATCGTGGGCGATGAGCCGCGCAAGATGAACCTGGTCGTGCGCCTGAGGGGCGCGGGCAAGGCGAAGCCGATCCTGCTGATCGGCCACCTCGACGTCGTCGAGGCGAGGCGCGAGGACTGGACGACGGACCCGTTCAAGTTCACCGAGAAGGACGGCTTCTACTACGGGCGCGGCACGCAGGACATGAAGGACGGCGATGCGATCATGGTCGCGACGCTGATCCGCCTGAAGAAGGAGGGCTACACTCCGCCGCGCGACCTGATCCTCGCGCTCACGGCGGACGAGGAGACGGCCGGCGCCAATGGCCTCGACTGGCTGATCCACCACCGCCGCGACCTCATCGACGCGGAGTACGCGCTCAACCACGATGGCATTGGCGTGACGACGAAGGGCGGCAAGGCGGTCGGCGTGTTCGTGGGTCTTACCGAGAAGGTCTACGCGGATTTTGAGCTCACGATCCGGAACAAGGGCGGCCATAGCTCAGCGCCGGTCGCGGACAACGCGATCTACGAGCTCGCCGCCGCGCTCGGGCGCCTCGCCGACTACCGCTTCCCGTACGAGTTGAACGACGCGGTGCGCCTCTACTACGCGCGCACGGTGCCCGCGGCGGATCCGGCGCGGGCCGCGCTCCTGAAGGGCGCGCTCGCCCGCCCGCCCGACCCGAAGGCGATCGCCGGCCTCGATGCCGATCCCAACGAGTACACGCTGACGCACACGACCTGCGTCGCGACCCGCCTCGCGGCCGGGCACGCCAACAACGCGCTGCCGCAGACCGCGACCGCCAACGTGAACTGCCGCATCCTGCCGGGGCACGAGCCCGAGGAAGTGCGCCAGGAACTCATCCGCGTGTTCGCCGAACCGAAGCTCGAGGTCCGCTTCTTCGATGACTTTGGCAAGCTCCACGACACCGCGGAGAGCAAGCACGGCTTCGCCGCGCCCGTCGTCCGGCCGGATCTCATGCACGCGGTCGAGTCGGTCGCCGCGAGCCTGTGGCCGGGGACGCCGGTGATCCCGAGCATGGATGCCTCGGCGTCGGACGCCGCGATGGCGGCGCCCTACGGGATCCCGGTGTACGCGGTCAGCGGCGATGCCGAGGAGGCCGACGATGGCCGCGCGCACGGCCAGGACGAGCGCGTCGGCGTCGCGGCCTTCGATCGCGGCGTCGACTTCTACTACCGGTTCCTGAAGACGCTGCTGGGCACCCGCTAGGTGTCGGGGTCGAATCACGGCCGAGGCGTCATCGGCGCGCGATCGGTGCGCGTCGGCGCTGCGCCGCGCGCCCGCGGCGGGCGCAGCCGTTGAACGCGTCCGCCGCGCCTCGCTCGTTCAGCGCGCTAAGGCACCCGGGCTTTCGGAAGTTCTTCATCTGCGCGTGGCTCGCGATGACGGCGGATGTCATCGAGCACGTGATCAGCTACTACGTGATCTTCCAGAAGTTCCATTCGCCCGCATTGGGCGGCATCGCGGTGGTGTCGCACTGGGCGCCGTTCCTCGCGCTATCCGTCTACACGGGCGGCCTCGCCGAGCGATTCGACATCCGGCGGGTCATCCAGGCGGGCATGGTCCTGTTCGTTGGCGTCTCGCTCGCCTGGAGCTGGGTGTTCCTGTCCGGCGATGCGCAGGTCTGGCACGCCCTCGTGCTCCTCATCGTCCATGGGCTCGCCGGCGTCATCTGGAATCCCGCCGCCCAGCTTCTCCTGCACGAGATCGTGCCGCGCGAGGAGCTGCCAAGCGCGGTGCGCTCGGCGGCCTCCGCCCGCTACCTCGGCATGCTGGTGGGCCCTGGCATCGGCGGGATCCTCTTCCTCGCGCTCGGGGCGGTCGAGGGCATCATCATCAACGCCTGCCTGTACCTTCCGATGATCGTGTGGATGTGGCGGGCGCCGTACGGCCCACGGCACCGGCCGCGCGGCGCCGCGCCGCAGCGCTCGGTGCGCGGCTTTGGCGAGGTCATCGCGACGCTGAGAGTGATCCGCGAGAACCCGATCCTCCTCTCGATGACGCTGCTCGTGGGCGCGGCGTCCATGCTGATCGGCAACGCCTACCAGGCACAGATGCCCGGGTTCGCGCTCGACCTCGGGCACGGCGAGCAGAGCGTCGCCTACAGCGCGCTCTTGAGCGCCGATGCGCTCGGCGCGCTCACGGCCGGCATCGTCCTCGAGAGCCGCGGACTCCTCGCCGCGCGGCCGCGCACCGCGTTCCTCCTCGCGCTCATCTGGTGCGTCGCTCTCGGCGGCTTCGCGCTCGCGCACCAGTACCTCCTCGTGCTCGGCCTCCTCGCGGTGGCGGGCTTCGTGGAGCTGTCGTTCAACTCGATGGCGCAGGCGCTCGTGCAGCTGAACGCCCCGCCCGCGGTGCGTCCGCGGGTCATCGGCGTCTTCACGATGGCGAGCCTCGGCATGCGGCTTTTCAGCGGTCTCACCATCGGCGTGCTGGGCGCTGCCATCGGCATCCACTGGTCGCTGGCGTTGAGCGCCGCTGCGCTTTTCTTGCTCTGCTGCATGCTCGGCCGCCGCTTCGCGCCAGCAAGCCGCTGACGGGTCGCGAGCAGGGGACGCCTGCTAGACTTCCCCCGTCCACCCCTAAAGGCCGAGCCATGTACGAGTACCGCGCACCGCGCCGTGATTTCCAGTTCGTCATTCACGAGGTGCTGGAGGCGGAGCGCGTGCTCGCGGGTCTCGGCCGCGCGGACGTCAACCGCGAGCTCATCGACGGCATCCTCGAGGAGGCGGCACGCTTCACCGAGACGGTGACTTCCCCGCTCAACTGGCAGGGCGACTGGGAGGGGCCCACCGTCGCCGACGGCGCGGTCTCGGTGCCGCCCGCGTTCAAGGCGGCCTACCAGCAGTACTGCCGGGACGGCTGGGCCGGCATGGCGGCGGACACCGAGTTCGGCGGCCAGGGGCTGCCGGCGCTCGCGCACATCGCGGTCGGCGAGATGCTGTGCGGGTCGGCGATGGCCTGGCGCATGGCGAGCGGACTCTCGGAGGGCGCCGTGCTCGCGATCTCGCGCCACGGGAGCGACGCCCTCAAGACCCGGTACCTCGAGAAGATCGTGACGGGCGAGTGGACCGCGACGATGTGCCTCACCGAGCCGCAGGCCGGCACCGACCTCGGGATCCTGCGCACGCGCGCGACCCCGGCGGCGGATGGGAGCTTCGCCGTCAGCGGCACGAAGATCTTCATCAGCTGGGGCGATCACGACATGGTGGAGAACATCGTCCACCTCGTGCTCGCGCGCCTGCCGGACGCAGTCCCCGGCACCAAGGGCTTGAGCCTTTTCCTCGTGCCGAAGCGCATCGAGGGCAAGGCGAACGGCGTGCGCTGCGAGTCGATCGAACACAAGATGGGCATCCACGGCTCGCCGACCTGCGTCATGTCCTTCGCCGATGCGAAGGGCTGGATCGTCGGCAGCCCCGGCGGCGGCCTCGCCTGCATGTTCACGATGATGAACCACGCGCGGCTCGGCGTTGGCCTGCAGGGACTCGGGCTTAGCGAGCGGGCGCTGCAGGCGGGCGTCAGCTATGCGTTCGAGCGCCTGCAGGGCCGCTCGGCGCGCGGCCCGGTCGCGCGCGAGAAGAACGCCGATCCCATCATCGTGCACCCGGACGTGAGGCGCATGGTGCTGACGCTGAAGGCACTCACCGAAGGGCAGCGGCTGCTCGCGTACTACACCTACCTCCTCGAGGACACCGAGCACTTCGCCGCCTCGCAGGAGGAGCGCGACCATGCGAAGGAACTCGTTGCGCTGCTCGTGCCCATCGTGAAGTCGCTCCTCACCGATACCGCGATGGAGACGACGAGCCTCGCGGTGCAGGTGCACGGCGGCGCCGGCTTCATCCGCGAGACGGGTGCCGAGCAGTTCCTGCGCGATGCGAAGATCTCGTGCATCTACGAGGGCACCAACGGCATCCAGGCGCTCGACTTCCTCGGCCGCAAGGTGCTTGGGAACGGCGGTGCGAGCGTGAAGCTCCTCGCCGCCGAGATCGCGAAGTCACTGGCCGGCGACCTGCCCGAGGCGTTGCAGCCCTGGGCGCTCGCCGTGAAGGCCGGGGTGGAGGAGTGGGCGGCGCTGACCAGGCTCGTGGGTGAGCGCGTGCAGAAGGATCCGGAGGAGCTCGGCGCCGCGGCGGTCGACTACCTCAACTTCGCCGGCTACGTCGTCGTCGGATGGTGCTGGCTGCGGATGGCGCGGGTCGCGACGGCGGCGCTCGCCGGCGGCAGCGCCGAGAAGGCGTTCTACGAGGGCAAGCTCGCGGCCGCGCGGCTCTACTTCGAGCGGCTCCTGCCGCGTACCCAGACCTTCGCCGCGGCCGTGCGGGCCGGGGCGGCAACGCTGCCGACACTGACGCGCGAGCATTTCGCGGCCTAGATCACGCTCAGGCCGTTGCATCGGAACGAAGCGCGTCTCATCATTCACACACCTTCCCGGGCGATCGGGGAACGGAACGTGGAGGAGACGGCGATGGGCCTCGGACAGTGGGTGCGGCGCGGAATGCTGGTTTTCGTGGCGTTGGCGGCCTCGGGCGCGGCGCTCGCGGGCGACGGAGTACCGATCATGTCGGTCGCGGGCGGCGGCAGGACCCTGGCGGATGACAAGTGCGTGGCGCAGTGCGACAAGGAGTCGGACGCCTGCATGCTCGCCTCCGGCAAAGACTCGGCGAAGCAGCGCGATTGCGACTCGACCTACGACGCGTGCCTCCGAAAATGTAACTGACCCGGCGGCGCGCGCGTTGGCGCGATTTCGGCTCTTTTCCTGAAGGCCCCGCTCGCGGGGCCTTCGTGCTTTTGGCGCCCCGGCAACGGGCAGTTGCAGTTAGCCCTCGTTTCTGTATAGTTCGGTGGCTTCGCAACTGCAAAAAGCTTCAGATCTCGTTGATCTGAATGGGAATTTTCGAGGCGTGACAGGGCCATGAGCGAGCGTGACGAAGAGCACTTTGAACTCGATGAAGAGTTCCTCGCCGACGCGGAGGCGGAGGAGCCGGATTACGACCGGCTGATCGACCGTGTCGATCGTAAAAAGGTGCAGCCCGGCAAGAAGGGCAAGGCCGCCTGGAGCAAGCTCGAGGACGTGCTGGCCGAGAGGCGCCTCAAGAAGGCGCTGGAAGACTTCGACGACGACGCCTGAGGGTGTCTCGACCCGCCCGGGCTAGCTGCTTCCCCCTGACCTGACGCCGGCCGCCCCCCGGCCCGACGTTCCCCAACACGCCATGGCCCCGACCACCGCCCCGTTCGTCGTCTTGAAGTTCGGCGGCACCAGCGTTTCCACCGCCGCCAACTGGCGGAACATCCAGGGCGTCCTCCGGGCGCGGCTCGCCGAGGGCCTGACGCCGGTTGTCGTCCACTCGGCGCTCTCCGGGATCACCGACCGGCTCGAGAGCCTGCTGAGCCTCGGCGATCGCCAGGCCGTCGCCTCGACCCTCGCGGCGATTGGCGAAAGCCACGCCAAGCTCGCGAAAGACCTAGGGATTCCTCTACCCGAGGCAGTCCGGCAGCCGCTCGATGAGCTCGCCCAGATCGCCGCCGGCGTGACCCTCGTCAACGAGGCCAGCGACCGGATCCGGGCACGGGTACTCGCGGCGGGCGAGCTCATGGCGACCGCCCTCGGGGCTGCCTGGCTCAACGCCGAGGGACTCGACGTCGAATGGGTCGATGCGAGGAGCGTCCTCATCGCGGAGCTCAGGCCCCGGGCCTCGGAGGCGGCCAACACGCTCTCGGCGACCTGCGCGTTCGCGCCCGACCTCGAGCTCATGGAGCGCTTCGGTGCACCCGGGCGGATCTTCCTGACCCAGGGGTTCATCGCGGGGGACTCGGAGGGGCACACGGTGCTCCTCGGGCGCGGCGGTTCCGACACCTCGGGCGCCTACTTCGCCGCGAAGCTTCGCGCCGTGCGCCTCGAGATCTGGACCGACGTCCCCGGCATGTTCAGCGCGAACCCGAAGGGCGTGCCAAACGCGCGGCTCCTGAAGCAGCTCCACTACGACGAGGCGCAGGAGATCGCATCGAGCGGCGCCAAGGTGCTCCACCCGCGCTGCATCCTGCCCGTGCGCCAGTACGGCATCCCGCTCTACGTCTACGCGACCCAGAGCCCGCTCCTCGAGGGCACGCACATCACCGGCAGCCCGGCGGGAGGCGATGCCGCGCAGGTGAAGGCAATCGCCATCAAGAAGGGCGTCACGCTCGTCTCGATGGAAAGCCCCGGCATGTGGCACCAGGTCGGCTTCCTCGCCGACGTCTTCGAGGTGTTCAAGCGGCAGGGCCTGTCGGTGGACCTGGTGTCGACGTCTGAGACGAACGTCACCGTCTCGCTCGACCCGGCCGCGAATTCGCTCGATGCGGCCGCGCTCACCGCGCTTAACGCCGCGCTCGCGCCGTTGTGCCGCACGCAGCTCATCGGCCCCTGCGCCGCGCTCTCGCTCGTCGGGCGCAACATCCGCGGGATCCTGCATGACTTGGGCGAGGCCTTCGCGCTCTTCGAGGAGCAGCGGATCTACCTCGTGAGCCAGGCGGCGAACGATCTCAACTTCACCTTCGTCATCGACGAGGCGCAGGGCGACCGGCTCGTCTCGCAGCTGCACGAGCTGCTGATCCGCGCGGCGGCGAACGACGTGGTGCTCGGGCCCACCTGGGAGCAGCTGCACGCGCCGCCCGGGCAAGCCGAGCCGGCCGCTCCCTGGTGGCGCCTCGCGCGCGAGAAGCTCCTCGCGCGCTTCGGCAACCGCGATGCGGCGTTCGTCTACGACACGGCGACGGTGCGCGCGGCGGCGCGCGAGCTCAAGGCGCTGAAATCGATCAGCGACGTCCACTACGCGATGAAGGCGAACCCGCACGGCGAGCTGCTGCGGACGCTCCACGCCGAGGGCATCGGCTTTGACTGCGTGTCGCGCGGGGAGATCGAGCACTTGAGGCGCGAGGTCCCCGGCCTCAGCGCCGATCGCATCCTCTTCACCCCCAACTTCGCGCCGCGCGCGGAGTACGAGTGGGCGTTCGCCCAGGGCTACCGGGTCACGCTCGACAACCTGCACCCCCTGAAGGAGTGGCCGGCGCTCTTCAAGGGCCAGAGCCTCTTCGTGCGCATCGACACCGGTCGCGGCCACGGCCACCACGCTCACGTGCGCACGGCGGGCGCGCACACGAAGTTCGGCGTGCCGCTCTTCGAGGTCGAGGAACTCGCCCGGCTTGCGGGCGCGGCGGGCGCGCGCATCGTAGGTCTCCACGCCCACACCGGCAGCGGCAACTTCTCGATCGACAACTGGATCGAGGTCGCCGAGGTACTCGCCGAGGTCGCCAAGCGCTTCCCCGACGTCACCGTGCTCGACTTAGGCGGCGGGCTCGGCGTCCCCGACAAGCCGACCCGCCTGCCCGTCGATGTCGCCGGGCTCGACGCGGCGCTCGGGGCGTTCAGGTCGCGCTCACCCCAATATGAGCTCTGGCTCGAGCCCGGCCGCTACCTCGTCGCCGCGGCGGGTGTGCTGCTGGCCCGGGTCACTCAGCTGAAGGGCAAGGGCGCGGTCCATTACGTCGGCGTCGCGACCGGCATGAACTCGCTGATCCGCCCGGCGCTCTATGGCGCGCACCACGAGATCGTGAACCTGACGAGGCTCGATGAACCCTTGAGCGTCACCTGCGAGATCGTGGGACCGATCTGCGAATCGGCGGATGTCCTGGGCCACGCGCGCCAGCTGCCGGTGACCCGCGAGGGCGACGTGCTTCTCGTCGCGACCGCGGGGGCCTATGGCTACTCGATGAGTTCGCGCTATAACCTGCGCGAGCCCGCCGAGGAAATGCTGTTCTGATCACACGCGCGGGTGGCGGGAGTATCGGGTCATGAAGGTCGGAATTGTCGGCTGGCGGGGAATGGTGGGCTCGGTGCTGCTCGAGCGCATGCGCGAGGAGCGCGACTTTGCGCTCTGCACGCCGACGTTCTTCAGCACCAGCCGGGCCGGGAGCGCAGCGCCCGAGGTCGGCGTCGCGGCGCCCGCCGTGAAGGACTCGAACGACACCGCCGCGCTCGCCGCGATGGACGTGATCATTTCCTGCCAGGGCGGCGACTACACCGCCGCGACCCACCCGACGCTTCGGGCTTCCGGCTGGACGGGCTACTGGATCGATGCCGCCTCGACGTTACGGCTGGCCGCGGACTCGGTCATCGTCCTCGACCCGGTCAACCGTGCCGTCATCGATACCGCGCTCGCCGCCGGCACGAAGGACTTCATCGGCGGCAACTGCACGGTGTCCTTGATGCTGATGGCAATGGCGGGGCTCTTTCGCGAGGACCTCATCGAGTGGGCGACCGCGATGACCTACCAGGCGGCCTCGGGCGCCGGCGCCGCCAACATGCGCGAACTCATCAGCCAGATGGGCACGCTGAACGCGGCCGCCGCGGCCCTGATCGCCGACCCCGCGAGCTCGATCCTTTCCATTGACCGCGCGGTCACGGCGGCGCTTAGGAGCGAGGCGCTGCCGCACGCGGCGTTCGGCACCGCGCTCGCCGGGAGCCTGATCCCGTGGATCGACAAGGACCTCGGCAACGGCCAGAGCCGCGAGGAGTGGAAGGCCGCGGTCGAGGCCAACAAGATCCTCGGCCGCACGTCGCGCCCCGTGCCGCTCGATGGGATCTGCGTGCGTATCGGGGCGATGCGCTGCCACAGCCAGGCGCTGACGATCAAGCTGAAGCGCGCCGTGCCGGTGCCGGAAGTCGAGCGCATCCTCGCGAGCGGCAACGACTGGGTCAGGCTCGTGCCGAACGAGCGCGAGGCCTCGATCCGCGAGCTCTCGCCGGCGGCGGTGAGCGGCACGCTCGGCGTGCCGGTCGGGCGGGTGCGCTCGCTCTCGATGGGACCTGAGTACCTGACCGCGTTCACGGTCGGCGACCAGCTCCTGTGGGGCGCGGCGGAGCCGTTGCGGCGCATGCTGCGCATCCTCGCCGCGCGCCGCTAGGCACAGGCGTGACGTCCCCCTCGATCCGGCTGCCGCGCACGGTCATCGTGCTCGGCTGCGTGTCGCTGCTCAACGATGCGGCGAGCGAGATGATCACGCCGCTCCTGCCGATCTTCCTGACCGCGACGCTCGGCGCGGGGCCTGCGATCGTCGGCCTCGTCGAGGGTGTCGCGGAACTGACCGCGAGCTTCCTCAAGCTCGCCGCCGGCTCACTCGCCGACCGGGGCTTCGGCGCCAAGCGCCTTGTCCTCGGCGGCTACGGCATCGCCAACCTCGCGCGTCCCGCGATCGGCTTCGCGCTCGGCTGGCCGTTCGTGCTGCTGCTGAGGTTCTGCGATCGCATCGGCAAGGGCATCCGCACGGCGCCGCGCGAGGCGCTCATCGCCGGCGCCGCCGGGCCCTCGATCCGCGGCCGCGCGTTCGGGTTCCACTCGGCGATGGACAATGCGGGCGCGGTGATCGGTCCGCTCGTTGCGTTCTTCCTGCTCGGTGCCGGCGTGCCGCTCGCGCGGGTGTTCCTCTGGTCGGTGGTCCCTGGCGTCCTCGTGATGCTGCTGCTCGTCTTCGGGGTGCCGAAGGCCGCGCCGGTCGAGAAGAAAGTGGCGCCGCCGAAGGTGCCGTTCCGGTCGCTCGATTTGCGGCTGCGCGCGCTCATCCTCGCGTCCGGCGTGCTCGCGCTCGCGGCGGTGCCGGAAGTGTTCGTGGTGCTGTGGGCGCGCCAGTCGGGCCTGCCGCTCGCGTGGGTGCCGCTCGTGTGGGCGGCGGCGAGCTTCGGCAAGATGCTGGTCTCCTACCCGGCGGGGAAGTTGAGCGACTCACTCGGCCGGCTGCCGCTCCTTGTGAGCGGCTGGGGACTTCGGGTCGTCGCGCTCCTCGCGCTTGCGACGGTGCCGGCGAGCGGCGTGCTCGTCTGGGTGCTCTTCGTCGGCTACTCGGCGACCCTCGCGCTCACCGAACCCGTCGAGCGCTCGCTGGTCGGCGATGTCGCGCCGCCGGCGCAGCGCGGCACCGCCTACGGCCTCTACCACCTCGCGAGCGGCGCGCTCGTGCTGCCGGGCGCGGTGCTCTTCGGGCTCATCTGGGAACGGTTCGGGTCGGCGGCGGCGTTCGCAATGGCCGCGCTCGTCACGGCCGTCGCGGCGATTGGCATGGCGGCGGTTGCGCGCGGCGCCGTCGCTCGCGGCTAGCCCTGATCGTCGAGCGACTGCTTGCCGGCAGCAACCTGCTGCTCATCGACCACCGTGAACCCCTTCATCCACGCCCTGAACGCGAGCGCGTCCCCGGCGTAGTGGCCGGTGCGGTTGATGAGGACGGCGTTGCCGCCCGAGGACTGCATGAGGACCATGACCCGCCTCGACACGGCCGGGTGCGCGGGATGGCCCTCGCGCGTGAACACCCAGACGGTGTTCTTGACCTTCGACTCGCACTGGGTCTGCTGGGCGGCGAGATCCTGGCAGCGGACGTTCGGCATCGAGTGCACTTCGATCCAGAAGCCGTTCCACTCCGCGACCGAGATCTTCTCCGCCGCGAACTTCGGTCCCGAGGGATCCCGGTCCGCGAACGAGGGTGATGCGATCACTGTCGCGATGAGGACGGCGCCGAGCATCCACCGGCGCCGTGCACGGCGCGCGGGGAGGAGCTGGGTTGACGCTGGATCTTGCATCAGCCGGCCCTTAAGAACGGTGCCAAGTCCGCCGCGTGCGAGGCGCAGCCCAAGAGCGCGCGGGTGCTGATCGCCGCCGTCGCGCCGCCATTGGCGAGTGCCCAGAGGTCGGCCGCATCCCGGATGCCGCCCGAGGCCTGCCACTCGAGTGCCGGGAAGCGGCGCACCGCCTCGATGAGGAGCTCGAGGTTGGGGCCCTGCGCCCGCGCCTCGCACTCGATGTCGGTGCAGAGGACGTGCCTAAGCCCCGCGCGCACGAAGCGCGCGACGGCATCCCACAGGATCACCGGCGATGCGACGTCCGATCCGCGCACCGCGATGCGCGGCAGTCCCGCCGCATCGAAGCGCACGTCGAAGGCGACGACGATCGCGCTCGGCCCGAATCGCTTGAGCCACCCGGCGACGAGATCCGGGTCGCTGACCGCGAGGTGCCCGATGACCGCGCGCGCGGCGCCGGCGCTCAACGTGCGCTCGAGCGTCGCGCGGGCGTTGAGGCCCCCGCCGACCTGGAGCTTCAGGCGCCCGCGGCGCGCGAGCTCCTCGATGACGGCGCGATGCGCGGGCGCGCCGTCGCGGACGCCGTCCTGGTCGATCACGTTGAGCGAGCGCGCGCCGAGTCCGCTGAAGCGCTCGTAGAGTTCCTCAGGCCCGAGTTCGTAGCACGAGCCCACCTCACCGTCGCCGCCCCACTCGCGCAGGCAGCGCCCACCGCGAAGGCCGAGGGTGGGGATGAGTTCCACGCTCAGCGGACCCTGGCGGGTCGGTGGAGGAGCGTGCGGAGGAGTGCTCGCATGTCACCCACGGTACCCGGCAGCAGGGCCCCGGGGAAGCGGCGGGTTGGCGATCGTGCCCCACCGCTCCCGGCCACACATTATTAAGCGCCAGGGAGCGGGCAGGCCGCCCCCGGGCCATTCTTGACGCGCTGCGGCGAGGCTCCGTAGACTCCTCCCGACCATCTAGACCGGCTGAGGGACTGGCCCTTTGAAGCCGGGGCAACCTGCGCGCTGCGTGAGGTGCCAACTCCTGCGGGCCCGAACCTGGGTTCGATAGATGGCTTGCCCGGTGCCGCGGCCTCGCCGCGTCCGCACGGGTGCCGCTGTCATGGCGGTCCGGGAGTTAGGCCGTCAGCGTCTGCCCGGAGAGTGTCGATGTCCGCCGTCAAATCCGATCCCGCTTTCTCGCCGTGCGAGTCCGCGCCCGCGACCGAGGGCGTCATTGCGCTCGAGCGCGCGCTGCCGCTTCATTTCGGGGGCGCTCTTCAGTCGCCCCGCATCGCCTGGCGCCTGATCGGCCCGCCGGGCGCGCCGGTCGTGCTCGCGATGGGCGGGATCTCCGCGCACCGGCGCGTCTGCGCGGAGGACGATGGCTGGTGGGGCGAGCTCGCCGGGAGCGGGCGCGGCATCGACCTTGGCCGCTACCGCGTGCTGGGCATCGACTATCTCGGCGGCAGCGGCGCATCGACGGGCCCCGCGCGCGGCGCCGTCGGCTTTCCGAGCTTGAGCGCCTACGACCAGGCGGATGCGATCCTCGAGGTGCTGAACGCGCTTGGCATCGAGCGCCTGCACGCGATCGTCGGCGCCTCCTACGGCGGCATGGTGGCGGGGGGCCGGGGGGGGG
>JANXUT010000070.1 GCA_025356075.1 Pseudomonadota bacterium | reverse complement strand
TAGCAGGCTGCTGAAAAAGGCTTTGGCAACCATGAATTCTGTGATCATTCATTCATCAAGTACTTGTTTTATAGCTGTTTCAATTGTTGGAATTGGCAGTTAGTGGCCATCAAAACTCCTTTTTCAGCAGCCTGCTAGAGTGCTACGTCTCGGGGCCGCCGTCTCCGCGTTCGGCGGGCGGCGGCGCTCAGGCCGCCGCCGCCATCGCGTCACTCTAGAACTTGAGGTGCAGGTTCAGGTAGTACTGCCGGCCGTTCTCGTAGAACGCGCGCGGCTGCGTGGAGTTGAGCGCGTAGTACTTGAGCGTCGGGTTGTTGAGGTTCTGACCGTCGAGTGTGACGCTGTAGTTCTCGTTGTAGGTGTAGGCGAGCGAGGCCGACAGGTACCCGATCGAGTCCTGCGAGAAGGCGGTACTCCGGTCGAGGCCGCTGTAGAACGAGGAACGGTAGTTGTAGGCCACCCGCGCGCTGAAGTGCGCATCCTCGTAATAGCCGTTGATGTTGTAGGTGTTCTTCGAGGTGCCCACCAGCCGATCATCGCCGCCGGGTGCGACGCCCGAGGTCTGCTTGCCGTCGGTGTAGGTGTAGTTCGCCGCGAGGCCGAAGTGGTCGGTCAACGCTCGCTGGTAGGCAAGCTCGAGGCCCGACACCTTGCCCTTGGAGTTGAGCGGCACGCTCAGGATGTAGTTGAGGTTCTGGCCCTGCGGGTACTGGTTACTGAACCCGAACTCCGTCAGCGCCTTTGAGCCGTAGGAGATGTAGTTCTTGAGGTCCATGTAGAAGGCCGTCGCCGACACCACCGAGTGCGGCGCGAAGTACCACTCGACGCCGGCGTCGAGGTTGACCGAACGGATCGGCGCGAGATCGGGGTTGCCGCTCGAGCCACTGCCGGGCGTGGTGCCCTGCGGCGGCGCGCCGAGGCTCGTGTTACCCGCGAGCGCCTAGTAGTCGGCCCGCGTCATGGTCTCCGCCGCCGCGAAGCGCAGCAGCAAGTCCTTGGCGAGGTCGATCTTCAGGTTCGCGCTCGGCAGCACGTCGTTGTACGTCTGATCGACCGGACGGCCGACGTACGGACCGAACGCCGAAGTCAGCACGGCGCCCGGAGTGGTTGCCGTGACGGAACTGTCCTGGGCGTAGACGACCGTGTTCTCGATCGTGCGCACCAGTCGCACGCCGACGTTGCCGCTCCAGCCCTCGCCCTTGAAGTCACCCTGCACGTAGGCGGCGTCGGTCTTCTCGTGCACTTCCATCCAGCCGTTCGGGATGTAGACGCGCGCGAGCGGGTCGCGATTGACGTTGGCGGCGCTGTTGTAGGCGGCGAGCTGCGCCGGGGTCCAGTACCAGATGTTGGTCGGGATCGTGCCGCCGAACGAGTTGAAGTCGGACGGGTAGTTCGACCAGGTCGTCGGATAGGTTGCCGGGTTGCTGCCGCCGGTCGGGCCCTGCGCGATCGCGCCGGTCGAGGTGCGGTCGTGCTTCTCGGCGCGCGCGCCGAACTTGAGGTCCGTCCACGGGCCGCTGTCCATGTGGAATGTGCCATCGAGCTTGGCCCAGTCTTCCTTGTCCTTCACGTCGACGTTCTGCGCGCCGAAGATCCAGCCGAAGGCCACGGGCGTGCCGCCCGGGAACGGTGTCGAGTTGTCGGTGGCGCCGAGCGCGAAGTTCGGTCCGTGGCCGAGGCCGTTCAACTGCCAGGAGGCGCCAGCGCTCTGCCCGGGAAGCGTCTCCGACACGTCCTGCGTCGGCGTCTTGCCGTCGCCCGTGGAGGTGCCGAGCTGCAGGAAGAAGCCGAGCCGGTCGCTGACTTTCCAGTTCGTATCGAGGTTGATGAAGTTGGCGCTTTCCTTCTCGTCCGGCCGTGAGATCTGGTCGTAGACGCCGTAGAAGGTGCCGGGGACGCCGGTGAAAGTCGCCTTCGTCAGCGTACCGTTCTGGACGACGTAGCCGGCATCGGGTGCCTGGCCCGCGCCCGAGTTGATGTAATGCGTGTTCCAGAGCAGGTAGTTGCGGTTGTAGTTCGGCGCGTTCAGGTTCGAGGTGAACCCGGACAGGTCGAAGTTCAGGCTGTCGGTCGGCTTCCACTCGATGTCGACGAGGCCGCCCGTGCGGGTGCGCGTCTGGGTGAACAGCGCCGCGCCAATGTCAGTCGGGTAGACGACGCCGGCGAGGTCGGGATGGGCGAGCGCGATCGCACTGCCCGCCGCGATCGTGTCGTAGCCCAAGAGCTCGACACCGTCGCGCTGCAGGTGGCGCTTCTCGGAGAAGCCCTGAATCATGACGCCGAACGTGTTGTCGCCGTTGTGCCAGTTGATGAGCCCGCTCAGTTGGGGGTCGCTCTTCTTCGGCAGGTCCGCGTAGACCTCGCCGAGCGAGGCCTCGAATGTGAAGGGCTTGGAGATATCGAGCGGCTTGCGCGTGATGATGTCGATGGAGCCGGCGACTCCGCCCTCGACGAGCGAGGCGGAGGAACTCTTCCTCACGACGACCTGGCTCACGAGCTCCGACGGCAGCAGCGTGTAGCTGATGCTGCGACCGACGGTGCCCGTCTGGTTGAGCACGAACCAGTCGCCAGCGGCGACGTTGTGGCCGTTGATGAGCGTCTGGGTCAAGCTCGCGTTCGTGCCGCGCATGCTGACGCGGTCGTTCTCGTCGAACCCGCCCTCGCTCGCGCCGGCGGAGCTGATCGTGATGCCTGGCACCCGCTGGAGCGAGTCGGCGATATTCTTGTCCGGCATCTTGCCGATGTCCTCGGCGGTGATGACGTCCTGGACGACATCGGCGTTGCGCTTGGCGTCGAGCGACTGCTGCATCGAGAAGCGGATGCCGGTGACGACGATTTCCTCGAGGTTGGCGGGCGCGCTCGTGGGCGCGGCCTGGCCGAATGCAAGCGCCGCAGGCGTGAGCATCGCGACGCCAAGAGCGGATTTGATTGCGATAGTGACTTGCCGGTTCATTAGAACTCCCCTATGCCAAACACGGTTCGAAATTCGGTCGGTGCCTTCGTTGCCGCGGAATCCGGAGCGCTCCTCGGCGGCCCCTCTCAATCCCGCGGCGGGTGCGCCGCCCTGCCGGACACACCAGTTAGGTTCCAATATAGTACCAATTGTTGGGATTTGCTACAGCGGCTTTAAAGTAACAATATAAAAGCATGTTGATTCTTATGAAACAGTATCTTATTAGGGCCTCGCTGCAATGTTGTTTTGAGATTGGTACTTTTGCGGTATTACTGTGTTGCTCGTCGACGACTGACTGAAGGCCCGACACATGGCTTCGCTCGCAAAAACCGTTGGGCCGCTGAATGCACGCGGAAGCCTGCCGCTCTACCAGCAGCTGCAGCGCGCGCTGAAAGTCGCGATCGACCAGCACATCCTCTCCCCCGACGACGCGCTGCCCGCCGAGCGCGACCTCGCGGCGGATTTCGAGGTGTCGAGGATCACCGTGCGAAAAGCGCTCGACGGGCTCGTCGCCGAGGGACTCCTCGTCAGGCGGCAGGGCTCGGGGAACTTCGTCTCCGCCCGCGTCGAGAAGAACTTCGCGATGCTGACCTCGTTCTCCGAGGACATGCGCGCGCGCGGCAGGAGCCCGCGCAGCATCTGGCTGAAGCGCTCATCCGGCACCGTCAACCCCGAGGAGGCGCTCGCGCTCAGGCTCAGCCCCGGCACGCCGGTGCACCGCTTTCAGCGACTGCGCCTCGCCGACGAGGCGCCGATGGCGATCGAGTTCGCGACGATCGTCGCGGCGGCGCTCCCTTCGCTCGAGGCGGTGGACCAGTCCCTGTACGAGGCGCTCGAGAAGAACGGGCACCGGCCGGTGCGGGCGCTGCAGCGGCTGCGCGCCGTGCTCCTGACCGCCGACCAGGCCGAGCTCCTGAAGGCCAAGGCCGGCGATGCCGGGCTCCTCGTCGAGCGCCTGGGCTCGCTCCGGGACGGCCGCGCGGTCGAGTTCTCGCAGTCCTACTACCGCGGCGACATCTACGACTTCGTCGCCGAACTGAGCACCTCGACGTGAGCGGCGAGGGCCTTGCGAACGCGCCCCCGGGCGCGGTGCCCGCCCTGCCCGCCGTCGAGGCGACGCGCATGTTCCAGGAGGCGGCGGAGTCCGCCGCCGTGGTCGCGCGCCAGCTGCGGGAAAACGCGCGCGCGGCCGCATCGATTGGCGCCGCGCTTCGCGCCCGCCCGCCGCGCGCGGTCATCACCTGCGCGCGCGGCAGCTCCGACCACGCCGCGACCTACGCGAAGTACCTGATCGAGACGCGCGCGCGCGTGCTCACCGCCTCCGCAGCACCCTCGATCAGCTCCGTCTACGGCATCGAGCAGGACCTTCGCGACTGCCTGTTCCTGGCGATCTCGCAGTCGGGCAAGAGCCCCGACCTCCTCGCCTCGGTCGCCGCCGCCAAGCGCACCGGCGCGACGGTCGTGGCACTTTGCAACGCGGCGGATTCGCCGCTGATGCTCGCGGCCGACTTCGCGCTGCCGCTGTGGGCGGGACCTGAACGCAGCATCGCCGCGACCAAGTCCTACATCGCCTCACTCGCCGCGCTCGCGCAACTGACCGCCGAGTGGACGCAGGATGCGCCGCTTAAGTCTGCTACCGCGGCGCTGCCGGCGGCGATCGCCGCGGCCTGGAAACTCGACTGGTCGGCGGCGCTGCCGATGCTCAAAGGGGCCGAGCACCTCTACGTGATCGGCCGGGGCTTAGGTCTCGGTGTTGCGCAGGAGGCGGCCCTGAAGGCCAAGGAAACCTGCGCGCTGCACGCCGAGGCCTACAGCGGCGCGGAGGTGCGCCACGGCCCGTTCGCGCTCCTCGGTCCGCGCTTCCCGGCGCTCATACTCGCGCAGGACGATGCGACGCGCGCCGGACTCGAGACGCTGGGCGCCGAGCTTGCGGCGCGGGGCGTCGGCGTTGCGATGGCCGGCGCCCGCGCGCTCGGCGCGACGCTCTTGCCGACGGTGCCGGGACCTGCGGTGCTGGCGCCCATTCCACTCGCCGCCAGCATCTACCGGCTGCTCGCGACCTTGAGCGTCGCGCGCGGGCTCGACCCCGACCGGCCACCGCACCTCATGAAGGTGACCGAGACGGTATGACGATCGCGCTCAAGAACGGCCGCATCCTGACGCCCGCGGGGTTTCGCGAGGGCCAGACGCTGCTCGTGGATGGCGATCGGATCACGGCACTCCTCGCGCGCGGCGATCCGCTCCCGGCGGGCGCCGAGGCGCGCGACCTTGGCGGCCGGCTGCTGCTCCCCGGGTTCATCGACACGCAAGTGAACGGCGGCGGCGGCGTGCTCTTCAACGACTCGCCAACGGTCGATGGCATCCGCGCGATCGGCGCCGCGCACCGGCGCTTCGGCACGACGGGCTTCCTGCCGACCTTGATCAGCGACGACCTCACGGTGCTCGCAAGCGCGATCCAGGCGGTCGATGCGGCGATCGCCGCCGGCGTCCCCGGCGTCCTCGGCATCCACATCGAAGGACCTTTCCTGAGCGAAGCGCGCAAGGGCGTGCACGACGCCTCGCACTTCCTCGAGCTCGACCACGGCATGGTCGCGCTTTTGAGCTCACTGAAGCGCGGCGTGACGCTGATGACGCTCGCGCCCGAGGTGACGAGTCCCGGAGTCATCCAGCGGCTCGCCGCCGCCGGCGTCGTGCTCGCCGCCGGCCACACCAATGCGACCATCGATGAGATCGAGGCGGCGCGCCGCCACGGCCTCACTGGCTTCACCCACCTCTTCAACGCGATGTCGCAGCTCTCGGCGCGCGAGCCGGGCGCCGTCGGCGCCGCGCTCGGCGATGACGAGACCTACTGCGGCATCATCGTCGACGGGCGCCACGTCGACCCGCGCGTTCTCAAGATCGCGCTTCGGGCCAAGCGGCACGAGCGCTTCATGCTGGTCACCGACGCGATGCCCTGCGTCGGCACCGAGGCGACGTCCTTCCAGTTGATGGGGCGCACGATCTGCGTCGCGGACGGCGTGTGCGTCGATGAGCAAGGCACCCTCGCCGGCACCGCGCTCGACATGGGCCGCGCGGTCAGGAACGCGGTCGCGATGCTCGGGCTCCCCGCGACCGAGGCGGTGCGCATGGCGAGCGAGTACCCGGCGGAGTTCCTCAAGCTCGGTGCCAGCCACGGGCGGCTCCAGGCGGGCTACCGTGCCGATTTTGTCGTCGCCGACGAGGCGCTCAACGTGGAAGAGACCTGGATCGGCGGCACGCGCGACCTCCGGGCGTGACGTTTGGCGTTACGTCCGGGGCTTGAGCTCGCGGACGAGCAGCGCCATCACGATGAGCGTCGCGAGCGCGAAGAGCGCCGCGGAGGTCGCGTGCCAGGCGATGAACGCCCGCCCCGCCGGCCCGCTCGCCGCCCGCGCGGCCTCGAGCATCGGCTTCACGGCGAACTCACCGAGCGCGAGCAGTGCCGCCGGCCCGAGCGGCGCCAAGCGCCAGAGCCGTGCTGCGCCGGCCCGGGCGACCGGGGCGACCAGGCAAAGGACCAGCGCGACCGCGATCGACACGAACGTCGTGCGCCTGAAGAGCTCGGCCGCGATGCCGCCCGCGACGACCCGGTTGGCGAGGATCGCGAACAGCGTCGGTGCGACGAGCCCACCGATGCCGACGAGGAGCCCCGCCCAGAGCGCCAGCAGCAGCCGACGCGCGAGCGTCATTGGTAGGCGACCTTGACGATCTCGTAGCTGCGCACGCCGCCCGGCGCCTGCACGTCGACCGTGTCGCCCTGCTCCTTGCCGACGAGCGCGCGGGCGATGGGCGAGGTGATCGCGATGAGCCCAAGGCGTATGTCGGCCTCGGCCTCGCCGACCACCTGGTACTTGACGCGGGCGCCGTCCTCGGTGCCCTCGAGCTCGACCGTCGCGCCGAAGACTACCTTGCCGTTCTGCGGCAGCTTCGAGACGTCGATGATCTCCGCGAGCGAGAGCCGCGACTCGAGCTCGCCGATGCGCCCCTCGATGAAGCCCTGCTGCTCGCGCGCGGCGTGGTACTCGGCGTTCTCCGAGAGGTCACCGTGGCCGCGCGCCTCGGCGATCGCCTTGATGACTGTCGGCCGGTCCTCGGACTTCAGGCGCTTCAATTCGGCGCGCATCCGCTCGGCTCCCTGCACGGTGATGGGCGAGCGCTTCACCGGCGCAGCTCCAGGTGCAGGTCTTGTAGGCGGTTCACTTCGACTTCCTCCAGGTGATCGAGCGCATCGCAGGTCGCCCGTGCGGCCGGCAGCGTCGTGTAGTAGGTCACCTTGCGGGCGACGGCTTCCTTGCGGATCGAACGCGACTCGCGCACGGCCTGCTTGCCTTCGGTCGTGTTGACGATCAGGTCGATCTGGTCGTTCTTGATCATGTCGACGATGTGCGGGCGGCCCTCGCGGACTTTCAGCGCGCGCCGGCAGAGGATGCCGGCCGCCTCGATGGCGCGGGCGGTACCCTCGGTGGCGACGATCTCGAAGCCCCGCGTGATGAGCTCGCGCGCGAGTAACACCGCCGCCGGCTTGTCGCGCTCGCGCACCGAGAGCAGGCACACTCCGCGCCGCGGAAGTACCACGCCCGAGCCCGACTGCGCCTTCGCGTAGGCCTCGCCGAAGGTGCGGCCCGTACCCATCACCTCGCCCGTCGACTTCATCTCGGGACCCAGGATCGGGTCGGCCTCCGGGAACTTCGCGAACGGGAACACCGCTTCCTTGACCGAGTAGTAGGACGGTATCCGCTCCTCGAGCGCGCCCTGCTCGGCGAGGGACTTGCCGACCATCACGCGCGCGGCGATCTTCGCGAGCTGACGTCCCGTCGCCTTGGAGACGAACGGCACGGTGCGCGAGGCCCGCGGGTTCACTTCGAGCACGTAGACGATGCCGTTCTGGATCGCGAACTGCACGTTCATGAGGCCGACGACGCCGAGGCCGAGGGCCATCTTGCGCGTCTGGTCGCGAAGCTCCGCCTGCACGGCGGGCGTGAGCGAGTACGGCGGCAGCGAGCACGAGGAGTCGCCCGAGTGCACCCCGGCCTGTTCGATGTGCTCCATGATGCCGCCGATCAGCACGTCCTTGCCGTCGCAGATCGCATCGACGTCGACTTCCGTAGCGAGGTCGAGGAAACGATCGAGCAGCACCGGGCTGTCGTGCGAGACCTTGACGGCTTCGGTCATGTAGGCCCTCAAGTCCTCCTCGGCGAACACGACTTCCATAGCCCGGCCGCCGAGCACATAGGAGGGCCGCACGATCAGCGGGTAGCCGACCTCGCGCGCGAGCTGCACCGCCTGCTCCTCGGTGCGCGCAGTCGCGTTGGCCGGCTGCTTCAAGCCGAGCCTCTGGATCATCTGCTGGAAGCGCTCGCGGTCCTCCGCCATGTCGATCGCATCCGGCGTCGTGCCGATGATCGGCGCACCCGCCGCGGCGAGCGCCTTGGCGAGCTTCAGGGGCGTCTGGCCGCCGTACTGCACGATCACGCCCTCGGGCTTCTCCTTGGCGATGATCTCCATGACGTCCTCGAACGTCAGCGGCTCGAAGTACAGGCGATCGGAGGTGTCGTAGTCGGTCGAGACGGTCTCGGGGTTGCAGTTGACCATGATGGTCTCGAAGCCGTCCTCGCGAAGCGCGAGCGCCGCGTGCACGCAGCAGTAGTCGAACTCGATGCCCTGCCCGATCCGGTTCGGGCCACCACCCAGGATCACGATCTTGCGCCGGTCAGTCGGGTTCGACTCGCACTCTTCCTCGTAGGTCGAGTACATGTAGGCGGTCGAGGTCGCGAATTCCGCAGCGCACGTGTCGACGCGCTTGTAGACGGGCAGGAGGCCGTAGGCGTGGCGGCGCTTGCCGATCACCGACTCCTCGACACCCAGCAGGCGCGCGAGCCTCGCATCCGAGAAGCCCTTGCGCTTCAGGCTTCGCAGGCGCTCCTGCTCGAGCTGCGCGAGGCCACCGTCACGGACGCGCGTCTCCTCGAGGATGAGTTCCTCGATCTGCGACAGGAACCACGGGTCGATCCAGCTCAGCTCGTAGAGGCGCGCAAGGCTCCAGCCGGCGCGAAACGCGTCCGCGACGTAGAGGAGCCGGTTGGCGCCGGGGTGCCTTAGCTCCTCGGTGAGCGCCGATTCCTGCTCCTCGGTCAACGGCAGCGTCAGCTGCTCATCGAAGCCCGTGAGGCCGGTCTCGAGGCTGCGAAGCGCCTTCTGCAGCGACTCCTGGAACGTCCGGCCGATCGCCATCGCCTCGCCCACCGACTTCATCTGCGTCGTGAGGCGCGTGTTGGCGCCCGGGAACTTCTCGAAGGTGAAGCGCGGGATCTTGGTGACGACGTAGTCGATCGAGGGTTCGAACGAGGCCGGCGTCGCCCCGCCCGTGATGTCGTTCTTGAGCTCATCGAGGGTGTAGCCCGCGGCGAGCTTCGCGGCGACCTTGGCGATCGGAAAGCCGGTCGCCTTCGAGGCGAGCGCGGAGGAACGCGACACGCGCGGGTTCATCTCGATGACGAGCACCCGGCCGTCCTTCGGGCTGATCGCGAACTGCACGTTCGAGCCGCCGGTGTCGACGCCGATCTTTCTTAGCACCGCGATCGAGGCATCGCGCAGGCGCTGGTATTCCTTGTCGGTGAGCGTCTGGGCGGGCGCGACGGTGATCGAGTCCCCGGTGTGCACGCCCATGGGGTCGAGGTTCTCGATCGCGCAGATGATGAGGCAGTTGTCGGCCGAGTCGCGCACGACCTCCATCTCGAATTCCTTCCAGCCGAGCACCGACTCCTCGAGCAGCACTTCGCTGGTGGGCGAGGCATCGAGGCCGCGCGCGACGATCGTCTCGAACTCCTCGCGGTTGTAGGCGATGCCGCCGCCGGAACCACCGAGCGTGAACGACGGGCGGATCACCGTCGGGTAGCCGATCTCCGCCTGCACGGCGAGGCCTTCCTCGAGGCTGTGGGCGATGCGCGCGCGGGGCGTCTCGAGCCCGATCTCGCGCATGGCGTTTCGGAACAGCTCGCGATCCTCCGCCATGTCGATGGCCTCGCGCGAGGCGCCGATGAGCTCGCAGTTGTACTCATCGAGCACGCCCTCGCGCACCAGGTCGAGCGCGCAGTTGAGCGCGGTCTGCCCGCCCATCGTCGGCAGGAGCGCGTCCGGGCGCTCCTTCTCGATGATCCTGGCGACCGTGCGCCAGTGCACGGGCTCGATGTAGACGGAGTCCGCCATCTCGGGGTCGGTCATGATCGTGGCGGGATTGGAGTTCACGAGGATGACCCGGTAGCCCTCCTCCCTGAGCGCCTTGCAGGCCTGCGCGCCCGAGTAGTCGAATTCGCACGCCTGCCCGATGACGATGGGGCCCGCGCCGATGATGAGGATGCTCTTGATGTCTGTGCGTTTCGGCATGGGGTCGGCTCAGGCGCCGGAGAGGCCGGGCTGCGGGCTCTCGGCTTTCGGCTCGCGCACCTTGAGGCGCGACTGCAGGCGCCGCACCATCAGCAGCACGAAGCGGTCGAAGAGGTCGGCGACGTCGCGCGGCCCCGGGCTCGCCTCGGGGTGTCCCTGGAAGCTGAACGCGGCACGGTCGGTGAACTCAAGGCCCTGCAGCGAGCCGTCGAAGAGCGAGCGGTGGGTCGCGCGGACGTTCGGCGGGAGGGAGGTCTCATCGACCGCGAAGCCATGGTTCTGGCTCGTGATGAGGACGCGGCCCGAGTCGAGCTCCTGCACCGGGTGGTTCGCGCCGTGGTGCCCGAACTTCATCTTCACGGTGCGCCCACCCGCGGCGAGCCCCATCAGCTGATGCCCGAGGCAGATGCCGAAGATCGGCACGTCGGTCTTCAGGAACTCGCGGATCGCCTCGATCGCGTACTCGCAGGGCTCAGGGTCGCCGGGGCCGTTCGACAGGAAGATGCCGTCCGGCTGCATCGCCAGCACCTTCTCGGCCGGCGTCTGCGCCGGGACCACCGTCGCGCGGCAGCCGTGGTCGGCGAGCATCCGGAGGATGTTCCGCTTGATGCCGAAGTCGTAGGCGACGACGTTGAGCCGGTGCGAGGCGCGCGCGGCGCGCTGCGCCTCGCCCGCCCAGTGGCTGCCGTCGTTCCACTGGTACTGGCGCTTGGTCGTGACGACCTTGGCGAGGTCCATGCCCTTCAGCCCCGGAAACTTCTTCGCGAGCCGCACCGCCGCCGCCGCATCGACATTGTCGCCGGTCATGATGCAACCCGCCTGGGCGCCCTTCTCGCGCAACAGGCGCGTCAGCTTGCGGGTGTCGATCTCGGCGATCGCGACGACCTTGCCCCGCTGCAGGAACCCGGCGAGCGAGTCGGTCGCCCGCCAGCTGCTGTGAAGCCGGGGGAGGTCCCGGATCACAAGCCCGGCCGCGTAGACCGCGCCCGACTCGAGGTCCTCGGGGGTCGTGCCGTAGTTGCCGATGTGCGGGTAGGTGAGCGTGACGATCTGGCGGCTGTAGGAGGGGTCGGTGAGGATCTCCTCGTAGCCCGTCATCGCGGTATTGAAGACCACCTCGCCGGTGGTATTGCCCTTGGCGCCGACGGAAATACCCCGGAAGACCGTTCCGTCTTCCAGGGCGAGTACTGCGGGCGTCGTCAAGAGATTCACTCCCCGTGGCGCGTCCGCGCGCGGCGAACGGCCATCGGAATCCGGGTCTTACATGCGCAAAGCGGGTGGAGCCTCGATAAGACTCCGCCCGCTTACTGTCAGTCACACGTTGGGTTCGATCCGGGCGGGTATTTTACGGCAGCTTCCGCCGTCACACCAGTGTCACCGACGAGCGAATGCTCAGAGCCCGAGCACATCGGCCATCGAGTACCGCCCGGGCGAGCGGCCGCGGAGCCACGCCCCGGCCTTGAGCGCCCCGCGGGCGAAGGTCATCCGGTCGGTGGCGCGGTGGGTGAGCTCGAGTCGCTCCCCGGGTCCGGCGAAGAAGACCGTGTGCTCGCCGACGATGTCGCCGGCCCGCAGCGAGGCGAAGCCGATCGCGCCCGGGCGGCGCGGCTCCCCGCCCCCGTCGGCCGCGTCGGCCGCGAGCAGCGCCGCGTCACGGCCGCGCCCCGCGGCCGCGGCGGCGCCGAGCACGAGCGCGGTGCCGGAGGGCGCGTCGCGCTTGTCGCGGTGGTGGACGTCCTGCACGTCGATGTCGTAGTCGGCGGGCAGCGCCCGCGCGGCGCGCTCGATGAGGCCGGCGAGCACCGCGACGCCGAGGCTCGTGTTCGCGGCGACAAGGAGCGGAATCCGCATCGCCGCCACCGCGAGCGCGGCGTGCGCCGCGGGTGGCAGGCCGGTCGTGCCGAGGAGGAGCGCGACGCCGCTCGCCTCGCAGGCGGCGAGGTTCTCGAGCGTGGCACCGGCGAGCGTGAAGTCGAGGGCGACCTCGGCGCGCGCGAGGACCTCGCCACGCTCGGCGCGGGTAGCGACGCCAAGCGGCCGGGCAAGCCCGGCGAGGCTGCCCGCGTCCTGCCCAAGCGCGGCGCTCCCGGGGGACACGAGCGCGCCGACCAGCTCGAACGCGGCATCGGCGGCGAGCGCGCGCACGAGGCTCGTGCCCATACGCCCCGCCGCGCCCAGCACCGCGATCCTGACGGGGGCGCGGGCGGTCACGCTCACTGGCCGCTCGTTTCGAAGAAGCGCTTGACCCCCGCGAGCCAGGAGTCCTCGCGCGGGTTGTGCCGCTTCGGATCCTTGCGCAGCGTCTCATCGAGCTGCTTGAGGATCGCCTTCTGCTCGGAGGAGAGGTTGACCGGCGTCTCGACCATCACCCGGCAGAAGAGGTCCCCGGTCGCGCCGCCCCGCACGGGCCTGACGCCCTTGTCGCGCAGGCGAAAGATCTTGCCGGACTGCGTTCCGCCCGGGATCTTGAGGTGGGCATTGCCGCCGAGCGTCGGCACCTCGATCTCACCGCCGAGCGCGGCGCTCGTGAAGGCGACCGGCACCTCGCAGGACAGATCCGCGCCCGCGCGCTCGAAGATCGCGTGCTTCCTGACGGCGACCTCCACGTAGAGGTCCCCGGGCGGGCCGCCGTTGCGGCCGGCTTCGCCCTCGCCCGAGAGCCGGATCCGGTCGCCGGAATCGACGCCGGCCGGAACCTTCACCGCGAGCGTGCGGGCGCGGCGGACGCGTCCTTGCCCGTAGCACTCATCGCAGGGCTTCTCGATCGTCACGCCCCGCCCCTTGCACCTCGGGCAGGGCTGCTGGACGGCGAAGAACCCCTGCTGGGTGCGGACCTGGCCGACGCCGCCGCAGGTCGTGCAGCGAACGGGGGCGCTTCCCTTGGCGGCGCCGCTGCCAGCGCAGGTCGCGCATTCGCCGAGCGTCGCGATCTCGATCTCGGCGGCATGGCCGAACACCGCTTGCTCAAGATCTAGTTCAAGTTCGTAGCGTAAGTCCGCGCCGCGAAAGACTTGTCTGCCGCCGCGCCGGCCGCCACCGAAGATGTCGCCGAACACTTCGCCGAAGATGTCGCCGAAGACGTCGCTCGGGTCGCCGCTGCGCCCGCCGCGGCCGGAATCAAGCCCCGCGTGGCCGAACTGGTCGTAGGTCGCCCGCTTGCCGGGATCGGAGAGGACCTCGTAGGCCTCCTTCGCTTCCTTGAAGGCTTCCTCGGAGGTGGAGTCGCCGGAATTCCGGTCGGGGTGGTGCTTCATCGCGAGGCGGCGGTACGCCTTCTTGATGTCGGCCTCGGACGCCGTCCGCTCGAGCTCGAGCACCAGGTAGTAATCGCGCTTCGACATGCACCCCGCCCCACGGTCCCCATCAGCGAGCCGCCGCGGGCCTTACGGGAGGCCAGGCGATGACGTCAGAACATACCGTTGGTTTTGAGCCGGCCGACCGGCTGGCGAAAGACCGCGACAGCGTGCGGCGGCGCTTCTGGATCAAGCTGAAGCGGGTCGTGGCGAAACTCCCGTTCGCCGAGGATCTGCTCGCTGCCTATTACTGTGCGTTCGACAAGCGGACGCCGCGCCATGTGCAGGCGGCGCTGTTAGGGGCCATCGCCTATTTCATCCTGCCGTTCGATTTCGTTCCCGACATGCTGCCGGTGCTCGGCTTCACCGACGATGCCGCCGTGCTCGCCACCGCGATCCGGATGGTCGCGAGCCATATCACGCCGGAACATCGCCAAGCCGCCCGCGCCGCGTTGAAGCGCGGGATCGGCGATAGCGA